>JBIOXD010000050.1:0-137373 GCA_044869265.1 Gemmatimonadales bacterium
CGCTGCGCCGCAGTCACGCCGGCCGCTGTCCCGGATCGTGGGAAACGATTCACGGCACCATCGAGCAGGGAGAAACCCCCGTCGAGGCCTCGCTGCGCGAGCTGCGTGAAGAGACCGGCCTCGTGCCCGAAAAATTCTACAATCTCAGCCGCACCGAAGCGTTCTATCAGCATCGCACCGATGTGCTGGCGGTAATTCCCGTGTTCGTGGCGTTCGTGTCCTCCGGCGCCACGGTGCGGCTCTCGAACGAGCACGACCGCGCCGAATGGATGAGCCCCGCGGACGCGGGGACGCGGTTTGCCTGGCCCCGTGAGCGGAGAGCACTGGACGACATTTTGTCAATAGTGGGGGGTGGTGACGCAGGCTTGCTGGAAGATGTTCTGCGCGTAAGCTAGTAGCGGGCGCCCTCGTGAATCCATTCTACCATCGGATCTACCGCGTGGTCCGTCACATCCCCAAGGGGCGGGTCGCGACCTATGGCATCATCGCGCGGCTGGCCGGTCGACCCGGCGCAGCGCGCACCGTGGGCTGGGCACTCTCCGCGCTTCCCGACGACAACGACGTACCGTGGTGGCGCGTAATCAACGCGGCAGGCCGCATCTCGCTCTCCGGACACGATCACTCGAGCGTCCTGCAGCGCGCGTTGCTGCTGCGCGAAGGCGTGCGGTTTACGGGAGGCGGCTCGGTGAATCTCTCGACGTACGGGTGGCCGGCAGAAGCTTACGACAGCGCGGTTGCTTCCCACAAACGCGCGGCCTCCACGCGAAGATCGCGCAGGTTGAAAGGCTTGCGCACGTAGCGCACTCCGAGACGCGCCAGCGTCTCCTCCGTGGCCGCCCTTACGTCGCCCGTGGCGACGATGATCCGTTCCCTGAGTGCCGGCAGCTTCATCACCAGTTCTTCCGCCAGTAGCACGCCGCGTTTGCCCGGCGCCATCGCGCGCGCGTCGGTAATGACCAGATCGAAGCTCCCCCCCCCCAGCGCCAGATCGAGCGCGTGCTGGGGGTCGCCCGCGACTTCGACGTCGTGCCCGTCGCGCGCGAAGAGCGCTTTGATCGTGCGTTGCACCGCCGGATCGCCGTCGACGAGGAGAATGGTGCGCTTGACGAACTGCGCGCCACCCACCGTCCCGGCCGGTTGCGCGGGAGCCGGCGTCGAGGCTTGCGCCAGCGCCTCGGCGGGCGCCGGTGGGAGATCCACACGGAAGGCGGCTCCGCCGCCCGTGGGAGGCGGCTCGATCGTGATGTGCCCGCCGTGGCTGTCGACAATGGAATACGTGATCGAGAGACCCAGGCCCGTCCCCTTTCCGGGCTCCTTCGTCGTGAAGAACGGGGTGAACACGTTCTGCCGCACGTCCTCCGGAATCCCGGGTCCCGAATCTGCGACGCGCAGATGCACCTGGCCATCGAACCAAGTCGACACCGTGATCTCGCGCAGGCGCTCGCGGGGATTCTCGGCGACCGCCTGCGCCGAATTGGTCACGAGGTTCAGCACGACCTGCTGCAAGCCATGCCGGTCCCCCAGGACCGGGGGCAGCGCGCCGCTCAGCTCCCGGGTAACGGTGACGTCCTTGAGCTTCAGATCGTAGGCGGTCAACGCGAGGGTGCCACGGATCAAGTCGTTGAGGTCGACCGGCTCGCGTTCGCCCGTCCCCTTGCGGGCAAAGGTCAGCAGGTTGCGCACGATGCGGCCCGCGCGCTCGGCCTGCTCGTGAATGACCTGCAGGTGCCCGCGGTCTTTTTTCCCGAGCTCCTTCTGCTCGAGCAGGAACTCGGACAGGCCGGCGATCGAGGTCAGTGGATTGTTCAGCTCGTGGGCGACGCCCGAGACGAGCTGGCCGACGGCGGCGAGCTTCTCGCTTTGGACGAGCTGGGTCTCGAGCGCCTGCTGGTCGGTGACGTCCTCCACCAGTACGACGACGCTTTGTGCGAAGCCGGCGCCCGCGATCAGGGCCGCATTCACGCGCACGGAGCGCTGCAGCCGCTCGGAGCGGGCGACCAACGGCGCCGTGCGCTCGCCGTCCAGCGTCTTGTCGAGCAATTCCGCCAGAGCGTGCGACTTGCCGAGCAGGGCCTCGCCCAAAGGTGTCCCGACGAGGGTGGGGATAGGCACGCCCAGTAGGCTCGCCAGCGAACGATTCGCCCGGCGGACGACGCCGTCCGGATCCACCACCGCGATCCCTTCGCTCAGCGCGTCGAATGCCGTCTCCCACTGCTCTTTGGCGCGCCGGACCATCTCGAAGAACCGCGCGTTGGCAATGACCACGGCCGCGTGCGTGGCCAGCGTGGAGAGCAGTCGCACGTCCTCGGGGGCGAATTGGCCCTCGCGTGGATCGGTGATGACCAGTGTGCCGATGACCGCGCCGTGCGAGCGCAACGGCACGGCGGCCGCAGCGACCGCCTCGAAGCCATGGACGATGGCGGTCGGTTCCGGACCCGCGTTCCGTATCAGTTCGAGGTGGTCACGACCCGTGGCCCGGGCGACCAACCCCGGGTCAGTCGTGGAAACGCTCCGCCCTCGCAGCGCTTCCAGGGTCCCTTCCGCGGCGGCCACCTGGATCGCCTCGTCGGGTGTGTCGCCCACGAGGGCGAGCAGCGCGCCCTGCGCATCGAGGAAGCGCAGCGCGTAGCGGACGACCTGCTCGACGATGCGGTCCAGCTCGAGCGAATCGGAGAGGACGTACGACAACTCTTGCAGCGAAAACAGCTCGGAGAGCCGGCGATTGAGCTCGTCGGCGGCGCGGCGGCGCTCTTGCTCGGATCGAACCAGCCGCTGCCGCAGTCGCCACAACAGGCCGCCCGTGCCGAGCACGGCAACGAGCAGGGCGGTGAAAAGCAGCGGGTGTTGTCCAATCAGATCCATGGCCCTCTATATTCACCTATCGTTCTTGAGAATCAATCGTAACTGTCACTCGGCGCTTAGTTTTGCGCTTATCGTCGGGATCGCGAGCTGCGGCGCGGAGCCGCCGCCTGCGGTCTCGCGCGTGTGGCCCGCGATGGGCACCATGATGTCCGTGGCCGCGTGGGCCGCCGACACCACTCGTCTCGCGAGCGCGCTCACAGCGGCGCATGATTCCGTCGAACGCATCGACTCGCTCGTGCAGCGTCGACCCGCGCTCGGTCCGCTCGATTCGTTGCGGCGCGAGTTGCGGCGGCACACAGGAATGCGCGCGACGCCCGAGAGTCTGGCGTCGGGTTATGCGCTCGACCGCGCAGCGTTGGCGCTCGCCGGCGTTGCCGACAGCGCGCTGTTCGATCTTGGGGGCCAGTACCTGTGGATCGGTCCGGCGGGCGGCGTCACGCACCGCATCGTCGGCATTCCTGATCCCGACAATGCTCTCGACGCGCTGGGGTGGGTTGACCTGCGCGGCGGCTCCATAAGGACGCAGTCGCGATCGCCCGAGCGTCCGGGCCGGGCACGCTCCGTCACGGTGCTCGCCGGCGACGCCCTCAGCGCGCACGCGTGGTCGATCGCGTTCTTCGCGATCGGGTGTGACAGCGCGTTTGCGGTCGCGGCGCGTCTGGGGGGGGAGGGGGAGGGAGGCCGGATCGGGGTTGTATGCGCGGATTCGGCCCGCGTCCGCTGGACTCCGGATCTGGAGAAGCGGGTTACGGTCCCGGAGTCGTCCCGCCCTGCGCCCGCGCCTTGACGCGCGCGCGCTCCTGGTCGAGCCGCCGGATCGAATTGTTCCAGCTGTTGCTCGACTGCCCCTGATAGCTCACGACCATCTCCTCCCGCAGGCTGATCGCCGGATCGAAGAGGTAGATGGCCGCCGCCTGCTGGCGCGCGTCCAGCTGGTATGAGCTCCATGTCGGTGACAGCGGCACGATCGCGACGGGACGAAACAGCCTTCCGCGGCTCGTGATGTTGAGATCCTCGGGATTGAACCGCGCCTGCGGTACGACGCCGAGGTAGGTCACCATGATGAGGGTTGCCTGATCCGTTGCCGCGCGGGCGGCGGCCTCCGCGACGTCGTTGGAGCGACTCTTGACCAGCTGGTGCAACGAGCGATACGTGTCCGGTGCGAGCAGGCGAATTACCTCCTCGTCGAGGGGCAGCACTTGCACTTCGATCGTTCCCGTCGAGAAGCGCACGACGATGTCGTCGCGACGCAGCGTGCCGTAGCCGGCCGGGATCGTGTCCTGGGGAGACAGAGCAAGACTGAGCAGCAGCGCGAGAATCACTGCGTTGCCCCCGAAATCAGTGCGCCGATCGCTTCCTTCAGCTCCACGATACCTTCTCCGGTCTTCGCGCTCGTCACCACAACCTGATCCTCCGGCAACTCCAGCTCCTGGCGCAGCTCATGCTCTTTGGTGCGGCGCAGCGCTGTTGAAAGTTTATCAGCTTTCGTCAGCGCCGCGAGCACGTGCGTTTCTGCCTGCGCCAAAGACTCTTGCATCGCCCAATCGTCGTCCGATGGCGCGTGGCGGATGTCGAGCAGCCAGACGACGCCGCGGAGCCATTCGCGCCGGAGGGCGTGCTTGAGGAGCCCGCGAAAGGCTGCGCGCTGCGCCTTGCCCGCCCGAGCATAACCATACCCGGGCAAGTCGAGGAAGTAGTGCGAAGTGTCTATGCGAAAGACGTTGAGTGCGCGGGTCTTGCCGGGCGTCGCAGACGTTTTGGCGATCCGCCGCCCCGCCAACGCATTCAACAGTGATGACTTGCCGACGTTGGAGCGGCCGATGAATGCGACTTCTGGGAGCAGAGGATCGAGCAGCGCATCGGCCCGCGGAAACGAGCCGATGTATTTCGGGTCCGTCAGGCTTCTTTCTTCTGGCGGGGACGCTCGGTCACGAGGAGCGGCGCGCGGCCCGACGTTACGCATTCGGCGGTGATCGCAACCTCGCGCACGTCATCGCGGCTGGGGAGCTCGAACATGATCTCCGTCATCATTTCTTCGAGAATGGCGCGTAACCCTCTGGCGCCCGTGCCGCGCTTCATCGCTTTCTGCGCGATCGCCTTCAACGCTTCCTTGTCGAGCGTCAGCCGTACATCCTCGAGGTCGAACAGCTTCTGGTACTGCTTGGCCAGCGCGTTCTTCGGCTCGGTGAGAATCCGGATGAGCGCGTCCTCGTCGAGCGCGTCGAGCGGAACCGTGACCGGCAGGCGGCCAACCAGCTCGGGGATCAGGCCGTAGCGGAGCAGGTCATCGGGCTCGACGTCCACGAACGGGTTCTTCTTGACCTTGGCGGCGACGCCCGCGACGACCTCTTCCTTCGTGAAGCCGATCTGACGCCTGCCGGTGCGCGACTCGATGATCTTCTCGAGCCCGTCGAACGCACCGCCGCAGATGAAGAGGATGTCCTTGGTGTTGACCTGGATGTATTCCTGCTGCGGGTGCTTGCGCCCGCCCTGCGGCGGCACGCTCGCCACGGTCCCTTCGAGAATCTTCAGCAGCGCCTGCTGCACACCTTCGCCCGAGACGTCGCGCGTAATGCTGGGGTTCTCGGACTTGCGCGCGATCTTGTCGATCTCGTCGATATAGACGATGCCCCGCTCGGCCTCGGACACGTTGAAATCGGCGGCTTGCAGCAGGCGCACGAGAATGTTCTCGACATCTTCGCCGACGTAGCCCGCTTCGGTCAGGGTCGTGGCGTCGGCGATTGTGAACGGCACGTCCAGAATCCGCGCCAGCGTCTGGGCCAGCAGCGTCTTGCCCACGCCCGTGGGGCCGATCAAGAGGATGTTGCTCTTGTCGAGCTCGACGTCGTTGTCGCGCCCCGAATGCGAGTTGATGCGCTTGTAATGGTTGTAGACGGCCACAGCGAGGGTCTTCTTGGCGCGGTCCTGCCCGATCACGTACTGGTCCAGCACATCCTTGATTTCCGCCGGGGTGGGGACCTGCGTGATCGCTTCGGCGACTTCGCGCTCTTCGTCCTCCGCCAGGATTTCATTGCAGAGCGCGATGCACTCATTGCAAATGTAGACAGACGGCCCCGAAATGAACTTCCGGACCGAATCCTTGGATTTGCCGCAGAATGAGCAGCGGAGGTGTTTGTCGTGCGACATCGTTCTCTAGTATGGGAAGGCCGCCGGACCGGCGCAAGTCATGCCTTCTTTGCTTTCCCGTCCTCCTTGATTTCCTCGTAGTTCGAAATGACGTGATCGATCAAGCCGTACTCTTTGGCCTCTTCCGCCGACATGAAGCGGTCGCGGTCCATGTCCTTCTCGATCTGCTCGACGGTCTTTCCGGTGTGCTTGGCGTACAGCTCGTTCAACTTGCGGCGCAGGAACAGGATCTCCCGCGCCTGAATCTCGATGTCGGCGGCGGTGCCCTGGGTGCCGCCGGAGGGCTGGTGCATCATGATCCGGGCGTGGGGCAGGGCGGAGCGCTTTCCTTTGCGGCCCGCCGTGAGCAGGAACGAGCCCATGGACGCCGCCATGCCCATGCAAATCGTGTTCACGGGCGCCCGCAGGAACTGCATCGTGTCGTAAATCGCCATGCCGGACGAGACGAGCCCACCTGGGGAGTTCACGTATAGGTAGATGTCTCGCTCCGGATTGTCCGCATCGAGAAACAGCAGCTGGGCGATGATGATGTTGGAGACATCGTCGGTGATGGACGTGCCGAGGAACACGATACGGTCCATCAGCAGCCGGCTGAAGATGTCATAGGTGCGCTCGCCACGGCTCGAGCGCTCGATAATGTACGGCGGATAGATGTGGCTTTCGCTCTTCGTCACGCTTGCTCCACGGTGGACTGCGACAGGAGATAAGAGAACACCTTCTCCTCGGTGATGCTCCGCGCAACATCGCGGAGCCGCTTGGCTTTCTCCAGCGAAGCATACAGCTCGGCCGCCTTCATGCCGCGCCGCTCAGCGAGCTCTTGAATCTTTTGGTCCAGCTCCGCTTCCGTTGCCCGCAGCTGCTGTGACTCGACGACGTGGTCGAGCACGAGATCGCGCTTGACCTGAGACTCGGCGATCGTGCGGAATTCCTGCGCAAACTGCTGCCAGCGCTCTTCAGGAATCTCGTACGCCTGGGCGTAGGCACCCAGCACGCGCTCGACCAGGGGACGTGGGGCGACCACGTTGTTCGCCTCGACGATCTCCTGGACCAGCGCCGTCCGTACTTTCGCGTCGGCCTCGCGCTCGGCTTCCTTCCCGAGGTCCGCTGCGACGGCGGTGCGCAACGCCTCGAGGGACTCGAAGTCGCCCATCTCCCGCGCGAACGCGTCATCCAGCGCCGGCAATTCCTGGCGCTTCACCTCGCGCAGCGTGAGGTGCACATCACGCGTCTGGCCGCGTTTCGCTTCCTCGGCGAAATCGTCGGGGAATTTCACGGTCGCGTCCACCGACTCGCCAGGCAGCAATGCCATGATCCGCTCTTCGACGTCGGGGATGGCGCGCCCCTCGCCGAGCACGAACTGGTAGGGCTGCGAGTCTTTCACTTCGCCATTCTCGCGACCGGCGATGGTCACATCCACCAGATCCTTGGGCTTCGGCTTTTCATTCGCGACGGGCGTCCACGGCGCGCGCTGCTCGCGCATGGCGTTCAGCTGCGCATCGACCTGCGCCGCGGTGATGGCCGGCACCGTCCGCGTCAGCCGGAACCCGCCGAGTCGGTGCAGCTTCAGCTCGGGCTTCAGTTCGACATGGAATTCGAAGGTGACCGGCGAGCCTTCTTCCCATTTCAGGTTATGGATGTGGGGATCGGCAATCGGCTTCAACTCTTCCTGCTTCTGCGCCACGCGCCAGCTCTCCTGCACCAGCTCGCGCAGTGTCTCCTCGCGGATCCCCTCGGCGAATTTCTTCCGGACCACGGCGGCCGGCACCTTGCCCTGTCTGAATCCCGGCAGGCGCGCGCGCTCCTGGTAGAACTTCGTCGCGCGCTCTGCGGCAGCCTTGACGTTGTCGGGGGGGATGGTGACTTCGAGGGAGGCTTCCCCTGGTTCGACCTTGGTTTTCCGTACAAGGATTTCGGGCATGTTGGGGAAGAATCTAACTGCGGGGCCTAGGGCCTGGGGCCTGGGGTGGGGTTTGGGATTTGGGATTGGGGTTTCGTTTTTCCCCAGGCCCCGGGCCCCAGGCCCCAGGCCCAGTTGTCAGATGCGACCGGAGGGACTCGAACCCCCACGGGTTGCCCCACCAGCTCCTAAGGCTGGCGCGTCTGCCAATTCCGCCACGGTCGCGAAACCCGAAGAAATTTATACTTCTTGGGGTTTAATGGTGTCCACCAACGACTCGGGAGTGCTGCGTGTTCCATAGCCTTGTCCAACCCTTGGCTGCTCTGGTGATCTGGGGACAAGTCCCCGATCAGCTGAATACCTGCCGCGATCTGGAAAGCCGAGCCTTCACGCTGGGAACCTGGATGAGCCACGACTGGAGAGGCGGCCAGATGACCGGCAGCAAAACGCGCGTCGCCGTGGTCGGAACGGAGCTGCAGGATCGCGTCCCGTACTACTGGTTCGAGGTGTCGCTCGACGATCCGGCGCGTCCTGCCGCCAAGATGACTGTCCAGCTACTGGCTGGTGGGCCCGGCAGCGTTTCGGCGGGGATACGCAGGGCAATTATGAAAATGGGCAACATGCCGCCCATGACGGTGCCGCCCGAAACCGTCCAAATGTTCAACGGGATCAACGTGGCCCAAATTGCGCGCGAGTGCCGGTCCATGCAGCTCGTCGCATGGGATGATCTGAGCGTGCCGGCGGGCAAGTTTCGCGCGATGCACCTGCGTGATGCGCGGACGTCGGCGGACTTCTGGATTACGGCGGGAGCGCAATCGGGAATCGTGAAGCTGATTTGGAAGGACGGCTCGACGGCGGTGCTCACGGCGCAGGGCAGCGACGCGAAGTCGTCGATCAGCGGGATGCCCTAGCTGGTGCGCTTTTGCCCTTCGGCGTTCAGGCGCGCGAGCGCTTGGCGCGCTTCCGTGACGTAAGGCTGGAGCTCGGGATCCGCGTTGCGCCACGCGCGCACCACCATCGCATAGCCGTCGATCGCGCGTTCCCGGTTGCGTAGCCGCTCGTTGACGCGACCGCGCTCGAGCGCGCGCATTACCTCCACCGGAAAGACACCGGGGACGAATCCGGTCGGCGGTCGCTCGAGCCGCGCCGCTGCGTCCGCGTCCCGGCCACGTGCCGCGAGCAGCTGGGAATGGACGAGCTCGTCGATCCAGCATGCGCCGAAGCACGCCGAATCCGGACGCGCGTCGAACAGCCGCAAGGCTTCGGCGCTGTCACCGCGCGCCAGCGCCAGATACGCGCGGTTCGCGGCGGCTAGGTACCCGATCATTTCCCGCGCGATCGGCGGCGCTTGAGGCGGCAACGGCTGCTGGCGGATCATTTCAATCCGTCGCAGGGCCTGGGTGAGGCCGGCGGTGTCGCGCGCGGCCGCAAGGAGGGGAGGTATGAAGATCGGGGCTTCGTCCCGGCGCCCAATCCAGCTCCGTGCCAGCTTGGCCGCGCTGTCGGGCGAAATCGCCCCGAGCAGCGCGAACTGGGAGATCAATGCTGGTAACGTTGTAAGCTGCATTGCCTCTTTGATGTAGCCGCGGCCGCCCAGCGCCGCGGGCAGTGCGAAGACGGCCCGGTTCGACTTCCCATCCGACGGTGGCTCGGCCGCGACGCGCTCGCGGAGGATGGTCACCAGCGTCTCCGATGAATCGAGCCAGCGCGTGAGCGCGAACCAGACGACCTGATACAGATGAGCATCGGCGGTGTCGGCGAGGAATCTCACCGCCCCTTCCCGGGTCGCGGGATTCAGCAGATGGAGAATCGTTGCGGTACCCTTGGCATACAGCCCCATCGCGCCGGCGCCCAGGAAGGCGGACCCGTAGCGGCGCGCGGCGGCCGTGTCGCCGAGCTCCAAGCCCAACGGGATGGCGTGGACGTACGATGGCGTGAAGGCGGAGTCGAGCGCGATGGCGCGATCGAATGCGTCGAGCGCCTCTTGCGGCTGGAGACCGTTCATCGCGCCCGCATGGAATCGCGCGTCGCCCAGCATGTACCACAACTCGGGGTCGTTGGGATAACGCCGCACCGCCTCATCGAGCGTGCCGATCAGGCGGCGCCCGTACGACCACCACTTGCCGCCCAGCTGCGCCGGACCGGCATACACCACCGCGGCCAGTGACTCGGCCTGGACAATCAAGCTTTCGCGCGGCGCCAGGCCGTGGTTGAGCCTCCCGGCGCGGAGTTTGTACGATCGCGACACGGAATCGTCGGCGCGGTGTTGCCATCCCGCCGCGAGCCCCGCATGGCTCCAGGCCAGCGTGAATCCGCTGTCGAGCGCGATCGCCCGCTCGTGATAGACAAGCGAGGAATCCCAGTCCGAGCGGCGCAGGAACTGCTCGCCCTGGAGAAATGCCTTCAGCGCCGGCAGCGAGCGCGAGCCCAGCGGCGCGCTGCGTACCACGCCGATCGCGCGCGTGCGGCCCAATTCGCGCAGCACGCGAACGGTCAGGGAATCGGCGACGCGATCCATCCGATCCGCCTGCTCCCGTAGCTCGAACTCGGCGAGAACGTTCGGGCCGGGGACATCCAGCACGGTTGCCTGCAGACGGATCGAGTCCGCGCCCGCTGACATCAGCGTTCCGAACACCACCGTCCGGGCGCCTGTCTCACGGCCGAGTGTCTGCGCGGACTGTGCCTCGGCGTGGCTGTCGCTCCAGCGGCGCACCACGAGCGTCGGGGAAACGGTCCGCAGGGGACCCGCGCCGTCGAGGCTGCGCGACAGCACGTCCACCAGGCCTTCGCGCCACAGACCGAGATCGGCAACCAGCACGTCGAACGGTGCGATCGCAACGCGGTTATCGTCGAGCACCGCGGCAGTCCGGGGTCGCAACGTCACCCACCCGCCGATGAGCAGAAGGCCGATAACCGCTACCAGCGCAAGGACGCGGTTGCGCGGTCTCCGCAGCACGTGTCGTACCGTCGCGCCTGGCGACGTTACGGCGACCGAACCGCTCGGCGTCCCCATCTCTTCGAGCGTGGCGAGCACCTCCGCGGCGCGCTGCGGGCGGTCAGCGGGGTTCTTCGCGAGACACGCCATGATGAGGCCCGCCAGCGCGGGCGGCAGTGCGGGGCGATGATCCGTCACGGGCACGACCGGCTCGGTGACGTGCGCGGCCAGCATCTGATGTGGCGAAAGCCCCGCGAACGGGGATCGTCCGGTGACCATCTCGTACGCCATCGCCCCGAACGCGTAGATGTCGGCGCGATGGTCGATGTTGGGATCACCCGCGGCTTGCTCGGGCGCCATGTACGCCGGCGTTCCCAACGCGACACCCACGGACGTGAGTCCGCTTTCCGTCTTGGCCTGGCTGACGGCCTTGGCGACGCCGAAATCGGCGACGACGGCGTGCTGTCCGGTGAGCAGCACGTTATCGGGCTTGATGTCGCGATGCACCACGCCACGCGCATGCGCGTAGGCGAGCGCGTCGGCGACATCCTTGAGGATCCGCACGGCATCGCGCACCGGCAGCTCGCCTTCACGCGAGAGGCGCGCGCGCAGCGGCTCTCCCTCCACGAACGGCATCGTGTAGTAGAGGATTTCGCCGGCGCCGCCCGCGGCGAGGAGCGGAACGATGTGCGGATGCTGAAGCGATGCGGAGAGCTGAATCTCCCGATTGAAACGATCCACGCGCATTTCGAGCGCGAGGTCGGGCGGAAGCACCTTGACGACGACGCGGCGCGCGAGACGCGTTTCCTCGGCGACGAACACGCGGCTCATGCCGCCACCGCCCAACTCTTTTTCGATGCGGTAGGCGTCACCCAGCGTTGTCTGCAATCGATCGGATAACTCAGTCATGGCCGCGAAAGATAACGTCTGCGTTGACGCACTGCGGGGCCTCCTCTAGTTTGACGCCGTGCCGCTGGTACTCGTGGCAGTCCTACTTCTGCTGACCGCTTGCGGCGGCGGACCGTTCCCACAGTCGGTGCTCCACGCAGAAGCGGACTTCTCTCGCGAGCTCGACGGACTCTTCAAGAACATCTTCGCGTGGGCGGTCGGTGTGTTCCTCGTCGTGGAGACACTGCTGTTGGTGGCGATCGCGCGTTTCCGCGCGCGGCCCGGTCGCCCCGAGCCCAAACCGGTTCACGGCCACACCGCGCTCGAGATCGGCTGGACACTGGCGCCGGCGCTCATCCTGGTCTTCATCGCCGTGCCGACGATGCGCACCATTTTCAGTACGGCCGGCCGCGCTCCGGAAGGGGCACTGCGCGTCGAGGTGATCGGGCATCAATGGTGGTGGGAGTACCGCTACCCGACACTCGGCATTAGCACGTCGAATGAGCTGCACATTCCGGTCGGAACCCACATCGCGGTCGAGATGACGTCGGCAGACGTGATTCACAGCTTCTGGATCCCGCGGCTGGCCGGCAAGCGCGATCTCATCCAGGGCCGCACGACGCGGATCGCCTTCCGTCCCGACTCCACCGGCGACTATTTGGGCCAATGCGCGGAATTCTGCGGGGCCTCCCATGCCAACATGCGGCTGCGCGTGGTTGTGGAGTCGGATTCGCTGTTTCAGGGCTGGGTGGATCGCCAGCGCGCCGCGCCGGCGGCGCCTGCTGAGGGCTCCGCCGAGGCGCGCGGGCAGCAGATCTTCCGCCGCAGCGCGTGCATCGGCTGTCACACCATCACGGGGATTTCGACCGCGAAGGTCGGCCCGGACTTGAACCATGTCGGCGGCCGCGCGACACTGGCCGGCGCGCTGTTCCCCAATACACCCGAGTGGCTGCGGCGCTGGATCGTGAACGCCCCCGAGCTGAAACCGGGCGCGTTGATGCCGCCGCAGAACCTGCAAGGCGCTGATCTCGACGCCGTCGTTGCCTATCTCCAGAGCCTGAAATGAAGAGTTGGCTGACGACGACCGATCACAAGCGCATCGGGCTGCTGTACTTCTGGACGGCGTTCGCGTTTTTCCTGGTCGGCGGCCTGGAGGTGCTCATTATCCGCGCCCAGCTCGCCAGCCCGGCAGGTATCGGCGTGAGTGCCGAGACGTTCAATCAGCTGTTTACGATGCACGGCACGACCATGGTGTTCTTGGCGCTCATGCCTCTGTCGGCCGCGTTCTTCAATTTCATCATTCCTCTCCAGATCGGCGCGCGCGACGTCGCGTTTCCGCGTCTCAATGCCTTCAGCTATTGGGTGTTTCTGCTCGGCGGCCTGTTTCTCAATGCGAGCTTCATCGCGGGGCCGCTGTTCGGCGGCGGCCGCCTGTCCGTCGCCCCCGATGCGGGCTGGTTCGGCTACGCGAATCTGACTGCTCGCCAGTTCTCGCCGGGACCCAACGTCGACTTCTGGCTGCTCGGCCTGCAGATCCTAGGCATCGCATCCCTGGCGGCGGGCTTCAACTTCGTGGTCACCATTTTGAACATGCGGGCGCCGGGCATGCGGATGCTGCGCCTGCCGCCGTTCGCCTGGATGACGCTGATCACGCAGTTCCTCGTGATCACCGCGTTCCCGGTCATCACGGTCGCGCTGGTCCTGCTCATGTTCGACCGTCTGTTCGGGACGCATTTCTTCCTGCCTGCGGGGGGCGGCGACCCGGTGCTGTGGCAGCACCTGTTTTGGATGTTCGGTCATCCCGAGGTCTACATCCTGATTCTGCCGGCGATGGGGATCGTCTCGGAGGTCTTGCCGACGTTCTCGCGCAAGCCGCTGTTCGGCTACACCGTCGTCGTCTACTCGGGTGTGGTCATCGCGTTCCTGGGATGGGGCGTATGGGCGCACCACATGTTCGCCTCGGGCCTCGGGCCCATTGCCGACTCGGTGTTCGCGGGAACGACGATGCTGATCGCGATTCCCACCGGCGTAAAGATCTTCAACTGGATTGGAACGCTGTGGGGCGGGCAGATCCGGTTTACGACGTCGTTGCTGTTTGCGGTGGGCTTCATCGCGATGTTCATCATCGGTGGACTGTCCGGCGTCACGCACGCGTCCGCGCCCACCGACCTGCAGCAGACCGATACGTATTACGTTGTCGCCCACATCCACTATGTGCTGTTCGGCGGCACCATCCTGGGCCTGTTCGCCGGGATGTACTATTGGTGGCCCAAGATGACCGGCCGGCTGCTTTCGGAGCGGCTGGGGAAAGTGCACTTCTGGTTGACGATGATCGGGATGAATCTGGCGTTCTTCCCGATGCATCTCTCCGGACTGCTGGGCATGCCGCGCCGCATCTATACCTACTCGCCCGAGCTGGGAGTTGCCGGCTTCAATCTCGTCTCGACGATCGGGGCCTTCCTGATCGGTATCGCGACGCTCGTGTTCCTGTGGAACATGCTCTCGACGGGTCGGCAGCCCGTGACCGCGCCGGCCAATCCATGGAACGGTGCGACGCTGGAATGGGCGATGCCGTCGCCGCCGCCGGTCTACAACTTCACCGTCATTCCCACGATTTCGAGCCGACTTCCCCTCTGGCAGACGGAGCGGCACGGTCCCATGGAGCCGCTGCCGGAACGGCCACCGGCGCCGATTCACGTGCCCGGTGGCTCGTGGTGGCCGATGATCACGGCTGCAGGGCTTCCAATTATGGCGATTGGCGCGCTGGGACGTTTCCTCCCGGTCGTATTCGTGGGCGTGCTCATCCTCATCGTCGGCATCTATCGCTGGGCCTACGAGCCCTTCGAGGTGTAAATGCGATACGACACGGGCACCCACGCCGCTGCCGCTGCGCACGGGCACGCCACCTTCATGGGGCTCGACAACCGCAAGATGGCGTTCTGGGCCTTCATCGGCTCCGAGTGTCTGCTCTTCGGCTCGTTGATCTCCACGTATCTCGTGTACAAGGGACGAAGCCTCGTTGGACCGTATCCGCACGAGATCCTGAACATTCCGTTCACGTCGTTCAGCACGTTCGACCTGTTGATGTCGAGCCTCGCCATGGTGCTCGCGCTCGCGGCGGTGCAGCGCGGCGACATGAGGCAGGCCAAATTGTGGTTGTTTGTGACAGCATTTTTGGGCCTGATCTTTCTGGGCGGACAGGTGTGGGAGTTCAACCATTTCTATCATGAAGGCCTGGGACTCACGACGAACCTGTTCGGATCGACCTTCTACGTGCTGACAGGTACCCACGGCGCGCACGTCACCGTCGGCGTGATCTGGCTGCTCACGCTGTGGGTGCAGGCGCTACGCGGGAGGCTCGGACCCGCGAACGCGATGACGGTCGAGATCACCGGACTGTATTGGCATTTTGTCGACGTCGTGTGGATTGTCATCTTCACGGTGGTTTATCTGATTCAGTGACGACGGGGCCTGGGGCCTGGGGCCTAGGGCTTGGGAGGGCGTAGGGGCCTGGGAGGGCCTAGGGGATTGAGATTCGACGATTGGAGCTGGTGAGTGGACAACGGGAGGATTGATGGCTGAACAGGCACACGCGACAACCGGTACATATCTCCGTGTTGCGGCGATTCTCGTGATGCTCACGCTGATCGAAGTCGGCGTCTTTTACGTGCCCGCCTTTCAGAGCGCGCTGGTGCCCATCCTGCTCGTCCTCTCCGCGGTGAAGTTTGCGCTCGTCGTGATGTTCTACATGCATCTCAAGTTCGACAACAGGTTCTTCACGTTCCTGTTTGGGGGGCCGCTGCTCCTGGGGTTGGCGGTTGTGGTGAGCCTGCTCTTCATCTACTACGGCTCGGTGCGGCTGCGAAGCGGCTAAAGAATGTCCAATGATCAATGTCCAGTGATCAACGATCAATGATCAGTGATCATTGATCATTGGATATTGGAAATTCCGGCGTGGAATCGCTGGAATGTTCACTTCAGCGTAGCCGCCGGGCTCGTCCTCCTGGGCGGGCTCTACGTCTATCTAGGTGGTCACAGGGCCCCACTGCGGCACGTCGCAAGCTTCGTCGGAGCGCTGGTTGTTTTGTTTCTCGCGCTGAATGGGCCGTTGCACAACCTCTCCGATACCTACCTGTTCAGCGCGCATATGGCGCAGCACCTGCTGCTGACGCTGGTGTTCCCGCCGCTCCTCTTGTACGGGACGCCGGCCCCGGTCGTCCGGCCGTTGCTGCGGCCGCGCTGGGTGATGGCACTGGCCCGGATCGTCACCAGGCCGCTGGTCGCCGCGATCCTGTTCACCGCGCCCATCGTGTTATGGCACGTCCCGGCGTTCTACGAAGCCGCACTTCGCGACCACAACCTTCACATCGTCCAACACCTCGTCTTTCTCACAACGGCCGTCATCATGTGGTGGCCGGTGCTTTCACCGGTGCCGGAGCTGCCGCGCCTCCCGCATCTCCTGCAGATGCTCTATCTGTTCTTGCTGGGGATTCCGATGTCGATCACCGGCGCGCTGATCGCTTTGTCGGATCGCGTTCTTTATCCCTTCTATGCCGCGGCGCCGCGCGTAGGCGGGCTGTCGCCACTCGACGACCAACAGATCGGCGGTCTGCTGATGTGGGTGTTGGGTGGGCTCATGCTGTGGATCGTGATGACTGTGATCTGGTTCAGATGGTCGAGCTGGGACGCTCGCGGTGATGCGGATAGGGTGGTGCCTCTGGATGTATACGGGCCTGGGGCCTAGGGGCTGGGGCCTGGGGCTGGGCTTGGGGCTTTGTGACCAGGCATCGGGAGTCGGTGCTCCCTAGGCCCCAGCCCCTTAGCCCGCCCCAGGCCCTAGGCCCTATTCACCGTCCTCTGTCTCTCCCAGCGGATGTCGCCGCAGCTCCTCCCCAATCCTCGGATGCTCCCGCCAGAGATAGTAGCCCATCGCCAGAGCGGCGAGACCGTTCCCGATCGCCACGTTCCACCAGACGAGGTAGCCGAGCAGGGGCTTGGCGAGGAGCGCCACGAGAATGTAGAAGCCCACCTCGAAGAAGCAGAACCCCACGACGACGAGAAACAGGGTCGAGGGCGCGTATTCGACTTCGGCCGCGAGCGCCGCGGCGATGCACCCCACCACGACGAACGCGCTGACGTGAATCATCGTGTAGCCAAAGATGCGCGCGGGCTCGATGACCACCGCTGATGGATCGTGCGCGCCCCAGAAGACCGCGCTTCCCAGCATCGCTGGCGTGAAGAGCGCCTGGCCATTGATTGTATCGACGATCAGGAACCAGGCGGCGACGACTGCCGCCCCGATGCAGCCCGCAATGAACCCTTCGCGCAGGATCCGATTGAGGTCCATGGCGGGTCAATATATCGTTAGGCCCGCCCCCCCGCATCCGAACAGTAGGAGACTTCGTGGTCACGCGCCGTCCGATTTTCTATGGCCTCTGTCTGCTGGTCGGCGTGCTTCTATTTGGCGTCGCCGGTCTCGTGCATCCGATCCTCTCGGGCGACGGTGCCGAGCAGCTCGGCATGATCGCGCGCACGCGGGGATGGCGCGTGATTCACTGGTCTTTGCTGTTCGGCCTCGTGTTCATGTACGCTGGGTTGATCGGCGTGGCGCTCCGTCACAACGACACGCCCGGCGCCTCTCCCGCGCGAGCGGCCATTCGCATGGGTGCGTTCACCTTCTCGGTGTGGTCGCTCAACATTCTGTTCATGGTGGGGGCAGGGTGGCATCTCGCCCGCGCGTACACCGCTTCAGACGCCGGCTTGACCGCCACGCATGCCGTCTTCCTCTACGACATGCTGCACCCCGTGGGACTCGCCGCCGAGCGTCTCGCGACGTTCATGCTGGGCCTCGTGGCCTACATGTTTGGCTGGGCGATTCGCAACGGGGCGGTGTGGCCGCGGTGGCTGGTGTGGGGCGCATGGGTGGTGGCGTTCGTGAACGGTGCCGTCGCGCTGGTCTTCAACGAGTTTTCTGTGCTGCTGTTCGTGGGGCAGGGGCTCTTCGTAACGTGGCTGGCGGCGATAGCAGTGTTGATGCTCACGGAACGCCGCCAGACGACGTAGGGGCACAGCCAGAAAAATGTAGGGGCGCAGCATGCTGCGCCCCTACGTCAACATCATCGCCCCCTACAATCACATCAGGGTCCCTACATTCACATCACCGTGCGCGCAGGCGCACGATCCGTTGCCCCCAGCCGTCCTGCGTGCTCGAGAGCACCGTCAGCGTCACGATTTCGCCCGCCTTGACCTTCGACAACGCCTGCCGCAGGTCCGCGCGTGTCCGCGTTGGCTGCCCATTCACCTGAAGGATGATGTCAGGATTGCCCTGGCTGTCGTCCACGAGGTGCTGGTAGGATGGACCGTCCGGCGATACCTGCGTGACGATCAACCCGCCGCCCGAGCGCATCACCGCCCGCAGCCCCGGATCGCGCGCGTTCTCCTGTGAGAGCGGTTGCACCGAGATTCCGAGCGCCTCCTCCATCGGCCCGGAGTCAGGCCGCGCTGCGGCATCGTCCGCGTCCGTGGCCTGCGCCGTTTCAGCCGAGGGCGCGGCAACCAAACGAACGGGGATGGTCTTGCGCACGCCCCCCCTGCGGACCACGGTGACCTGCACAGTCTCGCCCGGTTTCTTGAAGCCGACGCGCTGCTGCAACTGCGAGACCGATTCGATCTGCTGACCATCCACGGAAACGATCACGTCACCCGACAGAATTCCAGCGCGCTTCGCCGGGGAGTCGTCGCCCGTGAAGTCGTTGACGACCACGCCGCGAATTTCCGACAACTTCGCATCTTCGGCGTCTTCCGGCGTGATTGGACGAATCGACACGCCGATCACCGCGCGCTCGACGTGGCCGGTGGCGATCAGCTGCGTCATTACGGTGCGGGCGAGGTTAACCGGGATTGCAAACCCGTACCCGGCATAGAACCCGGTCTCACTGGCGATGGCCGAATTGATGCCGATGACCTCGCCACGCACGTTGACCAGCGGTCCGCCCGAGTTGCCCGGATTGATCGCCGCGTCTGTTTGAATGAAATCCTGAATTGCATAGCGGCTCTGGTTGAGCCCGCTGAGGAGCCGTCCCTTGGCGCTGACGATTCCCGCGGTCACCGTGAAGGCGAACGCCTCGCCCAGCGGATTTCCAATCGCCAGTACCCAGCTGCCGATCCGGGTCGAATCGGCATCGCCGAGGCGCGCAGTGGGGAGACCGGTCGTCTGAATCTTGATGACCGCGATGTCGGTGCTGGGGTCGGTGCCGATCGTCTTCGCGCTGAACTCGCGGTTGTCGTACAGCCGGACCGTGACGCGATCGGCGCCCTGTACCACGTGGTTGTTGGTGAGGATGTAGCCGTCCTGGGAAACGATGAAACCGGATCCCGATCCTTGCTCGACCTGGGGGCGACGCGGGTTCTGGAAGAAATCCTCGAATCCGGGCGGCAGGCGCCGACTCGACACGCGTTCGCGGCGCTCCGAGCGGATGAACACCACTGCAGGCTTGACATGCTCGGCCACCGACGCGAACGCGTCGCCGAGATCGACCGCTGTCTTCGCCTGCGGCGCCGGTCGCCTGTTATCCTGCAGCAGGACGGTCCGAACCGCCGCCTCCCCACGTGACGGGAGCCTGAATGCCGAGGCGAATGCCAGGCCCAGCGCAAACGCCATCGCCACCAACGCCCCGAACTTGAGCCAGTCCCGAGTCTTCACCGACATCAGCGCCTCCCGCCCCGGTTAGGACTTCTTCGATTTGTCGTCATCCACAATCTCGTAATCAGCATCAACGACCTTCTCTTTGCCACCGTCAGCGGCGCCACCAGCCGCACCTTCACCAGCTCCTGACGCGCCAGCTGCGCCTCCAGCGCCTGCTTCGGAGCCTGTGCCCCCCCCAGCGCCCCGCGCCGCATACAGCGACGCGCCGGCGGCGGAATAGGCCTGCTGCAACTCTTCGAGGGCCTTGCTGATCTCGTCCGCATTGCCGCTCCGGAGTGCCGACTGCGCGGATTGGATGGCCGCGTCGAGCCGTGATTTCAAACCGGCCTCGAGCTTATCAACCCAGTCCTTCGACTCCTTAGTCACCTGGTACACCATGTTGTCGAGCCGGTTACGCTGTTCGATCACGTCACGCCGCTTCTTATCCTCGGCCGCGTGCGCCTCGGCATCCTTCACCATCTTGTCGATGTCCTTGTCTGCAAGACCAGAGGACGCTTCGATCCGGATCTTCTGCTCCTTTCCCGTCGCCTTGTCCTTGGCGGATACATGCAAGATACCATTCGCGTCGATGTCGAACGTCACTTCGACCTGCGGCACGCCACGGGGGGCGGGTGGGATACCGGTCAGCTGGAACTTGCCGATGGTCCGATTGTCCTGCGCCATCTGCCGTTCACCCTGCAGCACGTGGATCTCGACCGTCGTCTGGTTGTCCTCGGCAGTCGAGAACACTTCCGACTTCTTGGTCGGGATGGTGGTGTTGCGCGGGATGAGGACGGTCGTCACGCCGCCGAGCGTTTCGATGCCCAGCGACAGCGGCGTCACGTCGAGCAGCAGAACGTCCTTTACCTCGCCGGCGAGCACGCCACCCTGGATCGCGGCGCCGATCGCCACCACTTCGTCGGGATTGACGCCCTTGTGGGGCTCCTTCCCGAAGAAGCTCTTCACGACCTCCTGGACCTTCGGCATGCGCGTCTGGCCACCCACCAGGATCACTTCATCGATGTCGCCCGGCTTGAGCCCGGCGTCCGTGAGTGCCTGTTGCATCGGTGGGATGGTGCGCTTGACCAGGTCGTCCACGAGCTGCTCGAGTTTGGCACGCGTCAGCGTGAGGTTCAGGTGCTTGGGTCCGGACTGGTCGGCCGTGATGAAGGGCAGGTTGATCTCGGTCTGCATCACGGTCGACAGCTCCATCTTGGCTTTCTCTGCGGCCTCCTTGAGCCGCTGGAGCGCCATCGGGTCCTTCGACAGATCGATCCCCTGCTCGCGCTTGAATTCCGCCACCAGCCATTCGATCACGCGTCCATCGAAATCGTCACCACCCAGGTGCGTGTCGCCGTTCGTGCTCTTGACCTCGAAGACGCCCTCGGCGAGCTCGAGGATGGAGATGTCGTAGGTCCCGCCGCCCAGGTCGTAGACGGCGACTTTCTCTTCCTTCTTCTTATCGAGTCCGTAGGCCAGGGCAGACGCGGTCGGCTCGTTGATGATGCGCACGACGTCGAGTCCCGCGATCTTGCCGGCGTCTTTGGTCGCCTGCCGCTGGGAATCGTTGAAGTATGCCGGGACGGTAACGACCGCCTTCTCGACCTTATGGCCGAGGTAGTCCTCGGCGGTCTGGCGCATCTTCTGAAGGATCATCGCGGAAATCTCGGGGGGCGTGTACTGCTTGCCGGTGATTTCCACGGCGGCGAGCCCGTTCTGTCCGCGAAGCACCTTGTAGGGAACGCGCTTGATCTCCTCGGAGACCTCTTCATAGCGCCGTCCCATAAACCGTTTGATGGAGAAGACCGTGTTCTGCGGATTGGTCACCGCCTGCCGTTTCGCCACCTGCCCCACCAGCCGTTCGCCGTCCTTGGTGAACGCCACGACTGACGGGGTTGTGCGACCGCCTTCGGCGTTGGGAATGACCACGGGGTCGCCACCCTCCATAACCGCCACGACGGAGTTGGTCGTCCCGAGGTCAATGCCGATGATCTTCTCAGCCATTCTTGAGCTCCTGATAGGGATTTGATGCGGACCCGATGCCGGCGGTCGCGAAGGGCAAGCATCGTGCCTGGTTTCGCTGCCAGAAAGGCAGGAGTCAGGAGTCTGGAGTCAGGATACTGGGGGCTTCCCCCCCCTTATTCCCGACTCCAGACTCCTGAATCCCATGTTTCCGTACAAGGACGAGAATCCCACCGAACGACCCGCCGTTATTACCGTCGCCCTCATCCTCGCCAACGTCCTCGCTTTCATTCTTGTGCAGGGTGCCGGTGCGGAGGTGCCCCTCGCGCGGTCGGTCTGTAACCTCGGTCTGATCCCCGGCGAGATCCTGCAGCGGGCCAGGCCGGGGAGTGGCATCGAGCTCGCCCCCGGGACGCGGTGTGTCGTAGACGCGGTCCCGCAGTACTGGACCATCCTCACGTCCATGTTCATGCACGGGGGGTGGTTCCACCTCATCGGCAACATGGTGTTTTTGTGGGTGTTCGGAAACAATATCGAAGACGCCATGGGACACGGAAAGTTTCTCGTTTTCTACCTGCTCTGCGGTGTCGCCGCAGCCGCCGCGCAGACCTTCATCAGCTCCGATTCAATCATTCCCATGGTGGGCGCATCGGGGGCGATCAGCGGCGTCCTCGGCGCCTACATCCTGCTCTATCCACGAGTGCGCGTACACACACTGATCATCCTGCCGATCTACATCACCACCGTCACCCTGCCTGCTTACGTGATGCTCGGGTATTGGGCGTTGTTGCAGATCCTGAGTGGACTCGGCAGCCTGGGCGACATCGAGAAGGGTGGGGTGGCGTTCTTCGCGCACGTGGGCGGCTTCGTTGTCGGACTCGCGCTCGTGCGGTTGTTCGCGTCAGAGGAAGTGCTGCGGCGGCGGCCGACGCCACCGGCGAGCTATTATCGGTATCGGACGGACTAGGGGCGGTATCCGCTATCCGGACACCGGGTACCGGATAGCGCCTTATCCCTCGGCGTGATGTTTGATGGATTTCCCCTCTACTAGGAACACGACGTCTTCGGCGATATTCGTCGCGAGATCGGCGACGCGCTCCAGATTCCGGCTCACGAGAAACAGCTCCATCGCCGTGCCGATGATGTGCGGGTCCTCCATCATGTGTGTGAGCAGGATCCGGAACATCGATTGGTGCAGTGCGTCCACGCTGTCGTCGCGCCGGCAGATCGCCCGACCCGCCTGGGCGTCGCCGCGCACGAAGGCGTCGAGGGCGTCGGCCAGCATGGTTCGCGCCTGTCGCGCCATCTCGAGCAACTCCGGCTCCGGGACGATCGGCCGGCTGGCGAGGAGGCGCTCGGCTGACTGCGCGATGTTCACCCCGTGATCGCCCACGCGCTCCAGGTCGTTGGCGATTTTCATCGCGGCGGTGAGAAAGCGCAGGTCCCGGGCCATCGGTTGCTGCGTCGCGAGCAGCCGGATGACTTTCTCCTCGACCTCGACCTCCAGTTGATCGATCTCCTTGTCCCCCGCAATCACCTGACTTGCCTTGGCGCCGTCTCGCTGGAGGACTGCTTCCACGGCAGCCGCGAGCGCGGCCTGCGCCTCGCCGGACATGTTCAGCAGCGCGACCTTGAGCTCAGCGAGCTCGTCGTGGAAATGGCGGTGAGTTACGGGTTGTGCATTCATAGCTAACCAAACCTTCCGGTAATGTAGGCCTCTGTCCGTTCGTCGCCGGGCCGCGTAAACACCTGTTGTGTCGTTCCGAACTCTACCAGACGGCCGAGATAAAAGAATCCCGTGTGATCGGACACGCGAGCTGCCTGCTGCATGTTGTGCGTGACAATAACAATCGAATAAGACTGCTTCAGGTCCACCAACAGCTCTTCGATGCGCTGCGTCGCGATTGGGTCAAGCGCCGAACAGGGCTCGTCCATGAGCAGGACGTCAGGCTCATTGGCGAGCGCCCGCGCAATACACAGCCGCTGCTGCTGTCCGCCCGACAGAGCCGTCCCCGGCTCGCGCAGCCGGTCCTTCACTTCATCCCACAGTGCCGCGCGCCGCAGCGCCTGTTCCACGCGATCGGGCAGCTCGCGCGGGGGATACAATGCATTGAGGCGCGGACCGTACGCGACGTTGTCGTAGACAGCTTTAGGGAACGGATTTGGACGCTGGAACACCATGCCGACGCGCCGTCGCAGGGCGACTATGTCCACTTTTGGAGCGAAGATCGACGAGCCGTCGAGCGTGATGTCGCCCGTATGGCGCGCCCCGGGCGTCAGGTCGTGCAGGCGGTTGACCGATCGCAGGAACGTTGTCTTCCCGCAACCGGACGGCCCGATCAGCGCGGTGATCGCCCTGCGCGGGATGGTGCAGCTGACGTCGTGGAGGACGTGGTTGGTTCCGTACCAAAAGTTGTACGATGCTGCCTCCAAAACCGACGTTGGACGGTTGGACGGTTGGACGGTCTGACCCTGCAACGCCTTTCCGTCCAACGGTCCAACGGTCAAACGGTCCAACGCATTCGTTTTCATCCGAACCTTCCCGTGATATACGCCTCCGTCTGCTCCACCTTCGGCTTCGTGAAGATCTCCTCAGTGCGCCCTACTTCAATCAGGTTGCCGAGGTACATGAACGCGGTATAGTCCGAAACGCGGGCTGCCTGCTGCATGTTGTGCGTCACGATCACGATGGTGTACAATCGCTTCAACGCGTGACACAGCTCCTCGATCCGCTGCGTGCCGGCCGGGTCCAGCGACGCCGTCGGCTCGTCCAGCAGCAGGATCTCGGGCTGGGGTGCCACCGCGCGCGCGATGCAAAGCCGCTGCTGCTGGCCGCCCGACAGCGCCACCGCGCTGGTGTGCAACCGGTCCTTCACTTCATCCCACAGCGCGGCCTGCTGCAGCGCCCGCTCAACCGCGCTGTCGGTCTCGGCGCGCGGCTGTTTGCCGTTGACGCGAAGTCCCGCCGCGACGTTTTCGTAAATGGACATCGTGGGGAAGGGAGTCGGCCGCTGGAATACCATGCCGATCCGGCGCCGCAGCTCGACCGGATTCACATCCTTGGCGTAAATGTCGACCTCGTCGAGCAGCACCTGCCCGGTGACCGAAGCGTCGGGGTTCAGCTCGTGCATCCGGTTCAGGCAGCGGAGCAAGGTACTCTTGCCGCAGCCTGACGGACCGATGATCGCGGTGACCGTGTGCGCCGGGAACAACAGCGACACGGCACGCACCGCCGAGCTTTGCCCGAACAGCGCGGTGAGATTCACCGTCTCCAGCCGCAGCCGCGTGTTAGCGGACGCTACCATAACGTTGGCGCGTCACCCAGCGCGCCACGAGCGAGATGAGCAGCACGAGTCCCATCAGCACGACTGCGGAGGCCCACGCCAGGCGGTGCCATTCATCGAAGGGACCGGTGGCATAAACGTAAATCTGCAGCGACAGCGTCTGCATCGGATGCGTGACACTGAGCGAGAAGTTCAGATTGCCGAGCGCGGTGAACAGGAGGGGCGCGGTTTCGCCGGCGATCCGTGCGATGCCGACGAGGCACCCGGTGACGATGCCACTCAACGCGGTGCGCGCCACGACTTTGAGCGATGTGCGCCAGCGGGGATAGCCGAGGGCGAGCGCGGCTTCGCGCAGCGAATGCGGCACGAGACGCACCATTTCTTCCGTGGTGCGCGCCAGCATCGGAATCATCAGCACGGCAAGCGCGACGCTGCCAGCGAGCGCCGAGAACCGCCCCGTCGGCTTGACGAGGAAGGTCCAGGCGATGATGCCGATGACGATCGATGGCGTGCCGTTGAGCACGTCGGCGATGAAGCGGATCGTAAACCCCAGCCGGCCCGACCCGTACTCCGCGAGATAGATTCCGGCCCCTACCCCGACCGGGACACCGATCAGCGCCGCGACCCCCACGATGATCCCCGTCCCCACAATCGCATTGGCGACACCACCGCCCGACTCACCCGCCGGAACGGGACTCTTGGTGAAAAAGGCCCAGTCGATCGACGACGCCCCCTTGACGATCAGGTCGCCGAGGATGAGCACCAGAGCCAGAACGGCGATTGCGGAGAGCACGACCACCAGCGCCGTCATCAGACGGCTCGTCAGGTGGCGGCGGAAGGCGCGGTTCATAGCGCCCGGCTGCCCACCGCCGTGCCTCGCGCCACGCGCCAGATGAGAATCCGAGCGACCGCGTTCACCATGACCGTAAGGACGAACAGGATGAGCCCCACTTCGAACAACGCCGAGAGGTACATGTTCGTGGTGGCTTCGCTGAACTCATTGGCAATCGCCGCGGCCATCGTATAGCCGGGCTGCAGCAGCGAGACCGAGATGTCGTGTCGATTGCCGATCACCATGGTGACGGCCATCGTCTCGCCGAGGGCCCGGCCCAGGCCGAGGATGATGGCGCCGATGAGTCCGGCGCGGCCATACGGGAGCACGGCCGAGCGCACCGCCTCCCACCGCGTGGCGCCCATGGCCAGCGCCGCCTCGCGCTGGCTCACCGGAACGGCCAGCAGTACCTCGCGCGACACCGCCGCGATGTACGGCACGATCATGATCGCGAGAATGATGCCGCCCGCGATCATCGAATTGCCGTAGAACACGCCCTGGAAGAACGGCGTCCAACCGAAGACGGCCTTGAGCGGCGGGACAATCACGCTGCGGAGGAAAGGGATGAGCACGAAGATTCCCCACAGGCCGTACACGACACTGGGGATCGCGGCGAGTAGCTCCACGAGAAAAGCGACCGGCTGTCGCAGCCAGCGCGGCGCGAACTCGGTCAGGAAGATCGCCACCCCGAGGGCCAGCGGGACCGCGATCAACAGCGCGAGGAATGACGACGCAAGCGTCCCAAAAATCATCGGCGCAGCGCCGTAGATCTCCGCGACCGGATCCCACGTCGACGTCCAGATAAAGGCGGGGCCGTAGCGCCCGATCGCCGGCAGCGCGCTGACAAACAGCACTCCCAGGATGACGAGAATGAGCGCCGGGAGCGCCAGGGCGATGCCCGTCAGGAGCCGCTGGTAAATCCGATCACTGCGATCGATGCTCCGCAGTGCCCGCCACCTCGGTTCGGCGCTCGGTGTGGTCTGTTCCTGCGGTGGAGGAACGGGCTCCAACGGGAGAGTGGTCATCGCGCCGGAAAACGTATCCGTCACACGACCGCGGACCGTAACGGCCGTGTAACGGACATGTCACTCCGAAGAAGGGGCTTGGGACCTAGGGCCTGGGGCCTGGGCCTACTGAGCCGTTCCTGTTGCCGCAGGCCCCTGCCATGCGGGCCGGCCACCGGCTGTCACTGACCGGAGCCGCGCTTCGATCCAGGGACGCATCTCTTTTGGAAGCGGCGCGTACCCAAGACCTGGCGCCTTCGCCTGACCGTCGGTCAAGCTCCACCAGACGAACTTCACCAACTCCCGACCTTTCGCGTGATCCGGGTACTCTTTGCGGAGCAGCACCCAAGTGAAACTGGCGATCGGATAGGCTTGGGCGCCCGGCGAATCGGTGATCGAGACACGGAAATCGGTGCTCGGCCCCATTAGATCCATGGCTCCCTGTGCCGCCGCGGTGACCGACTCAAGGCTGGGAATGATCCAGTTGCCGCTCTTATTCCGCACCAGCCCGAACGCCATCTTATTGATGAGGGCATATCCCAGCTCGACGTAACCGATCCCACCCGGCGTCTGCCGCACGGTTGCCGTCACACCTTCGTTGCCGCGGCCACCGAGACCCACCGGCCAGTTGACCGACGTCCCGCGTCCGACTTTCTGGAGCCATTCCGGGCTGACCTTCGAGAGGTAGTCGGTCCATACAAAGGTCGTCCCGGAACCGTCCGAGCGGTGCACGACGATGATGTCCTGCTTTGGCAGCGTCACGCCCGGGTTGATGCCGGCGATGCGCCCATCGCTCCAGTTCGTGATCTTGCCGAGGAAGATGTCGGTCAACACATCCGCCGTGAAGCGGATCTGCTGGCTGACGCCGGGCAGATTGTACGTCGGCACCACGGCGCCGAGGACCGTCGGGATGTGCAGGACGTTGCCGCCGATCGCGGTGATCGCCGAGTCGGTCATCGGCGCGTCGGTGCCGCCGAAGTCCACGGTCTTGTCCGAGAACTGGCGAATGCCGCCGCCGGAGCCGATCGACTGATAGTTGATCTCGACGTTGTCGAACTTCTGGTTGTACGTCAGGATCCACGTCTGATAGATGATGTTCGGAAACGTGGCTCCCGCGCCATTGAGCCGGACCTGTGCCTGCAACAGGCCGGACAATGCGGGGGAAGCCAGCGTTCCGATTATGCCGAGTGTGAACAGTGATCTGCGAAACACGGTCATCCTCCTTAGAAATTCGCTTGCCATGAGAACTTGAGCTCTGAAGCCGAGCGGCTCGTGCCCGTGGCGTCCTTGTAGCTGTAGAAATCGTATCCAGCGCGTAAGACGGTGGTATTGGCGAAGTAGATGTTGAGCACGGGCGTAATCAGGATACCCTCGTTGTTGCCGGCGTCGGTATTGGGGTCCACGTAGTCTACCCGGAGCGCGGGCTCGAGGATCTTGATGACCCGCGTATCAGGGCCGCGGGTGTTCAGCCGGTACGCGCCGATCAGGCTGAGGCCCATGAAGGTCCGCAGTGCCGAATCGGCCGTCGTGCGCAGATTGGCGGTGTTGCGGCCGGTGGCGACCCGATTGGCAAACGGAACGGTCTTGCCACTCGCGAAATCGGCGATGACGTGGAGTCCCGGCCGGAAGCCGCCCCACTCGGCGTCCAGGCCAAAGGCGGTCGTCCGCTTGGATGAATCCGCATAATAGGTGGTGCACGTTGCGCCCGTCGCCGGAGTCTGGCAGATGGCTCGATCGCGGCTCCCGAACGAGGCGCCGACCTGCAGCATCGGTTGGTTGTCGGTATTCGTCATCACGGTCGCGGTGCCGCGTGCGTAGAAGCTCTTGGCGTTGTTTACGTCGGTTACGCTTTCCCGCGAGCCGCTCTGAACACCGGCTTTGAGCGTGATCTTATTCTCCGCGCTCGCGTAGTCCGCAAACACGCCCAGGTCGTGGGAGCCGTAGCCGTTCTGCACCAGCACGTCATTCAACCCTTCGCTGTTCGAGAGGCGCAGAATCCGGACACCGCGTTCAATCGAGAGCAGGTTGTTCGAGCTGTTCAGCTCGTAGCGCTGGAAGGGGGACTTTTCCTGTCCCATCGTGACGCCGAACCTGGGGCTCAGTCCGACGCGCAGGTAGGCATCGCGCATCCGCAGCGCGCCCATCTCGAAGCTCGGCTGGATGACCAGGTTGATGTTGTCGCCGAAGCGCACATTGCTCTGAATGCGCAGCCGGCGCACCTCGAAGACGTTGCTGACCAACGCGTCGTTGTAGTTGCCCGACGAGTCTCCGGATGAGTAGCGGTACTGGACCTGAATGCGCCCCTGGACCTGAATGGTCGGGGCCTGCGCCTGGGCGAGCGCCGGGAAGGCGAGCGCGAGAAGCAGCAGTCTTGCGTGCACGGTGAACTCCTCAAGACCTTGGGTGTGGTTTTGACATCTTGTACGTCCCAAAAGTCGTTCCTGCACATCACCGCACTGAGTAGTGCGTGTCACGGGTCTGTAACAAAAACAGGTAGCGGAGCCGTACGAGCCTCCGCTACCTGGCACCCGGACGTCGGCCGTGCAACCGCCGCCGGATGTCGCTACAGTTTGCCGCCGGCGACGCGAGCCGCGTCAGTTTGCGGCGTAGCTGGTCCACCCCTGATACCATGGTGTTCCGGCTGGATCGACTGCCCCACAGTACACGGTGTTCGCCATCGTGCCGCCGAAGAAACTTGCCGCACGCGACGCAGGAATGGTGATCGTACCGCAGCCTGTAGCCGCGATCCCCGTCGGCTTCCAGTCCAGGCTCGACGGCGTCAGGTTCGTGATGATGCTCGCTGCGGTGGCGGCGTTCCGGTGAGCGTCGGCCGCGAACTTCGTGCTCTGGGCGAAGTTCGACGTGGTGTCGTAGTTCCCGCGTGTGTTTTCGGCGAATACGATATCGGTCAGATTAAGCGAGTCGGCAGTGAGGAGATTGCCGGTCACGCTATCGCGAACGGTGATACCCGTGCCTTTCCAGCGGGCGACGATCGCGTTGTGGAACAGGCCCTTGGTGCCCCGGCGGATGACGGCGCCGATCCCGCCCGACGCCTGGGTCTCGACGGCCCCCGAGCCGACCAGGGTGACGTTGACAAAGGTTGGGTCCGAGTAGGGCTCGCTGCGGTGGATATTCGCCGCATTACTGCAGCCGGTGCCGTTGCAGCCGTCGCCCTCGAAGCCCTGAGGATCGGTGGACGCGGAGCCGGTTCCCGGTCGCGGGGTCAGCCGGGTTGCCTGCAGGCCGATCGCGAATTGCACCCGACCCTGATATCCCTCCGCCCAGTCGTAGTGATCATCACCTGATTCGTAGGAGACGAGATAGCGGCCGTCGACCGCGCCGCCCCACCACTCGAATGAGTCATCCAGGCCGGCGAGCACTTCCACGTACTCGAGCACCGTTTTCGATCCAACGGCATACATCGAGAGACCGTTGAGCTCCGATCCGTTCCCGGTGATGTCGAAGCCGGCGAATTCGATCCGCACGTACCGGATCACGCCGCTCGAATCGGCGTTGTCGGTACCCCCGCCGTAGTTTTCGGCTTCGGCGGTCGGGCCTTCCGTGAGGACAGTCCCGGTGCGATTGATGATCCCGTTGCCGATGACGATGATCCCGCCCCAGTCACCCGGCTTGCGATTGGGGGCGCTGCGTTGCGAAGTGAAGACGATCGGTTCCGCGGCGGTGCCGTTGGCGATGATCTTTGCCCCGCGCAAAATCCACAGCGAGCTTCCGCCGACCGTTGTATCGCCCACGATTTTGGTGCCCGGCTGGATCGTGAGTGTGGCGCCGGTGAGAACTTTGACGAAGCCGGACAGGACGTACAGAGTGTCCTTGTACAACGTGCGATTGGCCGCGATATCAGCCGACAAAGTGACCATGCCAACCGAGAAGTTCACGACCGTCGAGAACGCGCTCGTGTCCGAGCCAGCCATCGCTGCGACGCGATACTGGTAGACTGTGCTGGGGGCGACGCTCACGTCATCGTATTGCGTCGCCGTCACGTTGCCCGCGAGCGTCGTGTAGGTCGTCGATGGCGACGTAGCCCGCTGCACCAGGTAGCTCGTGGCACCGGTGACTGCCGCCCAGCTGACGCGTGCGAGCGTGGGAGACTGCGCCGTGACGGTCACTCCGGTCGGCGCGGGAAGTGGTGCCGGACCGTTGCTGTCGTTGCTGCATCCCGCGGCTGTGACCAGCGCCGCCACTGAGATTCCAAGACACGTTCGCGCGAACTTCATTACGACTCCTTGCAGGTGTGAACTGTGGAGGGCGCCACTCACGGCGCCCAGCTGATCCCGAGCGCATACACGCGCCCGGTTCTGAAGTAGTGCCGCTCATTGGGTCCCTGGCTCAGCCTGTAAGGCGAATCGAGCAGGTTTTTTGCGTCGAGCTTGAGCGTCGACCGCGGCCCAACCGGGGTTTGCAGCGAGACGTCGATCACGTGACGGGCATGCTCGATGACGTCGGGGAGCGGCGCGATTGCCGCCTCGCGGATCCTGGGTCCTACGACGTTGTAGAGGACGTTGGTTGTCAGACGGTTGCTGCTGTAGGTGAGCCCCGCATTCACCACGTAATTCGCCTGTCCCACCATGGCGCGCTTGGCGGAGGTCAGACTGGACAAGCTGTCCGACCCAGGCACGATTTCGCTGCGCATGAGTGTGGTGTTCAACATCAAGGCAAACGGGTGGAGCGGCCGGCCGAGCCCGCCGAGGTTGCTCCGAAGCTCCAGCTCCAGCCCGTAATTATTCGCGCGCTCGGCGTTGACCCAGCTGATGATACCCGCGTTACTCTGGGCACTCGAAATCAGGATGCGCTCGATGGGATCGATAAAGCGCTTCGCGAACACACCGGCGGAGATGACCTGGCCGGGCGTCGGATACCATTCCCAGCGTACGTCGGCATTCCGGATTAGTCCGCGGCGCAAGCTCGGGTTGCCGCTCTGCGACTGTCCACCCAGCGGCTCCAACGAAGTGACGGGCGAGATCTCCCGGTATTCCGGGCGCGTCACGGTCTGGCTCAAGGAGAACCGCAGGTTGTGCCGCTGCGTCGCGGAATACGTGACACTCAACGCGGGCAATACGTCCGTGTTGTCGAGCACTGACGTAGTGTCGGCGTTGAGGGTGTTGCTCCGCACCACGAGGCGATCGCGCTCCACGCGCGCCCCGCCGATGATCCTCCAGCGACCGCCCAACGACAACTGGAGCTGCGCAAACCCCGCGATCAGTTCATCATCCGCCGTGTACGAGCCCAGCACGACGTCGGGATCGAGAAGGAACTTGCCCTGATCCGCATACGTGCCCTGGAAAATCGCTTCGGCCGTTTGCCGACGTTCCGTGTCGTTGAGGCCGGGGATGTTGACGATGTCGTACGCATACGTGTAGGCATCACGCACCGTGGTGCGGTACAGGCCTCCAAGCTTGACGGAACGACCGTCGCCCGCACCGCCAAACAATCGACGGAAATTCATGGACGCTTCGTAGCCGTGCTCGTCCAAATCGTTGAACGTCCGGTTGGCGGACCGGGGTGATCCGTACCAGGCGAAGGGATTGGAGGCCCCCGTCACCGAATCGATCGTCGTCTGATAGACGAGGTCCGAGCGATCCGGTTCGTAGCGCCGTACACTCGACGCGCTGGCGGACCATTCGAGACCGTTGCGTCCGGCGATGAGATGCTCTCCGCGGAGCTGGTGCGAGCGGACGGTGCGTTCGGTGAACGCCAGTCGCGTGATGTCGAGGTTTTGATCGAACTCGTTGTTGAAGCCGGCCATCCGGATTGCTTCGTTGTCGCCGCCGCGCGTGTAGGTGTTCTCCAGGCGGAGTCGTCCCGTGCTTCCCAGGGACGTGGATACGTTCAGCAGACCGCCCCAGAGAACGCTCCTGCGACCGGTCGCCCCATGGTACGCGTTGATGACGTCACCGGGCGTTGTGGAGTTGGCGAGTGCCTGGCGTTCATCGACGCGCGCTTCGGTTTCGTTCGCGTAGCTGAGCGACCCGACGTAATCGAAGAGGCGGCCGAACACGGGATCGCTTCCGCCTATAGACACGCCGAACGATCCTTTGCCGCCGCCGCGGGTCATCCGGCTGCTCCAGACATTTCGAAACGAGTTGATCGCCGCGTTGAGCTCGGACTGATCGAAACTTTGGAGCTCGGGATCACTCGCGAGCATCGCGGGCAATTCACGCCCGGCCCCCGCAAAGCCGAGCCACTCGCTTCCCTCCGTGGGGGCGAACGGCAGAATGGTGCCCGTGACGGCGTCGTTCATACCGCCCGACATCGTCACGTTGATCATCCGATTGACCAGGAAATCACGGGTCCGCAGATCTACCTGCGCGCCGCTGAAATCGCCGGGCTGATCCGGCGTGAAGGTCTTGGCCGTCACGATTTGATCGAGTAGCCCCGACGGGAACAGATCGAGCGGTACAACCTTGCGCTCCGGTTCGGGACTCGGAATGCGCGCGCCGTTGAGCGCGGTCTGCGTGTAGCGTTCGCCGAGGCCGCGGACGAAGACGTACCGCCCGTCCTGGACACTCACGCCGCTGACCCGCTGGACCGCCTGGCCGGCGTCCGAGTCCGGAGTCTTGCGGATCTGCTCACCGCTGACCGCGTTGATGATCTGATTCGATGTGCGTTGCTCTTCGAGGGCGCGAGCCGCTGAGCTGCTTTCCATCTCTGCGGTCACCTCGATGGCCTCCACTTCCACGGCGGCGGCGGCCAGCGTGATGTTCAGCTCCTGCGCCGCTCGATCCTGCACGAACACGTCACGCACGCTCTTGTGCTGATATCCGATCATGCGCGCGGTCACGACGCGAGCCCCAGCGGGGACGTCGAGCAGCGTGAACCGGCCCGTCCAATCCGCAATTGATGCGATGGCTGTTCCCTCCACGGTCACCTGGGCGCCGGGGATCGGGTCGCCGGATGCCGCGTCGATCACACGCCCGACGATGCGGCCGCGGCCGGGCTCTTGAGCGTCGAGAGGAAGTACGAGTACGAGTACGGCAAGACCAACTGACAAAATGTTGCGGACGACGGCGACCATGTGCCCCTGCACGGTTGAGGACTGCACGGATTCTCGCCAGGATGTGTCACGATCGCGTCACATGAACGGCGAGCGTCGGTAACAGTTGCTTCACGAAAAACTTTCGCGCGACGGTTTCTTAGTGACGCGAAAGTCTCTTAGAGGAGCACGCTCGACGCTGCGACGCCGGCGATGCCGAGTGCCACGCCGGCCACCACGTCCCCGACATGATGGACACGCAACGCGACTCGGGAATACGCGATCAACGCGGCCACTGGAATCAGCAGCGGCGCTGCGAGCGGATGCGCCAGCGAGACCGCGCCGGCGACCGCGGTAGCCGCGGCCGCGTGGCCAGATGGGAACGAGAAGGGATCAGGCAGATCCACCAGCGCGAGCGGCCGTCCATTCGCGTCGCAGGGACGGGGACGTGCGACGGCGCGCTTGATTATCTGCACCGCGATGTGCGAGAGGGTGAGGGCGACGAGAACCGCAAGCCCGACTTCCCGGTCCCCGACCGCGATCAACCCGAGGCCTGTCCCGATCGTGACGCGAGCCCCACCCAGATGCGTCAGCCAGCGCATCAAACGCTCGACTCCACAGGCTGGACCGAACGGGTGAACGCCTGCGAGAGGATTCGCCCCTCATACACAACCGGCACCTCGAGTCCGAACCACCACAGCAGCGTGGGCGGGATGTCGAGCAGCGAAATCGGCCGCGTCAGTTGATGGCGGCGCGTGACGTCGGGTCCGGCGAGTATGAGTGGGATGTGATCATTGGTGGGGTGGGGTTCGGCGTGATCGTGCGAGCTCACGCCTCCGCCGCCGTGATCCGCCATGACGATCAGCAGCGAATGCTCGGTGAGATCAGCCAAGACACCAATCGCGGCATCGAGCTCCGCCGCCGCAGCGCGGTACTGCGGCGACATCCAGCCACGCGCGTGACCCGCTTGATCGCAGTCGTTGAGATAGACAAATGTCAGGCCGTCGTCCTGTCCCAGCGCGCTGAAGAGCGCCGCGCGGGCGACATCGCGGGCGCGAAGCCCGGCGGACTGGTACCTGCTCAAACCGGCGGCTTTCGTCAGCGCCCACAATACCGCCCGCCCGGCAGGCAGCAGCTCGCTGGCCACGACTTGGCTGGATACGCCGCCTCGCGACAACTCGCGCGCGAGCGGGCGCAAGAACGGGAGGCGTTTCAGGAAACCGAGACCGGGTTCGATCAACCCATGCGTTGCGGGTGCCACGCCCGTCGCCAGCGATGCGAGGGCCGCAACGGTCCGGCTCGGACGAATGGTGGTCGCCCGCAGCGCGGTCGTGTAACGGCGCGCCAGCGTGTCGAGCGACGGCATGTCCGTGGGCGCGATCGCATCGGGACGCAACCCGTCTGCCAGCACGAGAACTACGCGGCGCATGGAGCCAGTCCGACCGGGAGCCCCTCGTGCGCCGCGGCGTAGTGTAGCAGCAGGTCCAGGTTTTCAGTGGTCACATCCCGCGCGATCGCGTTCTGGCGCGCCGTGGCACGGAGCTCGGCTCGACGCTGCGGCGCCATCACCAGCGAAACGATTTCGGCGGCGAATCCTGTCGCATCGTCCGGGGCCACCAACACCCCGTCCCGCCCATGGTTGATGCTCTCGCGGAACCCGCCCGCATCGGCCGCGACGACCGCCAGTCCGGACGCCATCGCCTCGAGGGCCACCAGCCCGCAGGTCTCGGTCTTGGACGGCAACACGCAGATGTCGGCGCTAGCGTACACGTCCGCGAGCTTACCGCGTTCGAGGAACCCGAGCTGGCGCACCCACGGCAGCCGGGCGAGCAGCCGACGCGTCTCGGGGCATTCCCCCGCCAGGACGAACGTCGCCCGCTGTCCCAGGCGCTCATGCGCGATGCGCCAGGATTCCGCCAGGACGTCGATGTTTTTCTCGCGAGCCAGGCGTCCGACGTGGAGGACGATCGCGGTGTCGTCCCCGCCCGCGAGCCAGCGACGCCAGCCGGCGCTGCGGCGGCCGGGATGGAAATGTTTGGTATCGACGCCGCGCCCCCACACCACCGGGTGCCCGATGCCGCGATGCTCGAGCTCATCGCGCACCGCCTCGCCCGGCGTCTGAGTGAGAACGGCGGGTCGATGAAACCAGCGCAGCCATTTCCAGACGAGAGGCTCGACGATCCCCGCGCGGTAATGGCGCGCGTACTGCGGGAAATTCGTGTGATAGGACGTCACGAGCGGCACGTGGCGGCTGATTGCGTAACGCCGTCCGGTGAGTCCCAGCGGTCCCTCCGTCGCCACATGGACAATGTCGGGTTGAAACCCGTCGAGATAGCGCGCAACCGTGCGGAACTGCGGTATCGAGAGGCGAATCGCCGGATACGGCGGGAACGGCGCTGACCGAATGCGCAACTCGTCCGAGCATCCATCTGCACTGGTCTCGTGTCCCGGATAGCGGGGCGCGATCACGCAGACTTCATCGCCGGCGGCGCGCAGTACCTGAACGATCCGCGCGACCACAGTCGTGACGCCGTTCACCTGCGGCGTGTACGTGTCGGATACGAGTGCTATACGCACGAGCGAAGGGTGCCGCAGCACCGTCAATGGCCCGTGACACGAAGGTTACGACTGTGTAACGGCTGGAAAGGTCAGCAGAATGGTGGTCCCGCGGCCCAGCTCACTCTCGGCGGACACACTCCCGCCTTGCGCTTCGACGAGATGCTTCACGATGGCGAGACCAAGGCCGGTTCCCCCCTCCTGGCGAGACCGGCCGGGATCGACCCGGTAGAATCGCTCAAAAATGCGCGCCAGGTGCTCGGCGGAGATTCCAGTTCCCGTGTCGGTGACGCGCACGATGACGTCATCACCCGCCGGCGCAGCCAGGACGCGCACCCGGCCACCCGGCGAGGTGTGACGCAATGCGTTGTCGAACAGGTTGGTGAAGATCTGGCGCAGGGCCTCGGGATCGACCGTGACGGAGTGGGCGGAATCCGTCACTGCCGTCTCGAACTCGACGCGCTGCTCCGCGGCCCGCTCAACGAAGGGGTCCCAGGCCTCGCGTGCGGCCGGCTCGATCGCGACGGGCTCCGGCTCCGGTCGCCAGCCGCCCGATTCGATGCGCGAGAGGTCGAGCAGGTCATCGACCAGCCGCTGCATGCGTCGGGCGTGATCCACAATGATTTGGGCGAAGCGGCCCGCATCGGACTGCGCCGGCGGTTCGGCGGCCAGCGTCTCGGCGTATCCCGCGATCGCGGTCAGCGGCGTCTTCAGCTCATGCGAAACGTTGGCGACGAAGTCGCGACGGATTGTTTCGAGGCGTCGCAGACCGGTCACGTCCCGCAAGACGAGCAGCGTGCCGCCGCCTTCGAGGGGGCGTGCGGAAATCACCACCGTGTTGCCGCCAAGATCGAACTCGCGGCGTTCGACAACCGCGCCGGCCATGACTTCCCGCATGAGCGCGCGGTGCGGCCGGTCATGAAAGAGCTCGGCCAGCGGCGGGAGGGGCTCGGTCGGCCCATACCCCAAGAGTCGGCGAGCGGCGCCATTCGCCGAGACCACGACGCCGCGCTGGTTTGCGGCGAGCACGCCGTCGGAGAGCGCCTCCAGCAGCGTCTGCGATTCCTCCCGCTCGCGCCTGAGATCGTCGAACCGACGTTCCAGCTCGTGGTGCATGGCCCGCAGGGCGTCGATCTGATACGCGAGCTCGGGAACGCGGACATCGGGGAACTCGACAGCGCGACCGGCCGCGATGTCGCGCGCGGCGGTTGCGATCCGCAGCATCGGACGCGCCAACAAGCGCGCGAGCAGCCAGGCCACCAGCGCCGCCGCCATCAGCAGGATGAGCCCGACGACGGCGACCGCGCGCTGCAGGGCATGCACCTGGTCGTCGACGCCCGCGAGCGACGTGGAAACGCGCACGACGCCGAGCCCGGGCGGTCCATCACGCACGGCGACATAGAGCTGCCGCTCGTTCGTCGATGCACTCAGCCGCTGATCGATGCCGACGCCCCGGCTCGAGTCGAGGGCCGCGCGAACTTCGGGCCGATTGCCATGGTTTTCCAACGTCGCCAGCGATACACGATCGAACTCGGTGTCGCCGCGCACGCGACCTCCCGGATCGATCAGCGTCACGCGGCGCCCCAGCCGCTCACCCGTTAGCGCCGCGTACTCCGCCCACCGCGTCGAATCCGGTGGTGCCAGCATCGCAACCAGGCGCGCTTCTCGCTCGAGCTCGGTGGCGGTCGCGGTCTCGAGATGGCGGCGCAGCACCGCATCGGCCGCGATGATGAAACCGAGAACTGCGGCGGCCACGAGCAAGGCGATGCTCGCGAACAACCGCGTAGCCAGTCTCATGCGCGTCGGCGGCGGGAAGCGGTCGTCTTGAGAGGCGGCGTAGGATCGCGAAACCGGTAACCGACGGCGCGCACGGTCTCGATCCAATCGCCGGCGTCCCCGAGCTTGGCGCGCAGCCGCTGCACGTGCATGTCAACCGTGCGCGTCTGGATGTCGGGTTGCGCCTGCCACACCGATTCTAGAAGCTGGGTGCGTGTCTGCACGCGGTCGCGCCGCTCGATCAGCCGTTCCAACAGCTTGAACTCCGTCGCGGTGAGGTCGACGTCCTGATCCTGCACCTTGACGCGATGCGCGGCGCGGTCCAGCACAATGGGGCCCGCAGTGAGGCGGTTACCGGCGGCGACCGCCGGAGCCGCGAGCCGGCGCAGAATCGCGGCGACGCGCAGCACGAGTTCCTTCGGCGAGAACGGTTTGGAGAGGTAGTCGTCGGCGCCGAGCGAGAGGCCCTTGATGCGGTCGGGCTCCTCCTTCCTCGCAGTCAGCAGGAGCACACCGATCTCGCGCGTCTCTTCCCGCCGGCGCAGCTCGCTCAGGACATCGTATCCCGAGTGGCCGGGCAGCATCAAGTCGAGCACGACCAGGTCGGGGCGCTCCTCGCGCGCCGCGCGGAGCGCGTCGGCGCCTGTGCCCGCGGTGGTTACTCGATAGCCTTCTCTTGCCAGGTGATACGCGACGAGCGCCGTGATGTCGGGCTCGTCGTCGACGACGAGAATGCGGGGCGGCTGTGCCGCACCGCTGTCAGGTGGCATCCATATGCGCTGAGCGGGTGCGGGTGTCCAGCCGGGCGCGCGAGCGTTGCCGGGCCGCCGTGCGGTCGCGCTGTGCCACCGGGTCGCTGCGGACTCGGTCGAGTGCCGCGCGCAGCAACCGCTCATGATGCGCGGTGAGCGGCGCGACCGCGTACAGCACGTACGGCACCACCGTGAACGCGCGCACGATGCCGAGATCCCGGAGCGCCTTGATTGCTTCGACGATGACGGTTTCCGGGGTCGCGAGAATCGCGGCGAGATCGGCAACGGCGAGCGGCACGCAGGAGACACTGTTCAGAATACGCAGACGAATCGGCTCGTTGAGGGTCGTCAGCAAGTCGGCGACCAGGCGCGGATTCACACGGCTCTCCTTAGGCGGCACGGAACCACGACGCGCCAAGGGACGCGCCTCGTGGCACTCAAAGTACCGTCTGCCGAGAGCCGTCGGGAATCGTCTCAGTTACGGGAATGTAACGGCTTTGTGACAAAGCGGGGCTAGCTTTCCTGATGCCCGTTTCTCCCTGCCGTCTTGCCGCGATCGACATTGGTACCAATTCGATCCGCCTCATCGTCGCCGAAGTCGAGCCCGATGGCGGCTATCGTGTGCTCGACGAAGAGCGCGAGATGACTCGGTTGGGTCACGGCCTGTTCGCGCGGGGCCGTCTGGCCAGCGAGCCGATGGAGCGCTCGCTGGCGGCGCTGGCCCGCATGAAAGTCATCGCCGACGGCTTCATGGTCGCCGAGCTGCGCGCGGTCGCGACGAGCGCCGTCCGGGAAGCGTCGAACGGCCGGGCGTTCTGCCAGGAAGTGCGGCGCCGCTGCGGCCTCCGCGTCGAGATCATCTCGGGTGAAGAGGAAGCGCAGTTTGCGCTGCGCAGCGCCCGGCGGCATTTCGATCTCGCCGGACGGTCGGTTGCGATCGTGGACATCGGCGGCGGCAGTGTCGAGGTCACCCTCACCGCCGGCTCCGTCGTGGACGAGGTCTTCACGCTGCCGCTCGGCGCCGTGCGGCTCACCGAGCGCTACAACACGGCGGGTGCACTGTCGCCCAAGCGGTGGCGCAAGCTGCGCCGCGGCATCGATCGCGTGCTTGACGAGCACCTCCGCAAGCCGCCCTTTCACCCGGAAATCATGATCGGGAGCGGGGGCACGTTCACGAATCTCGCGGAGATGGCGCAGCTCGAGCGCGAAGGGACAGCGCGCCCGGTCCAGGGCTACGCGTTGTCCCGCGGGGAAGTCGTTCACCTCCTGCACCGGGTGCGCGCCGCACCGCTCGCCGAACGCCGGGAGATTCCGGGGCTCAACCCCCGTCGCGCCGACATCATCGTCGCGGGGGTGGCGACCGTGGCGCGGCTCGCGAAGCGGCTCGATACGCAACAAATCCTCGTCAACAGCGGCGGCCTGCGCGACGGCCTCCTCTTGGCGATGATCGCCGATCGCTTCCCCAAAGACGCCGGCGCGGCCGCGCATCCGCTCAACCGCCTCGATTCGGCGCGGGCGTTCGCCCGGCAGTGCCGCTCCAACGAGCGCCATTGCGAGCAGGTGGCGCGCCTGGCGACCCTGCTGTTCGACGGTCTGGCGCAACGCTACGGTCTGCCCGCTGGCGCCCGGGAGTTGCTCGAAGCGGCCGCGTTGCTGCACGACATCGGGTACGTGATCAATCACGCCAAGCATCACAAGCATGCCTACCATCTGATTCTGCACGGCGACCTGCAGGGGTTCACACCGCGCGAGCTGGAGCTCATCGCGTGTGTGGCGCGATATCATCGCAAGGCGTTTCCCTCGAGGCGCCACGCGATGTTCGCGCGCCTCGAGCGCCCGGACCGAAAGCTCGTGCGCGCGCTCGCCGGCATGCTGCGCGTGGCGGATGGCCTGGATCGCACGCACACGCAGCGCATCACCGCGCTGACGTGCGCGACGTCTCGGGGGGCTGTGGAAATGACGCTGCACGCTCGGACCGATCCACGAGTCGAGATCTGGGATGCCGAGCGCAAGTCCGGCCTGTTCCAGCGCGCGTTCGGTTTGGAGCCCCGCTTCACCTGGGCGCGCGCGGAACGGGCACGCCGCAAGGCCCGCCTGCGGCTCGCGAGCTGATCATGGGCTCCAATTACCAGCCGGCCTTCCCGCCCGATCACTACCTCAACCGCGAGCTCAGCTGGCTCGAGTTCAACGCGCGCGTGCTCGAAGAGGCGGCGGATCCGACGAACCCCCTGCTCGAACGGCTCAAGTTCGCGGCGATCTTCAGCGCGAACCTCGACGAGTTTTTCGAGGTCCGGGTGGCCGGCCTGCAGCAGCAGCTCTATGCGGGAATCGAGCCGCAGGATTACGGAGCGGACGGTCTCGACCCGGCGCAGCAGCTAGCCCAGATCGCGCAGCGCGTGCACGCGCTCGTGGCCGAGCAGCATCGGTTGCTCGACAGCGAGATCATGCCGGGACTGGCGGCCGCGGGGATCGAGCGGGTGGGGTTTGAGCAGCTGGATGCCGCGGAGCGCGAGCATCTCGACAAGCTATTCGCGCGCGAGATCTATCCCGTCCTCACACCGCTGGCGATCGATCCGGGCCACCCCTTCCCGCACGTGCACAACAAGAGCCTCAACATCGTGCTGCTGGTGGAGAACGCGGAGTCCGGGCAGCAGCTGTACGCCGTGCTCCAGGTGCCGGCGCTGCTGGATCGCGTGGTGGCGCTCCCGGGTCCGCCCGATCGGCTGCGGTTTGTGCTGCTCGAAGAAATCATTGCGGCCCACCTCGGCGACTTGTTCGGCGGGTTCCGGGTGCTGGCGCACACGGTCTTTCGAGTTACGCGGAACACCGATCTCGCCATCAACGAGGACGAGGCTGAAGATCTCCTGCAGACGATTGAAGAGACGCTGCGCCAGCGTATTCTCGGCGACGCGGTGCGTCTCGAAATTCTCGCCTCGGGAGATCCGCGCTTCGCCCTGATGTTGATGGGCGCGCTCGAGCTGGTGGAGAGCGACGTCTATCGGGTGAACGGGCCCGTCGATGTCACGGCCCTGATGGCGCTGCATCGCGGTGACGGGTTCAAAGCGCTGCGCGACGAGGCGCTCATGCCCCGGCCGGCACCGGCGTTCGCCGGCGGCGACAATCCGTTTGAGGTGATCCGCGCTCAGGACGTGCTCGTCCATCACCCCTACGAGTCGTTCGGGGCGGTCGTCGATTTCATCGATCGAGCGGCCGACGATCCGCAGGTCCTCGCCATCAAGCAGACGTTGTACCGGACCAGTGGCGCGAGCCCCATCATTTCCGCGCTGGCCCGGGCCGCGCAAAACGGCAAGCAAGTGACCGCATTGGTTGAGCTGAAGGCGCGCTACGACGAGGAAAACAACATCGTCTGGGCACGCGCGCTCGAGCAGGCCGGTGTGCACGTCGTATACGGAATCGTGGGGCTGAAGACCCACTGCAAAGCCGCGCTTGTCGTGCGACGGGAGCGGGGAGGGCTGCACCGCTACGTGCATCTCGCCACCGGCAACTACAATCCCATCACAGCGCGCATCTACACCGATCTCGGGCTGTTCACCGCCGATCCCGCATTTGGCGAAGACGTCAGCGAGATGTTCAACCTGCTCACCGGCTATTCCCGGACCCGGCGCTGGCGCAAGCTCGTGGTTGCGCCGGTCGAGCTACGCGAGCGGGTGATCACGCTCATCGATCGGGAACGCAAGCATGCCGAAGCGGGGCGCCCCGCGCGCATCATCGTCAAGATGAACGCCCTGGTCGAAGTCGCCGTGATCGACGCACTGTACCGCGCGTCACAGGCGGGCGTGGACATCGACCTCATCATCCGCGGCACCTGCTGCCTGCGCGCCGGGCTTCCAGGCGTCTCCGAGCGGATCCGTGTGATGAGCATCGTCGACCGCTTTCTGGAGCACAGTCGGGTCTTCTACTTCAGCAATGCCGGCAACCCCGAGGTTTTTCTCGCGAGCGCGGACTGGATGCCGCGCAACTTCGTGCGACGCATCGAAGTGATGTTCCCCATCGAGGATGCGCAGCTGAAGGCGCGCATCGTGGACCGCATCCTGCCAACAATTCTCGGCGACAACGTCAAGGCGCGGTTGCAGAACCCCGACGGCTCCTATCGCCGCGTCACGCCCGGGGAAGCGCAAGCGACCATTCGATCACAGACCGTGCTCCACAGCCTGGCGCGCGGCTCCGCGCAGATCGTCGGCCATGCAGCCCACCGTTTGTTCGTTCCCGTACCGCGGCGCAACGGGAAGAAGGGGAAGGGCGAATCGCGTCGGGCCACCGCGACGCAACGCGTCCGGCGCGGCGCCAAGGGCTCGTCGGGGCGAAAAGTGCCGGATGACGGATCGACCTAGGCGGGGACGCGCGACCGGCGGCGTGCCGGCCGGCGCCGCTCCGGAGTGGGGCCTGGTCGCGTTGGCTGCAGCTGGCGGATAGCTGCGCCAACCTCCTGCTCGAGCTCGACTCCCGCTGTCGACCAATCCGCACGCAGGGCCGTCAGTAAGCCGGTAACGTCGGCCTCCAGCACCTTCGTCGCGGCCGCTATGCCCACCGGCTGGTCCAGCTCGGCGGCCCTACGCAGCTCGGCACCCAGCTCGTGAGCATCCGTCAACCCGCCGAGCAAATCCTGCAGCCGTTTCAGCTGGTCGATCAACCGCGCTCCACGCGCGATGTCACGCTCGACGGGCTCGAGCAGATAGCGCAGGCGCTTGGCCGCGATGCGGGTCGCATGCAGATCTGCGGCGCTGGTGGCCCCGCGATCGTCGAAGCGTTTGCGCAGGTCCATCACGTACTTCACCAACGCCGCTGCGGCGATCGTCCGAAACGGAGGCTCGTGCGGGCCGGCATTGGATTGCAGTGAGGTGAGCGCGTTTCGGATCTTGGGCTCGAGCTTAGCGAAGCGGCGCTGGAGCTTCGCATGGCAGTGCGCCTGCGCACGGCGGCGTCGTGCGCGCAGACGTGCCCGGAGCGCGCCGAGCGCCGCGCGCTGCGACGGGGTGAAACGCGCGGAGCGGTCGCGAAACCACGTGAGCTGTGCCTCCGCGTCGCGAATCGTATTCGTCGCGCGGGCCAGCTTGCGCAGGCGGCGGCGATGTTTTCTGGGCACGCCTTCGTGCAAGCCGGGATAGGCGCGCAGCGTCACCCTCAACCGGCGGACGGCTACGCGGAAGTCGTGGAGCGCCTCGGCGTCGGCGCGATCGCTCAATCGCGCGGCGGCCGCCACTGCGTCGTCGAGGTAGTGCGACGCGAGCACGATGGCGGCGTCCACGGCGGGACGATCGAGGAGATCAGGGGGGAGGGTGCGCATCACCCCAATGCACGCAAATGGCTCGGGCGCAGCACCCATTCGATCATCGCCTCGCCCGCGTCAATGCGCTCCCCAAGATCGAGCAGGCAGGCGCCGCCTTTGCCAAGCTCGACGAACGACTGCTCCACCCCCGCGGCGAGCCAGCTGACGATAGTGCCGAGCGACGGCTCGTGGCCCACGACGGCGACCGTCTTGCGTGCCGCCTGGCTGCGCAGCCACGCGGCCAATGCCGACGGATGTTGACCGGGTGTTAGCGCATCCACCTTCAGCGGTTCGCCTTTGTCGAACACCTTGGCCAGGATCAGCGCCGTCTGCATCGCGCGAGTCAGTGGGCTGCTGGCCAGGACGTCGAGTTTCGGTACCAGCGAACGCAGTCCCTTCGCTGCTTCCTTCATCTTCTTCTTGCCGTCGGCGGTCAGGGGGCGGGTATCGTCGTCGCGCGGCGCCCACGCTTCGCGATCTTCCGCAATGCCGTGACGCACGATAAGCAGTTGCATGCTGCGGAAAGTGGCGCACCGTGCGGCGGTTTGGCAACTTTGAGCCCACTATGATTCTGCTCTCGGCCCTCCTTTTCGTCGTCCAAAATCCGCCAGCTTCCGCACCCCCAGCCGCCCAGCGCGACACCGCGCACATCGTCATTGTCGCCACGACCGATATCCACGGCAGGGTCCTGGGGTGGGACTACGTCAAGGACATGCCAGCGCCGGGCGGGCTGTCCCGCGTCGCGACCGCGCTCGAAACGCTACGGGCGCGCTATCCCGCCAACCTGATCCTCGTCGATGCGGGCGATCTGTTGCAGGGCAACCCCTTTGCAGCCTATTTCGGCCGTTACGACAAGCGGCAGCCGCATCCGATCGTCGACGCGCTGAACGTGCTGCAATACGACGTCGTGACGCCAGGAAACCACGACTTCGACTTCGGCGTCGACTTCCTGCGTACCGCGGCCAAACAGGCCACCTACCGCTACGTCTCGGCGAACATCGAGGACTCGACCGGCGCGCCATTCTTTCCCCAAACGGTGATCTTGGCGCGCGGGCCGGTGAAGGTGGGAATCACTGGCTTCACCACGCCGGGCGTGATGCTGTGGGATCGGACGCAGCTGGGGGTGGGGGGGCGGGCGCGCGTTCGGCGCATCGCGGGCGCTGCGGGACCAGCCCTCGCGCGGCTCGAAGGTGAAGGCGCCGATCTGAAGATCGCGCTGATCCACAGCGGGTTCGGTGAGTCGTCCTATGATACGACCGGCGTTGGTCCGGAAAACGAAGCCGCGGCGCTCGCCAGCGCGACGCCGAAGCCGGATCTCGTCATCGTCGGACATACGCATCGCGAGGTTCGCGATACCGTGATCAACGGCGTGCATTTTGTCCAGCCGAAGAATTGGGCGCAGAGCCTCGCGGTCGTGCACGTCTCGTTGGGCAAGGAGCCGGGAACAGACAGATGGCGGGTGACCAAGGTGCACGCGGACCTGCAACCGCTGGCGGCCGTGGCCGAGCAGCAGCGTTTTACCCGGCGTGTCGACGCCGCACACCAGGCCGCGCGACAGTGGGCCGGGACGCCGGTGGGCACCGCGGGGCCCGGCTTCGACGCCCGCTACGCGCGCGCACAGGACACCCCACTGCTCGACTTCATCAATGAAGTGCAGCGGCGCAAAGCCGGCGCGCAGCTGTCGGCGACCGCCGCCTTCGAGGTCCAGGGGGGGGGCCTCCCCGAAGGCACCGTCCACCAGCGCGATCTCTCGGGGATCTATCCCTACGAAAACACGCTGCGCGCCGTGAAGATCTCGGGCCAGCAGCTGCGCCAATTTCTCGAGCATTCCGCCCGCTACTTCCGTACCTACGAACCGAATCAGCCAGTCATCAACGACAGCGTCCCGGGCTACAACTACGATGTGGTGAGCGGTGTGGTCTACAACATCGACCTCTCGCGGCCGGTCGGTCAGCGCATTCGCGGCTTGGCTTATGAAGGAAAGATCGTTCAGCCGACCGACACTTTTACGATGGCGCTGAACAGCTATCGCCAGTCAGGTGGCGGTGGCTACACGATGGTGGCGCGGGCCCCGATCGTATACGACGGCGGTGAGGACATTCGGGAGCTGCTGGTCGAGGAGGTCCGGCGGGCCCGGACGCTGCAGGCCGCGAGCTATCTGCGGTCCAGCTGGGCCGTCATTCCGGACCCGGCGCGCGCCGCGGCCCGGGCCGCGTTTGCGGCGGCCATCACCGTGCGTGTTCCGGACAGCACAATCCTTCGGGTTTTGGCGCTCTCGGACCTGCACGGCCAGCTGGAATCGCGGACCTGGGATTGGTCGGAGGGGCGGCCCGTCGGGGGTATGGCGGCGCTTAAACCATGGTTTGATAGTCTGGCTCGCGCGTGCGCCTGTACGACGGTGCGTCTCGACGCGGGGGATCAGATGCAGGGCACCGCGCTCTCGAACCTGACGCACGGTCGCACAACGGTCGATGCCTTGAACACACTGGGCCTCGATGCCGCCGCCATCGGCAATCACGAGTTTGACTGGTCGGTGGATACGCTGCGCGCCCGGATGCGGGAGGCCAAGTACGCGTTTGTTTCTGCGAACATCACGAACACGGCAGCGAACGCACGTCCCGACTGGGTGACGCCGTGGACGCTGATCACGAAGTACGGCCTGCGCATCGCGGTGATGGGATTGACGACCAGCGCGACGCCGACCAGCACGGCCGCTCGCAACATACGCGGCCTGGCGTTCGGCGATGGCGCGCAGGCGATCAAGCGTTATCTCCCGGAGGCGCGCGCGGCCGCCGACTTCGTCATCGTCGTGGCGCATGCCGGCGCAATCTGTGAAGAGACCTGTCGCGGCGAGATCATCGAAGTCGCGCGCCAGCTCGACTCCGGCGCCGTCGATCTGATTGTCGCCGGCCACACGCACTGGGGTGTCAATACCGTCGTGAACGGCATCCCGATCATCGAGGCGCAATCGAACGGTCGGGCGATCGGTGTCGCCGATTTCGTTCGAGTCGGTGGCAGGAGTCGAGAAGTGCGGATGCAGCTGATCACACCGTACGCCGACCAGGTACACCCCGATCCTGCGCTCGTGGCGACACTGGCACGCCAGCAGGAGGCCGTGCGGGTGGCAACGGAGCGCCCCGTCGCGCGATTGAAGTTTCCGTTGAAACGTGAAGGCGACGAGTACGGGTTGGGCCGGCTGATCGCCGACGCGCAGCGGAGCGCGGGGCGTGCGGATGTAGCGATCATGAACAACGGCGGCATCCGGTCGGATTTGCGCGAGGGTGTCGTCACGTGGGGCAACCTCTACCAGGTGCAGCCCTTTCAGAATCGGCTGCAGCGGCTCACCGCATCGAGTGCGGCTCTGCTCGCCGCGCTGGAGCATTGTGTCACAGGGGGTGGCCGGCTGCCCGATTGCCACATCGCGGGCGTGGAGGTCTGGTACGACGCGCGCAAGGAGTCGGGCAAGCGCATCGTCCGGACCCGGCTGGCCAACGGCAGGAGCATCGAGAAGGATCGCACCTACACCCTCGTCGTCAGCGACTTCATGGCGACCGGCGGCTCGGGGTTTGCCATGCTGAACGCCGTCCCGCGAGAGGACATCGACGTCGTGGATCTCGACGCGCTGATCCGCTACCTGAGTGTGCTGCCGTCCCCTGTCGAGGCTCCGGCCGAGCCGCGATTCCACCGCATCGATCAACCCGGAACCCGCCGCTGATGCGGGTTTTCATCAACGACAAAGCGGTCGATGTCCCGCGTGGCGCCCGAGTGCGCGACGCGGTTGCGCAGGCGGATGACGGCCTCGCGCGCCTGCTCGACACCGCCGCGTATGTGACGGATGCCGCCGGTCGTCCGATCGATTCGGGCGATCCGATCGCCGAAGCGGGCGCGGTGTTCCGCGTCGTGGTCTCCGCCAAACGGGAAGGGAAGCCCCCCCCCCGGCTGACCAAGGAGGCATTGCGCCGCTGGCCCAAGGCCGAGCTGCACGTGCACCTCGATGGCGCGCTGCGACCGGCGACGATGCTCGAGCTGGCGCGCGAGCAGGGGGGGGGGATTCGCCTTCCAGCCGACACACCGGATGGACTGGCGAAGGCGATGCTCGTGCGCGGCGCGCAGAGCCTCGAGGAGTACCTCGAGAAGTACATGATCACGCTGTCGGTTCTCCAAACGGCGCCTGCACTCGAACGCGTGGCGTACGAGTTCGTGCTAGATAAGGCGGCGGAGAATGTGCGCTACGTCGAAGTGCGGTACTCGCCGCTGCTGCATCGTCCCGCGTTGACCTTGGCGCAGGCCATTGAAGCGCCCCTCGCCGGGATTCGGCGGGCGTCGGCGGAAACGGGAACGAAAGTGGGCCTCATCGTTTGCGCGATGCGCACCAAGCCGCCGGCCGAATCGCTCGAGCTCGCGCGAGTGGCCGCGGAGTATCACGGCGCCGGGGTGACCGCGTTCGATCTCGCGGGAGCCGAGCGCGGCCATCCAGCCCGGGATCATCGCGCGGCGTTCGAGTATGCGGCGTCGCACGGCATGGCCTGCACCTGTCATGCTGGTGAGGGCGATGGCCCACACTCGATCCATCAGGCGCTCTACGAGTGCGGCGCTCAACGCGTCGGTCATGGAACACGCCTTCTTGAAGACCCGGTGTTGCTCGACGAGGTCGTTCAACGCCGTATCCCGCTTGAAATGTGTCTCACGAGCAACCTGCACACGCATGTCGTGTCGGCGGTGGCGGAACATCCCTTTCGACGCTATTTCGAGCAGGGCGTCGTGGTCACGCTGAACACCGACGGCCCGCTGACCGACGGCATCACGCTGACCGACGAGTATTATCTCGCGCACACCGCATTGGGACTCGGTCCCGCCGAGCTGACGCGCGTGGTCCTCAATGCGTGCGAGAGCGCCTTTCTCCCGGAATACGAAAAGGTCGCGCTGGTCGCACGGGTGCAGAGTGAGCTCGAGGGGGGGACTACTTGATGTCCTGGCGCCGCGTTGCGTGGGCGTTTGCCATTACGTTCGTGTGTACCCTGACCGTTATTACCGTGCCGCAGCTGTTATGGAAGACCGTCACCGGTGCGGTAGCGCAGAGCCCAGCGCAGGACACGACGAAAGCGCAACCCGCTCCAACCGCGCCGCTCGCCCAGGAGCCAGCCGCTCCACAGCCAACGACCCCGCGCTCCATCGGATCGCGTTTGACCGGCTTTTTTGGACTGGTCGTGATCTTGGGGATCGCGATCGCCTTCTCACGCAACCGCCGTGCGATCAGCTGGCGCGTCGTGGCGTGGGGCGTCGGGCTGCAGCTTCTCTTTGCGATTTTCGTGCTGCGCGTCCCCTTTGGGCAGGAGGCATTCCGGTGGCTCGGCGCCACCGTCACGACGATTCTGAACTTCTCCTACGCCGGCTCGGAGTTCGTGTTCGGGGAAATCGGCAAGCAAAGATCGAGCATCGGCGTCGTGTTCGCGTTTCAAATCATGCCGGCGATCATCTTCGTCTCCGCGCTGTTCGCGATCATGTACTACCTCGGCATCATGCAGGTCGTGGTGAAGGCGTTGGCGGTGGCGATGAACAAGATCATGGGCGCGAGTGGCGCGGAGAGCCTCAACGTCGCGGCGTCGATCTTCATGGGGCAGACGGAGGCACCGCTCACGATTCGGCCGTTCCTGCCACGCATGACGATCTCCGAGCTGATGACGGTGATGACGGCGGGCATGGCGCACGTATCGGGATCGATCATGGCGGCCTACATCGCCTTCGGCATCGAAGCGCGCCACCTGCTCACGGCGGTGATCATGACGGCGCCGGGGACGATCATGATGGCCAAGGTCCTGGAGCCTGAAACGCAAGTCCCCGAAACGCGCGGCACGGTGACGGTCAACATCCCGCGCACCGATGTAAACGTGCTCGACGCCGCGGCGCGCGGAACCAGTGAAGGCTTGCACCTCATGCTCAACGTGATCGCGATGCTGATTTCGTTTATCGCACTCATCGCGCTCGTCAACGGATTGTTCGGTTGGATCCATGGTTTTGTGCCGTGGTTCCCTGAGACACTCCAGACCGTGCTCGGCTGGATCTTCCGTCCAATTGCATGGGTGATGGGTGTGCCGTGGCACGACAGCGGAGCTGTCGGCGCATTGCTGGGCGAGCGCATGGTTATCAACGAGTTCATCGCCTACGCGCATCTCGGACCGATGAAAGGCACGCTCGATCCGGTCTCGTTCACGATCGCCACATTCGCGCTGTGCGGTTTTGCGAACCTGAGCTCAGTGGGGATTCAAATCGGCGGCATCGGCGCACTCGCGCCGGAGCGCAAGCACGACCTGGCGCGTCTGGGCTTCCGGGCGATGATCGCCGGGACTCTGGCCAATTTCCTCTCGGCGACGCTGGCGGGAATTCTTTTGTAATGGGGCCTGGGGCCTGGGGCCTAGGGCCTGGGGATGTGAGTGACGCTTCGGCTGCGGTCCGAATGCATCTGGGGAAGCACAAACCGCGGGTCGCGATCGTCCTCGGCTCCGGCCTGGGATTCCTCGCTGATGAAGTAGAAAAGCCGATCCGCATCACGTACAGCGCGATTCCCGGTTTTCCAGAGCCTGGAGTCGCTGGTCACAAAGGCGAGCTGGTTGCCGGGACGCTCGAGAAGGTCCCGGTGATCGTCCAGGCCGGACGCTTTCACCTTTATGAGGGCCATTCAGCCGCAACGGCGGGGCTACCCGCCCGCGTGTTTGGCGAGCTCGGCGTCGAGATCCTGATCGTGACCAACGCCGCGGGAGGCGTGCGGCGCACGTTCCAGGGCGGGACACTGATGCTCATCGCCGATCACATCAATCTCATGTGGCGCAATCCACTCGCCGGCCCGGCGCAGCCCGGCGAACAGCGCTTCCCTATCATGCACGATCCATACGACCGCGACCTGCGCGACCTCGCCCGAACCGTCGCCCGCGACCAGGGGATCGCGCTCGAAGAGGGTGTGTACGCCGCCCTGCTCGGCCCCTCCTATGAGACGCCTACCGAGGTTCGGATGCTCGAGCGACTGGGGGCGGATGCGGTCGGAATGTCCACCGTGCCGGAGGTGCTCGTGGCGCGCTCGCGGGGCATGCGCTGCCTGGGCTTCTCCATTATTACAAACCCCGGGGCAGGAATCACCAGCGAGGCCCTGTCCCACGAAGATGTCCTGGCGGTGAGCCAACAAGTGGCCCGCCGCTTGTCCGTCCTACTAAGAGGAATCCTGGGCCGGTTGATCTTGGGTTAATCCCTCTAGTCGGTATCTCCGCCATTAGTTCCTGACCGTTCTTTTGCAACCTTTTTTCAACTTGTCCTGTCATATCAATCGTTAACCGCCGCGCGCTCGCCGTCAGCGTTCGCGACCGGGGTCCACCGTCAAACTTCAGCTCCGGACGCATATGACGACGACGCTCGCACTGTTACTCGTCCTGGCGGGAAATACTCCGCCTCTTGTTGCAATCGATTCACCACCGCCGCCGCTGCCCGCGCCCCAGCAGGTTCGTGCTGTTCGTTTGAATGGCGGGCAGGCTGTAGCCATAGATGGCCAGCTGCAGGAAGCGCTGTGGCGGACCGCCGAGCGGATCACCGGATTCACGCAGCGTGACCCAGTTGAAGGGGCCGCGGCCAGCGAGAGCACGGTGGTGTACATCGCGTATGATGACGCGGCGCTCTACGTTGGCGCCCGGCTGCACGACGCCCACCCCGACTCGATCATCGCACGCCTCGCCCGGCGCGATCAGAGCACGAGCTCCGACCGATTCCAGGTGTTCATCGACCCCTATCACGACAAGCGCAGCGGCTTCTACTTCGGCGTGACGGCCGCCGGCACGCTGCACGACGGCACGTTGTACAACGACGAATGGGATGACGACAGCTGGGACGGCGTGTGGGAAGCCAAAGTCACGCGCGACGAAATGGGCTGGACGGCGGAGATGCGGATCCCGTACTCCCAGCTTCGCTTTGTCCGACAGAGTGCGTACGTCTGGGGGATAAATTTCCGGCGGGACATCGCGCGGAAGAACGAGTTCGCCTATCTCGTGTTCACGCCGAAGAACGGCAGCGGCTTCGTTTCGCGCTTCCCCGATCTCGTCGGCATTGAGCGCATCGAGCCGCCGCGGCGGCTCGAGCTGATGCCCTACGTGACGACACGCGCGGCGTTCGCGCCGCATTCACCCCGTGACCCATTCAATGACGGCTCGCAGTTCGACCCGGGGGTTGGGGCGGACGCCCGCATCGGCCTGGGTTCGAACTTGACGCTGAACGCGACCGTGAACCCGGACTTCGGCCAGGTCGAAGTCGATCCCGCGGTGGTCAATCTCAGCGACGTCGAGACGATCTTCAACGAAAAGCGGCCCTTCTTCGTCGACGGCTCGTCGATCTTCAGTTTTGGATATGGCGGCCAGAAGAATTTCTGGGGCTTCAACTGGTCGGGACCGAATTTCTTCTACAGCCGGCGCATTGGCCGTTCACTGGGTGCCTCTGCACCGGCGAACGGCTACGTCGACTTCCCGAGCGGGGCACACATCCTCGGCGCCGTGAAGCTCACGGGCAAAGTGGCCGGGAGCTGGAACGTCGGCGGGCTGACGGCGGTGACCGCGCGCGAACATGCGACGTTCGTCGACAGCATGGGCACCCGATGGGACCAGGAGATCGAGCCGCTGGCGGGGTGGGGCGTCTACCGCGCGCAGAAAGAGTTTCATCAGGGACGGCAAGGCCTCGGGTTCATGTCGACGATCACCGCCCGCGCCTTCGATGATCCGGCGCTCGCGGGCTTCCGCAACAGCAGTGCGCTCATGGTCGGATCGGACGGCTGGGTTTTCCTCGATTCCAGCAAGACCTGGGTCGCGACCGCGTGGGTGGCGGGATCGCGGATCGCCGGCACGCCCAAACAGATCACCGATGTGCAGCGCAACTCGACCCACTATTTCCAGCAGCCCGATAACCAGCATGTCACCGTCGATACGCTCGCGACCTCGCTGACCGGCGGCGCGGCTCGTTTCACGCTCGCCAAACAGCGCGGCAACATCTTCGTCAACTCCGCGTTTGGCGTCATCTCGCCGGGATTCGAGGTGAACGACCTGGGTGCCCTGTCGCGCGCGGGCTACGTCAATATGCATTTCGGCGCCGGTCGCACCTGGACCAAGCCCGGCAAGCTGTTCCGCTATGCCGAGGCCGGTGGCGCGGTGTTCCGCAACTACGACTGGGATGGCAACATCATCTGGTCGGGCCTGTTCCAGTTCGGGTACGTGCAGCTGCGCAATTACTGGGGCATGAGCTGGAACCTCGCCTACAATCCGTGGACGGTTTCCAACCGCCTCACCCGCGGCGGGCCGTTGGCGCTCATCCCGCCGGGATATCAGGCCGGTCTCGACTTCAACAGCGACAGCCGCAAACAGTTCTCGGTGAGCGGCGGAGGCGGGACGTACTACCGCGGGAGCGCCGATTACGACTGGTATTCATACGTCAATCTGCAGTTCCTGCCGGCCCCGAACCTGTCCCTCAGCGTTGGGCCGAATTTGTCGGGTGGGCATTATCCACGACAGTACGTCGATGCCGTCCCCGACTCAACGGCCACGGCGACCTATGGGACCAGTTATGTCTTTGGCCATCTGGAGCAGACTGAGCTGTCCGCCGGGGTTCGGGTGAATTGGACCTACAGTCCGACGCTGTCGCTGCAAGTCTACGCCCAGCCGCTGATCTCCGCCGGGAAGTACGACGACTTTAGGCGCCTGGCGACGCCGCGTAGCAATGAGTACGAGCCGACGACGGCGCCGTACAATCCGGATTTCAGTTTCAAGTCCCTGCGCGGCAATGCAGTGCTCCGGTGGGAGTACATGCCGGGCTCCACGCTGTTCTTCGTGTGGACGCAGGCGCGCCAGGCGTGGGACGACACAGGGGAGTTCCAGTTCGGGCAGTCGATGGAGAAAATGTGGCAGGCGCCCGCGACGAACATCTTCATGATCAAGGCGACGTACTGGTGGAATCCGTAACGTAGTCGTCACTTCAGGCCAAGCTTCCTGCCGCCCGCGAGCAGCGCGATCGACTCACGAATGCGCTTTTCTCGCGTCTCGGGTCGCTTCGCCATGTGAATCCACACCACGAAATCCCGTCGGTACGTGCGGGCGAGCTGCCGAAAAAATTCCCAAGCCTTGACGTTCGTCTTGATTGCTTTCGCGACGTAGGCGGGTAGCTCCGGGATCGGCGGATGCGCCGCGTAGCGGTTTGCCGTTGGAGCCGCAGCGAGGCCCGCGGCTGCGAGCAGGCCGGCGGTTTGAAGCTCCTTCCAGCGTCTCCGGTTGATGTCCGACCATTTGCTCGTCGCCTTCCGTGGCGTGACCTTGATGGCGTAGCGATTGTTGTCCAGGCGTTTGACCAGACTGTCGACCCATCCAAAACAGAGCGCCTCGCGCACGAGTTCTTCGTACGGCATCGAAAGGACGCCGGTGGGCTGCTTGTGGCGGACGAGCCACGCGCCAGAACTCGAGGCGTGGTGCTTCAGAAGCCACTGGCGCCAGTCTTTCCGCGTCCGAAGGTCGAGCGTCATTAGGCGCTTCGACATCGTGAGCACCCTGCGAGTGCGAATGTGATGGAGCGTGGCACGTTCACATTCTACCCCCGCGACCTTCCCCGGAGCGTTCACGACCGACGGGTTGCAGTGGACTTCGGTCTCGGAGCCAGACTATTTTGTCGCGGGCACCACGACGTTCCAGACGGCGAACGCAGGTCACCGGGGGGGCAAATGCATCGAGCGCTCGGGTTCATGGTTGGCATCAGTGTGTTGGCGGCCGCGGCGTGCAGCTCCGGCAGCGGGGCTCCACCGCAAGCGCAGGCGACACGGTTCGCGATCGCCACCGTTCATTTCGAACAGAACGCCACGGACGGCGACGTGGAAGTCGTGTTCGAGGTCAAGGGCGGCAACGACGGGCTGACCAGCTTGACCGTCACGGCACCGGACGGGCGCACCGTGATGTCGGCCACGTCGGCCGATACGTCCACCATGGGTCTGCGCCAATATCGCTTTGAGTCCCCAGAGCCGACCGACGTCCCGCGCCTCCAGAAAGCCTACCCGGAGGGCGTGTATCGGTTCGCCGGGACCACCGCGCGAGGGGTGCGATACAACAGCGAGGCGACGCTGAGCCACCGGCTCCCGGCCGGCGTTACCGGCATTACGCCGGCGGACGAGGCCGCGAATGTCCCAGTTCGTGGATTGCGGATCAACTGGACCGCCGTTCCCGACGTCGCATCCTACGTCCTCATTATCGAGCAGCCGACGCTCGGCTTCGAACTGTCGATCACCCTCCCGCGCTCCGCGACGTCATTCGCCGTGCCCGATGGGGTGTTGCGAGCCGGCCAGTCGTACACGCTCGCGATCGGGGCCGTCGCCGGAGGGGGCAACGCGTCGTACGTGGAGACCTCGTTCGCCACGGCGGCCGGCAACTGACCAAGCATCACAGCCCCTCGCTCGGTGGCCTTGGCGGCGCCGGAACGAAATGATTGAGTGGTCCGTGGCCGCCGCTGCTCTGTCCAAGCCCGGGCGCGGCTGCGATCGCGCGATGGACGAAGCCCAGAGCGTCGCTGACAGATTGTTCGAGCGAGCGCCCCAACGCGAGACCCGCGACAATGCCCGCCGACAGCGTGCAACCGGTGCCGTGTGTCGAGGTGGTATCGATCCGCTCGTGCGTGAAGCGACGCGCCGCGCTCTTTTGGACCAGCACGTCGACGATGCTATCGGTGTTCGCAAGATGGCCGCCCTTGATCAGCGCGGCACGCGCGCCGAGGTCGACGAGCGCGCGACCGGCGCGTTCCATCTGATCCGGTGTCCGCACTTGGTCCTCGACCAGAATCTCCGCCTCGTTGAGATTCGGCGTGACGAGCATAGCCAGCGGCACCAGTCGCCGAGCAGTCAGCGTCTCCGCGTCGCGATCGAGTAGCCGGTCTCCCGACGTCGCTACCATCACGGGATCGAGCACGTAGTTGCGCAGGCTGTGCTCGGCGATCCGCTGCGCCACCGTTTGGACGATGTCCGCTGAGCCGAGCATTCCTGTTTTGAATGCCGCGGGTGGCAGATCCGCCGCGAGCGCGTCGATCTGGCGGCCAACGAGGGCAGCGGGGAGAGCCTGCCAATCGAGCACTCCGACGGTATTCTGCGCGGTAACGGCGGTAACCGCGCTGGTGCCGAAAACGCCGAACTGGTGAAACGTCTTCAGATCAGCCTGAATCCCTGCGCCGCCGCCTGAATCGGACCCTGCAATGGTGAGGGCAATCCTCATGAAGACACTCGCGCCTTGGCGAAAGCAAGGAGGCAGGCAATTTTAGGAGCACCCATGGCCGGGACGAGAACGCACATCGCCAATAATCTGCAGACGACCGTTCGCGATCTCCAACGGCGCAAGGCGCGCGGACGTCGCGGCCTCGCCGTCGTCGAAGGCGTGCGCCTCGTGGAGGAAGCGCTCGCGGCCGGACTCGAGTTCCGGGGCGCTCTCGTGGCTCCCGAGCTCGCGCGCACCACGCGTGGCCAGGCCCTCGCCGCCGAGCTGGCAAGCCACGCGGTGACGGTCGAAGAGGTCGGCACGCGCACGTTCTCGGAGCTCGCCGGGACCGAGACGCCGCAGGGCATCCTCGCAATCGTGCAGCCGCGAGCGTGGACCCTCACCGAGGTGACGAGCGGTCCGATTCTCGTCGTCGACGGGGTACAGGATCCGGGAAACGTCGGCACGCTGATTCGCACGGCGCATGCGCTGGGCGCGGCCGCGAGTCTGCTGTTACGCGGCAGCGCCGATCCCATGAACGCGAAGGCGCTGCGGGCCGCGATGGGCGCGACGTTCCGCCATCCGGTGGTCCAGCTGGACGACGGGCCGTTCATTGCCTGGGCCCGCGAGCACGACATCGTGCTCTGGGCCGCGGCCGCCGACGGTGTGCCGCTGGGCCGCGCGCTGGAATTGCGACGGACCCAGCAGGAGCTGATTGCGGTGTTGGTCGGGAACGAAGGGGCCGGCATCCGGCCGCACCTGAATGCAATCGCCGCGCAGCGCGTGGCCATTCCCCTGGCCGGCGGCGCGGAATCGCTCAATGTCGCCGTCGCCGCGGGTATCCTGCTCTACGAGGTGTTGCGTGGGCGTTGACCCACTGATCATCGCCGGCGCGGTGGTCCTTGGCCTCTGCGTCGGCAGTTTCCTCAACGTTTGCATCCTCCGGCTCCCGCGCGATCAGTCGTTAGTGCGGCCCCGATCGACATGCCCACACTGCAAGCAGCCGATCGCTTTGCGTGACAACATTCCGCTCTTTTCCTGGCTTTGGCTGCGCGGCAAATGCCGTTGGTGTCACAAGCCGATCTCGAAACAGTATCCCCTCATCGAAGCGCTGGTCGGTGTGTTGTTCGGCGTGTCGGTGCTCGTCTACGGATTGACATTGCACGCCGTAGCTGCCGCGTTGCTCGGAACGATCCTGCTCGGCATCGCGATCACCGACGCCCGTCACTACATCATCCCCGACGAATTCACCTGGGGCGGGCTCGTGATCGGCCTGCTGATCGCGCTCGGCGGGGGCGCGCAGGGATTCCTGCAGGCACTGCTCGGCGCCGCGGTCGGATTCGTGCTGCTCTGGCTCGTCGGCGTGGTGGGCGCCTGGGTGTTCAAGGAAGAAGCGATGGGCGGCGGCGACATCAAGATGATGGCCATGGTCGGCAGCTTCGTTCATTGGCATGGGGTGTTGATCACCGTCTTCGCGGGCGCCTTGCTGGGCTCGCTGATCTTCGTGCCGCTCTCGCTGAAGAGAAAGCGTCTCGTGCCGTTCGGGGTATTCCTCGCTGTCGGTGCGGTGGTCGCCTTCGTGTTTGGAGAGGCGATCATCACCTGGTATGGGCATTTTCTCAGAGGTGAATGACATAGATGGCTAACCCCTTCGAAGGCCTCTTCGATTCCGGCGACGTGCTCGAGCGCGTCGGTATCGACCTCACGGCGCAGGCGCGTCGCGGCGACCTCGAGCCGGTGCGCTGCCGGGACGCCGAGATCGCGCGCGTCATTGATATCCTGCTGCGGCAGGGAAAAAACAACGCCGCGTTGGTGGGGCGCGCCGGCGTCGGCAAGACCGCGGTGGTCGAGGGATTGGCGCAGCGGATCGCTTCGGGCAACGTCCCGCCGGCATTGAAGGACGCTCGCGTGCTGGGGCTGGACCACGTGTCGATGCTCGCGGGAACGTCGTTCCGTGGGCAGTACGAGGACCGCATCCGGCGGCTGGTGCAGGCACTGCAGGCCGATCGCAATCTCATCCTCTTTGTCGACGAGCTCCACAACCTCATCGGGCAGGGGACTGCGATGGGGGCGGCGATGGACGCCGCCAACATGCTGAAGCCCGCTCTCGTGCGCGGAGACATTCGCGTCATCGGCGCGACCACCGGCGAGGAATACAACAAGTGGGTCAAGTCCGATCCCGCACTCGAGCGTCGCTTTCAGCCCGTCACCATCGAGGAGCTGGACGCCATTCAGACCTGGGAGGTGCTGGTCGCGCGGAGACCACGCTTCGAGCGCCATCACGCCGTGGCGATCTCGGACGACGCGCTCAAAGCGGCGATTGTGTTGACTGACCGGTTCGTTCCGGAGCGCGCTCGCCCCGACAAAGCGATCGACGTGCTGGACGAAGCCTGCGCACACGCCCAGGCCACGGCGCAGGTATCGCCGGAGCTCGACAAGCTGATTCGCGACCGCAAGAAGCTCGAAGCGATGATTCGGCGCGGGGCGACAGAAGAAGAGACGCGTGCTCCCGACGAGCCTTTGCCCGATCTTGCAACGGTGTTGCAGCGGTTTGGGGAAGAGATCGAAGAGCTGTTGGGCGGGCGGAAGCGGTCGAGGGCGGACGAAGGCGGTCCTGAGGTTCCGTCCTCGCCCGCCTCCGACCGCCCTCGTCCGCCTCCGACCGCCCTCGACGAGCAGCGCGCCGACCTCGACGGCCGCCTCCGCGCCGAGCTCGAACGCCAGGGCATTGTGGTTACCGGCAAGGAAATCGCTCGGGTGGTCGCCGCAGCGGTGGGGAAGGGCATCGAGTGGGCCGGCTGATCCGTCTTGCATCGCTCAGCGGCATGCTCGTCGCGATGGGTGCCGCGGGCGGCTGTCGCGAGCGCGCTCAAGCGGTGCAGAGCGAGGCGGAATTGAAGGACATGGTGCGCCGCATGATGCCGCGCGTCGGTCAGGCGGCGGGCCTTCCCTTCAAGCGTGAACCGACCGTGTTGCGGCGCTCGCGAGCGCAGGTGCGCGACTACGTCATTCACAAGTTCGATGAAGATCTGCCTCCCGCCGAACTCGCGGGACTCGAATCGTCGCTTCGCTTGTTCGGCCTGATTCCGGATTCTCTGCAGCTGCGCTCGACGATGATCGATCTCCTGACCGAGCAGATTGCCGGCTACTACGATCCCGATTCGAGCGCGCTCTACATCCCGGCGGATATCGAGCCGTCTCAGCTGCGCATCGTCGTGTCGCACGAGCTGGTGCACGCGCTGCAGGATCAATACGTGAAGCTCGATTCCATCATCACGCAGCGACGCCGCAACGATCGGCGCTCGGCGGCGCAGGCAATTCTCGAAGGGCAGGCAACCGTCGCGCAGATTCCCGTCCTCATGCCTGAGCAGAACCCCGACACATTCCCCCCGGGGTGGTTTTGGAAGCAGCGCGAGGTGATGGCACAGCAGCAGGCGCGCATGCAGGAGTTTTCGCGTGCGCCGCTGTGGCTGCGGGAAGGGCTGGTTTTTCCCTATCTGGGTGGTGCGGACTTCATCGTGTGGTACCGGCGCAAATACTTCGATGTATCGATACTGGACCCACGCCGGATGCCCACGTCGACCGAGCAGGTTCTGCATCCCGACCGCTACGCCGCCAAGGACGCGCCGACGGACGTCATCTTCACCGGCGCGAGCGTCGACACGGTGCAGTACGAAGACAATCTCGGCGCGTTCGAAACACGACTGCTCTTCCAGCAGCATTTGAACAATGAGGCCGAGGCCGAGCAGCTCTCCGAGGGGTGGGACGGCGATCGGTATCAAGTGCTCGGCCCCAAGGCGGACGTGCTGGTGTGGTATAGCGTCTGGGATGACGGCGCTGCGGCGTCGCGATTCGCGCGCGGCCTCGAGCGCGCTTGGGCCAAACGCCGGTCAGGCGATCGGTCGGACGGACGGTCGGAAATAAAGCAGCTGACGATCGACGGGCGGCCCGTTGTACGACTCGTCGATGCGCCGGCGAGTTGGAAGGGATGGCGCGCGCTGCCGGCCGTTCGACTTAGTGCAGCAAGCGACTGATCGTGTAGATGGCGAGTCCGACGAGGCCGCCCACCAGCGTGCCGTTGATCCGTACAAATTGCAGATCTCTTCCCACCGCCAGCTCGAACCGCTTCGACGTCGCCTCCGGATCCCAACCCGCCACCGTCTGCGCAATCAAATCACCAATCTCGACCCGGTATTTCTCGACCACGCCGGCCGTGAGGTCGATCAGCAGATCGTCGATTTCGGCGAGGATGGCCGGATTCGACTGTAACGCGCGCCCGAACTCACTCAACCCATTGTCGAGCGGTGTTGAGGTGCCGGCGGGGGCGGTGCGGGCCGCCCCGTCGGCAAATTGTGTGACGGCCTCTTGAATGCCGTCCCACAACCGCTTGGACAGCTCCGCCGTGCCTTCGTCCATCAACCACTCTTCCTTCAGCGCTTCGGCGCGGGCAATCACTTCGGGCGAGTGCTGCAGGCGATCGATAAAGTCCTTGATCGCGTCGTCGAACGCGGTGCGCAGGGGATGTGATGGGTCCATGACCATATCCCCCAGCAGCCGTTCGACCGCCCCGATGATCTTCTGATAGATCTTGTCATCCACCACCGGCGGAACCCACCAGGGCGTTTCCTCGCGGACGCGATCACGAATCACGTCGCGATTGTTCCGCACCGCGTCCGCGGCCAGCCGCACCGCAGCGTTGAGCAGCTCTTCCTGCCGGTTATCGGCGAGGGCCAGGGCGAGCGTCTTGCCCAGCGCGGGCGCGACCCGGAACGAGCGCACCCGGTTGCGCACAACCTGCCCCACCAGCTCCTGCACTTCGGCGCGGGGCAACGCTTCCAGGGTTTTCGCCAGCCCGCTGGCAAACTGCCGCGCGATCTGGCGCGCGTGGTCGCGGTCGGACAGCCAATGTGCCGCGCGCTCGGCGGGGTGGACGCGGCGCAGGTTCACGCTGATGACCTCGCGCGACAGGAAGTGCTTTTGCACGAACGTCCCGAGGATCTGCCCAATCCGCTCCTTGCGAGTGGCAACGATAGCGGTGTGGGGAATGGGAATGCCGAGCGGGTGTTTGAAGAGGGCGGTCACCGCGAACCAGTCAGCGAGGCCGCCCACGAGCGAGGCCTCCGCGGTCGCGCGCACGTAGCCGAGCCAGGGATACTGCGGCTCGAAGATCATCGCCACGATGAAGACCACCAGCGCGACGCCCAGCAATCCGGTCGCCCGCAATTTCATCGCGTCTAAGCGGGCTTGGCGCTCCGCATCGTCGGGTCGGGACCACTGCGGCGTCACCGCGCCTACCTGTTGCGCCTGTGGCGTCTCGCCGATCTGCTCAGGCATAGACGGCAAGATAAAGCCCCCACTTGGTTTCAGGGTATTCGCCATGTAGCTTGCTACGCTTATGTTTACGGCCCTTTCCGAGGATCTGACCGGCGTACTGAACCGGCTCAGGGGCCGCGGGGTGCTCTCGGAAGGCGACGTCACCGACGCGCTGCGTGAGATCCGTCGCCACCTGCTCGAAGCCGACGTGAGCTTCGAGGTCACGCGCGGATTCGTCGACAGAGTTCGCGAGAAGGCGACCGGCGCGCTCCAGGTCAAGGCCGTCAGCCCCGGCCAACAGATCACCAAGCTCGTGCATGACGAGCTCGCGCGTATGCTCGGCGCGACGGATGAGTCTTTGGCGCGCGGAGTGGGGGTCCAGAACGCTGCACCTCTGCAATTCGCGACTGTAGGCCCAACGGTAGTTCTGCTCGTGGGGTTGCAGGGATCGGGAAAAACGACCACCGCGGCGAAGCTCGCGCGGCGGCTGAAGCTGGAACAGAAAGCACCTGCGCTGGTCGCGGCTGATATCTATCGGCCCGCGGCCGCGGAGCAGCTGCGGCAGCTCGGGCAGCAGATTGGGGTGCCGGTTCTGGGCGCCCGACCGGAGAATGTAGGCGCGCAGCATGCTGCGCCCGTACCAAGCCTGGTCAAGGACGCGCTGCGTGAAGCCGAGTCGGCGCGCGCACGCACAGTGATCGTCGACACCGCCGGCCGGCTGCAGATCGACGCTGAGATGATGGATGAGCTGCGCGCGGTGAGGGACGCGGTGAAGCCGCGCGAAATCCTGCTCGTCGCCGACGGCATGACGGGGCAGGACGCGGTCAAGATCGCCAAGGGGTTTCACGACGGTGTCGGACTGACCGGCGTGATCCTGACGAAGCTCGACGGCGATACGCGTGGCGGCGCCGCGTTGTCCATTCACGGCGTGACGGCGGTGCCGATCAAGTACATCGGCGTCGGGGAAAAGACCGACGCGCTGGAGCCGTTCGATCCCGTTCGCATGGCGGGACGGATTCTGGGGCAGGGGGACGTCGTCGCGCTGGTGGAAAAGGCTGTTGCGAACGTCGATGCGGAAGCTGCCAAGCGCCTGGAACAGAAGGTCAAGTCCAAGAAGGGCATGGACCTTCAGGATTTTCTGGTGGCGCTGAAGCAGATGCAGAACATGGGACCGCTCAAGCAGGTGCTCGGACTCCTGCCGGGGATCAACGCGAAGGCGTTGCAGGGCGTTTCGATGGACGACAAGCGTCTCAAGCATGTCGAGGCCATCGTCCTCTCGATGACCCCTGCGGAACGGGCCGATCCGAGCATGCTGAACGGCAATCGCAAGCTGCGGATCGCCAAAGGATCGGGACGGACAGTCCAGGACGTGAATCGGCTGCTGGAACAGTTCCAGCAGATGCGCAAGCTCAGCAAGTTCATGAAAAGGATGTAGGGACACGTTATGGCAACTCGTATTCGTCTGCGTCGGGTGGGTCGGAAGGGGCAGGCCTTTTTCCGCATCGTGGTCGCCGACTCGAGATCGCCGCGCGATGGGCGGTTCGTGGCCACGATCGGCAACTACAACCCCAAGGCCAAGCCGGCGGTGATCGAAGTGAACGCCGAGCAGGCGCGGGCCTGGCTCGAGAAGGGCGCGATGCCGACCGACACGGTGCGCTCGCTCCTGAAGAAGGCCGGCGTACTGGGCAAACGGGCGCCCGCCGCGTAGTCGGGCGGCTGCGCAAGCCGCACGGCCAGCAGGGGGAAGTCGCGGTGATCCCCCTCGTGGAGAACCCGGGAACGGTGTTCGTGCCCAAGGCGCGGCTGTACATCGTGAACGAGGCGCGGGACGTGGTGGCGGGTCCGCTCGTGGTAACGCGCCGCCGCGCTTATCACCGCGAGTGGCTGCTGGGATTCGAAGGCGTGACGTCGCGGGCCGCGGTCGATAGCTGGCGCGATCAACTCGTGGCGGTGGACGAATAGATGTTGCGGATCAATGTGGTGACCCTGTTTCCCGAATGGTTCGCGGCACCGCTGGGCTCGAGCATTCTGGGAAGAGCGGCGAAGGCAAAGCTTGTGACGTATCGGGTCGTGCAGCTACGTGATTACACGCACGACAGGCACCAGACGGTGGACGACACGCCGTACGGTGGCGGCGCTGGAATGGTGCTAAAACCTGAACCGTTCTTTGAAGCCGTGGAGGATTTGCGAGCCAAACCGCCGATCGTGTTGCTCTCGGCGCGCGGCACCCCGTTCACGCACGAGCGTGCGGTCCGGTACGCGGTCGGCGCGGAGCTGACGTTGTTGTGCGGGCATTACAAGGACGTCGATCAGCGCGTGGCGGACGGGTTGGGCGCGGACGAAATGTCGATCGGCGATTTCGTGCTGTCGGGCGGTGAGCCCGCCGCGCTGTGTGTCATCGATGCGGTGGTGCGGCTCCTCCCTGGCGCGATCGGAGATCATGAATCGGCGTCGACCGATTCGCATTATGAAGGACTCCTGGCGCCGCCCAGCTACACGCGGCCACCCAGCTATCGCGGGCTCGACGTCCCGGACGTATTGTTGAGCGGCGACCACGACAAGATCGCGGCATGGCGGGAGGCGCAAGCCGAACGCCTGACGCGCGAACGGCGGCCGGATCTCTGGTCGCAACATGGAGAGTAGTTATGGAGAAGTTACGGGCAGTCGAGCGTGAAGGGCTCAAGACCGACATCCCAGCTTTTGCTCCTGGCGACACGCTGCGCGTCATGGTGCGCGTGCGCGAGGGTGAGAAAGAGCGGCTCCAGGCGTTTGAAGGCATTTGCATCGCGCGGCGGGGCGGCGGCATCAACGAGACCTTCACGGTGCGGAAGATCTCGGCCGGCGTCGGCGTCGAGCGGATTTTCCCGCTGCATGCGCCGTCGATCGCCGAGATCGGCCTCACCCGTAAGGGTCGCGTCCGGCGCGCCAAGCTGTATTTCCTGCGCCGTCTGGCCGGCAAAGCCGCCCGCATCCGCGAGAAGCGGGGCGCTGCTGGGGGAGCGCAAGGGATCACCGTCCCCGAGACGCCGGAACAGGAGCAGTCGCAGGCGTGAGACGCCGCCGCCCGTCGTTGAAACGCGAGGCGGCGTTGTGGAGTGAAGGACGAATCAGCGTCGCCGGGATTGACGAAGTCGGCCGCGGTCCACTGGCCGGTCCAGTGGTCGCCGCGGCCGTCGTGTTTCCGATGGGCGTCAAGCCGATTCGCGGTCTCAACGACTCGAAGGTACTCAGCGCGGCGCAGCGCGAACGGTTCGTCCCGAAGATCCGCGAGCGGGCGTTTGCCGTCGCCGTCGGCGCCGCGAGCGTGCGTGAAATCGATCGCCTGAACATTCGCCGGGCGTCGATCCTCGCCATGGAGCGCGCGTTGGGTCGGCTCGGCTTCGCGCCGGCGTACGTCCTCATCGACGGATTGCCATGTCCCGAGCTGGGCTGCGAGCACGAGGCCATCGTGGACGGAGACGCGCGCTGCCATTCGATCGCGGCGGCCTCGATCATCGCCAAGGTGCTGCGCGACTACCTCATGGACCGCCTGGCCGTGCGGCATCCCGGCTATTGCTGGGAAACCAACAAAGGGTACGCGACACCCGAGCATCTCGAAGCGATTCAGCGGCTCGGACCCACGCGCCATCACCGCTTCAGCTTCGAGCCGGTCTCGCAGATCGAGCTGTTAGCGGTTTCGAGCGCGACGTAGACCCTTCAGAAAGTCCGGCAGCGGCCGCGTATTGAGGATGTCGGCCGCGGTCAGCCACGCGCGCCGCGCGTTCCCGACGGCAAACCGCATGAAGCCGAGCTCGCGCGTGTTGTGCGCGTCGGTCGAGAGCACGAACCGCACACCGTGCGATTTGGCAGCCGCCGCCAGGGTATCGGGCAAGTCGAGCCGCTCGCTGCCGTTGATCTCCAGCAGGCACTTCGCCTTTGCCGCGGCTTTCGCTACCACGTCGAAGTCGAGCGGGTAGGAAGGCCGGTTCGGAAGGATTCTCCCCGTCGGATGGCCGATCGCGTCCACCCAGCGATTCGCGATGGCCGCGAGCAGGCGATCGGTCAACTGTCGCTCCGTCTGTTTCAGGCCGTAGTGAATCGTCGCCACCACGTAGTCGGCCTCGGCGAGCACATCGTCGGGGAGATCGAGCTTGCCGCTCTCCAGGATGTCCATTTCGACGCTTTTCAGAACCCGAAACCCGCGCATGCCCTTGTTCAATCGATCGATCACCTTCCATTGGGCGCGCAGCTCGGCTGGGCTTTGACCAGCCATCGCTGTCCGCGGCGAATGATCGGTGATCGCGATGTACGCAAGCCCGAGTGACCGCGCGGCCTCGACCATCTCGCCGAGAGTCGCTTTGCCGTCGCTCGCGTCGGTATGCATCTGCAGATCACCGCGGATATCGTCGAGCACCACGAGTTCGGGCAGCCGGTGCTCCTTGGCGAGCGCGATTTCGCCGCGGTTCTCGCGCATCTCGGGTGGGATCCAATCGAGTCCCAGGGCCGCGTACACCTCTTGTTCGGTCCGGCCAGAAATGGATTTCGCGCCCTTGAACACGCCGTACTCGTTGAGCTTGAGATCCTTGCTCTGGGCGATCTTGCGCAGCTCGATGTTGTGCGCCTGAGAGCCGGTGAAGTATTGCATCGCGGCGCCGAAGCAGCCGGGCTCGACAACGCGAAGATCGACCTGCAGTCCGCCCGAAAGGCGTACCGTGGACCGGGTGTCGCCCTGGGACGCGACCTGCGTGACGTCGCCGAACCTCCCGAACCGCTCGATGACCGCTGCTGGCTTGGTGCAGCTGACGACGATATCGAGGTCCCCGATAGTTTCCTTGCGCCGCCGGAAGCTGCCCGCGACATCGATGTCGGTAATCCCGCCCCCTGCCTGCAAATGCTCCACGATCGCGCGCGCATACTGCTCCGCCACGTGCAGGACGATTCGCTTCGGGCCCTCTCCCGCGGCGGCACTGGCGACGCCCTCGCGAAGCTTGTCCAGCAGCTTCGGTCCGAATCCGCCCAGCTTGGCGATCTTGCCCTGCTCGAGCGCTGCCTTGAGATCGGCGACGCTGTTCACCTTCAACTGGTCATGAAACAGTTTGACGCGTTTGGGGCCGAGACCGGGGATCCGGAGCAGATCGAGGAGTCCAGGTGGTATCGTCGCGACGAGCTGTTGGCGTTGCGGGAGCGTGCCGGTCACGACGAGCGCAGTAATCTCTTTCGCGATGCCCCCCCCGATCCCCGGCAGGTCCGTCAAATCGAACTCGCCGCCTTTCACCAGCTCCGCGAGCGGATCGGGGTGATCCGCGACGGTGCGCGCGGCGTTACGGTACGCACGAACCTTGAAGGGATTTCCCTCCGAGATCTCCAACAGGTCGGCGACTTCTCCCAGCAAACGAGCGATGTCGGCGTTCTGCATCTAATCGAGGGCGGTCGAGGGCGGACGATGGCGGGCGAGGGTGTCAAGCAGCACATAGAAAGCTACCGCCGTTGACCGCCTTCTACCGCCCTTGACCGCCCATTTCTCCAGTGATACGCTAGCCCCTCCCGAAAACCACACCTCAACCCGTCGGAGGCCGACGCATGCTGCGCAAGCTTCTGGGGCCGGTGTTCCTGGCTCTCGCGTTTCCCGTCGTTCTCGCCGCGCAATCGCAGGCTACGACCGGTGTCGTTCGCGGTACGGTCACGGATCCAGGCGGCGCGCCGGTTGCGGGCGCTACAGTGAGTCTGCGCGAAACGCAAACCGGCTTTCAACGGCAGGTCACGAGCAACGAGCGTGGCATCTTCATCGCTTCGCTCCTTCCGCTCGGCACGTACGAGATCACGGCACGCGCTGTCGGCTTCGGCGAGTCGCGCCGTACTGGGGTTCGAGTAGGCGTCGGCGAGACCCTGAATCTGAACCTTCAGCTCGCGGCGGTGACGCTGCAGGCGGTGGTCGTCGAAGCGACGCAGCCGATCGTCGAGGTGACCAAGGTGGAGAGCTCGACCCGCCTGCCCGAGGAAGCGGTGGCGCGTCTGCCCAATAACGGGCGTAACTACCTGAACCTCACGCTCTTGACGCCCGGCGTGGCGGTCGTGCAAGGGCCGGACGGCGACGAGATCTCCATCGCCGGCCAGAAGGGAATCCATAACAACGTGTCGGTCGATGGGGCCGACTTCAACAATCCGTTCTTCGGCGAGCAGCGCGGAGGTCAACGTCCGCCATTCACATTCAACCTGGACGCTGTCGAGGAGATGGTGGTCACTGCGAACGGTGCCAACGCCGAGTTCGGGCGCTCGGGCGGCGGGTTCGTGAACGTGGTGACCAAGTCGGGGACCAACGAGCTCCATGGATCGTTGCACTATTACGGCAAGGACGGCGCGCTCTCGGGCCAGCCGCATTTCCAGGACGTGACGTTGCCGGCGCCCGACTTCACGCAGCACCAATTCGGATTCACACTCGGCGGACCGATCAAGCGCGACAAGGCTTTCTTCTTTGTCGCGTACGATCAGCAGATCTTCGACGAGGTGAAGCAGACCGATCCCAACCGCATCGATCCCGCGTTGCGTGCCTGGATGGACACAGCGTTCGGCGGCGCGCTGGCGGGCGATTACGGTCCGATTTCACGAACCAACGATGCACGCGCGCTACTGGCAAAGCTCGATTTCAACCTCTCGGATCGGCACCGTGCATCGCTGAAGTACAACTACAGCTGGTCGGAGCAGGTGAACGGCACATTCGACGTCGACAGCTGGGCTCGCAGCGCGAATGGGTTGGAGCGGGATCACTCGAACGCAATCAATGGCAGCCTCATGTCGATCCTGTCGCCGCGCGTCTCGAACGAGTTCCGCTTCCAGTTTTCGCGTGAAGACCGGCCGCGTCCGTACGGCGGTCCCCGGAGCACGCTGCTGGGGGCTGACCCGACCGGCACAGGCGATCGGCCGTTCCCCGACGTCGCAATGGACTTCGCGAACGGGTATCGGTTCGGCCTGCCGTTCTTCCTGCCGATCGACTACTACGACACGCGGATCCAGGTCCTGGACAACATCTCGTTTCAGAAAGGGGACCACTTCTTCAAGGTGGGTGCCGAGTACAACCGGGTGAACTCGGTGCAGACGTTCATCGGGTTCTCGAACAGCCGCTACATCTTCAGCTCGGTGCAGGGATTCCTGAATTATGTCGGGAGCGACTCCCTCTACGTCGAATGCTCCGACGGCTCGTCGAACTTTACCGGCGCCTGCCCCGGCACCACCACGATCACCGGCCCCGTGCTGCTATATCTGCAACAGGCCGGCGTGGACCGGTCGGTGCGCGAGGCCGGCACGCAGGAAATCCCGCAGACCGAGCTCGCAATCTACATCCAGGACACGTGGAAGCCCAATTCCAAGTGGCTGTTCAACTACGGGTTCCGTTGGGAAGCACAGATCCAGCCGGGCTTGTTGTCGCCGCGCGACTCAGTGTATTACGCCGTCTACTACGATTCGACTGTGACCAACTCAAACGGAACGTTCCGCTTCCCGTCGGACGGCACAATCCCGTCTGACAAGAAGATGTTCCAACCGCGGCTGGGCGTCACGTTTGACCCCAAAGGGGACGGCCGTCAGGTGTGGCGGGCCAACGCGGGGATCTACTACGCACGCATACCAGGGTTGAACCTGGCATCCACGCGATCGACGGACGGTTACCGCGGCGTCACGCTGTTCGGCTCGAGCGCGACGGTGGGATTTCTCCCGCCGCCATCCTTCCCGAACCTGTTCCCGTCGAACGTGCCGCTGGCGTCAGTCGCATTCCCTTCGGTGTTCGTGTTCGATCGCAACTTCTCAAACCCGCGTACCATCACCGCGACGCTGGGCTACGAGCGGCAGATCGGGGGCGATCTCGGGCTGCTGCTCAGCTACACGCATGCGAAGACCGATCACAACACGCGCTTCATCGACCGCAACGCGGCGGTCTTCGGCGCCCCGTTCGGCACCGGGCCGCGTGCGCTGTCGACCCTGACGACGGTTGAGGCAAGCGCCAAGTCCAACTACAACGGCGTCACCGTGGGTCTGCGGCGCGTGCTCGACCCCAACTTCCAATTCCAGGCGAACTACACGCTGTCGTGGGACAAGTCGGACGACGACAACGAGCGGGATCCGTTCACCTTCCGGTACGCGCGCGCGGATAACCTGGCTCCAGAATACAACTGGAGCGATCGCGACCAGCGGCACCGGTTCAATGGCTGGGTGCTCAAGCACATCGGCGGCGGCCTGTTCCTCAACAGCCGCCTGAGCATCTACTCGGCACAGCCCACCTCGGAGAGCTGCGGCCCCAGCCCCTTCAGCCCCTTCGCGCCGCCGAGGGGCCAGCGCGCGACCTCTCCCGCCGATCGCAATTGTGCCGACGGCTCCGTCCTGACGCGCAACACGATGCGCAAGGACAACGACTATCTCTCACTGGACCTGGGTCTGACGTGGCCATTCAGCATCGGTCGCGGCCGTATGGAAGTGATCGCGCAGATGTTCAACGTGACTGGCTCGGCCAACTTCAAGGATCCCGCGGCGACGAGCTTGCTGTTCAACTTCGACGGCACGCTGCGCAGCGGGTACGGTGATCCGCAACAGGCGCAGCTCGGGGTGCATTACGTGTTCTGATACGGCGACGCTACGATAAGGCGACGCTATAAAAGAGCGACGCTAGGAGAAGGCGAGTTCGTTCCTCCTAGCGTCGCTTTTTTCCTACCGTCGCCTAGCTTACAGTTACCTGTTTCACCATCCCGTGCACAAAATGCGGTGCGCCGTCATTCGTGTCGGGCACGTAGCAGAGGAAGAGATAGTTGCCCGGGGTGAAGGTCAGCGTCACCCAGCCCACTTTGCCCTTATCGGGCCCGGCGAAGCCCCCGACGGGCACTGAGACCGGCTCGCCCTTCATTCCTCCGGACATCCAGCGCCGCCAGTCAGCAAGTGTCTTGCCCGGCGCCAGGCGTTCGATCGTGAGCTCATGGAGCTGCGGCCCCGTGTTCTCCACCCGGATCGTCCGCGTTCCCGCGGTGAGCGGGGTCGATTGTTCGAACGCGAAGTCGGAGAGGGTCACCGTGAGGTCGGCCTTGGGCTCGGCAGCGGCCGCGCGCGAGGGCGGAGCAATTACGACCAGTCGACGGAACATTCCCTTTTTCACGTGCTCCGTTCCGTCCGGGCTCGGAATGAAACACACAATTTCGTAGTTGCCCGGCTTCAGATTCGCCGTGATGATCGAGCTATCGCCGCCCAGCACGACACCGGGGCCGCCGGGAAAGGTCGGTTCGATCTTGAGGAACGCCTGCCACCATTCCGCCTGGGACGGCCTCGGGGCCGCGGCAGCCTCCAACTCCTCGAATGTCTTCCCTGGCGCCCCGAAGATCACCGCCTGGTGCGGCTCGCGGCCGTGATTCACCATCCGAAACGTCGTGAGTCCCGCCACGATCGTGTCGGGGGCACCGAAGGCGAAGTCGGTTGCGGTTATCGTCACGACGGCTGGCGGCCTGGCTGGCTTGGGAGAACACGCGATAGAAAAGAGAGCTAATAGTGTGATTGCTCGGGACAAGGCATCTCCTGGTAAGTAGAGGCGTTGATTGAACGGCGTTTAATGAACGGCGTCGAAGGGAATACGTCAAAATCGAAGACGTCGCAAGAGACGTCGAGAAAAAGACGTGTTGACGACGTATCAGCGGTCCGGAGGAGGATGGTGGTAGAGACGGGTGAGCATCTTGAGAGTGAGCACGGTACCGCTCTGCAGAGAACGAATTGTTGACCGTTGCTCCTCGGATGTGGGAGCGATGATTCGGAGCAGAGCAAGCGTTTCCTGGGCTGATCCCCGCGCGTGAAGCATGAAACGTCGAAAGTCAGGAACCGTGCCCCGTCCACAGCCCTCCGCGATGTTCAGACCGATTGACGTCGAGGCGCGGACGAGCTGATCAGCCCGTGCCAGTGCGCCCGGTCCGCGGAGGCTATGAGCCAGGACGGCGCAGCCCTTCGCGACATGCTCAGCGACCTGTACAACTCGAAGCCTGGCGGGGTTGGCGCGCAGCACCATCCGGCCATGATTGTGCCAGCGAGCGCCGCAGCATCACCTTTGTTACGCCTTTACGGTGTTTTTCTACGCCTCCTGCGACGCCTTTTGCTTTGACGCCTTTCCTTTGACGCCGTCTTTCGACGGTTTAAGTTTGACGAGTTTGTAGTTGACAGGAGCCGGTAGCTCAGTTGGTAGAGCAACGGACTTTTAATCCGTAGGTCCCGGGTTCGATCCCCGGCCGGCTCATAAGCGCGCTTTCGCCTCGGCTTCACGCCCCCCCGGTTGTCAGGGCGTGCCATCCGAGACAAATTGCGTAAGATGTCCTCCCTCGTCTGGGTAGATGGGAAGTGGTACGACCGCGGCGCTGCGGTCGTTTCTGTATTCGACCACGGGCTCCTCTACGGCGACGGCGTGTTCGAAGGCATCCGGTCATATGGCGGCCGCGTTTTCCGCCTCGATGCGCACCTCGATCGGCTGTACGGATCCGCCAAGGCAATCTGGCTCGAGATTCCCATGGCGAAGGACGCCATGGGCCGGATGGTGGAGGAAGGGGTCGCGAAGAGCGGGCTGAAGGACACCTACATCCGGCTGGTCGTGACGCGCGGCGTCGGCGACCTCGGCCTCGACCCGCGGAAGTGTGCCAAGCCGACCATCTTCTGCATCTTCGACAAGATCCAGCTCTGGCCGCAGGACCGGTATGAAAAGGGGCTGACGGCGGTGACGGCGGCGACGCCGATCCATCATCGCGAAGCGTTGTCGCCGCGCGTGAAATCTCTCAATTATCTCTCGCACATTCTCGCCAAAATCGAAGGCATCGCCGCCGGCGTTGATGAAGTGATCATGCTGGACGCGGCGGGCTATGTGGCCGAGGCGAGCGGGATGAATCTGTTCGCGGTCACAAACAGCACGTTGCGCACGCCGCCGCCCTATGCCGGCATCCTGCGCGGCGTAACGCGGGACACGGTGATCGAGTTGGGACGCGAGGCCGGCTACACGACCGAAGAGTTGCCGATGAATCGCTACGATCTCTATACCGCGGACGAAGTGTTTCTCACCGGCACGGCCGCCGAGGTCGTCGCCATTTCGAAGCTCGATGGCCGCGCCATCGGGTGCGGTGCGTCCGGTCCCGTCACGCGCGATCTCGCCACTCGCTTCAAGGCTTTCGTGAGCCGCGACGACTGATCGCAGTTTTCCACCCACAATTGTTGAAAATAGGGCTAACCCATTGACCGGGAAGGAGCTAAGCCTCATATTGAGGGCCCTTTGCCGCCGTCCGGCGTTGAGGTGAGCCATGTCATGGCGGGTGATCGCGCACGGGAATCAGGTTTGGCACGTCGACGCGGTCGCCGAGCGACGCGCGAACACGGCCGCATGGCAGCTGGTGTTGGCGTTTCGCTCGGCCTCTGAAGGCCGCCGCTTGTCGTTCTGGACCGCGTATCCGCTGGAGGCCACTTCCAAATCGTCGCTGTTCATCCAGGCCGAGCGCATTCCGGACGCGGCCTTGTCCAAAGTACTTACTGAGCGTCTCGCGTGAGCACTGCACATTTGCAGGAACCGAACTCCGGTTCCACTGACGCGCCGCGCGCCACCGACGAGCGCCTGCGATTTCACGAGTTCGGGTTTCAGCGGCTCGCCAATGGTCGCTGTCGCGCCAAGGTGGTCCTGACGTGGTCGGACGGCCGTCGGTTCGAAGGAAATTCGGACGGCGTGTCCTCGCAAACCGGCGAGCTGCGCTGCTGCGCGACGGCAGCCGTGCACGCGTTGGAGCAAGCGGTGCAGCCGCGTCTCACGTTCGAGCTGTTGGGTGTCAAGGCGGTGCGGGCATTCGATGCGACGGTCCTGATCGTCTCGTTGACGGCCCGGGCGGAGCAAACGATCCGCCTGATCGGATCGTGCCTCACGGAAACCGATCCGCAGCGCGGCGCGGCGCTTGCGGTCTTGAACGCCACGAACCGTTTACTGGGGAATTATCTGGCAACCCGATGACGCGACGCATCAAAGTTGTGGGACTTGTGCTACTCAGTGCACCGGTGCTCTTCGCCGGGTGCGGGGGTGGGGGCACACGCATCCCCTCGCCTGTACCCGTCACTGCAGCCTCTGCTTCCCCCGTGAAGACCGACAGCTCCGCGGTACAGCTCGGAACGGCGCTCGCGACAGTCGCGCAGGACTCCGCCGCCGATCAGTCGGCGCTCGATAGCCTGCACGGCCGCTCTGCCGACACGCTGTCGACGCCGAGGACCAATCAGCCCCTCGCCGGTGACGATGTGCGTCAGGAGGCCGAGCAGCTGTTTGGCGCCGCCGAAACGGCGACATTCGATATCGATGTGACGACGTACGCCGGCCACCGCCGCGTCCTCGAGTACCTCGAGTTCTTTCAGCTCGACTCTCGCGATCGATTCGCCATTTGGCTCTCGCGGCTCGGTCGGTACGAGGGCATGGTGCGCGCTCGACTGCGTGCGCGTGGCTTGCCCGAGGATCTGGTCTATCTCTCCCTGATCGAAAGTGGCTACTCGAACACGGCCGTGAGCCGTGCTCGCGCCGTCGGCATGTGGCAGTTCATGGCAGGAACCGCCCGGGCGTACGGGTTGCAGATCGATCCGTGGATCGACGAGCGGCGGGACCCATTCAAGGCCACCGATGCCGCCGTGGCGCATTTGGCGGACTTGGTCGACCGCCTCGGTAGCGTCTACCTCGCCGCCGCTGCGTACAACGCCGGTGCGGGGCGAATCGAGCGCGCAATCCGTCGTCTCCCGGGGGCCGAACCGGATTCCGTGGATGACCAGACCTTCTTTGACATCGCGAATCATCGGCGCAACCTGCGACGCGAGACGCGCGATTACGTACCGAAACTGATCGCCGCCGCGCTCATCGCCAAGCAGCCCGCGCAGTATGGCTTCACCGACATCCAGCGCCTCTCACCCCTGGTATTCGACGAAGTGTCGATTTCCGATGCGACCGGTCTTGATGTTCTGGCTCGCCTCGCCGATACGACCGTGGCGGCAATGCTGGAGCTGAATCCGCAGTTCGTGCGTGGCATCACCCCCCCAGGCCGGGCGGTCGTCGTCCGCGTGCCGCGCGCGACCGGCGCGCTGGTGGCCGAGCGCTATGCCGAGCTGCCGATCAACGAGCGGGTAACGTTCGTGGATCATTACGTGAGTCGCGGCCAGACACTCTCCGAGATCGCGCAACGCTACCAGGTCACCGTCACGATGCTCCAGGCGGCAAACCCGCATGTGCGGGCGCGCTCGCTGCGCGTCGGGCAACGCATCATCGTTCCAATGAGTGGGCGCGTCGTACCGCGCGCCGCTTGGAGCAATCCGCCGGAACCCAAGATCCGTCGGATCTCAAACCGCTATCGGCCCCCCCCTCCCGCGGGCACGGTGAGTGGCGCTACCCAGCACCGGGTAGCCGCCGGCGAGACGGCGAGCGGTATCGCCCGCCGGCACGGCGTCGGTTTGATGGCGCTGCTGGAAGCGAACGACTTGACGATGCGGAGTGTGATCCGGCCCGGTGACGTGCTGCTTATTCCGGGCCGGTAACGACCGGCACCCGAGGTTAGTGGTGCCGGAATCCCTTCATGACTTCCGTTTCATAGCCGTTCGCAGGGTTGCGACCAGCGCCCAGCAGCTGCTCCACCTTGGCCGGGCCACGGTTATAGGCGAGTAACGCCAACTCGATATTGGCCGGATAACGGTCGAGCAGGTCGCGCAGGTAACGGAACCCAATCCGCAGGTTCGTGTCCCGATCGTACAGCTGCTTCGTCGTCAGGCCGGGCTCATAGAGCCGTGCCGTGCTCGGCAACACCTGCGTCAGGCCCACTGCGCCGACGTGGCTGGTTGCACGCTGGTTGAAGCCCGACTCGACCTTGACCAGACGGAACGCCAGGCCGGGGTCGATCCCCTCGCTGAGCGCGACGTCATAGACGGCCGTCGCCAAGTCGGCAGGCAGCCGGTAATGGGTGGAGTACTGCATGATGGCGTCCACTCGATCGAGCTGCAGCCGGGCGACCTCGAGCTCGCCCTGCTTCGCGTCGAGTTGCTGGCGAAGGCCCCGCAGCTCGCTGATGAGCTCGGTGCCGGATGCCGGCACGCGCTCGGAGTCCGTGGTCGTGCTACCGGCCCAACCGCCCACGGTACTGACGAGCAGAGCAGCCAGGACGACCATTCCCCCGCGCAGTATCAAACGTTGAGTTCTCGTATGCATACCCCTCCCCTGTCCCGCGTCCATTTCGTGAATCACCATGCACTAGCAGCTTCAAGCGCCCCTCAACCATTCAACGGCGCCTTTTTCTTCTCGACGAGCTTCACTTCATCAATCACCATGGCCGCGTCGACCGCTTTCACCATGTCATACACAGTCAGCAATCCGACCGTCACCGCGGTGAGCGCCTCCATCTCGACGCCAGTGCGTCCCACGCTCCGTACGTTTGCCCGCATCCGCACCCCAGGCAGCGAATCGTCCAGACTCGCCTCGACCTCGACCAGGTCGAGTCCAAGCGGGTGGCAGAGCGGGATCAGCTCCGCCGTCCGTTTGGCCGCCAGCGTCCCAGCAACCTCGCTCACCGCCAGCACATCGCCCTTGGCGATGACCTGATCGGAGACCTGCCGAAACGCTTCCTGCGACATCCGAATCGAACCCGAAGCGACGGCCGTCCGATCCATCAGCGGCTTGTCGCCGACATCCACCATCCGAGCCCGGCCCGATTCGTCCAGGTGTGACAGTTTCACAGTGCCTCGGCCAATACGGCAGCGAGGAGCTGCGGGTTCACGTTGCCCTGCGCCAGGTCTCGCGCGTCCATCACCTGCGCGATCGCCTCGACGAGTTTCTCCGTATCGTGACCCAGCCTCGCTTCGGCCCGCAGCCGTTCCGCCAGCGAATCCAGCATGTCGGTGAAGCCACCGCGCGCCTGAAATGGCACCTGACCAAGCGCGTACAGCAAGGGGGCTTCGGTGAAACGCGTCGCCAAATCCAGCTTGCCGGAACGGCCCCCATCGTATGCAAAGAGCTTGCCAATGCACCCATCTGCAGCGCTAACTCGTTGTGCCAACTCATCTTTGTCTTTGACACCGAGCGCTTGCTGCGCGAATGCTGTCACGTCACTGTCGGCGATTCGCGCCACACGAACCAGCACAACACGAGAAAGAACCGTCGGGAGCAGGGCATTGGGATCTGCGGCAGTGAGAATGATCACCGAGTCCGCAGGCGGCTCCTCAAGCGCCTTAAGCAGCGCATTGGCCGCGACTTCCGTCCCCAACTGCGGAATCAGACGCTCCGCGTCACCCACTATGAAGACCTTGCGCGTGCCGACAGCCGGCGTCAGCGCAAGCCGACTCAACAGCAGCCGTACCGCAGCGATCGGGTAGCTGGCCAGGCCAGCTACGGGCGCGTACAGCGGCTCCTCGCGCCTTGCTGCCATCTCTACTGCCAATGCGTCTGCGGCGAGATCGATCTGCTTATCGACATCGCCACTGCTCCCGGACCCACCCCGTTTGCCCAGCTCAATCGGCACAAACCAATGCACGTCCGGATGCTGCAACGTCAGCACCATACGGCAGGAGCGGCATTCGCCGCAGGGCTCCAGCGAGGGCCCCTCCCTAGGTGCTTGGCATTGGATCAGTTGGGCCAGCCACAGCGCGAGACGCTGCTTACCGACTCCACGAGGTCCGGTTAGCAACAACGCTTGAGGCAGCTTTCCGGAGGCGTGGGCGCCCGCCAGTCTGGTCTTGACCCCTTCGTGCCCCATGAGGGGCGGTAAAGGCATGGGGGAATGTACTTCCAAAATCGGTGCGCTGCACCACGTTATCGCCGTAAATATCGACAGGACAACGTGATAGCGATCCGGCGAGGGGCTTGCCAGGCTTAATCCCATTGTGAGCATGTGGTTACAAGATTGAGCTAGCGCGTGATCACAACTGATGCAAGGCTGTTACAGATCTGCGGGATCAGTGCTTTGGTGTCTGTTCGGGTTGGCGACAGTGGAACCAGTGGATGGGTGTCCTGATGCCAGAATGTGCCAAATATGTTGCAGGACCGAAGCGGTCAGCTGTCTAAGACATCGCGAACCTTTCGGGCCAGCCCGTCCGGCGAGAACGGCTTCTGTACAAAAGCACTGCCGATCGGAAGCGAGCCGCGCTGCACGACAGCGTCCCCCGCATACCCGGACATGTAAAGCACCCGCAATTCAGGGCTTCGTGCGGACAGCCGATCGGCGAGCTCGCGGCCCGACCGCCCCGGCATCACAACGTCCGTGAGAAGGAGGTGGATCGTCCCGCCATGGCGCTCGACCACGCGCATGGCATCCGCGGGGTTGGCGGCGGCGAGCACCACATACCCGTGGGCCTCCAAGGCGCGCCGGATCAACGTGAGCACGGCCGCTTCGTCTTCGACAACCAGAATCGTTTCGGTGCCGCGCTCTGGCCGGTCCTTGGTGGCCGGCGGCGTCGTTGCCTGGGCGGGCTGGATACGGGGCAGATAGATCTTGAAATTCGCGCCCCGCCCGGGCGCCGAGTCGACGGCAATGTAGCCGTCGCTCTGCTTCACAATGCCATACACGGTGGCAAGCCCGAGACCGGTTCCTTTTCCGACTTCCTTCGTCGTGAAGAACGGTTCGAAGAGATGCGCTCGAACGCTGGCGTCCATCCCCACCCCGGTGTCGGTCACCGAGATCATGGCGTATGAGCCGGTGACGGAGCCCAGGTGCCGCTGCGTGAACGCTTCGTCGAGCTCAACGTTGGCCGTCTCGATCGTCAACTTACCGCCGTCGGGCATCGCGTCACGCGCGTTGACAGCGAGATTCACCAGCACCTGCTCGATCTGGTTGGGATCGGCCCGAACCGGGCCGAGATCGGGTGCGAGGACAGTGACGAGCGCGATGTGCTCGCCGATCAGCCGCCGCAGCATCCGCTCCATATCGGCCACGACGACGTTGAGATCGAGGGTCTCCGGCTGCAGCATCTGTCGGCGGCTGTAGGCGAGGAGCTGGCGGGTGAGCGAGGCGGCGCGCTCGGACGCCTTGCGAATCTCTTCGACATCCTGTCGTTTCTCGTCCCCCGGCGGGAGCTCGCGCAGGAGCAGCTGGGTGTTGCCGAGAATAGCGGTGAGCAGGTTGTTGAAGTCGTGCGCGATGCCGCCGGCCAGTTGCCCCACGGCTTCCATCTTTTGGGCTTGCCGGAACTGCTCCTCGAGGTGCCGTTGCTCGCTGATGTCGCGCTGCGTTCCCCACACCCGCACGAGGTGTCCGTCCTCCAGGAAGCCCACCACGTTATTAAGGAAGACGCGCGGCCGACCGTCCCGTGCGCGCTCCCGCGTCTCGGAACTCGACAGCCGGTAGCCGGAACGGATGAAGCTGCGAATCTGATCCCGGTTTGCAGCGTCCGCGACGTCGTGCAGATCGGCGAGTCGTGTGCCGAGCAGCTCGCTGGCTTCGTGGTAACCATACATGCGAGCCATGGCATCGTTGCACTCGGCGATTCGCGCACGTTCGTACACGAGGTTGATCTGCGCATCCTCCGGCAACGTCACCGCCACGGGGGGATCGATCTCAATACGTGACACGCCCTCGGAGCTTTGCGCGATGAATGCGCGGTACCGCTCTTCCGATCGCTTCCGCTCCGTGACGTCCACGCCAATGCCGAGCCACTCGCCGTCGCCCAACGGAGCGTTCGCCCAGATCGTATCCAGGACGGTGCCCTGCTTGGTACGGGTGCGGAAGTCGGTCCAGACGCCGGTGGGCGCGCCGATCGAATCGCGGACGCGCTGTCGATCGACGGGGTCGGGATAGAGGTCGGCGAAGATGTCGCGCTGCGTCGCCTCGACCACGGTGTACCCGAGGGTCCGCGACCATTCCCGATTTCCCCACTTGATCCGACCTGTCTGATCCAGCGAGACGAGCATGACGGGGATGTTGTCCACGATCTGTTGCAACAGTCCGGTTTGCTCTCTCAAGGCGTCCTCGATGCGCTTCCGCTCGACCGCCATGGCCATCTGTGACGACACGAAGGTGAGGATGTCGAGCTCGCTTTGCCCGTAGCGCACGCCCTGGGAGTAGGTCTGCATCACGACGACGCCGATGCTGCGGTCTTTGACCCTCAGCGGCACGCCGAGCCAGTCGATCGACGGCGCCCCGATCAGCTCGACTTCGCCCGCCTCCACGAGCTGCTCGTAGACTTCAGGAGTGGCGAGCAGCGGACGCCCCGTCCGCAGCACGTACTCGGTAAGCCCTTTGCGGAGCTTGCGCGGCCGGACGTCGCAGGTGAGATCGATCTCATCGACGAAATACGGGAACTCGAGCTGATCCTTGTCGGAATCGTGCAAGGACACATAGAAATTCTTGGCCGGCATCAGCTCGCCCACGATTTCATGAATTGCGCGCAGCAGCTCGAGCAGATTCTCCGCCGTGTGCGCCGTATGCGAAATGCGGTACACCGCCTCCTGCACGCATTCGGCACGACGGCGCGCCGTCACGTCGCGGAAACTCCACACGCGACCGACGGAACGGCCGTTCAGTCGAAGTGGGATCGAATACCGCTCGAGAACACGACCGTCTTTGAAGTTGAGAATATCGAAGCTGTCGGACTCGGGCTCCGCGTAGCGCTCCTCGATCCCGTCGACGAAGTACTCCGGATTCCGGAGCTGATCCTGAAGGTGCTGGATCAGGCCACGGCGACTGGTCGCGTCACCGTTCGCCGCAATCAGCGCCGACGGAAGCCTCCACATCTCCTCGAAGCGCCGGTTGTGGGACACGATCTTGCCCTCGACATCGACCACGAGAATCCCATCGGCCGTCGATTCGAGGGCGGCTTGGAGGACGGAAACCGTGAGGGAGTCCACTACCCTACGGGGTTTATTTGCTCTCTTCTTGCGCTTCGTCGTCTTTTCCGCGTTAACCCGAGGTGTCGCCATGACCCGAATTTAGGGATTCACGAGTTCTTGGCCACGAAGCCTCCCAAGCGATTCTGGTAGCTGGGGATACACAGCTCGAGATCTCTGGTTCGGGCGAGCGGGCTGTAATCGCCCACCGGGGAAAAAGTGGGATCACCGATTTTGGGGCGGGAGAACTCCCGAGGCAGGACTCGAACCTGCGACCCGCCGGTTAACAGCCGGCTGCTCTACCAACTGAGCTACTCGGGAATGAGGCGCGAAATATAGAGGCTAAGGAGCTTTAGCATCTAGTCCCTTAGCCTCTCCCCAAACGGCGAGCATCATCGCGCACAGAATCGTCACAGCACCTGCGGCTTGGCTCAGCGTAAATGTTTCTCCCCAGTACAGCCATGACGTCACGGCCGCGAACACGGGTTCTAGGCAGAGTAACAAGGACGCCCGTGCTGAGGACATGTGTCGCTGTGCGCGCATCTGCCAGAGGAGTGCCGCTGCGGTCGCAATGAGGCCCGTGAATACCAGCGCGGCAATCAAGGTCGGGGACCACGCCATTCGGATGTCCTCGAGGACAATCGCCGCGATCGTGACGCCCACGGTTGTTCCCGCGATCTGTAGCCAAACCAGACGACGCGCATTGTATCCTCTCGACAGCTCGGTGACCGCGACGATATGCCCGCCAAAGACGACCGCCGTGATCATCGTCCAGAGATCACCGCGATTCAGCCCTCCGGCTTCGGGTGAAGTCAGGAAATAGATGCCGACACCTGCGATCGCCAGCGCCACCAGTACCATCCAACCCGTGCGATGGCGCAAGGCAACCAGCGCAACCAACGGGGCGAGCACGGACGACAGCGCCACGATGAACGCGGAGCGCGCCGGCGTTGTGTATTGCAGTCCGACGGCCTGGCAGGCAAAACCGCTTGCGAGCAACACAGTCAGCAGCAAGCCACCGCGAATTTCGCCACGCGACCATGGGGTGCGGAAATCGACGAACGGCGCCAGTACGAGCGTGGCGAGCGCGAAGCGGACACTGAGGAACGCCAGCGGCGTACTGGCGCTGAGGGCCTTTTTAACGATGACGAAGCTCACGCCCCAAGTGAGCGTGGCGGCGATCAACAGCAAGTCAGCCTGACGGACGGAAGGTCGGACGGCCGGTGACCCGGTCAGGATCCACCTGCCCGCGTCAAATCCCGGAGGTAGCGGCCCGTGATCGACTCGGTGGCGGCAACCTCCTCGGGTGTGCCCGTGGCGACCACGCGGCCGCCCTGGTCTCCTGCGCCGGGGCCGAGATCGATGATCCAGTCCGCGCGCTTGATCACGTCGAGGTTGTGTTCGATCACGACGACGGTATGGCCCGCGTCGACCAGCCGATCGAGTACGCGACAGAGAACCCGGACGTCGTCGAGATGCAGCCCCGTTGTCGGCTCATCGAGAAGGTAGAGCTTGCGCTTGCCCGCCGAGCGCCTGGTGCTCCCCGCGTGCGCCAGCTCGCGCGCGATCTTCAGTCGTTGTGCTTCGCCGCCCGACAAAGTCGTCGCGGACTGCCCCAAACGCAGGTATCCGAGTCCCACCTGTTGCAAATACCAGAGACACCGCGCGAGACGAGGGTGCCGATGAAGTTTTTGGATTGCCTGATCCACCGTCCACTCGAGCGCCTGCGCGATGTTGACGCCTTGCATCTTGACGTCCAACACCTCGCGCTTGAAGCGGCTGCCGCCACAGACCTCGCACGGGACGAAGACGTTGGCCAGGAACACCATCTCGATGATCACGTGACCCGCGCCTTCACACGCTTCGCACCGCCCGCCTGCCACGTTGAAGGAAAACGTGCTCGGGGCGTACCCACGCGCCCGCGCCAGCGCTTCGTTCGCGAATAACGCCCGCAGCTCGTCGAACGCCTTGACGTACGTCACCGGATTCGAGCGCGGGGTGCGGCCAATGGGCGCCTGGTCGATGCACACCACGTCTTCCAGGGTCTCCCACCCCTTCACGTTGCTGATCTCACCGACCGGCTCCCCGAGGTGTCGCTTGGCCGTGTGCTCGCCTCTGAGCCGGGATTCGAGCTGGCGATACAGAACGTCGTGGACGAGCGTTGATTTTCCCGAGCCCGATACGCCGGTCACAGCGGTGAAGGTGCCGAGGGGAATGCGCACGTCCACGCCGGCGAGGTTGTGGAGCCGCGCTCCTTTGATGTCGAGCCACCGTACCGCCGGCCGGCGTGCCGACGGCACGCCGATCGACTTCTCGCCCGAGATGTATTGACCGGTGAGCGTACCGGCCTCGCGCACCCCAGCCGCGGGTCCTTGATAGACGAGCTGGCCACCGGCGGCCCCGCTCGCGGGGCCAAGCTCTACCATCCAATCGGCAGCGCGCATGGCGGCAGGATCGTGCTCCACCACGACCACGGTATTGCCACCGACCGACAATCTCCGCAGAAGCCCCAGCAATCGGTCGACGTCGGCGGGGTGCAAACCGATCGACGGCTCATCGAGCACGTAGAGGGTATCGACCAGATGAGAGCCGAGCGCATTGGACAGCGCGATGCGCTGCGCCTCCCCGCCGGAGAGAGTGCGCGTCTGTCGGTCCAGCGTGAGGTAGCCCAGTCCGACATCGTTCACAAACCCGACGCGTGCCCGCAGCTCGCCGAGAATGTGGTCAGCCACGGTCTGCTGGAACGCCGGCAACTTCAGCCGATCCAGCCAGACAGCGAGGTCGGCGGCCGTGAGCGCCGCCACTTCAGCAATCGTCTTCCCAGCGACTCGGACTGCCAGTGACTCAGGCTTGAGACGGGAACCGCCGCATCCAGGGCACGTCTTGGCGAGTTGGTACCGCCGCAGGAAAACGCGGATGTACTGCTTGTACCGCTTCTCTTCAAGCCGCTCCAAGAAAGGGAAAATACCGAGATAGCGGCCGCCCTTGTTGTGGAGCAGGAAGTGTCGCTCGCGTGGCGGGAGGTCACGCCACGGCGCGTCGAACGCGATGCCTCTGGCACGGGCCGTCTCCCGCAACAGTCTGCGCCGCCCCTCATAGCGAGGCATCGTCCATGGATCGAGTGCGCCGCGGGCAAGCGAGCGGTCCGGATGGGGGACAATGAGCGACTCGTCGTATTCAAGGACAGCGCCAAACCCATTGCACGTGCCGCACGCGCCCCGCGGATTGTTGAAGGAAAAGAGCGTAGGCGTGAGCAATGGTGCCGCAGCGCCGCAAGCTGAGCAAGCGGGATGCTCGGAAAAGCGCCGGCGGTCGCCATTGTTCAGGGCGAGAGCAACACCTTCACCTTCGCTGAAGGCTGTCGCTATCGCGTCGGCGAGGCGGTTCCGGTTCTCCGGAGTGGGCGCAATCCGATCTACGAGCACCAGCACATCCGTTCCGGCTCGGACGCTAGTCTCCGCCCCGTCCTCGTCCAGACGGACGACCGTCCCATCTACCTGGGCCCTGACAAAGCCGGCGGCACGGAGCTGCGCGGCGATCTCGACATCGGGGCGCTGGGCAGACTGCGGCAGGGGGAATGCGACCACCACATTCTCGGTTTCCCGTTTCCCGTTTCCCGATAGCACGTCGTCCACGGCCTCCTGCACCGTGTCGCGTTTCACCTGGCACCCGCATTGGAGGCATGTCTGTGTCCCGGCACGGGCCCACAATAGGCGCAGGAAATCGGCGATTTCCGTGGCCGTGCCGACGGTCGACCGGCTGGACGTCGTGGGGTTCTTTTGCTCGATCGCGACAGCCGGGGACAAGCCCTCCATCGAGTCGACCAATGGCTTGGGCATCCGTTCGAGGAACTGCTTGGCATAGGTCGATAACGATTCGATGTAGCGGCGCTGACCTTCCGCGTAGAGCGTATCGAAGGCAAGCGAACTCTTGCCCGACCCGGATGGGCCGGTAACGACCGAGAGCGCCCGGCGGGGGAACTCGACGGTGATGCCTTTCAGATTATGCTGGCGTACGTTGCGAAGCACGACGCGTTGCGGGGGCGCACGCATAACCGGTAAAGATAGCGCTTCGGCTACCCGGTAGCCTTCTGGCCAGACCTCCCGATCCTCTCTACTTTCGCCCCGTGGCCCTAGCGCTCACGCCGCGCCTCCTCCGCCGAGGTCTCGAGCTTTTCGCCCTCATCTCCCTCGGCGGCGTCGCAATACTCGTTGCCTATTACCTGGTTCGTTTCGGTGATCGGGTTGACGTATTTCTCGCGCCGTTCTTGCGCCTCCATTGGGGATGGGTGGCGGTCGGCCTGGTGCTCGCTTCAATGGACTGGTTCGGTGGCGGACTCCGGCTGTGGGTCTGTACGCGCCACGTCTACCCGGCCGTCAGGTTGGGCGATATGTTCCTGGCTGGTGGGTTCGGCGCCTATGGTGCCTATCTCACCCCGTTTCAATCAGGCTCGGCGCCGATGGCGATGTGGGTGATGAAACGCGCCGGCGTGCCCGTTCCGGTAGCTCTCAGCTCGATTTTCGTGACATTCATTTCGACAGTTGGGTTCTTCGCCATCGCCGGACCCATCGCCGTCTGGCTTGGCGCGGGCAGGTCGTTAGCTCAGCATGGCCTCATCCTGGGCATCACACTGTACGACCTCTTCAAGACCAGTCTGACGATCTTCGGCATCTTGGGGGTGCTGATGATCATGGCCGTTGTGTTCCCCGGCGTGGTGAAGCGCTTCATTCAGCGGCTCGCGGCCCGGATCGGACGCCGCAACCCGCGTGCTGCGGAGCGCATGGAGAAGCTCTCCGTGGGCGTGGATCGGGCGCACGACTGCATGGTTGCTTTTGGATCGCCCAGAGGTCTGTTCACGCTGTTCCTGGCCGTCATCATCTCGGCACCGTCTCATGCCAACAAGCTGCTGGCCGGCTACGTCACCATGCGCGTGCTGGGGCTGCCTGCGGATTTCACCGAGATTCTCCTGCTACAGACCCTCATTTCGTTCCTCCTTTACTTCGCACCCACCCCCGGGGCTTCGGGCCTCGCGGAATTGACCTCGGCAGCCGTCATGTCGATCTACGTGCCACGCGAGTTGACGCCGAGCTACACGCTGATCTGGCGATTCATCAACAGCTACGCAACGGTGATCGTCGGATCACTGATCTTTTGGTACTGGTTGCGCCGCGGACTGATTGGACGCGAGGAAGCCGTCGGCATCACCTAACTTTTTGTTAGGGGTGCTGTAACTTCTAGTTGCTTGCCGAGTTATACGCTCGCACGTAACTTCTCGGACCTGGCCACCGACACGGGAGTGCCTTTGCATGGCGTTGCTTGAGCTGGGAGGGCGGGGGGGGCAACGGTATTCCCTCCCGCAGGGCGAGGTGCTCCTCGGTGCAGATCCATCCTGCGCCATCTCCCTAGCTTCTCCCGGCGTCCTCCCACTTCACGCGAAAATCAAGACAGCAGGCGACGGCGAAGTCGTAATCAGCAAGGCCGTCCCTGAAGCAGAGGTTCTGATCAATGGGGTGCGCTTGGGCGCCGAGCCCACGCCACTGCTGCACGGCGACAAGGTCGAGGTCGCAGGGCAGGAGCTGACGTTCGTCGACGAGCGACGCAGCGGCAGCACTCAATACATGCACGCGATAACGCCCCAAGCTGCGTCGCAGGCCCAGGAAAGCAAAAGTGCCAAGGCGACGGCCAATACAGGCGGTCGCGTCGTATCACTGACAGACGGCCGCGAATACGCGGTCGCCGGATCCTCACTCGTGTTCGGGCGGGATGCGTCCTGCGATGTCGTCGTTCCGGGCAAGGACGTGTCTCGCCGCCACGCCGAAATCGTGCAAACACCGAAAGGGTACTTGATCGTCGATTCGAGCACGAACGGGACTTCCGTCAATGACGCGCGGGTCGAAGGGCAGCGGCTGCTCGCCCGTGCCGATGTGATCACGATTGGTGAAGAGAAATTCCGCTTCTACGCTGACACGCCGGCTCCGGCGCCGGCGCCGCCCCCGCCTCCTCAGAAAGCAGAGGCTGGTGGTGGGGTGACGGGCGCGCGTCTGCGAGAGACGGTTCACGGAATGCCGGCGGCACGCCCCCCTGGCACGTCTGCGCCGCCCCCGCCCCCGCCCCAAGCCCCGGCCCCTCGGCCGTCTGGGGGCGGGGGCGCCCTCGCCGCGTTCATCGTTCGCAGCGGTGCGCTGAAAGGGCAGCGGTTGGTGGTGAAAACGCCGGTCGTCAACATCGGCCGGGCCGAGTACAACGATCTGGTTTTGACGGATGAGTCGGTATCTACTGCGCACGCCAAACTGCAACGTCGTGAAGGCGTATGGGTATTGATAGACCTCGACTCGACTAATGGAACATTCGTCGATGGCGATCAGATAAAGGGGGAAATCCCGCTCGCGCCAGGCGCGAATGTCCGCTTCGGGGAAATCGGGCTGGTCTTCGAGCCGACGGATGATGCGGCGGCGGTCGCCAAGGGCGGTGCGACGCGCATGATGGAGAAGATGACGATGGAGCCCGCCCCGGCGCCGAAACCGGCGCCGAAGCCTCCACCGCCCAAGCCCGCGGCTCAGCCCCCGAAGCCCGTCGGTGCGAAACCCGTGGGTGCGAAACCCGTGGCTGCGAAACCCGTGGCCGCAAGACCCAAGGGAGCAAAACCTCCGGCCGCGCAGCAGAAAGCGAAGGGCTGCGGCGCGAGTGCGGTGATTCTCCTGGTGGTCGTTGGATTGGTTTACTGGGTGTTCATCTAGGCATCACGTGCACATCACATCAGCTGGCCGCACCGATGTCGGCGTCATCCGGTCGGGGAATGAGGATAGTCTCATCCTGGTGCCCGACCGGGGCATCTTTGTCGTCGCCGATGGCATGGGTGGCCATGCCGCCGGCGAAGTCGCGAGTGAGATGGCGGTCCGCTTTGTGGCGCGGGAGCTCGAATCGCTGCGCGGACTCAACGACGAGCAGGTAGCCGATCGGATGCGTGGCGCGATCCGCACGGCCAACGGCGCAATCTTTCAGCGAACTCTCACCGAGCATGACAAGCGCGGCATGGGGACGACCGTGACCGCGCTGACACTGTTTGGGACGCGCTTCCTCATCGGGCAGGTGGGCGATAGCCGCGCCTATCTCCTGCGCGACAACCGCCTGAGCCAGCTCACGAAAGATCATTCCTACGTCCAAGAGCAGGTGGACGCCGGATACCTCACGCCCGAGCAGGCGCGTACCCATCCGTACAGCAACGTGATCACGCGGTGTGTGGGCGCGAACAGCGATGTCATGCCGGACATCTACGTCGGGACAGTGAAGGCGAGCGACGTCTTCCTGCTGGCATCCGACGGTCTCACGGGAATGCTCGAGGACTACCAGCTGCAGGAGCTGCTTTCTCCCGACAGAATGCCACAGGAGGAGGTGGACGCGCTGATCGCCGAAGCCAATCGCCATGGCGGGCTCGATAACATCACGGCGATCATCGTGCGCGTCGATTCAGTCGATGCGCCGACGCCGGAAGACGACGTCAGGACTCAGCCGAACGCGCAGCGGCCCCGCTGATCTCACCCCTTGACCTCCTCTCCTCGATGAGGAGAAGGGGAACTCTTCAGGAGGGGCCGATCCGCACCTAGCCGAGCCTCGACCTCCTCGCGCGGCCACGTCACCAGCTCCACGATCGCCCGGGCCGGAATTTCGGCCGGTGCGAGCACGAACACGCGCAGGCGCTGCGCGGAGCGATGGAGCTCATCGGCGACGCGCGGCAGACCCAGGTGTTGCGTGGCGCTTCCCGACCGTCCCACGACCGGCACCGCGACGTCCAGCATGTGCGGCTTTGCAGGAAAATCGAGAAACAGCTGATCGGCACTGAGGCCGAGCTCGCGGGCGAGGCGCATCTCCACCCGCTCCAGTAGATCGGGATCCCGCGACGGCCAGTCCGCGGTTTCGGCGGGGAGCTCGGTCGCTGGGATGTCGAGTCCGCGCTTCGCCAGGCGGCGCTCGCGCAGCGCGCGCGCTAGTCCGGTCTGATCCTTGGCCTGCAGCTCGTGGCTGAGCCCGTCGTCGGTGGCGGTCGCGACGTCATCGGGAGAGACGTGGCCCGCGGCAATCGCGCGGCGGACGAGACGCTTGAACATCGCGGTCGCACTGCGGACGGCGTGATGCCAGTAGACATTCCTGTACATCTGATACTTCGCGAACAGCAGCGACTCGAGAGCGGCGAGTCCTTTTGCATGCAGAGCGACGCCTTGCGGTGTGAGCGTCAACGACGTGAGGAGTCGGTCGACGTCGATTACGCCATAGGGGACGCCGCACATCGTCGCGTCCCGTGAGAGGTAATCGAGCTTATCGACGTCGAGCGAGCCGGCGACGATGCCGGCGAGTGGTGAGGTGCTGGTTCCCTGAATCAGCTGAAGCAGCCGTTCGACCGAGACCCCGGCGTCTTCGAGGACGGTGGCCAGCGCCCCGCTCCGCAGGTGCCGGCTCCCCAGACTTTCGTGCCGGGGTAGCCCCGCCTCCTCGAGCGCGTGTGAAAACGGATAGTGCCCGATATCGTGGAGCAATGCGGCGAGTCGAATGTCGCGGTCTTGGGTCAGGCGGCCGGCCAGGTGATACGTGCCGAGCGCATGCTCGAACCGGGTATGCGTGGCCCCGGGGTAGACGAGGAAAGCGTGCCCGAGTTGCCGCACGTAGCGCAGGCGTTGAAACGCCGGCGTGTCGATCACGGCCAGAGCCTCGGGCTCGAGGCGGATGTTATTCCAGAGCGGGTCGCGAACGACCTCGAAAGACAAGAGGCTGGGGCCTAGGGCCTAGGGCTTGGGGGCTGGGCCTGCACTCCCAACCCCCTGCGATACCGACTCGGCGAATTGCTCAAAGTTCTTTCGGAAGAGCGCAGACAACTTGCTTGCCTGATCATCGTAGGCCGCCGGGTCTTTCCAAGTCCTGCGAGGATCAAGAACCTGATCGGACACGCCGGGTACGTGTTGTGGCACCTCGAGCCCGAACACCGGGTCGCGGCGTGTGGGAACGCTGGCGAGCTGCCCTGCAAGCGCGGCGCGAATCATGGCCCGCGTGGCTTTCAAGTCCATGCGGTGACCGACGCCATAGGGGCCGCGCGTCCATCCTGTATTCACGAGCCAGCAGCGCACGTTGTGTCGCTCGATGCGCTTACCCAGCATCTTCGCGTAGACCGCTGGTGGAAGTGGAAGGAATGGCGCGCCAAAGCATGCTGAGAACGTCTCCTTCGGCTCGGTCACGCCGCGCTCCGTGCCGGCCACCTTGGCGGTGTAACCCGACAAGAAGTGGTACATCGCCTGGTCGGCAGTGAGCTGGGCGATGGGGGGCATGACGCCGAACGCGTCGCAGGTGAGGAAGACGACGTGCCGAGGATGCCCAGCCATTCCTTCGGGTACGTGATTGGGGATGTAATGGATGGGATACGACGCGCGGGTATTCTCGGTGATGCGCGATGAATTGAGGTCGATCGCCCCCGTTCTCGGATCGATGTCGACGTTCTCCAACACCGTCCCGAACATCTCTGTAGTGGCGTAGATCTCCGGCTCTCCGTCGCGCGACAGCTTGATCACCTTGGCGTAGCAGCCGCCCTCGAAGTTGAAGACGCCCTCGTCCGACCATCCATGCTCGTCATCGCCGATCAACTGGCGTTCAGCATCCGCGGAAAGGGTGGTCTTCCCGGTTCCGGAGAGCCCGAAAAAGAGTGCCGTGTCGCCGTCGCGTCCCACGTTCGCCGAGCAGTGCATCGAGAGGACGCCCTGCTGCGGCAGGAGATAGTTGAGAATCGTGAAGATCGACTTCTTGAGCTCTCCCGCGTAGCGAGTGCCGCCGATCAGGATGGTCCGCTGCGCCAAACTGACGACGATGAACGTGGCTGACTTGGTCCCATGGACCGCCGGGTCCGCATGAAACTCAGGAGCGTGCAAGACCTCGAACCCCGGCTTGAAGCGCGACAGATCACCGTCGGTCGGGCGCAGGAACATGTTGTAGACGAAGAGCGCGTGCCACGCGTTCGGCGTGTAGAAGCGGATCGGGAGTCGGTAATCTGAATCGGCGCCGGCGTAGACATCGCGGATGAAGAGCTCCTGACCCTGCAGATGCGCTTCGACGTCCGCCTTCAGGCGCTCGAAATGCTCCCGCTCGATGGGCTGATTGACCTTACCCCACCAGATCTGGTCGCTGGTCTCGGGCTCCCGTACGATGAACTTGTCGTTCGGGCTGCGGCCGGTGTGCGGGGACGTCACCGCGGCGAAGGGGCCGGATGCCGTGACGACGCCTTCCCGGCGACGCACGGCGTGCTCGTACAGCTGGGTAGGCGTCAAATTCCGATAGACGCGCTGCTCGAGAGAAATCGTCACGATCGCTCGGGTGTTGGCCGCGCGTGGCGGCGATGCTCTAAGGCGTCCACGGCGGCTATCACCGCCATGTTCACGATATCGGGAACTTCCGACAACCTTTGCAAGACATGGACCGGTTGGTCCATCCCCACAAGGATGGGGCCAATCGCCTGGGCGTCGCCAAGGCGGGCAAGCAGCTTGTAAGCGATATTTGCGGCGTCTAAGTCTGGGAATATCAAAACATTAGCTGGCCCCCGCAGCTTGGCAAATGGGTACACGCGCGTCAGGATGCGCTCTACCACGGCTGTGTCGGCTTGCATTTCGCCATCCAGCTGCAGCTCGGGCTCACGCTCGTGCATCAGTGCGACGGCGCGCTGCACTTTTGCTGCAGCAGCGTGCTTGACCGACCCGAAGTTCGAGAAAGACAGCATCGCAACCCGCGGCTCGATGCCGAGCCGGCTGACGAACTTGGCGGTCGCGGAGGCGATCTCGGCCAGCGTCTCGGCGTCCGGTTCGATGTTCACCGTGGTGTCGGCGAAGAAAAACGTCTGCTGGCGGACGATCATCATATAGATGCCGCTGGCGTGCTTGCGGCCGGGCTCCACGCCGATCACTTCGAGGGCAGGGCGTACCGCATCGGGATAATCGATCTCCTCTCCAGCGACCAGCGCATCGGCGCGGCCGCCCCGCAGCATCAGCAGACCGTAATACATCGGATCGAGCACGCGACGCTGGGCTTCGCGCAACGTGATGCCACGCCGCTGCCGCCGCTCCCACAGCTCGCGTCCCAGTTGCTCACGATCGGCGGCGGTGGCGGGATTGACCAGCTCGAGTTCCTCGAGGGTGAGCGAGGCGTCATCAGCCTGGCGGCGGATCGCGTCGAGGTCGCCCAGGAGGATGGGTCGCGCGATGCCGTCATCGGCCAATATGCGCGCCGCGCGCAGGATTCGGGGATCGTCGCCTTCCGGAAACACGATCCGTGGGGGGTCCTGCTGCGCCCGGCTGATGAGCCCGCGCATGACCTGTCGCTCGGGTCCCAGCCGCGCTTCCAGCTCGGCGCGATATTCCTCCACGTCGACAATGCGTCCCGCGATGCCGGTCGCGACCGCCGCCCACGCCACCGCCGGCGCCACCCAGAGCAGCACCCGCGGATCGAAGGGTTTGGGAATCAGGTAGTCGGGGCCGAACTTGAGCTTCTCGATCCCGTACGCCCGGGTGACGGACTCCGGGACCTCTTCTTTGGCGAGCGCGGCCAGCGCCCGCGTCGCCGCCATCTCCATCTCTTCGTTGATCTTTTTCGCCCGGACATCGAGCGCGCCGCGGAAGATGAAGGGGAAGCCCAGGACGTTGTTCACCTGGTTGGGGAAATCGGAGCGGCCCGTCGCCACAATTGCGTCAGGCCGAGCCTTCTTCGCCTCGTCGGGCATGATCTCGGGAGTCGGATTGGCCAGTGCGAAGACGACGGGACGTTTCGCCATGCCTTGCAGCATGTCGCCCGTCACGATCCCGCCGACCGACAATCCCACGAACACGTCCGCACCCTGCAATGCCTCCGCCAGGGAGCGTGCTTTCGTCTCGCTCGCGAAGCGCTGCTTGAACTCGTCGAGGTCCTCGCGGCCCTTGTAGATCACGCCCTTGTGATCGCACATCACGATGTTGTCGCGCACGACGCCGAGCCGCACGTAATGCTCGGCGGTGGCGATCGCGGCTGCACCTGCGCCGGCGAACACAATCTTGATCTTGGCGAGATCCTTCTTGACCAGAATCAAAGCGTTGAGCAACGCCGCGCCGGAGATGATCGCGGTGCCGTGCTGATCGTCGTGAAAGACGGGAATGCTCAGCGTGGCGCGCAGCTTCTGTTCGATGTAGAAGCAGTCGGGGGAGCGGATGTCCTCGAGATTGATGCCGCCGACCGTTGGCTCCAGCAGCTGGCAGAACCGGATCATGTCCTCGGGTTTCTCCGATCCGACCTCGAGGTCGAATACGTCGATGTCCGCGAAGGTCTTGAAGAGAATCCCTTTGCCTTCCATGACCGGCTTGCCGGCCAGCGCGCCGATGTTTCCGAGTCCGAGGACCGCCGTCCCGTTAGTGACGACAGCCACGAGGTTGCCCTTGGCGGTGTAGACGTAGGCGTCCTCGGGGCGCTTGGCGATCTCCAGGCACGGCTCCGCCACGCCTGGCGTGTAAGCGAGGGAAAGGTCCCGCTGGTCCTTGAACGGCTTTGTTGGCGTGACCTGGATCTTCCCAGGGCGGCCCCGCGCGTGATAGTCGAGGGCCTCCTGGCGGCGGCTAGACAAGGACAGAAGTCCTTTCTTGGGAAGGGGTTATGCTAAGGCGGCGTGACTTGGGCTGTCAAGATGGAGGCTCGAATTGTAATATGCCGCCAATGCGCAAACGCCGGTTGATGGTGCGTGGCCCGCTTCTCCTGCTGGCGCTGCTGCAGCTCGGCGTGCCTTCAGCGGCAGCTTGGGCGGACGCTCGCGCGGGCGCAGAACAAGCGGGACCGGCACACGTCGAATCGCTTTCCGCGAGCGGATGCGCCCGCATCCACCCGCCCGACTGTGCCTTCCACCGCTTCCTCACCGCACCACGCGCACTGTCGCGCACGGTTGCCTTCGGAGTACGGCTTGCCCTCCGTGTCCGGTGGACGCCGAGTGCGCCCGCGGCTGCGCCATCATGGTTCAAGCTTAGTCTCCCGGATTCCCGCGCCCCTCCCTCGCCCGCCTGAGTGACGGCGCCGCGACCCGCGGCGACCCAATCCCAAATGATCTGACTGGCGCCACGCGCTCTCAAGCAGCGTGGGCGCCTGGGACTATCACCAGGAGAGTGCCATGTACGCTCTTGTATTGATCGCGGCATTGGTGGGCCCAAGCACTGGAGTTGTGTCCGGGCGTGTGACCACGCCTGCCGGTGCGCCCATCGCCGAGGTCCAGGTGACCGTGCCCGAGCTGCGTCGATCAACGACGACAGACAGCACAGGTCGTTACACCATCACCGATGTTCCGGCCGGTTCGTTCACCCTCACGTTCCAACGCATCGGCTACGCACCGGCTGTGCGGCGCTTTACTACCTCGGGCGGTGATGTGACGGCTGACGTCACGATGAGGGAGTCGGTCGTCGAGTTGACGGGCATTCAGGTGACCGCCAGCGCCAACGCCACGAGCGCGCTCAACTCGCCGCAACCCACCAGCATCGTGGCTGGTGACGACCTCCGCCGGGCTCAGTCCCCAACCCTGGGCGAAACGTTGCAAGGCGTCGCCGGCGTGCACAGCTGGAGCACGGGTGTCGGTATCGGCAAGCCGGTCATTCGTGGTCTCACCTCGAATCGCGTGCTCGTGCTCGATGACGGGCAGCGGCTGGAAACGGCTCAGTGGGGCGACGAGCACAGTCCGAACGTCGAGACGGCAACCGCTGAGCGGATCGAGGTCATTCGTGGGCCGGCGAGTGTGCTCTATGGGTCCGATGCCTTGGGCGGAGTGGTGAATGTCGTTCAGAAGGATCTGCCGGATGCAGCGGGAAGTCGCGGCTTCGTACGTGGGTCCGTGAGTGCCGCTTATGGTTCGGCGAACGCGATGAAAGATGGATCCCTCGATCTCGAAGGCGCGAGCGGTAAGTTGGGTTTCCGTGGCGCCTTCAGCGGCCGCAGCAGCACCAACGTTCGTACGCCCTATTACACGTTGTGGAACAGCGGCAACGAGGCTGTCGCGGGCAGTGGGACCGTCGGCACACGCAGTTCCTGGGGATCAGTCTCGGCGTCGTTCTCCCAACGCAACGAGAAAGTCGAGCTGACCGACGAGGAGCCAGCGGCCACGCCGCTGCAGCGCATTGAGACGAGCCACGGCCGGACGGATCTGACCCTACCGGTCGGCAGCGCCCGACTGGAGGTCTCGGCGGGCTACGCACGCAATCGGCGCCGCGAATTCGAGGACAAAGCAGATCCCACGGTTGCGCTCGGCCTGCTGACGCAGACCTACCTCGCGGACGTGCATTACCATCACGCGCCGGTCGGTGCGTTCTCCGGGTTGATCGGCTTCTCAGGTGTCCGCAACGTGTTCGATAAGTTTGGCGCGGAAACGCTCATCCCTCCGAGCACCGCGAACAACGCCGCCGTGTACGCATTCGAGCAGACCGAAGGTCGGCGCGTCAACGTCTCGATCGGCGCGCGCTATGACTACCGGCAACTGTCGGTGGACGCGGACACGGTTCTGGGAGTGGCGACGCAGGACAAGAATTGGAGCTCGGTGACCGGCAACCTCGGTCTGCTGCTGCACTTGAGCGAGCCGGCGGCGCTGGTGCTGAATATCGGGCGTGGATACCGCGCCCCATCGTCGTTCGATCTCTACACAAACGGCGTGCATGAAGGCACCACAGCGTTCGAGCGCGGTAACCCCAACCTCACGACGGAAAAATCCCTCAATACGGACCTCGCGCTGCGGGCGCAAACCGCGCGGCTGTCGTTTGAGGTGGGGACGTTCCTCAACCTGATTCAGGATTACATCTATACGGTGCCGAGCGGCACCATCGATAGCGCGTCTGGTTTCGAGATCTTCGACGTGACGCAAGGCGACGCGCGCTTGACGGGGGTCGAGACCGCACTGCAATGGCACCCAATGGACTATCTGCACCTCCAGGGGACAGCAGACTATGTCCAAGGGCAGAACACCAGCACCGATGACCCGCTTCCGAACATGCCGCCCTTCCGGGCGACCTGGCTGGTCCGTCTGGAGGGCGGCCAACGGTCTCAGAGCACCTTGCAGAATCCCTACTTCTCCATTGGTGGCGAGGTGAATGCGCGCCAAACGCGCATGGATCCGGCCGAAGAGCAGTTCTACGCGGGTGCCCTTGGAGGATCGGGGTATCAATCTCGTGCCTATACGCTCGTGAATTTCGGCGCCGGTGTGGCGTGGGTCATCGGGTCACACACACTCCTGATGGATCTCTCGCTGCGCAATGCCTTCAACGAGCGCTACGCGGATTACATGAGTCGCATCAAGACCAACGCGCTCGATCCGGGGATGGGCCGTTCATTCCTCGTGCGGGTAACCGCCGAGTTTTAACATCTAGCGCGGCGGGGGTGCGATCGTCGGCGGAGTGTGATACAGGACCTGCACCGTCTGACGATCGCGCCCACTTGGCACCGTCACCTGCACCGTGGAGTACATAACGTCTTCCGGAGCGGGACTTTCCTGCAACAATCCCAGTGTGTGACCCAACTCGTGGACCGTGACGCGCTTCACACAAGCAGCGACTTGCTCCGGGGTATAGCCTTGGGCCGTGGTGATGCGGATCTGCATACGGATCGGTTCGGCGAGCGACGTGCCCGCGCTATCGAACAGCAACGTCGTGACGCCGTCGCAGGCGAATACCGCTGCGCCTGAATCGGGAGGGACATCCGGCGGCACGCTGTCGTACCAGGTGACGATGACGTCCGCGACATTTGAATCGGATACCAGCTCTCCCGTGAACTCACCATACAGCAGTTGTGTCTCCCAAATGCCTATTCCCTTCGTCACGAGGTCGCGCATGTGACCGCGTGAGTCCGCGTAGTAGCGCACCGGTAGCCGGTTTCGCGGCCAGCGGAACACATCGCCGGCATTGTCGAAACCATACCACGCGGTTCGGTCCGGTATGGTTGCTTCAGTGCACGCGACCATGAGCACGGCTCCCATGAGTGCGCGTCTCATGGCGCGCTTCGTCCCTTGCCGAGAATCCGCGCTCCAAACCCCAGCGTCACGCGATGTACCAGCTGCGCGGATGTGAAGCCGTCGGCATGCAGCGCGGGAGTCGAAAACCGATGCAAGTCATAGCGCAGCGACACCCCGAAGTCGTGGGCGGGCCCTCCCAGCTTGGTCGGGGACCAGTAGAGACCGGCCGTGCCGACGGCCCAGAGCCCGGAGCCGCCTCGAAACAATCCGGTTTCATCAGCGGGCAGATACTTGATGCCACCGATCCCCACGCGCGCCGCCAGACTGGGACTGACTTCACGACGCGCCCCGACCGTGAAGGCGATCACCGTCACAGAGTTGAATTTCGCCGCCTCACCGCTCTCGTGGCGCTGTAATGCCGCCCACGACACGTCGAGAACGGCTTCGGGTGTCCAGGGGCCGTTCGTGCGCTCGCCGATGCTCAGCGCGAGCACCGGCCCGATAGCGGGCTTCGCATCGACGGGCTCGACGATCACGTCGTGCACGAGAGCCGTCGTATAGCGAGCGCCGACGGTTGCGTGAACGGAAGCCTGGGCGGCCGGACGGCCCGACGGCCAGACGGCCAGGGCGGTCAGCAGAATGAGCGTGTGTGCGGCCGTCCGGCCGTCCGACCGTTCGACCGTCAAGGGATCACCGCCTTCTCACCCACGCCGAGTTTTCGCAAGACTCCCGCGCCGACGAGCACCAGGGCGTACATACAGACAATCAGCGGGCCGGTTGGAAAGTTGCCGACGTAGGAGACGTAGAGGCCGAGCAGTGATGCCAGGGCACCGGTGCCCCATGAAATCAGCACCATCTTACGAATATCTCTGGTGAACAGGAATGCGACGACTGCCGGTACGACCAGCATCGTAAAGACCAGCAGCACGCCCGCGACCGGGACCGAAATCGTGACAGCGACGCCGAAGGATAGGTAGAACAGAAAGTCCCAGGCACGGATGCGCCAGCCTGCGCGCTCAGCCTCCTCGGGACGGAACGAGATCATCAGGAACTGCTTGCGCAAGGCAAAATGGAGCAGTCCCAGCGCCGCATAGGCTGCCCCTTTCTTGAGAATGGTGGGCCACGTGATCCAAATGATCGAGCCTTCCAGTACGTCGTGGAGTGCTTCGGCGCCGCGGGGCGCCTTGTCGGCGACGAGGATCGCCGCGGCCGAAGCCGCGACGTAGACGATGCCAATGATCGCCTCGTGTGGCACGCGGCCCTTGCCGCGCGTGCGGGTAATCGCGAACAACGCCGCGCCGATGCAGGTGAACACGAGAGAAAAGATGAATGCCGTTTGCGAGTCGGGAGCGACATGGTAGAGCAGCGCCACGACGCTCCCCAATCCCGCCATCTGTGCCAGGGAGAGGTCCACGAAGATGACCTCGCGTGCGATCACATGCAGGCCGAGGTACGAGTGGATGGCGACCAGCACCATACACGCGACAAACGGCGCGAACATGAATTCCAACACCGTGGTGTCTCCTGCGTTGGTTTAGCGACCCGTGCTGGCCGTCTCTGTAAACGCCCGCGCGAGCGAGCCGACCAGATTGTCGATCAGTTCGAAGAACGTGTTCACGCCCGGCGCGCCTCCGGCCTGGGACGGTACGATGACCGCCTTCGCGCCGGTGCGCTCAGCGACCTGGCGAATCTGGTTGTGATCGAAATACCCGGGCGACAACAAGACTCGCACCTGCCGCTGGCGCATCAGCTCGATTACCTCGCGCACGTGCTTCGGCGTCGGCGGAATCCCCGGCTTGGGCTCGATGTAGTCGACGCATCGGATCCCGAACTCCCGCGAGAAGTAGTCCCACTCCTTGTGGTAGCAGGCCATCTCTTTGCTGCGATACACGAATCCCTGCTTGAGCCAGCCTCCCAGGCGATCAAACAGGGGGCTGCCTCTATAGCGCCGCTGATTTAGAAAGTCGAACAACTTTCCTTGGCGGTCGAGATCGGCCAGTGTCTGCCCGCCCAGAATTGTGACGAGCTCCTCGCCGTACAACGCACGATAGATACGCTCCTCAAAATCCTTTTCGCGGGCTGTAAAGTATTCGGCGTTCTCGGGCGACACACGCTTCAAACCGGTGAGAATGTTCCGAGCGATTTGGACGCCGTTGAGCGGCTCCGTCCAGATATGTGGATTGCCGTACACGTGGATGTCACCCTGTGTTCGGGAGTAACTCGCGGGCACATCGAGGAGCGGGATCCCAGTGTATGCGGCAACGTAGCCCGGACCACCTTCCGTGACTCGCGGATTGCCGGCTTTATCGAGCAGGGCAGGGACCCACAGCTCGAGATCGAGACCGGTGGTAACGAAAACGTCGGCTTCCGCGAGTAATGGCACGAAGCTGGGCTTCGGCTGTACGTAGTGCGGGTTCTCGTCGCCCCTGGCAATCGAGTTGACCGTGCCGCGCTCTCCGACGATCTCACGGGCGATAGCGGCATAGGTCGTCAGCGAGGTGACGACTCTTACTGGAGCTGCGCGCGGCGGCGTTCCACCGCCGGACAGCCCAAGGAGAAACGGAATGATGTATAGCATCAGTAGGTCTCGTGTTTGTGTGGACCGATGGCCCAGACTGCCTGGAGCAGCAGCCGATCGCGACCGGCGCCTGTCGGGGTGAGCCGTCGAGTGTATTCCGCGCGCAGGAACACCCACTCGCTCTGCCACCAAGTGAGGGTGGGAACAATCTGGCGGGTGATGTCATTCGGCCCTTCAGGGGCCTCGACGTAGTCGTAACGCGCGCCGAGGATCCAGCTCTGCCCTAAGCGGTACGTCGTACCGACGTAGGCACCGAGGCGGGTGTCACCGGTGCCCGCACGCTCCTTCTTGAGCCCGTAGAGCTCCGCGCGAACTGTCCAGTCGCGGTAGAGCGCGCGGTCGGGCGGCCGCCACGTGAATCGGAAATCGACTCCGCCCATGGTCGTCTTGAGTGCAGTATCGGGATTGGTTCCGTAGATCCCCGTCGCCCCAATCTGCATGTAGGTCGACCTGCTCAACTGCCAGAAATTGTTCAAATGCAACAGGTAGGAGGGGCGGTTTCCGCCCTCGAACAGAGCGTCATTGGAGCCGGCGGTCACCTGAGCGTACAGCTCGTGCGTTCCGAGGCCGCCGAACGCGCGGTACAGCGCTGCGCCTGCCCCCGCCAACCCTTCCTCGCCCAGAAAGGTCGTCAAGACCAGCGGATACTCCGTCTCCGGAACCGCATGCAGATGCCAGCGATTGAGTTCCCCCAATTGCTGGCGGAAGACGCCGAGATCGAGCCTGAGCCGGGCCGGGAGGCCGGTATAGTAGAAGTAGCCCTCTTCGATTTCGATCCCGCCTTCATGTACCCCAGCGAAGATCTTGGTGTGTGAGTAGGGGTCGAGCGCAGCCTGAAACGAAAACTCGACTTCATGCAGCTCGAAGTTGTCGCGCTGCTCTCCGTCGGTTTGAATGGCGGCGTGGAGATCGCCTGTCACGCTGATCTCCGGATTGAGCTGCGACTGGCTTCGTTCCCGCCCCACAAACCGCTGGCCGGCGGTATCGACCGCCGCCGTCGTGTCCCGGCCGATGACGCCGGCCGCTGCCGCGCGTAGAGCGGCGATGTCTTCGTCCTGTGCCCGAGTGCTATCCGGACGTGCGCCTGCACGTGCCAGTGCCGCACGAAGCGAATCCAACCGAGCGCGGAGCGCACGCAGCTCAGCGTCGAGCGAGTCGAGCTGTCGCTGCGAGGGTTGCTGCGCGTCCAGACGCAACGTCAAGCACGCGGCTGCAAGGAGCAGCATGCAAAGAGTGCGTGTCATAATCAGTGTCCTCTCCTGTTGAGACCGAGGAGCGTCGAAGGTCAACTACAACGACGTCAGGAAAGGGCGAGGGGTGGGGCTCGGGGGGCTCGGGCGGGTGTCAGCCGGACGATGGGTGGGACCGATACAACCGGTTGCGGATGCGTGAGGTGCCCGCCGGCAACGGGCGTTTCGATAATGACGACGTGCTGGGGAACCACCCGCGTGGTCATGTAGTTGCACAGCGCGCAGCGCAGCTCGTCATGGAGGACCGGACAGCGCCCAGTGTGATTCGCTTCAACACCGGCTTGCGCCACCACCACGTCGCGCGCGTGCGCGAGCGTGACGGCACCGCCGCCAAGCACCTGAAGAGCCAGGAGGATCGCCAGCAGCACGCGCGTCAGCATGGTCTCCTTCATACGCCAACCACTGCGCGGCTGTTGCCACGGGCGTAGGCGCGCAGCCGCCGCAACATGCGGCGGTCGTGCCGCAGCGGGTCATCCCGCTTGGGCGTCTCGATAATCTTAACAACATCCTGCAGCGCGGCGTCCCGCATGATGCGCCGAAAGGGTTCCGGCCCGATCCTGCCGTCGCCAATCCATTCATGGCGATCGACGCGCGATCCGGCAGCCGCGCGCGAGTCGTTGAGATGCAAGCACTTAAGTAGATCGAACCCGATCACACGATCGAATTCTTCCCAGATCGCCTCCACACGCGTGAGATCGTACCCCACAGCGTGCAAGTGCGCCGTGTCGAGGCAAAACCCGACCCGCGTCCGAATCTCGTCAGGCAACGCGTTGCGGAGATCGCGGAGCTGCTCGAACGTCGCACCGAGCGCGGTCCCCGATCCGGCCGTGCCTTCAATCCACACCTGCAGATCGCCGGGCATGGAGGCCAAACACACGGCGTATGCGCCGGCGTTGCGCTCCAATCCGGCATCCCGATCGTCCATGTAGTTGCCGGGATGCGATACCACGGCGCGCAACCCGAGCGCGCGCGATCGCTCCAGCTCGTTCTTGAAGCTCCGCATGCTGCGCGCGCGCAGCACGGGATCGGGTGACGCCAGATTGATCAAGTAGCTATCGTGTGCGATAACCGCTTCGAGGCGATGACGGGTCACCTCGGTGCGGAAGCGCTCGACCATGGTCGTCTCGAGCGCCGGCTCGCGCCACTGATTGGGCGTCTTGGTAAACAGCTGGATGGCGGTCGCGCGCAGCGCCCGGCCGCGCTGGGGTGCGGTCGCCACACCGCCTTGACTCGACACGTGCGCACCGAGGATCACAACTCTTCCGTAAACGCCAGACGGGAGATCAGGGGAACGAACCGCACACCGCCCGCGCGGCGGTGTTTGATGGGGCCGCCGTTCATCGGCCGCTCCAGAACCACCAACTCTTGTGATGCTAGGTTGCCCACCGGGATCACCAGACGCCCTCCAGGGGCTAGTTGACCCAGGAGGGGCTCGGGAATGCGCGGCGCGGCGGCCGCGACGATGATGCCGTCGAAGGGCGCTGCGTCGGGCCATCCCGGCGCGCCGTCGCCGAGCTGCGTTTCGATATTGTCGAGACCGAGCCTGCGAAACCGCTCTTCCGCTTCGACGAGCAAATCGGGAAGCCGTTCGATCGTGAAGATCCTGCCGGCAGATACGAGCCGTGCCAGCACGGCCGTCTGATATCCCGAGCCTGTGCCGATTTCGAGAATGCGATCCGCGCGTCGCGGTTGCAGCTCCTGGATCATGAGCGCGACGACGAAGGGCTGTGAAATTGTTTGCCCGCTGCCAATGGGCAGCGGCGCGTCGTTGTAGGCGTCGGCGGCGAGATGCGGCGGCAGAAACCACTCACGCGGCACCCAGCGCATCGCCGCAAGCAGCCGTTCATTGCGAATGCCGCGGCTGGCGAGCTGGCGCACGACCATGCGCGTGCGTGCGGCGAGTGTGTCCGCGGCTGGATGTGCTTGCCCGGGCATGGGATGAACTATAGCCGCGTGCGCCGTGCGCCGTGAGCCGTACGCCGTTGCCATTCCGGCGCACTGCGCACGGCTCACACCGCACGTTTTAGGGCGGCGCACTGCGGACGGCGCACGGCGCGCGTTTTAGTCCGGCGCACTGCGCACGGCTCACGGCGCACGTTTAGTCAAGCGTCTTCTGGAATCGCCGCACCGAAAGCGCAATCAGAAGCAGCGCGAAGGCCAGCAGGATTGCCATTTCCCGCCACAGCTCGGGCACGCCGACTCCTTTCAGCAGGATGCCGCGCAGCACCTTGAGGAAATGCGTCAGCGGCAGGAACGCCCCGATCCATTGGAACAGCGCGGGCATCGCCTGCCGGGGAAACATGAAGCCCGAGAGCAGAATGTTGGGGAGTACGAAAAAGAAGCTTGCCTGCATCGCCTGCTGCTGGGTACGCACGAGCGTCGAAATGAACAGGCCCATCGCCAGGCTGGCCACGATGAACAGGAGCGCGATCCCGTAGAACAACAACACGTTGCCGGTGAGCGGCACGTCGAACACAAACCGGCCGAGCAGCAGCACGGTGGTCATTTGGACGAGGCCGACGCCCACGTAGGGCGCGATCTTGCCGAGCATGAGCTCGGTTTTCGTGATCGGTGTGACGATGAGCTGCTCGAGCGTGCCCCGCTCGCGCTCGCGCACGATCGCCATCGCGGTCACCAGCACCATGGTCATCGTGAGGATGACGCCCACGAGGCCCGGCACGATGTAATTGGGGCTACGTAAACCGGGGTTGTAGCGCGGTCGCACCCGCGCTTCCAGCGGAAGCGCGGTGCGATGCGCCGCGGCAGACAGAATCGCGAGGTTGCGCATCTGCGCGACGCCCGCCGCGGCCGCAAGTGCGGCCTGGGACGACAGGGGATCGGACGCATCGACGATGACCTGGACCAGCGCGGTCGTGCCGCGGGCCAGGTCGCGCGGGAAGTCATACGGGATCGCGATTCCCGCCTGGGCGTCGCCCTTGGCGATCCATTCGTCCAGCGCCTCGCGGCTATCGACGTGCGCCACGATGCGAAAGTTGCCCGTGTTCTCGAAGTCAGCGATCAGGTCCCGGCTCGTCGGCGTGCGCGATTCATCGAAGACGACGGTGGGGATGTGGCGCACGTCCGTCTGGATTGCGAACCCGAACAGCAGCAGCTGGATGACGGGGACGCCAACCATAATTCCCAACGTGAGGCGGTCCCGGCGCATCTGAATGAATTCCTTGCGGAACATCGGGATGAAGAGCTTCACAGGCCCTGCTCCTGCTCGTCCCGCTGCTGCAGGATGATGAACGCGTCTTCGAGGTCTGCGCCGCCCACCTGCCTGGCGACCTCGTCTGGTGTCCCCAGGGCGATGAGATGGCCGTGGCTGAGGAGCGCGAGTCGGCCGCACCGTCCCGCCTCATCCATGTAGTGCGTCGTGACGATGACGGTCGTGCCACGCTCCCCCAACTGTTTGATCGTCTGCCAGAACCCCCGTCGCGCAGCCGGGTCCACGCCAGCGGTGGGCTCATCGAGAAACAACACGCGAGGTTGGTGCATCAGGGCGCACGCAAGACCGAGCCGCTGTTTCCAGCCGCCCGACAACGTTCCGGCGAGCTGGTTGAGCCGCCGGTCCAGCCCCAAGAACGCGACGACTTCGGCAATGCGGCCGCGGCGACTGGGTCCCTCCAGCCCGTAGATCCCGCCGTAGAAATCCATGTTCTCGGCGACCGTCAGATCCTCGTACAAGCCGAACCGCTGCGACATGTAGCCGATCAGCTCTTTGATCTTGTCGGGTGATTCGCGCACGTCGACGCCCGCGACGATGGCCGTTCCTTCGGTTGGAGCGATCAACCCACACAGCATCCGGATCGTGGTGGTCTTGCCCGAACCATTCGGACCGAGCAACCCAAAGACTTCACCCGTGGCAATGGTGAGGTTGAGATCGCGCACCGCGACGATCGGGCCGAAGTGCCGGGTGAGGTGGCGCGTTTCGACAGCGACGGCGCTCACGGCAACAACGGTATCTCGACCCGCACCGGCAGACCGGCCTTCAGGCGTCCTTCATTGTCATCAATCGCGACCTTGATTCCAAAGACGAGATCCGCCCGCTCGCGCTCGGTTAGGGCCGCCCGAGGCGTGAATTCGGCGCGGGGCGCGATCTCCGTCACGTGTCCGCTGAACGCCTGCGAATAGCCATCGACCTGGATCTTCACAGCCAAACCGACCTTGAGCCGCGCCACGAACCGTTCCCCGACGTAGGCGCGGATCCAGGGCGCGCGCACCAGGCCGATCGAAACGACCGGTACGCCGACGGCGATCATCTCCCCCCGCTCGGCGAAACGCGTCAGGACGATCCCGTCCGCCGGCGCGATCAAGACCAATTGATCGCGGATCGCCTCGGTAACCTGGACGGCCGCACGGGCCGCCTGCGATTCGCGGACCGCGGCCCGGACCGATTGAAGCCGCGCGGCGGCCGCCGACGCGGAAGTCTGCGCGCGGTCCAGATCCTGAGGGGAATTAATGCCCTGCGCCCGCAGCACGCGGGCGCGCGCGAGATCGTTGGCGGCGCGTTCACTGTCGGCTACAGCGGCACGGATCTCTGCGGTGCGGGCCGACGCCGCTTCCGCGAGGGCGCGGCGTTGTTCGATCATCGCCTCGAGCCCCGGCTGTTCGAGCACCGCCACGGTATCACCGGCGCGCACCGAGTCGCCCTCATCCTTGAGCAGGCGCTCCAAACGCCCCGACGCCAGCGGGCTGAGGCGGACTTCGCGGATTTCGACCGTGCCGGCAACGGTGAGGGTGTTGCCCGAGCTACCGCATGCCGCCAGGAGCGCCGCGGTCGCGAGCGCTACCGTGGCGTCGAGGGCCGAGTGGCGCGGGGACGCGGTGCGCGTAGCCAATTGCCCGGATCCAGCGCGATGCCGCCCTGGCCCCGGATCTCGAAGTGCAGGTGCGGACCCTCGTCGCTCGATTCACCACCCACGTGGCCGATTACCTGTCCACGGATCACACGTTCTCCCTGCCTGACCGTCGCATCGTTGAGATAGGCGTACACCGTGTAATAGCCGCCGCCGTGGTCGATGAGCACCGACGTGAGATACAGTCCGAGGCTTCCCGCGAGACTGACCGTCCCGGGCGCGACGGCGCGAACCGCGGTTCCCACCGGCGCCTTGATGCCGATCCCATGGCGCGGAATGCGCGTGTTGTTGGGCCCCGTCGTCGTCCCAAACGGGTAGATGATCTGCCCCTCGACCGGCCAATCGAGGGCGCCGAGATCCGCCGTGGTAATCGATCCCGTCGCTGCGGTAGTGCCGCGCGACTCGGCTTCGCGCCGCGCCCGTTCCAGCGCTTCGATCCGGTCGTTGAGCGTGCGCTCGTCCCGCTCGAGTCGTGTGAGCCGCTGCTGCGCCTGACGGGCGCTGCGTCGTGTTTCGCGAAGGCTGCTCTCGCGCGCCTGCTCGAGCGAGACGTAGCGCCCGAGCTCGTCGGTCCGCTCGCGCCGGCGGCGGGCCAGCGTTTCGCGCGAGTCGACCAACAGCTGTCGCTGGCGTGCCACGCGGTCGCGCAGCTTTTCAACATCGTTGGCAAGCAGGCGGTCCTGGCGACTCACCAGACTGAGATACTTATACCGCGAGAGGAGGTCCCCGAAGCTCTCGGCCGCGAAGTAGACCTGCCAGCTGTAGAGCGGCCCGCGCTTGTAAATCTCGACGAAGCGCCGTTCCAGTACGGCGCGCTTTTCGAGCAGTGCATCTTGCGCGATCAGCAGATCGACCGTGATCTGATCGATCTGCCCGCCAAGCCCCGTGATCTGGCGGTCCAACTCGTTGACGATGCGATTCGTGCTTTGCCTCTGACGCTCGATATTCGAGATCTCGTCAGTGAGCGAGTGTGCCTGAGTGCGCAACCGGGCCAGCTCCTGCTCTACTTGCGACCGCTCGCGCCGGATGTCCTCGAGTCGGCGCTGGTTGTCCTGCATTTGCTGGTGGTAGGTCGGGCGCTGGGCGTGCAACGGGACACGGGAAACGGGAAACGTGAAAAGCACGAGACAAGTGACAAGCAGCCCCGTGTCCCGTTTCCCGTTTCCCGCTTCCCGTGACTTCATACGCGCTTGAGATGTCGTCCCACGCTCGTCGCGCTTCCAAGGAGTCCGATGAGGGCTCCGAATCCGACGATGGCGGCTGCCTGTTCCTTGGTAAAGAAAGCCGACTGCAGGAGGTAGCGGTTGATGAGCACGTAGGCGACAAACGACAGGCCGACCGCCACCGCGCCGCCGAGCAATCCCTTGATTGCGCCCTGGAGCAGGAACGGCCGCCGGATGAACCCGTCGGTGGCGCCGACCAGTCGCATGATCGCGATCTCTCGGCTGCGCTGCAGGACCGCCATGCGGATCGTGGTGCCGATGATGATGATCGCGACCACCGCGAAGGCCGCGCCGACCACGATTCCGACGGCGGCCGCCAACCCCCGCAGGCGATCGAGCTTTTCCACCCAATCGCGGCCGAATCGCACGTCGTCGATGAATCCAAAACCCCGCAGCCGCTCGGCGACCAGGCTCACGTGATCGGCATCGCGAAAGCCCGGCTTCAGCTTGACTTCGATCGACGCGGGGAGCGGGTTGCGCTCCAACTCCTCCATGACGTCGCGCAGCTCCACAAGCTCTGTGCGGGCACGCGCCAACGCGTCGTCTTCCGAGACATAATTGGCCGTCTGGACCTCGGGGAATGCCTGAATGTCCTTCAGCGCCTGAGCGGTCGCCTCCGCCGGCGTTCCGGCCAGGAGGTAGGCGACGATCTCGACGCGCTCTTCAACGCCTCGCAACGCGCCCTGGAGGTTCACAACGACCAGGCCGAACAGACCGAGGACGAAGAGCGAGAACGCGATGGTGGTGACCGAGAGCGCCGAGAGCAGGGGGGCGCGCTTGAACGTGAGCATGGCCTCACGCAGCGTCAGATTCATGGGGCTCCCCCCGTCGCCTGGTCGCGCGCTTCATCCACCGATGAATCGTAGACGAGCGCTCCTTCCTGCAGCTCGATGACGCGGTACGGCGCCTGGCGTACGAGGTCGAGATCGTGTGTGGCCATGACAACCGCCGTGCCGCTCGCGTTGATGTCGCGCAGCAGCTGGAAGACGCCGCGCGTCGCGCGCTCATCGAGATTCCCGGTCGGTTCGTCGGCGAGGAGCACGGTTGGCTCATTCACCAGGGCGCGCGCGATGGCGACCCGCTGCTGCTCACCGCCCGACAGCTCGCGTGGATATGCCTGCGCCTTGGCGGCGAGGCCCACCTGTGTCAACACGCGCATCACGCGCGCGGCAATGGTCGAGCTGCGCGCGCCGGTAACCTCCAGCGCGAAGGCGACGTTCTCTTCGGCGGTGCGGTCTTCGAGCAGGCGGAAATCCTGGAATACGATGCCGAGCTTGCGACGCAGCAGCGGGACGTCACGGGGCTTCATCTCGTTGACGTTGTACCCCGATACACGCACCTCGCCCGAGGTCGGCCGTTCTTCGGCGTAAATCAGCTTCATCACGGTCGATTTGCCGGCGCCGGAATGGCCGGTCAGAAAGGCGAACTCGCCCTTGCCGACGTGGAAGGACACGTCCTTGAGCGCCAGGCCTCCCTTGGGGAAGGCCTTGAAGACACTCGTGAACTTGATCACTTACTGTCGCGCCAGAGCCTGGGCGAAGTCCGCGATGAGATCATCGGGATCCTCCAGTCCCAGGGAAAATCTCAAGAATCCGTCGGGAATGCCAGCCTTCGCGCGCTGCTCGGCGGTCAGGCTCGCGTGCGAGGTGAGCCGCGGCTCGGATACCAGCGTTTCTACGCCGCCGAGACTCGGCGCATGCACCGCGATCGTCAACGCTTTGAGGAAGCGCTCGGCGGCCCGCACCCCACCCTTCAGCTCGATGCCGACCATCCCGCCGAACCCCCCCAGAATGCGTTTCGCGAGCTCATGATCGGGATGCGAGGTCAGGCCCGGGTAATGGACCTTCGCGATGGCGTCCTGCTTGGCGCACCACTCCGCCACCGCGAGTCCGATTTCGTTGTGGCGGTGCATGCGGACCGAGAGCGTGCGCATGCCGCGGTCGATCAACCAGGCGGCGAAGGGATCGATGGCCTGTCCCCAGACCTGCATCAGCCGACGCACCTCCTCCACCACCTGATCGGTTCCCGCCACGGCGCCGGCGATGACGTCGGCGTGACCATTCAGATACTTCGTGGCCGAATGGATCACGATGTCTGCGCCGTGCTCGAGCGGCCGAAGATTCACCGGGGACGCGAATGTCGAATCGACGATGAGCGCCAGCCCTTCTTCCTTACACAAAGCGGCGATCGGCTCGATATCGATCACGCGCATGACCGGGTTCGTCGGTGTTTCCAGAAACACCGCGCGCGTCGTCTTGCGCATCGCGCGTTTCCAGGTGCGCTGTTGCGTCGGAGTGACGAAGGACACTTCGATGCCCAGTTTTCCGAATTCCTCGCGGAACAACCGGGTCACGCCTCCGTAGATCCACTCGCTCGCGAGGAGGTGATCGCCCGGCCGGAGCACGGCCAGATGCGCGAGCGCGACGGCGCCCATCCCGCTCGCGAGAAACAGCGCGGCATCGGCGCCTTCCAGCAGCGCCAGCTTCTTGCCGATGTCGACCTGATTGGGGTTGTTCCCATAGCGGGTGTACAGCACTTCGGCGGTCGACCCGACCGGATTCGTGAATGTCGCGCTTTGGTAGAGCGGGGGTGCCACAGCGGTCCAATCGGCGCGCGCTTTGGGGTCGCCGTGGATGGCGCGCGTGGAGAGCCCCAGGCGACGACGTTTCACGCCGCGGTGAAGCGGATGGAGCCTCCGGGATGTCGTGCCGCCAGTCGCCGCTGGATCAGCTCGTCCAGCAGAGCGGGTGCCGGTCCGGTGGCTCCCAGGCCTTCAAGCACGCCGTCCGCGCGCTCACAGAGCACGGCGAGACCCGCGCCGGCGAGCACCGGCTCGATCGCATCGCGGTGCGAGTCCGTCAGACCGCGCAGCAACAGCACCTTCACCTTGTCGCGCACCAGCTTGGCGACGATTTCGTCCGCGCAGGAATAATCCAGGCACCCGACGCCCGTGAAATCCATCACGGCGATGGTTCCGGGGGGTAACTCGCGCTCGATGTTTTCGCGAACGGCGCGGCCGGTTGGCCGCGTGACGAGATCCGTGTAAAGGCCGGACACCGATTGTTGCAGGACGGCGTGCACCATGATGTGCGGGATCACTGCTTCGACGGACCTCCTCCCGACGCCTGCTCCGGAATGATCAGCAGAACCTGCGAGCCTGGAAATGCCGGCAACCCATCCTTCAGTGGAACGTCGTCGTCCCAGCGCGGCACGATCGCAATGCGCGCGGTGCCGCTGCGGATCGCGACCTTTCCCTCCCACCGGGCCAGATAGCGCCGGATCCCCGCGAGGCCCTGCCCGCGCCCCGGATCACGGAACCGGCTGACGCCCTGGATCAGGGCGGCTTCCAGCGCTGCCGCGTCGCCCCACCGCTCACCGAACCGCTTGGCCTGGGTGGGCTCCAAAGAATGCCGGAAACCCACACCGGCGTCCGCGACTGCGATCACGACAACGCGACGCGCCAGCTTGCGCCGCCAGTTGTACGCTTGCACCGCGACCCATCCGCCGGTGCCGGCGTGCTCCACAATATTCTGACAGGACTCCGAAAGCGCCATAGCGAAACCCATCGTCGCCTTGGGATCGAGCCCAAGTTCCGAGCTGAGGATCGCAGACCCGCGCTGCTGAATCGTGCTGACGACCGCATGCACGTCTTCGGCGGCGCGCACCGATGTCACGGGGAGCAACACTTCGCTCTCAACCGCCGGCTTCGTCTTCGGTACCTTGCCGTGAACTTCGAACAGGTCACCCGCTTCACGGAAGAATCCGGCGCGCGCCCAATAGCTCACCACTTCAGGATTCGCGGGTGCGGTGAGCAACGGCCGCTCGCCCCGCCGCGCCGCCGCCTCGCCCGCGGCCAGCAGTCCAACCAGTCCGTACGGCGACGCCCATTCGGCGGCATGCGCGTCGAATAGCAATCGCTCGCCGTCGGTTGCCTGCGCGTAGGCAGCGGCGAATTGATCGAAGGAGCGGTCGTCGAACTGCGTCGGTACTTCGACGAGTCGCGTCATGCCACCGAGAGCTTTCCCATGAGATGATCCCGCAGCCCGGTGGCGCCGCGATGCGTCAAGTTTCTCGTGGCCAGTTGCGTTCCGGTGCGCACCGCATCCTCCAGCGGCGCGCCGCCGAGCAACGCCGCCACGACGGCGCCGCCGAACACGTCGCCGCAGCCTGTCGGATCATTCACCTGCGTCAAGGCTTGTGGATGCATGGCGGGAGCGGAGATCCGCTCGGTGCGGATCGGGTTGCCGGTAAAGTACGCAGCGCCGCGAGCCCCAAGGGTCACGCAGAGCGACGTGCATCCTTGGTGCATCGCGTTGGCCGCGACCGTGAACGGATCAGCGCCGAGCTGCGCCATTTCATCTTCGTTGACCTGCGCGGCATCGAAGCAGCTGAACCATGCGGGCGCTTGGGGCAGGGGCCTGTGGACTCGGGTACCGTCCGGCTCCTTGGCCAGAAAGAGACTATGAAGGTCCGCATAGATGAAGTTTGCGAAGCCACGCCGCAGTGTCAGCGCTGTCTCGAGATTCAGCTCGTATCCGGAAATGAAGTTGATGTAGAGTGCGTCGAGGTCGCGAATGAGCGGGCCGAGCTCCGGCCACGTCCAGGGAGGAACGCCGCCGCTCATCTGTTCGCAACGCCGCTCGGCGGATTCGTAGCGGAGTGTCACGCGATTGTTGGGTTCGGGAACTTCGATGAAGCGTGCGCCGTAAGCCGTGCGCCGTAAACCGGCGAGGAACTCGTTCGCTTTCGGCGCGAGATCTCTCCCGACCTTTATCAACGGAACGATCTGCCAATCGTGCGGCAGCGTCGCGTCGAGGGCGGAGAGAGCATAGGCAATCCCGCCCCACTCCTGGACGGCGGGCTGTGCGGGATCGCGGCCGTAAATCGTATCCCATACCATCGAGCCGATCACGCCGACGCCCTTCAGCGAAGCCCCCAATGCTTTTGGATGAATACTGCCGCGGCGCCGTAGACCCCGGCGGTACCCGGCAGCGTCCCCGGCACGATGCGACACACTTCCCACGCCGGCTTGAACGCCCGTCGCTTCACTTCCCAGCGAAGCGGATTGAACAATCGATCGCCGGCCTGAGTCACTCCGCCGCAGATCACGACGACTTCGGGATTGAAGATGTTGACGAAACTCGCGACTGAGGCACCCAGGAGCGACGCGGTCTCACGCACGATCTCGAGCGCCCACTCGTCGCCGTCGTTCGCGGCCTCGTACACGATCTGCGCGGTAATCTTGGAGAGATCGCCGTTGACATACTGGGAGAGCGAGGTGTCGGTACCGGACTGGATGCCCTCGATGGCGCGCTCCGCGATCGCCGGCCCGGACGCGTAGGCTTCGATGCAGCCGTAATTCCCGCACTTGCAGTGGCGCCCATTGGCGTCGATGGTCACGTGGCCAAACTCGCCGGCGACATCGCTGGCGCCGTGGTAGATCTTGCCGTCGATGACGATCCCGCCGCCGATGCCCGTCCCCAGCGTGAGCCCGATGACGTAGTTCGCCCCGCGCGCGGCGCCCCGCCACCACTCACCGTAGATCGCGCAGTTGGCGTCGTTATCGAGTGTGGCGGGAAGGCCGAGGCCCTCACTCACGCGATCGCGCAGCGGCATGTTCGTCCAGCCGAGATTGGGCGTCAGCAGCACGACGCCGGTCTTCGTGTTGAGCGGACCTGGTGAGCCGATCCCGGCGCCTTCGACCTTCTTGCCCGACTCGACGATCGAGGCCTTCGCGAGCTTCACGATGCGACCGATGACCGCGTCGGCTCCCTGCGCGGACAGCGTGGGCTCCGACACGACCGCATGAATCTCGGAGCCGTCCTCGGAGAGAACGCCCGCTACGAGATTCGTCCCACCCACGTCAACTCCGACGACGTAGCGCACCGGTCTCCTCGATTGCGGTAATGACGGCCTCGACGCTGAGATCACGCATGCAGCGATGATGTCCCAAGGGGCATTGCAGGGGACCATGCGGCGAACATGGCCGGCACAGCAGTCCCTGCATTCCCAAGGCGAGGTCTCCGCCCCGCAGCGGGCCGAAACCAAACTCCGTCACCGTTGGTCCGAACAATGCGACGATCGGAGTGCCCATCGCCGTCGCCAAATGGAGCGGCGCGCTGTCGTTCGCGACGAGCAACTCCGCCCGACCCAGCAACGCTGCGGACTCGCGCAACGTGAGTCGACCGCAGGCATTGACGACCCGCTGCCGCCCGTTGCCGCCCGCTGCGCCCCTGATTTCGTCCCCCAACCGAGCGTCTTCCTTGCTTCCGACGACGACCACGGCGACGCGGGCCGCCAGTCGTGCGGCGAGCTCCGGATAGTAGGGCCAGCGTTTGCTGCCCCAGATCGATCCGGGCGCGAGCGCGACGAAACCGCCGTCGCGCCCTACAAGCGCCGCCGCCGCGTCCTCGTCCTGCGCCGTCGTCCGCAGGTGGGGACGATAGGCGCCCGGCGGCTCATCCGCGAGGGCCAGGAGCCGGTCGCTTTCGTGTCCCGTTCGGGGTTTGCGCCTTGTGTCCGTATAGAGGAAGGACCATCGGCCGGAAAAGCCGACCCGGGTGGGGGCCCGGGTGATCCAGCCCAGTGCGGCGCTACGCAGCGAACGGTGTGGGAGATAGACGCGCGCGTACCGCTCTGTCCTGAGCCGGCTGGTCAGTTTCTGGAAGCCGGCCCACCCGCGATCGCCGCCCCGCTTGTCGTAGGGAATCACTTGTCTGACGGCGGGATGCGTCTCGAGCAGCGGCGCGGCGAGGGCGGTGGTGACGACATCGGTCGGGCCGTGCCGCGCCGCGACGGCCGACAGCAGCGGCGTCGTGAGTACGACATCGCCCAGAAACGCGGTTTGAATGACGAGAGTCGGCGAACTCAAGGAAGCCGCGCCACGGCCCATACTGGGTCGTGATCGCTTGTGCCGAGCGTGTCGCGCACGATCCCGGTCACCTTGGCGCCGTCCGTCACAGGCGCGCTGAAACCCTTCAGAAAGATGTGATCCCAATTGAAGAAGGCGCTGGTGAATCCGTTGTGTTCGGTCGGCCACTGATAGCCGCCCGCGACGAATTCCTTGCCGATGCCGTGACTGTTCATGTCGCCCGCTACGATGACGAGCGAATAGCCTGCGGCGTTCGCGAGAATCGTGTTTGCCTGGTCCCGTCGCTTGGAGGGGCGGATCTCGGTCGGGGTGCCAAGGTGCGCGCTGTACACACGTACCTGGGTCGTATCCACCAGGATCGTCGCGGCCGTCGCAATGCGCTGGGCCGATCGCATTCCGGCAATGTGCGGCAGCAGCAGTTTTTCATCCGCGATGATCGGCCAGCGCGACAGGACTGCGTTGCCGTAATCCTGCCTCGCGGCCTTGGGGTGGACGACCGCGGGATAATAGACCCACGACATCCCCAACGCCTCGGCGATGCGTTGTGTCCCCTCGGCATCCATCTCCTGTAGGACGATGATGTCGGCACCGGGCAGCGGCGCGCGTGTGGTAAGCACATTGATTGCTCGATCGATGTGCCTGCCGTATCTGACGTTGTAGGTCACCACGCGGAGCATGCGGTGCACAGTCATGGAGTCGTGCCGAGTCGTTGGAACACCGGCGTAGCGTGGGCCTAACGCGCTGGGGTAGTTCAAGACCCGGCGGCAGCCGAGACCGGCCGCCACCGCGATCAACAGCATGACTGTGTATCTATGCGTTCGTCTCCGCACATTGATGCCCATGCGGTCTCCTATTCGACCTGCAGCACCGCGAGAAACGCTTCCTGGGGGATCTCCACAGTGCCCACTTGCTTCATGCGTTTCTTTCCTTCGCGTTGCTTCTCGAGCAGTTTGCGTTTGCGGGTGACGTCTCCCCCGTAGCATTTGGCCGTGACGTTCTTTCGGAGCGGCCGAATCGACTCCCGGGCGATGACTTTCGTTCCGATCGCAGCCTGAATGACGACCTCGAACAGCTGCCGCGGAATGAGGTCTTTCAGCTTTTCCGCGATCTTCCGGCCCCATTCGTACGCCTTGTCCCTGTGGATAATAACGCTGAATGCGTCGACCGCCTCGCCATTGAGCAGCATGTCGAGCTTCACGAGCTCGCCGGGGCGGTACGCCAGGAACTCGTAGTCGAGCGAGGCGTAGCCACGTGAGATGGTCTTCAGCTTGTCGTAGAAGTCGAGAATGATCTCGGCGAGCGGAAACTCCCAGTCGAACTCGACCCGCGTAGGGTCGAGGTACTGCATGCCGCGATACACGCCGCGACGCTCCTGGCCCAGCTTCATGATGCCGCCGATGTAGTCGGACGGCACGAAGATCCGCGCTTTCACGTACGGCTCCTCGACGCGGTCCACCTCGGACCCGTGCGGCAAGAGGCTTGGATTCTCGCAGAGTTCCATCTGACCGTCGGTTCGATAGACCTGGTATTCGACGTTAGGGACCGTGCTGATGAGGTCGAGGTCGAACTCGCGCTCGAGCCGCTCGCGTACGATCTCCATGTGCAGCAAGCCGAGGAAACCGCACCGGAACCCGAACCCCAGGGCCACCGACGTCTCCGGCTCGTAGTGGAGCGAGGCGTCGTTGAGCTGCAGCTTCGCCAGGGCGTCGCGCAGCTCCTCGTATTGCTCGGCGTTCGTGGGGTAGAGGCCCGCGAAGACCATCGACTGGATGTCCCGATAGCCGGGGAGGAGGTCGACCTGGCGATACTCGGCGTCGAGCACGGTGTCGCCCGGCCGGGTTTCGCGCACGCCGCGCACGTTCGCGACCACGTAGCCGACCTCGCCGGCCTCGAGCTGCTCGGCGGGCTTGTGACCGAGCTGGAGGTAGCCGACTTCATCGACTTCGTAGACATCGTCGCGATGCGCCCCGAACGCTATCTTCATGCCAGGTTTGATGACCCCATCGACCACGCGGATCGACGGAATCGCACCGCGATAGCGGTCGTAATAGGAGTCGAAAATGAGTGCCCGCAGCGGGGCGTCCCGGGTACCACGCGGTGCCGGTACGCGGCGTACCACGGCCTCCAGCAGCTCGGGGACACCGCGCCCTTCCTTGGCGGAAATGCGGAGGATTTCCTCGGGCTTGACCCCAATCAGGTCGTGGATTTCATGGGCGCGCTTGTCCGGCTCGGCCCCCGGCAGATCGATCTTGTTCAGCACGGGTATGATTTCCAGCCCCGCGTCCATGGCGAGCAGGAGATTGGAGAGGGTTTGCGCCTGGATACCCTGTGATGCATCCACGACCAGGATGGCTCCCTCGCATGCCGCCAGAGACCGGGAGACCTCATACGTGAAGTCGACATGTCCGGGGGTATCGATCAGATTCAACTCGTACAATTGGCCGTCTTTCGCGTGATAACTCATCCGCACCGCGTTCAGCTTGATCGTAATGCCACGCTCACGCTCCAGGTCCATGGTGTCGAGGACCTGATCGCGCATGAGCCGCTTATCGAGCGTCCCGGTGAGCTCGATGAGGCGGTCTGCGAGCGTAGATTTCCCGTGGTCGATGTGAGCCACGATGCAGAAGTTGCGGATATGATCCTGTCTCACAGCGCACAAATATAGACGGGAAGCACACCGTGCTTAGAAGACGCCAAGACGCCGCAGACGCCACAGTGGTTTACAGGGACTAGCAACGAGACTGCATGGCTCCCATCACCGGCTGGTTTGATCCATCACCCAAGGGCGGCGCACTTCGCCTCGCCGCGAACAGTTATCTGCCAGCGAAGGGCGATCCGCCCGTTCGGATGCCCGGACTGCGACGCGGCGACCTGATCGAGCTCGAGAATGGTCGCGTCGCGACCGTCAACGGGCTCCCAGCGTCGCAGCTGGATGGTCGGCCCGACTTCGCATCGCTGGGCGCCGTGCATCCCAGCCGTCCCCTCACCCTAGAAACGCCCCGCGCATCGAGCCCGCGGACCGCCGATACCCAGCGAGTGGTGGACCTCGTCTGTCCGTTCGGTTTTGGCCAACGCGCGCTGATCGTTTCACCGCCCAAGGCGGGCAAGACGATGATGTTGCAGGCAATCGCCGAAGCCGTCGCCGAGAATCACCCGCAGGCGTCGCTGCTCGTGTTACTGGTCGATGAGCGCCCTGAAGAAGTCACCGAGATGGTGGACTGGGGTCGGGGTGAAGTGATCGCGTCGAGCTTTGATCTCCCGCATGAGCGCCATGTTGCCGTGGCGGAGATGGTGTTCGATCACGCCCGGCGGCAAGTAGAGCTCGGGCGCGACGTCGTGATTGTGCTCGACTCGCTGACGCGGTTGGCCCGCTCGCACAACACGACGGGTCGCGGCAGCGGTCGCACGATGTCCGGCGGGCTTGACGCCAACGCGCTCGCCAAGCCGAAAGCGCTATTTGGCGCTGCGAGGGCGGTGCCCCCCCCCCAGGGAGGATCGCTCACCGTCATCGCGACGGCGCTTGTCGAAACCGAAAGTCGCATGGACGACGTCATTTTCGAGGAGTTCAAGGGAACGGGGAACGCCGAGTTGCGGTTGACTCGCGACCTGGCGGACCGTCGCATCTATCCGGCGGTGGATATCGCGGCGAGTGGGACACGTCGCGAAGAGCTGCTCGCCGATCCGAAAACCATCGAGGCAAAACAAAAGCTCCGGCGAGCCCTAGTGGGTCTGCCGCCGGAGCAGGCGATGCAATCGCTCGTACAACAGCTGAAACGCGCTAAGACGAATGCGGAGCTGTTGGCTGCGATCTAGTCGGCGTCACTGGCCCGTGACGATCCGCTTGTAACTGTCGGGATTCCATTTCGGCCGTGCGGCCGCGTTCGCGACCTCGAGACCCAGATAGAATATGAGTCGCGTGAGCCGTGCCTCCTTCTCGGCGTCGATCCGGTCGGGTGAGTCGCTGGGCCGGTGATAGTCGGCATGCGTTCCGCTGAAGAAGAACAGGATGGGCACGCCTTTGCGGGCGAAGTTGTAATGGTCGGAGCGGAAGTAGAAGTTCTCTTGAGGCCAGAGGTCGTCGATCGGGCGCATGTTGAGCTCGGGATGCGCCGCGGCCACGCGGTTCAACGTGGTGCCCAGGTCTGAATGTTCCTTCCCGATCACCACGATCGTGTCCTTCCAGTTGCGACCGACCATGTCGATGTTGAGATCGGCGACGATATTCTCGACGGGCACCGGTGAATGCTCCGCGAAGTAGCCGCTGCCCCACAGGTTTTTTTCCTCGCCGCTGACGTTCAGGAAAATGATCGACCGCTTCGGACGGGGGCTCATCTGCGCGAACGCCTCAGCCAGCTCGACGACGGCCACGGTGCCCGACCCATCGTCATCGGCGCCGTTGCAGATCGAGTCCGCACCTTGCGCGCTGCAGCCCCCCGTGCCGCGCGAACCGGCGACCCCGATGTGATCCATATGGGCGCTGAAGACGATGTACTCCTTTTTCAGCTGCGGGTCGCTCCCCTCCAGCATCGCGACCACGTTCGGGGCGGAGTTTCGCTCGACGGGCTTGATACGCGCGTGCACGTGGAACTGGCCGCCCAGCGGCTTCACCGCGAACGCGGCCCCCGACTGTGCAGCCGCCAAATCGCCCCCGAGTCGCGTCACGAACCCTGCGAGCGTGGCGGACCGAATCGCCATCACGAGCGGTGGACCGACACGCCGGCTGGGATCGCGGAGCTGCGGGCGCGCGCTGCGACTCACGAGCTGCTCCCAATCAGCGTCCGTTGAGGAGCGACCCAGAATGACTCCCGCCGCCTTCCAGGCGCGAACGCGCTGCCACTCCCCCCGGTTGCGAGGTCCGTTTGCAAGAATCACCATCTTGCCCGCGAGCGTAGTGGTGTCGGCGGGAAGCGCGCCCCCCACCGAGCCGGAGACAAGCACGAGGTCGCCGGCGTAATCGCCGCTCTCGAACTGGTTATCGCCGAAGATGAAGTCCTTCCCATGGGCGAGTGTGCCATCCCCGCCGCCGTGCAGCATGACCATCGAGCTTTCCGCGACCACTTGCACGCGATCCAGCGGATAGCGCTGCTCGAAACGTCCGCCATCGCCGCCGGGCTCGAGTCGCAAGCGTCGATACTCACCGGCGAGATAGGCGGCGACCTCATCGAGCTCAGGGCTTGGCGTATCACGACCGCGCATCGAGTCATCCGCGATGATGCCGACGCGGCGCCGAATATCCTCTGGCGTAATGGTCTGAACGGCACGCTGCACCGAGGCGTTCGCCGTCGTTTGCGCAGCACTTGCGGCCGGCAGAAGAAGGGGGACAAGCACGAGCAAGAACGGACGATACGAATGACGCACGGGACTTACCCCAGGTAAGGAAAGGGAGCGAAAGCTAACGCGCCCGATCGCTTGAGACTACGATCGGGCGCGTCCGGTTTCCGTCTGAAGCTCACGGCTTGCGGCGCCGCACCTCGGGTTCGTTCCGCGCCGGCGACGGTGGAGCAGGCGGCGGCGATGACCGACGTGACTCCGCGCGAGGCTCACTCCGCGGCTGCTCACGACGCGGCTCGGCGCGGGGCTCGCTGCGCTGCTGTCGGACTTCCTCCCGCCGTGGCTCGGCTCGCGGCTCGACTCGGCGTGGCTCGACCTGTCGCGGCTCGTCGCGTCGCGGCGTGTCGCGCCGGGGCTCGACCACACGCGGTTCGACCGTCCGTGGACTCTCACGCACGGTGGGCTGAACGCGTGGCTGCTCGACCCTGCGCGCATCACTCTGAAGATCGGGGCGCTCGATGAGGTCCGGACGATCGCCAGTTCGATCACGCGCCGGGCTGTCTCGCCGGTCGCGCCCGTCCGGAGATTGAATGACCTCCCGGCCGCCAGTCACGTCGCGCCGAGTGTTGTCATTGACGGGGCGCTCTCGCCCGGCGGGGGCAGGAATAACGCCCCGGCCTCCGAGGTCGCGTCCAGTCACGCCGCGCCGAGTATTGTCGTTGACGGGGCGCTCACGCTCACGAGTGACGAACTCATCGCGACTGGGCCGGCTGCTGCCCCAGTCCTTGAAGATGAAGCGAGGCTGAGGACGATAGGGCCGCACGAACACGACACGACCGCCGCCATAGTAGCGATATGGGTAGTACCACGGATCATCGTACACATACATCCGGAACCGCACGCACGACGCATGGTAGGGGTTCCAGTAGGAGTAGCTGACGTACGAGTGGCAGTCGTAGCACAAAAACCGTGGATAGTCATAGTGCTGCTCGACGTTGTACGTCACAACGTCATAATCCCAATCGGCGTAGCCCTCGGGCACGATGCGCTGCGCGAGGTCGGTCATGGCGACGTATGGATCACCGCGCACACGGCCGTCCGCGATGACGCGGTAGTCCCAGTGATCATTCGACTGGATGCCGTCGTAGATGAAGGGGTCTGCGGCCGCTACAGCGAACAGATAGCCAACGCCAGGATAGTCATCGATGGTAAACGCCTCGCTATGCAGCTGCTGCCCGTCGATCTCCAACTCCCGGCCGCCGCGTGCGAAATTGTCTTCCCACGGTTCACGGGGGAACAAGATTCGGACACGACCGTCGGTATCGACACGGAAGATTGTGACGTAAGCATCTTGATCGAGCCGGAAATACACCCGGACGCGCTCCCCGCGGGTAAAGACCGATGCGTCCCCCCGGTTCGTCCACAACTCGATACGTGGGCGGTAGATAGTCGAGTACCGGCGAGCGGGCGCCGGCAAAATGGCGAGACCGAGCAGCGCGATGTGTATGAGCATAGTGCCTCCGGCCGCCGCTAAGGCAGAGACTGTGCCAGACGCAAAACGGACCTAAATTATATCCACATAATAACTTGCCTTGGCCGCAGCGCGTGCCGGCTGTCCCCAGCGAAGGACACATCTTGGCGCCACGTCTAGATCTGCTGGACCCCGCGGAAGTCGCCCGTCTCGGCGGCATCGAGATCGTCGCGGAAGGCGTCGTCGAGGGGTTCTTGTCGGGTGTTCATCGCTCGCCGTTTCGGGGCTTTTCCGTTGAGTTCACCGAGCATCGCGCCTACCAGCCAGGGGACGAATTGCGATATCTCGACTGGCGCATCCTCGCTCGGTCCGACCGTCTCTTCGTCAAGCAATTCGAAGAGGAAACCAATCTCCGCGCAATGATTCTCGTCGACGCGAGTCGCTCGATGGCGTGGCGAGGTAGTCCGGAGCGGCTCACGAAGCGCGCCTATGCCGACCGTCTGGCGGCAGCGCTCGCGCTCATCCTATTGCGGCAGCGCGATGCAACCGGGTTGGTGACGTTCGACGAACAGGTGCGCCAGGTAATCCCCCCGCGTGTGAAGGCGGGGCAGTGGACGCGGATTGTTCTGGGTCTCATCGCCACCCCCGATGGATCGGGAACGGCGGCGCATGCCGCGCTCCAGCGCCTGACCGCTCTCCTCACCAGGCGCGGGATGGTGATCCTGCTGTCCGACCTGCTGTTCGATCGCGATCTCGCGCTCACGGCATTGCGCTACCTGCGTCACCGTGGGCATCAAGTGATCGTCTTTCATCTGATGGATCCCGCCGAAGTCGAGCTGGGCGGTCCACCGGAGGTGCGGTTTCGAGATCCGGAGTCTTCGGTGAGCGTTGTCGTCCGGCCGCGCGAGCTCGCGCGAGCATACGCCGATACCGTGCGCCGTGAGATCGCGGCATGGCGCAAGGCGTGCCGGCGGCATGGCATCGCCTACCATCATGTGCAGACCGATCTGCCTTTCGGCATGGCACTGCGACTGCTCACGTGACGTTCATCAATCCGCTGGCGCTGCTCGGACTCGTCGCCGCTGCGATTCCGGCACTGCTCCATCTGCTGCAGCGGCGCGTTCCCCCGGAGCTCGAGTTTCCGGCCGTGCGCTACCTCAGCGCGGCGGAGCGCGAAAGTGCGCGCCGCCTGAAGCTGCGGCATCTCCTACTACTGATTCTGCGGACTGCCTTGATCGTCGTGATCGTCCTGGCCGCGGCGCGCCCGCTGGTCCGCATTGGAGGCGCGGGCGGCGGAGCGCACGAGCCCACGGCGGTCGTGGTGATATTCGACAACTCACCGTCCAGCGGCGTCGTGGTCGATGGGCGACTGGTTCTTGATCGCCTGCGGGTGATCGCCCGGACGACGATCGGCCGTACGACTTCGGCCGATCGTGCGTGGCTGATGTTGTCCGACGGCGTGCTCCGAGGCGGTACGCGTGAAGCGCTACTGGCTAGCGTGGACAGTGCCACGACCGGATGGCAGCGGTTGGATCTGGTGCAAGCGGTCAACCGAGCGGCTCGTCTGGTGGATGCGCAGCCGTTGCCCGGGCGCGAGGTGCACGTTCTGAGCGACCTGCAGCGCAGCGCGCTGGCCGAAGGGCGTGCCGTCGTACCGGCCGGCGTGCGTGTACTCTCGCTCGCAGCTCTCGACAGAGAGGTCGCAAACCGCGGGATTGGGGAGGTCCGGGTGACCGAGGGAGCGGCGGTGATCGAGCTGACGGGACCTGGCGCAGGCGCAGCGAGCGGGGACGCCGCCCAGCCGGTTCCTGTCACGATTAGAGTCGGAGCCGGCCGGCGCGATCGCGGAGAGATCTCCGCGCGGGGACTGGCGACTCCGGGGTCATCCGTGACGATCGAAATTCCAGGGCAGAACCTGTCGCCCGGCTGGTGGGTGGGGGAGGCGCTGCTCGAGCCCGACGAGTTGCGAGCAGACGACCGGCGGCCCTTTGCGTGGCGTGTCGCGCCGCCGGCGCGAGTGACGGCGACGGCCGGTGCCGGTGGGTTTGTCGCCGCCGCGTTGGGGGTGCTGCGCGAAGGAAGTCGCGTTCGAGACGGCTCCGACGTGACATTCACCGGCGGTGAGTCGCTGGCGGGAGACCGGACCATCGTGCAGCCGCCAGCCGATCCGGCATTGGTGGGACAGGCAAACCGAGCACTCGCCGCGCGCGGCGTGTCGTGGCACTGGGGAGGAGGCGCGACATCGACCCCCGGCCCGATCTCAGCACCCACGCTCAGGGGCATCGACGGCGTCCAGGTCACTCGGCGCTACCGCCTCGAACGAACGTCGAGGGGGGGCGGGGGCGGGGGCGGGGGCGGCGATCCAAGTGCGGGCGATGTGTTGGCGACGGTGAATGATGAACCCTGGCTCGTGCGGTCGGGAAACAGTGTGCTGCTGGGCAGTCGACTGGACACGGCGTGGACGGTACTGCCGGCGACGCCAGCATTCGTGCCGTTTATCGATGCGCTGTCGAATCGAATCGTCAGGGGAGAAGCGGACGTTACCACAGCGGAGGGCGCGCCTCGCGTGGAGTTTCGCCGGCGCGGCGCCGATACCACGGGCGCGACGGTCTTTGGACCTGACCCACGCGAGTCGGATCTGACACCGGCTCCGAAGTCGCTCGGCGAGACGGCACTGGGTGGTGAGGATCGCGTGGAGGTGCTCGGCGATGCCGAGTTTGCCTCCGAGCGTTTCTCCGGCACGCGACGCAGCGACGGCAGCGGCTTCTTGCTGGTTTTTGCACTTCTGCTGGCAGCGTGCGAGCTGGGAGTCGCCACTAGAACGCGCTGATGCCCCTCGATTTTCTCCTCGAGAAGTTCGCCGAGCTGCCCGCGCACCGCGCGTTGGCCGCCGACCTACCGCCGGCCGGTAAACGCGCCGGTGTGGGCGGGCTCCCGGGCTCGAGTCCGGCGGTGCTCGTCGCCACGCTTGCGCGACAGCTGCCACAACGCCTCTTCGCCGTAGTCGCGCCGACACCGGCCGACGGCGAACGCTGGCTCGCCGACCTGCAAACACTGTTGGGGGGGGGGCCAGACGAACCGGCTCTCTATCCGCAACGTGAGGCGCTGGGGGTGGAAGAGCCGCACTTCGAACTAGCCGGCGAACGAGTGGAAACGCTCGAAGCGTTGTTGCGTGGTGCGGTCCGCGTCGTGGTGACGACCGCTCGTGCCAGTGCGGAGCGAACGGCCGTCCCCGCCGCGCTCGCGCAGTCCCGCGTCGTAATCGAGGTCTCGAACGAGGGCGAGGGGCTTACCAACACAGCGCAGCGCCTCGACGCGATGGGGTACGCACGGGTCTCAACTGTGACCGAGGTCGCGCAGTACAGCGTCCGCGGTGGAATTCTCGACGTGTATGGCTTCGGGATGGCGGCGCCGGCCCGAGTCGAATGGTGGGGCGACGATGTCGCATCCATCCGGACTTTCGATCTCGACACACAGCGCTCGGGCGATTCACTGCAGCGGTTGACGGTCTTGCCGGTCCGGGCGGAAGGCCAAGCCGTCGAAGATGGGGCACGTTATGCTGCGCCCCTACGCTCCAACCTTCTCGAACTCCTCCCCTCGGACACCATCGTCGTCGTCGATCAGGAATCGGCGGTGGAGCGGGAGGTTGATCGCGCCTGGACCGACGCGGCGCACCATCTCGAGGTTGCGCGCCGGATGGGGGAAGAGCCGCCGTCGCGCGAAGACCTGTTGATCGCTCCTGCGGCCTGGCGGCTCGCACTGAAGCGGCTCGCGCGCCTCGCCGTGGCGGAGAGTGAGACCGAGCGGCGCTTTCCGTTGGCGCCTCCGGAGCACGTGGACCGAGACCTGAAGCGCCTGCGGCAGATCGTCGTGAACCCACCGCCCACCGTCATTTTGTGCGACAACGAAGGGCAGCTCGAGCGGCTGGAGGAATTGCTGGGCACCGATCAAGCCACCCTGGCGGTTGGCGCACTGGACGGCGGGTTCATCATGCCGACGCTGCGCGTGCTTACGGATCACGAGATTTTCCGGCGCGCCCGGCGGCTGCGGCGCCCCCGGCGCTATCGCACCGCCGTTTCGACGGCGGCCTCCCGGCCACTGACGCCGGGGGGATACGTCGTGCATCTCGAGCACGGCATTGGGATCTACCGCGGCCTGCAGACGATCGCCGTCGGTGCCGAAGGCGAGACCCTCGACGTGGCCGTCGTCGAATATGAAGGTGGCGCGCGACTCAACGTGCCGCTGTACCGCATCGATCAGCTCGAGCCGTATCGGACGGTAGGACGAGATGGCGACGGGGATGTCCCGCCGCCCCGGTTGCATCGGCTGGGCGCGACGACGTGGCAGCGCCAACGCGACAAAACCCGCGCCGCGATCCGCGCGATGGCGGCGGAGCTGCTGGATCTCTATGCGCGGCGGCAGCTCGCGACGGGATTTGCATTTCCCTCAGACACGCCCTGGCAGCGCGAGCTCGAGTCCGCCTTCCTGTATGAAGACACGCCCGACCAACGCCGCGCTTCCGATGAAGTCAAGCGCGACATGGAGCGCCCGCGGCCAATGGATCGGCTGCTCGTCGGCGACGTGGGATATGGGAAGACGGAGGTGGCGGTGCGCGCCGCGTTCAAGGCAGTGCAGGCCGGCAAACAGGTTGTCGTGCTGGTTCCCACGACCATCCTCGCCGAGCAGCACGGGCGCACGTTTCGGGAACGGTTGGCGGACTATCCCGTGCGCGCTGAAGTGCTTTCTCGCTTCCGCGGTCCGAAGGAGACGGCTGCGCTCGTCAAGCGAATCGCGCAGGGTGAAGTGGATGTCGTCATCGGCACGCACCGGTTGCTGTCATCGGATGTGACGTTCAAAGACCTGGGGCTGCTCATCGTCGACGAGGAGCACCGTTTTGGCGTGCGCCACAAGGAACGGCTGAAGACGCTCAAGCTCAGCGTCGATGTCCTCACCTTGACGGCCACGCCTATTCCACGAACGCTGCATCTGTCGCTCGCGGGGTTGCGCGATCTGGCTCTGCTCGAGACGGCTCCCAAGGATCGATCGCCGGTGCTCACGTTCGTCGAACCGTGGGACGACGCGTTGCTGGACGAAGCGATGGCGCGGGAGCTGGACCGCGGCGGCCAGGTCTACTTCGTCCACAACCGCATCGAGACGATCGATACGATTGCCGTGCGCGTGCAGGCGCTGGCCCCGCGCGCGCGGCTCGCGGTGGCCCACGGGCAGATGCGCGAGCACGAGCTCGAAGCGGTCATGGGACGGTTTGTGCGCGGGGAGGTGGACGTGCTCGTCTCGACGATGATCGTCGAGTCAGGACTCGACGTTCCGAACGCGAACACGATGATTGTCGATCGCGCCGACCGCTTTGGCCTCGCCCAGCTCTACCAACTGCGGGGGCGCGTCGGCCGCAGCCACCGGCGCGCGTTCTGCTATCTGCTCGTTCCCGACCAAGTGGACGCGCAAGCGGAGGAACGTTTGCGGGTGCTCGAGCATCATACGGATTTGGGGTCGGGGTATCGCATCGCGTTGCGTGATCTGGAGCTTCGGGGGGCGGGAAACCTGCTGGGCGGCGAGCAGTCGGGACACGTCCAGGCAGTCGGGTTCGACATGTACCTGCGGTGGCTGGAAGAGACGGTGCGCTCGCTGAAGGCTGGGGAAGGGGGACGCGGGACTCGGGAAGAGTGGACGCCACCAGACGTGACGCTGGATGCCCCGGCGCACCTGCCCGATGACTATGTCGCGGATGACGACGCCAAGCTCGATCTCTACCGGCGGCTGGCGCGGGCAGAGCAAGCGTGTGAGATTCAAGCCGTTCGCGACGAGCTGCGCGACCGCTTTGGACCACTCCCCCCGGAAGCCGAGCGTTTGCTACTAGTGGCCGAGCTGCGTGCGGCTGGGGCGCGACTCGGGTTGGAGACGGTCCTCATCAAGGGAGACGAGGCGCGGCTGACATTCCGGCGCGATGCCGCACCGCGGCTCGCGGGCCTCCAGGTGGCGCTCGACGCGGTGCAGTTCGAAGCCGATGTGCGGCGCGCGGTGCCGCTTTCCCTCAGGCTCCGCCGGCTCGGCGGAGAGTCGATCGGCCCCGGCCTGGTCCGGGCGCTCACGGCCGTTCTGCGGGATCACCACCGGTAACTAAGGAAAGAGGAAACGGATGCGAAGGTCGAGTCTGGTGTTGCTGGTGCTGACGCCGCTGGGAGTGGGATGTAGTGGCGTGCGGGACGCATTCACCCCTCGCGCCGATGTCGTCGCACGAGCCAACGATCAGACACTGGGTGTGGAGCGCATGGCGGGATGGGCCAGCGGTTCCAAGCAGGTGCCGCTCGAGCCTCTAGCGTTCAACCGGCTCGCAAACATTTGGGTGGATTACGCGCTGTTCGCCCAGGCTCTCGCTCACGGACAGGACCTGCGCGATTCGGCGACGGTGACGGCAGCGATGTGGCCCGTCGTGTCCCAGATAAAGTGGGAGCGTTTCCACGACAAGCTGAACACCGCAGCGACTTTCTCGGACAAGCAGGTGGATTCGGTGTACGACGCCGGTCAGGTGCGGATGTTTCAGCACATTCTCCTGCAGGTGCCACCGAATGCCGCAGCCAATGTCGACGGCCAAAAGCGCCGTCAGGCCGAGCAGTTGCTGACCCAGGCGCGTTCGGCGGGCGCGGGATTCGGTCGGTTGGCGAGTCGCCACTCGGACGATCCGGGCTCGAAGACGCAGGGCGGCTCGCTCGGCGTGAGCACACGCGGTCAATTCGTTCAAGCGTTTGAAGACGCCGCCTGGCAGTTGCCCCCCGGTGGTGTAAGCCCCGTCGTCAAGAGCCCGTTTGGCTACCACATCATTCGGCGGCCGCCGCTTGCGGAAGTGCGCGATTCCTTCCAGGGCGGGGTCGAGGAGCGGAGGCAGTATCTGGGCGATTCGCTGTACCTCGATAGCCTGTCCATCAAGCGGCGCATCGAGCCGGTGAGTCGCGCCCCCGCGTACGTGCGCGCGGCGATGCAAGACGTTGAGGCGTCGCGCAAGAGCGGGCGGAAGCTCGTGAATTACCGCGGTGGCTCGATTCGCGTGCGTGACCTGGTACGCTGGGTGGGCGCCATGGATCCCTCCGTTACGCAGGCGTTGCCCCAAGCACCCGATGAGCAAATCAACCAGTTCCTCAAGGCGCTCGCGCAGCGCGAGCTGCTGCTCAAGCAGGCCGATTCGGCCAAGGTGACCCTGACGCCCGAGGATTGGCAGCAGATTCGTGCCCAGCACGATACCGCGCTCAAGCTCCTCGGGTCGATTCTCAGCCTCTCGCCGGAGCTCCTGCGAGATTCGGTGAGCAATGAGCGCGATCGCCTCAATCTCGCGATGGGCCGGGTGGACGACTACATGGGTCGGGTGGTGCAGGGTCGTGCCCGGTTCTTCCCGGTCCCGCCGTTCCTGGGTGAGACCCTGCGCGCGCACGGTGATTGGAATGTGGATGAGGCAGGTGTGCGCCGGGCCCTGGAGCGGGCGCAGCAGATCCGGGCTGACTCGACCCGCGCGACCGGGGGGGGGGCGAGGCCGGGCGGCGCTCCGCAGATCGCCCCGGCGCCCGGTCCCGCTCCGATCGATACCACCCCACGGAACCCGCGATGAACCGGCTGTTGGCAGTTGTGATTGGATGCTGCGTCGCCACTTCGGCGGCTGCCGCACAGCAGCCCGTTGACCGCATCGTCGCCGTCGTCGGCACGCGCCCGATCCTCGCCTCGCAGATCGAGGAGGAGATGGTACAGGCGCAGGCGCAGGGACAGCAGATTCCGCCCGACTCCGCCGGCCGGACGCGCATGCGCCGCGACATTCTCGACCGGCTGATCGAGCTCGAGCTGCTCGTGCAACAAGCGCAGCGCGACACGTCCATCAAGATCACCGATCAGGAGGTGCTCGATCAGGTTGAGCAGACTTATCAGAACGTGCGCAAGCAGTTCGCGTCGGAAGTCGAGTTCCGCGAGCAGATCAAACAGGCGCGCTTCGGGTCGCCCGAAGAATGGCGTCGCTGGCTGGCCGACGAACAGCGGCGGCAGCTGTACGCTCAGCGCTTGATCGAAGCTCAACGGCAGCAGGGGAAGCTGAAGCCGATTCCGCCCACCGACGCACAGATGCGCGAGTTCTGGGAAGTGAATCGAGCCCAGCAACCGCGCCGTCCGGCGACCGCCGGATTCCGGCAGATCGTGATCGTGCCGCAGGCCGACTCGGCCGCGAAGCGGCGTGCTTACCACCTGGCCGAGTCGCTGGTGGTGGAGATACGCCGGGGCGCGGACTTCGCGACCGCCGCGAAGCGCTTCTCGGGTGACAGCGCGTCCGCGTCTCAGGGCGGTGAGCTCGGGTGGTTCCGTCGCGGCGTGATGGTGAAACAGTTCGAGGACTGGGCGTTTCATATGAAGCCCGGGGACATTTCCGAGCCGGTCGAGACCCATTTCGGCTTTCATATCATCAAGATCGAGCGAACGCAGCCGGCGGAGGTGCTGGGCCGTCACATTCTGATCATGCCGCAGATCAGCGCGGAGCAAATCGCGAAAGCGAGAAGTCTCGCTGATTCCGTTTACGCGGCGCTGACGCGCGACGGGAATGCCTCGTTCGACATCCTGGCCAGGGCGCACGGAGATGATCAGGAGCAGAAAATTGTCGACGGTGTGCCATTCGATAAATTGCCGCCGGAATACCAGAAGGCGATTGCGAGCGATACCACGCTCGGCTTGAAGCCGGTTGTCACGCTCGGGGCCGACACGCCACGGCCGAAGTTTGTAGTTCTGGAGGTCACCGCTCGACATCCAGAAGGTGAGCTCACCTTCGACGACGTCAAAATCAACATCCGGCAAACGCTCGGCGATCAACTCGCCATCCGCCATTTCATCGATCTGCTGAAGCGGCAGACGTACATCGACATCCGGCTCTGATCGTGCCCCCCCCCGCCTCGCCTACGCCCTCAACCCCGGCCCGGCCCCGCCTCGCAGTTGTCGTGGGCGATCCGCGCGGCATCGGACCGGAGGTCGTGCGGAAGGCGATGGGTCAGCCACTCCCGGCCGACGTGCAGATCGTCGGCGGTTGGGACGACGATGGCGAGCGGAGCGAGGTTGAAGCGGGCAGGGCGGTCGCGCAAGCGATAGAGGCGGCCGCTCGCCAGGCACTCGCCGGGCAGGTCGACGCCATCGTCACGGGACCGGTTCATAAGCACGCTTTGCACGCCGCGGGCTACAAGTTTCCCGGCGTCACCGAGTTTCTCGCGCACCTCGCGGGAGATGTGCCCGTCGCGATGATGCTCGCCACCGGGCGGCTGCGCGTCGTGCTCGTCACCACCCACCTGCCGCTCCGAGATGTGCTCGCGACGATCACCACCGATCGCGTGGTCAACGCCGGGCGCATCACGAACGACGCGCTCCAGCGCTGGTGGGGGATCGCAACGCCCCGGCTCGCCGTCTGCGCGCTCAACCCGCATGCCGGTGAAGGCGGTCTGTTCGGCGATGAAGACGAACGGGTGTTGCGCCCTGCGGCGACAGCGCTCGGTGCCGCGGGTCCGATCTCCGCCGATACGGTGTTTGTGAAAGCCTTACGTGGCGAGTTCGATGCCGTTCTTGCACCGTATCACGACGTGGGCATGACCGCGGTAAAGGTCTCGGGCTTTGGGACAGGGGTGAACGTCACGCTGGGCCTCCCGTTCATCCGCACTGCCCCCGATCACGGCACCGCGTTCGACATCGCGGGCAAGGGCGTCGCCGACGCGGGATCGATGCGCGCGGCACTCGAGCTGGCGGTGCAGCTCGCGGGAGCGCGCAAAGCCGCGACGAATTAGCCTGTCGGCTCGGTGGCGTGGGTGGCGGTGGTGGGCCACACGCGCACGCGACCGACTCGCCTCCCGTCCATCTCCAGAATCTCGAAGGTGGCTCCCTGCAGGTTGACGCGGTCGCCGACTTTCGGAAGGCGGCCCAACCGCCCGAAGAGCAGTCCGCCGATCGTCGTATAGTCGCTATCGTCCAGCTGCAGTCGCAGCAGCCGGTTCACATCGCCGATCTCGGTGTTTCCGGCGACGATCGGAACGGCCCCTGCGGGATCTGCGGCCGCCGCGCCGGTCGCGGCCGGGGTGGAAGGCTGATCGTATTCATCGAAAATCGGACCGACGATTTCCTCCAGCAAGTCTTCCATCGTTACGAGTCCGGCGGTACCGCCGAACTCATCCAGCACGATGGCGAGGTGCACTTTCTGCCGTTTCATATCGGCGAGTACGTCCTCCACTTCGCGCGTCCCCGGAACGAAGAACGCGGGCCGCGCGATGTCCTGGACCGGCGCCTCGGACCCCGACAACAGGCCCCGCAGAATGTCCTTGGCGTGGACAATTCCCACGACGTCATCGAGCGACTCCCCGGTGACCGGATAGCGGGACCGGCCGGCAGCGGCAACGCGGTCCGCCGCTTCAGCCAGTGATGCCTCGGCCGGCAGCGCGACGATCGCGGTGCGGGGCGTCATCACTTCGCGCGCGTTCTTTTCGCTGAACTCGAAGACCCCTTCGAGCATCCGCGCGTCCCCGGTGCCGAGGCCGCCGGTCCTACGGCTCTGCTCGACCAGCATCCGGATTTCCTCGGGGGAATGCACCCGCTCGTGTTCGGTCTGCGGCCGTGCGCCGAACAACCGCAGCAGTGCGTTCGCCGTTCCGTTGAGGATCCAGATGAACGGGTTGGTCGCGACGGTAAACAGGATCAGGGGCGGCGCGACCCAGCGACTCGTGGCCTCGGGATGCAGGAGTGCGAGCGCCTTTGGCGCCAGTTCGCCCAGCACGATGTGGAGAAAGGTGATGGCCGCAAATGCGAGGCCGGACGCAACGCCGTGCGTCGCGATGGCATCGAACGGCTCGGGGAGGCCGCGGAAGAGGTATTCGATCGAGCCCGCCACCGCTGGTTCGCCGATCCATCCCAGACCGAGGCTGGCGAGAGTGATGCCGAGTTGCGTGCCCGAGATGTACGTGTCCAGGTGCTGCAGCGCCTTCTTTACGACCATGGCTTTGCGATCACCGCGGCGCACCCACGCATCGATCTTGGTGCGCCGGGCGGCGACCAGGGCGAACTCGGCGGCCACGAAGAACGCGTTCGCGGCAACCAGCACCAGCACGGCGCCGAGGCGCAGCGCGATCGCGCCAAACGTGGGTTCGTTCATGGGATGCGAATCAACCTAGCCGACCCCGGGTTGACTTCAAGTATTATGTTTCGCCCGAGGAATCACCTGTGCTACCCGCTGAAGCCCACTGCACTTATCGCGCACCCATCAACGTCGAGACCCGTCGGCGTTTGAGGCTTGCGTTAACCATCACCACCGTGGTGATGCTCGTCGAGTTCATCGGCGGCTGGCTGGCCGGCTCGCTGGCACTGCTTGCCGACGCCGCGCACATGCTGGCCGACGTGGCCGCACTCGCGCTCGCGCTGGTCGCCGCGTGGATCGCGCAGCGGCCCGCGACGCCAGAGCGTTCATTCGGCTACCTGCGGCTCGAGATTCTCGCGGCCCTCGTAAACGGCGCCGTCCTGCTCGCCCTCGCGATCGGCATCGGTGTCGAGGCGTGGCGACGGATCCGCACTCCGGGGACCGTAAACGGCGGTCTGTTGCTCGGCGTCGCAGCGGTCGGATTCTTCGCGAATCTCGCCGCCGCTCTGGTGCTGCATCGCGGCCATCAGCACTCTCTCAATCAGAAGGGCGCGTACCTGCACGTGCTCGGCGACTTGCTCGGCTCGGTGGGGACCCTCGTCGCCGGTGGCATCATTCTCGCAACCGGGTGGTCGCTCGCCGACCCGCTCATCTCCGTACTGATCGGTCTGCTGGTGCTGACCAGCGCGTGGCGGCTGGTGAAGGAAAGCGTCGACGTGCTGCTCGAGGCCACGCCGCGACACATCGCCATGCAGGACGTACACGACCGCATCGCGTCGGTCCCCGGCGTCCAGTCCGTGCACGACCTGCACCTGTGGACGGTGACGAGTGGGGTGGTCGCGATGAGCGGCCACCTGGTGGTCAAAGACCCAGTCGACAACCAGCCGGTGCTGGAAGCGGTTCAGAATCGGATGAAAGCACTGGGAATCCATCACGTGACTGTGCAGGTCGAGCGGGAGCCAATCTGCGAGTGACGGCGGTCGAGGGCGGGCGAAGGCGGGCGTAAGGCGGTCACCGCCCTCGCCCGCCCTTGTCCGCCCTCGCCCGCCCTTTTATACTGCGCCCCTCAATTAAGGGACCTCACAGGACGTAATCCGGTGCAGATTCGCAACATCGCCATCATTGCCCACGTCGATCACGGGAAGACGACGCTGGTGGACCAGATGCTCCGCCAGGCGGGGGTCTTCCGTGCCAACCAGCAGGTTGCCGAGCGGGTCATGGACTCGAACCCGCTGGAGCGTGAGCGCGGGATTACGATCCTGGCGAAGAATACTTCGGTACGCTGGGGTGAGACGAAAATAAATATTGTAGACACGCCAGGGCACGCCGATTTCGGTGGCGAGGTCGAGCGGATCCTCCGGATGGTGGACGGGTTCCTGCTGCTCGTTGATGCCGCGGAGGGGCCGATGCCTCAGACGCGGTTCGTGGCCGGGAAAGCGTTGGCACTCGGCCTGAAGCCGATCGTCCTGGTCAACAAGATCGACCGGTCCGACGCCGAGCCGTTGCGGGTGCACGATGAGGTCCTCGAGCTCTTGATGGATCTCGACGCCTCACACGAGCAGTTCAACTGTCCTTTCCTCTATACATCGAGCCGGGCGGGCACCGCGACGCTCGAGCTGGAGCAGGAAGGGAAGGACCTGAAGCCGCTGTTCGAGACGATTCTCGGGACGATTCCGCCGCCGACGGCGAATCCGAAGGGGCCGTTCCAGATGCTGATTTCGACGCTCGACTACTCCTCGTACTTGGGGCGGATCGGGATCGGGCGGATCGAGCGGGGCCGGGTACACGTCGGCGATACCGTCGCGTTACTGCCGATCGGCGAGCCGGGTCCTGTGGGCGACGGGTTGTTCGAGCAAGCGAAGATCGTGAAGCTATTCGCGTTCGAAGGGCTGGAGCGCGCCGAGCTGGAGACCGCTTCCGCGGGTGAGATCGTCGCCGTTGCAGGACTGGCCAGTGTCGAAATCGGAAAGACCGTGACGGCGCCCGACCATCTCGACAGGCTGGCGGGCATCGCGGTCGAGGAGCCGACGATCTCGGTCGACTTCCTCGTCAACAACTCGCCGCTGGCGGGACGCGAGGGGAAGTTCGTGACCGGGCGGCAGCTGCGCGAGCGGTTGTACCGTGAGTTGGAGCGCAACGTCGCACTGCGGGTCGAGGATACCGACACCCCGTACGCCTTCACGGTCTCGGGGCGCGGCGAGCTGCACCTCGGTATCCTAATGGAGACGATGCGGCGGGAGGGGTTCGAGTTCCAGGTCAGCCGGCCGCGCATCATTCCACGCGAAGGCCCGAACGGTGAACGGCTCGAGCCGTACGAGGAGTTGATGATCGATTGCCCCGAAGGGTATCTCGGGGTGGTGATGGAGAAGTTGGGACCGCGGCGCGCGACGATGCTGGACATGAAGAACCCGGGCCTGGGGATGGTGCGGATGCGCTTCAAGATCCCAGCGCGCGGCCTGCTGGGGTACCGGTCGGAGTTCTTGACGGACACGCGGGGAACGGGGATCATCCACCACCGGTTTTTCGAGTACGATCTGTGGGCAGGCCCCTTGTCAGGGCGGAACCGCGGGGTAATGGTTGCGGATCGGGAGGGGGTGGTCGTGGCGTACGCCCTCTTCAATCTTCAGGAGCGCGGCACGATGTTCGTACAGCCTGGGGATCCGGTGTACGAGGGGATGATCATCGCGGAGCACGTGCGCCCTGGTGATCTCGATGTCAACGCGACGAAGGAAAAGAAGCTGACGAACATGCGCACAACGGCGGCGGACGAGATGATTATCTTGGAACCGCCGCGCCAGATGACCTTGGAGCTGGCGCTGGAGTACATCGAGGACGACGAGCTGATCGAAGTGACACCGTCCTCATTGCGGTTGCGTAAGCGTCTACTTGGTGCGACGGAGCGCCGCAAGCTGGCCCGCAGCGAGAAGCGCGCCCTAGAAGAATAGAGTAGGGAAAGGGTCCTGGAGCAGTCGTTCGACAGAAACCTCAGCCGGAGGTGGGCAATGCTGGCCCGCGAGTCGTCGACGAATTGGTCGCTCAAGCGCAGGAGCGACGAAGTCGACGAGGAGTTCGGAGAATTCGAAGAGGACAAGGAACTCGACGAAGACTTCGATGATGAGCTGGACGAGGACGATCTCGACGAGGACGATCTCGAGGATGACGACTACGACGATCTCGACGACGAGTTCGACGACACGGATGACGATGAGTTCCGGCCTAAGAAGGGACCGAAGCGGGAGTGGGAATAGAGGCAGGGCCTCGGGCCTGGGACCTAATAGAAGCAGGGCCTGGGGCCTCGGGCCTAGCAGGCCCCAGGCCCCAGGCCCCAAGCCCTAAGAAGGGCCTGTAGCTCAGGTGGTTAGAGCGCACGCCTGATAAGCGTGAGGTCGGTAGTTCAACTCTACCCAGGCCCATGTATCAAACACACGCCCCGGCAATCGGTTATGCGGTTGCCGGGGCGAACTGTGACAAGTTGAGCGTGCGGTCTGTTACAAAAACTGTGACAAACCGCGTTCTCTTGCTTACCGCCCACTCCTGCCACCGCAGGCGACCGTCACAAAGCCGTCCCCTCGGCCGGCTATCGTTGCCAAGGTCCTCACCGTTGCCTCTAGCCAGCGTTGAGGGCCTTCTCCATGATCTTCGCGTCTCAGTCCCTGTTCACATCCAACGGAGGAGGGGCTTATGCGCATCAGAGCGGCGCTTGTCGCGACCCTGCTGCTGTGCTCGGTCGGGTGCTACCACGCGGTCATCAATACCGGTGCGACACCAGGCACTCAGACGATTCTTAAGCCCTGGGCTAGCGGGTGGATCTATGGCTTGGTCCCGCCCAGTCCCATCAGTGCAGCAAGCGGGTGTCCAAGTGGGGTGGCGCGAGTCGAGACGCAGCTAGGTTTCGCAAACCAGCTCGTCAGCATTCTGACGCTTGGCATTTACACTCCGATGGATATTCGGGTGACGTGCGCCGCATCTCGCGCCGAAGTTCCGGAAGCTGGCCCGCGGCGGTTTGGCATGCACGCCGGGTCTGCTCAGTCTCGTTACGAAGCGATATTCTCCGCCGCAGCCACGGCGGCAGTGACCAGTGGGACTCCGGCCTACGTGGTCTTCTCGTATACAACGGCCGACGAGAAATAACGTCGCCGCCTAACACGGTTTGAAGCGGGCCAGCGCTTCAGCCGCGCTGGCTCGCAGTTTAGACGACTCTTGAGCGTGCGGCCCGAACACGCGCCTGAAGCTGACGGCGGCGATTGTGACAACGCTGGCTCGACCGCGTTTTTTTGCTTACCGCCGCTCCTGCCACTGCACTAGATTCATCATGCGCGTGCGGCGTTGCTGGTTTTCTGGTCGCACGGCCCGCAGCCCGACGCTGGCGACATCAGCCAGCGTAGCGTCCCAGGAAAACCCGCCTAGCGGGTTTACCTCGCCTACCGACGTGTGCATCAAACGTCGCGCTCGGACTGAGGTCAGGTAAGGTGAAGAGTACCAGCAACGCGAACGGCCAGGACAAACCTTCGTCCTGGCCGTTTCACTTGCGGGATCGTTCTCTAGGCGGCTTTTCGATGCAGCGCCTTGACCCACTCACGCAGCGGCTTGTCTCGATGCTTCGCCGCGAGATGCTGCTTCACTCGATACTCGACTTCATCAGAGCGGTGGCGCACCGTCCCGAGGTGACCATACACGCGCTTCACCAGCGCATCGCCACCGTGACCCAACTCCCGCCCCACCGTGTACGCGGAGACGGGTGCGCCACCATCGAGCGTCTGCAGCCGCGCCGCGCAGTAGGTGTGCCGGAAGTCATAGAGGTTCACTTCACGAAGTGCGAAGCCAACACGCGCACTCACCGCATCAAGCATCTTCCGCACATCGGTGAGCATCGCTTCTTCATCCATCCGCTGCGACGGGAACAGCAGCCGGCCACCAGCCAGCTTTCGCTCGGCCACGTACGGTTTCAGGATCTCACGGAGCTGCGGCCAGAGCGGCACCGAGCGGTGCGACGTGGCGGTCTTGAGCCGACGCCAGGCGTTCGGCCTGAAGGTGATCTGCTCACGGGTGAAACTCACATCGTCAATCTCCAAACCGAGTACCTCAGCCGGACGGCCTCCCGTGAGCAGCGCCGTGGCGATCAGCTCGTAGGCGAACGGCATCGCGTCATCCCGCTGCGGCGTGTAGGTGCGTGCGGCTTCCAGCACCAGCGCGGCCACCGGAACCTCGAACCACTGCGCGGCCACCTTCTGCGCTGATGGCTTGTCCATCATCGCAGCGACCGGATTGTAACCCGGCCTGACTCTCCCCTCGCTCTGTGCGCGGCGGTAGAGATTCGATAGGCTGTTCAGGTGCTGGCGAATCGTGCCGCCGCTGAGCTTCAGCTCGGTGCGCAGCTTCTCGGCCCACTTCCGCACGTCCGCGACGGCGATTGAGGACAAGTCACACTCCGCCGTGAAGTGTTCGATCGCACGCCCGAGACGCAGCTCCTCACCGTCCATCCATTGATCGGTGACCCTGCCGGCCTTGGCTTTCGCAATGAGGTGGTCACGCACCCAGTCAGCGAGGCGTGTGATCGGCGGCAGGCCAGCGACGGAACGGCCCTGCGATTCGGCGCGGTTTCGCTGCAAGTCTGAGAGCCGTTGCGCTGCGAGTGTTTCGGCCAGCTCATCATCCGTTGTTGCCCGTTTCTCGCCTGGCACCTTGAGTGCCTCCACCGCGCCGCCTACGTCGGCGTGATCGCGGAAGTCAGCGTAATAGCGACGCCCGCGTCGGAACACCCGGCTGTCCTTCCTTCTCTTGGCCTTCATTTCACCCTCCCTCTGTGTTGCCTCACTTCGAGTACGGGATAGCCGCGTTTCCCCGGCTCAGCTTCAAGCCGAACAACCTTGATGACGTTTGTCTCCATTTGCAGAACCCTGAACAGCGCGTCTTCGACATAGTCGGCGAGTGACTTACCCCGCATGCTCGCAGCCGCCTTGGCTGCTCGGTGCACGTCCTGCGAGATGCGCACTGCTAGTTGGACCTGCTTCCGCTTCTGCTTCGGCCCTGGCATACCACCCTCCCTAGTTTGCTAGTATGCTAGCAAGCTACCATACTAACATACGGCCCCGCAAGGGGAGCAGTAAGCGCGAGGATAGGGCACTAATCGAGCACACAGCCCCGCCAACGTGGTAACGAGCGCCAGGCCGCCGCATCTAGTACTTCATCGACCGTCATTCCGGTAGTCCCTTGTACGCTTCAAACAGCCGGTCCATCACAGGCGTGCGATCGCGCTGAATCGCGTCGAGATCGAGGAACGGTTTGCGATCGGCCAGAACCGCCGCGATGTCCACGAGGAACGGCGTCTCGGTCGGTGTGGCTCGCTCACTATCAGCAGCAGCTTCCGGCGATTCTGCAGCACGAATGAACTGCTCGATCGCCGGCAGCGGGATGCTCTTTGACCGGCACCGCTCGACGGCTTCGACCACCCCCGCACGCACGATCTGCGCGCCCGTGTCTGCGCCGAGAAGCACCGCGCTCAGCTCGACCAGCTCAGCATGCGTGCAGATCCATTCCACGC
>JBIOXD010000051.1:0-2763 GCA_044869265.1 Gemmatimonadales bacterium
TCGGTGATCCCGCGATCCTGCTCGCCGACGAGCCGACAGGGAATCTCGACTCGACGAACGGTGAGGCGGTGATGGAGCTGCTCAGAGTCCTGCATCGCAATGGGGCGACGGTGTGCATGGTGACGCATGATCCGCGGTACGCGCAGCATGCGGACCGATCAATCCATCTATTCGACGGACGCGTCGTTGATGAGGCAGGGCCTGGGGCCTCGGGCCTGGGGCCTAGGGAACGTCAACCGCAGTCCCCAGGCCCGAGGCCCTAGGACCATGCCCATGTTCCAAGATCTCCGCTACGCAGTCCGTGCGCTGCGACGCAGCCCCGCGTTTACCACCGTTGCGGCGCTGACGTTGGCGCTGGGCATCGGCGCGAACACCGCGATCTTCAGCGTCGTCCGAGGCGTCTTGCTCAGGCCGCTACCCCACAGGGAGGGCGACCGGCTCCTCTACCTGCGGCACTCAGCCGACGGCACCGGGCGCGAGAACATCACCTTCTCCGTTCCCGAGGTCCGCGATTTCCGCACCGGCGCCCCGTCGCTGCGCGGCATCGCGGAATACTCGTCCTCGTCAGCGATCCTCTTGGGCGACGACAATTCCATGCGCATCAACATCGGCCTCGTGACGGGCAACTTCTTCGAGGTGATGGGTCTCTCACCCGTGCTCGGCCGCGCGACAGGGCCGAGCGACGACGGACCCGGCGTGCCACCGGTGATGATGCTGTCGTATGAGTTCTGGATGAAGCGCTTTGGCGGTGATTCGAGCATTGTCGGCAAACAGGTGCAGATGGGCGGAGGGCCGGTGACCGTCATCGGGGTGCTTCAACCGGCGCCGACGTTCCCAACCAAGTACGACGCGCTGCTCAACATGGTGTACAGCCCACACCATCTGAGCGCCAACATGGTGCACGAGCGCACGCATCGCATGACCGAGGCGGTGGCGCGGCTGGCTCCGGGGGCCACCGTCAATCAGGCCAAGGCCGACATCGCCACCGTGTACGCGCGGATGCAACACGAGAACAGGGCATCGTATGACCCTGGCTCTCACATGCGAGTGGCGGTCTTTCCTTTCAAGGAGGTGATGGGTGAGCGCGCGCGCCTGACGCTTTGGCTGCTCATGGGCGCCGCGGCATTCGTCCTGATCATCGCGGTCGCGAATGTGATCAATCTGACGCTCATGCGAGGGATACGCCGGGAGTCCGAGCTCGTGGTGCGTGCCGCGCTCGGCGCCGGCGCGCCGGGACTGCGCCGTCTGCTGCTCGCCGAGAACCTGGTGCTGACGCTGCTGGGTGCTCTGGCCGGACTCGTCTTGGCCGTCTTCGGCGTCGATTTGCTGACTTCGCTCGCGGCACGCTACTCGCCCCGCGCGAACGAGATTCGGCTTGACGGCTTGGTGCTCGGGTTCACCCTCGCGCTCTCCCAGGCCGTCGCCCTCCTGCTTTCCTTTGCGGCCACCTTGCCGCAAGAGGGCGAACTCGCGACCTGGCTTTCGGCATCCGCACACCGTTCGAGCAGCGGCATGCGCAAGCAGCGCCTGCAACGCGGCCTGGTCGTGGCGCAGGTCGCCGTGTCGATTGTCCTGCTCGCAGGGGCGGGCCTGCTCACGCGCACGATCATCCGCCTCTCCAACGCGAGCACGGGGCTCGAGACCGAGGACGTGCTCACCCTGCAACTGCAGATGCTCGTCACACGTCAAGCGAACCAGGATCCAAACGCCGTGGCGGCAGCGCGGAACCGCTATGCTGCGATGCGGGCCGAGCTCGCCGCGCTGCCCGGGGTGATCGAGGTGGGGTATGGCTCTCCGCTGCTCGAGCGCTCGACGGCGCGGTTCGACTTCAAGGCGGAGGGCCGGACGCTGGAGGTCGGTGAGGCAATCCCGAACGCCGAGATGCGCGGAGCAAGTCCGGAGTACTTCCGTGCGGCGGGGCTTCCTGTGCTCCGCGGACGTGCCTTCCGCTCGACCGATCCATCAGCCGTCATCGCCTCGGGTGGCTTCAGCAGAACAGTCGGTCCGGTGGTGATCCTGAACCAGACGCTCGCCGAACTGCTCTTTCACGGCGAGGACCCGATCGGCAGGAGGATTGCGCCGACGGGCCAGCTGCTGCGGATCTCCAGCATGAACGCAGATTGGCGCACCGTCGTCGGTGTGGTCGGCAACACCCAGGATGGCGGGTTCGGGGAGGCACCCGGCGCCGTCCTCTACTTCCCGGACGTGACCCCGGCCCCGTCCGGTGGAACGTTGGCGATCCGTGTGGCGCGCGATGCGCAGGCGCTCATCCCCGTCACACTGGAGATCGTGCGGCGCCACGCACCGGGAGCGCTGATCGAGAAAGTCCGGACCGTGACGCAGATCAAGCACGAGGGCATTGCCCCGCGGAGGCTGAATGCCGAGCTGATCAGCTTGTTCGGCGCCCTTGCGGTGGTCATCGCGGCGGTCGGGATCGCCGGCGTGCTGGCATTCTCCGTGAGCGCGCGCACCCGCGAAATCGGGATTCGCATGAGCCTCGGCGCGGATCGCGGCCGCGTGCAGCTGATGATTCTCAAAGAGGGCGGCGTGCTCGTCGTGTTTGGGCTGGTGGTGGGAGTGGCCGGCGCCCTCTTCGCCACACGCGTGATTCGCGGTCTCCTGTTCGGTGTGGCGCCCGACGACCCGCTCACGTTTGCGGCCGTTACCGCGCTCATGGCCGCCATCGGCCTCGTCGCCTGCTGGATCCCGGCGCTACGCGCTTCGCGGATCGACCCGGCCGTCACGATGCGGGTGGAATAGACC
>JBIOXD010000052.1:0-5735 GCA_044869265.1 Gemmatimonadales bacterium
ACGGCGTCGAGCGGTACCGCGCGGAACCCTACGCCGTCGCCGCCGACGTGTACGCCCATCCGATGCACGTCGGGCGTGGCGGATGGACGTGGTACACCGGGTCAGCCGGCTGGATGTATCAGGCGGCCATCGAAGCGCTGCTCGGATTCCGGGTCAGCCGCGCCGCGTTCAGCGTCGACCCCTGCATCCCCACGCAGTGGTCCGGCTACTCGCTCGTCTGGATGCGCGGCCGCACCCGCTACGAGATCACCGTGACGAATCCTCACAAGACCACTCGTGGCGTCGGCTCGGCGACGCTCGACGGCAAGCCCGCCGATCCCGCGGCGATTCCGATCGTCGACGATGGCGAGACCCACCGCGTCGAGATCGCGCTGGCAAGGCCAGGGATGGAGGAGGCGGCACGTGCGGCGGCGGGGCAGGCCACCGCCTGACGCGCGTGCCAAAAGCACACATGAATCGGCCGCATGGGCTGGTGAGGTGAGAGCGCGACGGATGAACGGCCTTGGACGGTCGGTCAGAAACGCTCTTGAGCCGCTCATCCGCGCGCTCTCGCCTCACCAGCCCGCGACGCTCGCGTGACAGTGCATGCAGCAGCTGTCGTCTGGGTATCTGTACTTGCCCCGCTGCCTTCATGACCTTCACGTCCTTCATGTCCTTCATGTCAGCTTTTGGCCAGCAATAGGCATCACAAGAACCCGATTGCTGGACTGTGGGCGCTGCCGCCCGAGATGCTCGTGCAGCGAGGCGCGCAGCGCCTGACGCGCGCGGGAGAGCCCGGACATGACGGTGCCCATCGGCATGTGCATCGCGGCAGACAGCTCCCGATACGAAAGCCCTTCCACTTCTCGAAGCACGAGCAACTGACGAAAGCGATCGGGCAAGTGGTGCATCGCCTGGTCGATCAATTCCACGTCATCGGTCTGAAGCGCCAGCGTCTCGGGATCCGTCGCGGATCGTTCGCGGCTGTGCAGCTCTTCGTCGAACGGTTCGATCGACGCCGGTCCGCCGTGGCCGCGCCAGCCGGAGCACGTGTTGCGGACGATCCGGAGAAACCACGCGCGCGCGTTTCCGCCGGTGAACGTACGGAAATAGCGCAGCGCGCGTAGCGCCGCCTCCTGCACGACGTCCTCCGCATCCTCGTCGTTTCGCAGCAGCCAGCGCGCCAGGCGGGAGGCGGCGTCGAGGTGGGGAAGGATCACCTCGTCGAAACTGCCGGGTGTGGCGCACGATTCAGTTCGCTCTGCGCAGGCCGATCCTTGCATAGGGTCAATCTGGCGCCTGGCGGCACCGGCGGCCATAGACAACGCTCGTACAGCGCCCGTACGGTCCCCATACAGCCCCGGCAGTAAGATGAAAAGTTGTGAGGTCCGGGGCTTCACAGTCCTTTGGCGCGCAGTTGAAAGCCCTGCGCGAAGCGGCAGCCTTCACCCAGGAAGAGCTCGCGACGATTGCGGGACTGTCCGTCCATGCCGTGAGCGCCCTCGAGCGTGGCCAGCGGCGGCGGCCGCATCCCGAGACAATCCGCGCGTTGTCGGCGGCACTGGACCTGACTGGTCCCGTGCGTGACGCGCTATTCGGAAGCGCGCGAATTCCGGCGGCAGACACCTCGGTCGCCGAGCTGTCGAGTGTTCCGCTGCCGCTCGCCCCGACCGCTCTGCTCGGACGCGACGCGGATCTGCAGACGCTGCGGGAGTGGCTCGCCGATCCCGCCGCGCGCCTCATCACGCTCACCGGCGCTCCGGGACAAGTTCGCGTTCGTGTACGCGCTCGCCCCGCTCGCCGCCGCAGCGGTGATCAAGGGTGAGCACACGTGGGCGGCGCGCATTCTCGGCGCCCGCGACGCGGTCATCGAACGCACCGGCGCCAGGGTCGTCGACCACTCGATCCAGGACTTCCGGACCAACACCGAGCGGGAATCGCGTGAACGCCTCGGGTCCGATCGCTGGGCGCGGGCCTATGCCGCCGGCCGCCAGACGACGATCGAGGCGCTGCTCAGGGACATCGATCGCGTCGCCGGCAAGCGGTAATCAATCACCGCCCGGCGGCGCAACGCTCACGAGCGTCGCTTTCATCCCGTGGTGCCCGAGGCCGCAGAACTCTGAGCACGCGATCTCATACCGCCCCGGCGCGGGCGCGGTGAATTCTGCGGTCACCGTCTGGCCGCCCTTCGGAACCACTACATTCACTTTCACTTTCTTGATCGCAAAGCCGTGCGTCGTGTCGCCGGAGTGAATCACCAGGCGCACCGCCTCGCCGGCCGTCACTTCGATCGTCGCCGGATCGAACGTGTATTTCTTCGCGACAACCTGCACTTCGTGAACCGGCGGGCCGGCGCTCACGACCGGATTCCGCGTCGGGGCGAGCAGCGCAACGACAAAGGCACCAACTGGAAAAACGATTCGTTTCATGACCTCACTCCACCACGACCTGGCCCGTCATCTTCGGATGAAGCGAGCAGAAGTACTTGTAGGTGCCCGCTTCGTCGAACCGGTGCGAGAACTTCTCGCCGGTGTCGAGCACCGGCGACTTGAACTTCTGCTCCGTGCTGACAACGGTGTGCGGCACGTCGTCACGGTTGGTCCAGGTGATCGTCGCGCCGAGCGGGACGGATGCCATCGCCGGCGCGAAGCTGAAGTTGTTCACAGAGACATCGCTCGCCGCGTGTGCTGGCGTCTCGGCTTCGAGGGGCACATCGGTGATCGCAATCGGATGATCGACCGCGTGGAAGGACATCGTCGACAGTCCCAGCACCTTGCGCAGCCGATCGTCGGCGACCTTGAGCGGACCCGGAGACGAGGCGGTGCCCGGCGTCGGCTGTGGAAACGCAGTGGACATAGCCGTGTGAAACGTGACCTGGCCTTCGACCTTCTGCATGACCTGGTGAATGTGACCGTTCAGGACCGATACGGATCCGAATCGCTTCAGGAACGACAGCGCGCGCTCGCTGTCGTCGGTGCCCCAACCCCAGTCCGGATAGACGGACCAGAGCGGAATGTGCGCGAAAACGACAACGGGCGTGCTGCTCTCGAGCGGCTTCACGTCGGCTTCGAGCCATTCGAGCTGTTCGTCGCCGAGCGTGCCGAGTCCGCCCGCTTTGAGGTTCACGACGTTGACGAGCCCGATGAAGTGCACGCCGCTGTGGTCGAAGCTGTGCCAGCCAGCGCCTCGAGTCCCCTTGCCGAATTGCTGCAAGTACAGCTTGCCATCCTCGTCGAGCACGTCGTGCTCGCCCGGGACGTAGAAGATCGGCATCGACAGCTCGGAAAGCACTTGTCGCAGCGTGTCGAACTCCGCCGCTTTCGACAGGTGCGTCAAATCGCCGGTGTGAAGGACGAACGCCGGAGGTTCGGACTCGGCTTTGATCTTCGCGATCGCCTCGCGCAGGGTCGCGGTCACGTCCAGGTTCGGCGGCCGGTCGAAGCCGATGTGGCTGTCGCTGATCTGGACGAAGCGCAGCGCGTCGCCGTGCGCCATTGCTGACGCGGAAGTGAGCTGGCCGAGCGGGGACCCTCTCAGGGTGCCGCCCGCCATGGTCCAGACGGCACCCGTCCCCACCCACGCCATGCAATTCAAGAAGTGTCGTCGATCGAGATCGTTTTCAGTCTTCGTTCGTGCCACAGCGTCTCCTCACGAGTGAAAAAAGTTTGGTCCCCAAACCAGCAGGCCGCCGAGGTGTCCGGTCAGACCCACGAGCAGTCCCGCCGCGAACAACGTGACGCGGTACGTCCACGGCTCAACGGACCGCCGGCTGGCAATGCGAAATGTCGCGAGCGCTGAGACGATGGTGATGGTGGCGCCAATCGTCCCCAGCCACCGATGCCATTCCAGGAGCGGTGTCTTCTCGAAGTCCGGCAGTGACGCCAGCCACCAGCCGGCCGCGGCTGCGAGCAGACCGAACGCTGCGCCCGCCCGCACATTCACGACGGCCACGCTGCGCCAGTGTTCGCTGCCGGTCAGGATTGCCGCGCCCTCGGCGGCGGCAGCCATCAGCACGAGCGCGATAGGAAAGTGAATCAGGAGCGGGTGCAGTCGGCCGATGAGTGCCATCTCACCCATACAGACCGTGCGCGCGGCGAATCTATTCCCGGCGTCACCGCAGCCTGAACGGTAGCCGCCATGGCCCGGCAGGAATATTCGACGGTGCCCCACGATTAATGAGTACGTGACCGCCGGGCGGCTGTCCTGCGGCACACGAATTCATTGGATACGGGTCGCACCCGTTTTTCAGTCAGAGGGCCTCATGTTCTCGATACGTCTCGCTGCTATTTCGATCGTTCTCATGTTTACAGTCGCCTGCGGATACAACTCTTCAAATCCAGCTCCAGCACCGACTCCGACGCCCACGCCAGGGCCGGTCGGGCAGTCCACGCCGGTGTCGATTCCCGTCGGCGCCGAAAACCTCGGCAATCGTGCGTTTGCGCCCGACGAGGCGGACGTCGCTGTCGGCACGACGGTCACCTGGACCAATAACGATGTGGTGACGCACACGTCGACGTCTAACAACGGCGTCTGGAGCTCGGGAAATGTCGGGCCTGGTGGACAGTTCTCGTTCACCTTCACCACGGCCGGGACGTTCTCTTATCACTGCTCGATTCACCCGGGCATGGTCGGCAGCGTCGTCGTTCGCTGAAGGACACGTCGATGCCGAGTCTCGTTGCGCAAGATTCTGAAGTGACGCGAAACTGGGTCCAGACAATGACAAGCCGGCGCGTCGACGCGCTCGCCGAGCGGCTCGAACAAGGAGCGCGGGCTTTCGCGGCGTTCGCGACCGGGCTCACGGACGCACAGTGGCAGACACGCGTCCCGAAGGACGGACGCACGGTTGGCGTGCTCGTCCATCACGTGGCGATCGTCTATCCGCTGGAAATTCAACTGGCGCAGAGGCTGGCGGCCGGTCAGGCTGTCACCGATTTCACGCGTCACGACATCCACGAACGGAACGCGACGCACGCGTGGACCTACGCCAACGTGACGAAAGAAGCGGCGCTGGATCTACTCCGCCGCAACAGCGCGGCTGCGGTGACGGCGATCCGTGCCATCTGTGACGAGCACCTCGATCGCGCTGCGCCGGTGTCGCTGTACGACAATACGCCGCTCACGTGTCAGTTCGTGCTGGAGGATCGGGTCATCCGGCACAGCTATCACCACGTGGAGGCCATCCGGTCGGCCTTGCAGGCGCATGATGATGCGCTGGAGAGATTGATGCGGCAGCTGGAAACTGATGCCGCGCAATGAGGCAATGGGGCAATGGGGCAATAATCCGATTGCCTCATTGCCTCATTCCCTCATTTCTTAACGCATTGCCCCATTTCTTAACGCGAACGCGACAATCGCGCTGCCTGACGGCGCGCCATTCTTGCCGCCGCCGCAGACGATGACGACGTACTGCCGGCCGTTGAGCAGGTAAACGGCGGGGGTCGCGTTGCCGGCGGCAGGCAGCGTGGTCTCCCAAAGCAGCGTGCCGGTCAGCTTGTCGTAGGCGCGAAACTTCTTGTCGAAGTTGGTGGCGCCGATGAAGACGAGGCCGCCGGCCGTGACGAGGGGCCCACCGTAGTTGTCGCTGCCCGTGTTCGTCAGTCCCTTGGCGGCGAGTTCCGGGAATTCGCCCAACGGGACCTTCCAGCGGATGGTCCCCGCGTTGAGATCGAGCGCATTCAAGGTGCCCCAGGGTGGCTTGATCGCTGGATACCCGTCTGGGTCGAGAAAGATCGACTCGCCGTCGCTGCGGTATTTCA
>JBIOXD010000053.1:0-5227 GCA_044869265.1 Gemmatimonadales bacterium
GCGCACCTGCCCGTCAGACGCATCGCGGCCACGGCGCTCGCCTCGGCCCTGGTCCCCGTCAGGATCCCGCAGCGAGAACTCCATCGTGCCCGTGCTCGGGTTCACGTGGGGTTCCTCTTCGAACCGACCGACCAGGGCGCGCGCCCTGGACAGGGCCATGTCGAAGTTGTCGACCCGGAGGAACAAGAGGAGCCCGTTGCCGGGCTCGGCGCGGTCAGGGCTTGTCAACGAAGGGTGCTCGTGGGCACCCCACTGATGGAAACAGAGCAGGACCGTTCCATCCGAGTCGGCGATCTGCCCAAAGTAGTCGTGGGCAGGAGCGGACTCCGGCAACCCGAGCAGCGACTGGTACCACTTGCAGCTGAGCGCCACGTCGGCCACGCCAATGATGGTCCACGTGCGCCTCATGCGTTCTCCCGGGGCTGTTCCCGAAGCCACTGTAACACTTGCGCGGCATCGGCATCGGGAGGGAATACCGGATAGAAGCATCGCGACCACGATCTGCGCCACCGAGATACCAATGAAGATCCCGCCGACGAGCCGGCTCCGGCGAGGGTCCGTGCGTGCGCCCATCAGATCTATCAGCAGATTCCTGAGCAGGAACTGGTACAGGCACGTGGCGGCTTGTCGGAAATCAGGAACGCGAAACTATCTACTTCCTGGCCGTTGCGGTAATCTCCACATGCCCCGCACCGACGAGCTTGGAGACCACGACGGTGGTCCGGGCGGGTTTGGGATCCTTGAAGTACGCTTTGTAAGTCGTGTTCATTCGATCGAATAAACCCTCTCATCAGTGTTACCCATGGTAATCGGCTATCCGGACCTCATTCACGAAAAGGGCGCCTCTATGGAAGGTCTATTCGCATTCTGCCCGCCCAACGCCCCCTAAAGACTGACCATGTTGCCCTGAAGCCAAGCCGCCAACCCCTAGCCGTTCATGATCAAGAAGGTCTCCATGCGGCGTGGCCGGCCCGCTTGTTGCCGTCGACGAAGGCGTGATTAGAAATGATCGAAAAGCAGAGCGCCGCCGCCTTGTCTGCAACGGTCGGGTGGAGATCGTTGCCCGCGAAAGTCATGCGCGGCTGCGCCACGGCAGAGAGGAGTCCACCGAGGTCGCGGATGGAGGATTGCCGCCGGACTGCTTCATGACCCTGCGATGAAGATCGAGGACTTCCGCCAGCGTCAGGTAGCGCACTACGCCAGCCGACGGTAGAGTTCCCGATTCTTTTCCAAAACCCGTGCGGCCGCCCGCTCGAAATCGGCGTCCCGTTGGCCCAGCAGGTCGTGAACGGCGGCGGTAGCGAGTTCTTCGACCGACACGTTCAGGCGGCGGGCCTCCTGGGCCAGCTTCGCCTCCTCGGCCGCGGTGACTTCAACGGACAGCTTCATGGCTCGCCTCGAATGCCCTGATTCTACAGGATTTCCACCTTCACCGTGAAGGCTCAGTCAGCCCAACGCTCAGCATAACCCGCGGCGGGCGCGCAGCGGCCGCCACGAGCAACCAAGTTCGCAGAAGGGCGCGCCCGGGATCTTCAGCCGGTGGTTAGCCCGCCCGTCGCGAACCTGGCTTTCGAAGCGCGGCGATCGTGGCACGCAGGAGTGAATTCACCCGCTTCGGATCACGAAAGACTGTCGCCACGTCGGGGTCGAGAACGACCACCACGGCATTCTTCGCGATCTGCCGTGCAAACCGGTTCGGCCGCGATTTGGTGTAGTCGAAACGATACTCGGGCGCGAGGTCACCTTGCGCGTGGAGATTCCTAGAACCGCGTCGCTTCTTCATAGTCTTTACACTCATGTCGCGTTGCACGTCGAGCGCTGATGAGCCGGATGAGCCCTGAGCGCTCGGTAAACGAGACCAGCAGAAGACGCCCCCTGGTCGAGTGGCCCACGATGATTTCTCGGCCCTCCCGTTCCGAGTGGTGTGGATCGTCGTGGATCCGCGCCAGCGGATCGCTGAATACCGTGAGAGCCTCCTCGAACTAAACGCCGTGCTTCCGAAGGTTCGAGGCGGCCTTCGCTGGATCCCAAGTAAACCGCATCGTCATCAGAGGCAAGCATACCACCCCACCATTCGCGGCCGACTCTCGGACGGGCTAACGCTCCGCATCAGGCGCGGCATGCGCCGGCACGACGTGTGCCCTTGTAGCCAATACCGACGGCGCACGCCGTCGCCTGCATAGGTGGTTGGGCGGCCTCCGCGCCGAGTCGGGATCATGTCTCCTTCGAGCCCGCTTGCTTGGCCGTGGGCATGAACTCGATCCCGTGCCGCCGGCCAATTGCAGGCACCTTGGCCAAGTCGTCAGGAACCGTGCGGACCTCGCGATTCACATCCTTGAAAAAGGCAGAAGAATGAGCGGGCACAGCAAGAATGAGCACCCGCGCAGGAGACGGTGACGCTCCCTTAAAGGCGTGCACAGTGTTGCGGGGCAAGTAGGTGAAACCTCCAGATTCGACACGCACTGGCTTGCCGTCTATCTCGAAGTCGAGCGCGCCTTCGATCACATAGTAAGCCTCATCCCAGTCGTGTCGATGTGGTGGTGGGCCGAGACCGACTGGAATCATCTCCTCCATTAACGACCAGGCTCCCTCCGTGTCATCCGCATCACAGAGGAACCAAAGTGGCATGCCAAGGACGTTGAGTACGTTGCCTTCGCCAGCCTTGATCGTGACACCAGCCATTGCAGGTCTCCTTTCAATCGCTCCGGAACGGTCGCGCCACCAAACGAACGATTTCAAGACTCGGCGGTGAGGGTTCGCTTTCTACTTCCCCCCAGATACACCCTTGTCCGCCCAACGCTCCGCTGCACGCGCTGGTTGGGCGACAAGCCGAACCAAGTTCAAGCACCGCGTCAGACGTGAACTGTGACGCCGTTCCGGCCCAACACTTGGATCGCTCTTGCGACATCCAGCGGCCCGGGTGGAATCTCGCGATCCATTGCGGTGAACATCGGAACCGCATTACTTCGTTTCCCGGTGATCTCCAGCATCTCGCCGCCCCCCGGGCCAAAGCTAAAAGCATGAACGGTACCGGCCGGAACATGCACGAGTGTACCTGCAGTGCACACACCGGTTTCACCCGCGCATTTGAATACCACCTGGCCCTTGGTGATGTAGAAGGACTCGTCCCAATCGTGGCTGTGAGGCGGTGGTCCCATCCCTTCGCCACCCGACTGCAGCGTGACTTGCTGGTCTTCAATATCGGATCCTGATGCGAGAACGACGACCTGACAGCCGACCACGGTCAGAGCAGGCTTGCGATCGGTAGGCCTGAAGACGAATGGTTTGGAACTCATGACTTCGCCCTCCTCTGAATGTATCCGTCAAGACTTGATCGGTGACCCTTGTCGCCCAACGCCCCGCATCAGGCGCGGCGTGCGCCAGCACGTCGCGTGCCCTTGTTGCCCGTGACGACGGCGCACGCCGTCGCCTGCGTGCCGTCGTTATGCACCGACCCCCCCAAACGTCCCGGGCTGGATGCTGTCTATCAGTCGAAGAATTTCGGGAACCAACGGACGTAGCGACTGGATGCGATTCGTCCGCGACCGGATGGTGATGACTGACAGAGTCCCAGGCAGCTTCTGTGTACGTTGGATGTGCTTGTCTACTGTGATGAATACAGCGAAGCGGGCCGCGGCGCGCTGAAGCAGCTCGCCGTTGTCCAGGCTGGACCACCCCTCCTGCTGTGCCGTCCGGACCTCGTGTCCAGTCAGTTCGTCCGCGAGTTCGGCAGGGAGGCACTCATCGAGCAGAATGCGCACGAGATTCCAGCGCCTCCCGCGCGAGTTCGAGGGCGGCGACAGCCTGTTCTCGCGTGACTGAGGGGAAGGATTTCAAGAAATCCTCCAGACTGTCTCCGGCTTCCAAATAGTCGATGAGGTTCTGAACCGGCACGCGGGTCCCGACGAAAACTGGCGTGCCACCCAGGATATTCGGATCGCTGTGGACAACCGTGGGCTGCTTGCTCATTCTAACTCCGTGCTCTGGCACTCAGTATAACCCGCCTTCCCCCTTCGTGTGCATAACGCCGCGCATCAGGCGCGGCGTGCGCCAGCACGTCGCGTGCCCTTGTCGCACTTTGCGACGGGATCTTCCCTCGGTTTAGTAGACACTCCATTTCTACGCAGCTCCTCGCTCGTAGTCAACGGGCGATCGATACTGTAGCGCCGAATGCAAGCGCTGGTGGTTGTAGTAGCGAATGTAGCGGTGCAAGTGCTGCCGCAGTTCAGCGACCGTCTGGAATCGCCGTCCATGAATCCCCTCGGCCTTGAGCGAGTGGAAGAACGACTCCATGTGCGCGTTCTCATCCGGCGCGCCGCCGCGAGTCATGCTCTGGCGCACGCCGTGGTCGGCCAGGCTCCTGCAGAACGACGTCCCCAGGAACTCGCTCCCCCGATCGGTGTGGAAGATCAATCCCTTGGGCGGCTGGCGCCGCCGGAGCGCGGCCTCGAGGGCCGCGTGGGTGAGGCGTGAGTCGCGCATGGCACCGAGCCGCCACGCCAGCACCCGTCTCGAGTACCGATCGAGCACGGTGGCGAGATACCACCAGCGACCGCCGACAGCCAGGTACGTGATGTCGCAGACCCAGACCTGGTCGGGCCGTGTCACCTGGGTCCGTCGCACCTGATTGGGATGTTGCCCGAACCATCGATGCGTCCCCGCCTTACGGCGGTACACGCGCACGACGCGGGCGCGCCAGCCACCCGTCCGCATGAGCCGCTCGACCCGCCGGCGACTGACCCGGTGACCGCGAGTCGTCAGCGCCCGATGCAGGCGCGGGCTCCCGTACGTGCCGCCGCTCCTCTCGAAGTCCGCCGCCATCGCTTGCATCAGGATCCGGTCCTGTTCCTGGCGCGGACTCGCGGGGCGATGGCGCCACGCATAGTAGCCGGCCCGCGTCACGCCGTACAACGCACACAGGCGCGTCACCGTCATCATCCCTCGGTGCGTCTCGATGAACGCGAACGCTTCGGCCTTCGTGCGGAACAGAACCGGATGGCTTTTTTTAGGAGAGCGTGCTCCTCCTGCAGCAGCTGATGGGCCCGCTCCAGCTCCTGCAGCCTGCGGATCTCACGCACCAGGGGCGCCTTGGACATCCGACGCGCCGGCGTGAATGCTGGAGCTCGGAGGCGTCCCTCACGAAACTCCTTCCGCCAACGCGACAGCATGAACGGGTGGATGTCCAGAGCCTCGGCGACCGCCTGCACCTCCAGTCCAGGCCGTCGGC
>JBIOXD010000054.1:0-4640 GCA_044869265.1 Gemmatimonadales bacterium
CAGGCATCCCGGCACGACCGCGCTGTTCCCGCCACGACGCTGAACTACACGGCGCGCCGCAACTAGTCAGACGCAGCTAGAACGTCCAACCCAAAGTGAGCGCGAGTCCATAGTCGTGCTTCGCGGCCGTGGCGGACGTCGGCCGGCTGTCGAATCTGTAAAACACCGTAAAGCCGGTATTGAAGTCCCGGATGAACTCGTGCGTGAGACTCGCGTCCAGGTCGCTGCGAATTCGGCCAAAATCCGTAAGGTTCGGATACAGCGTGACCTTCGTCTGGATGTCGGTCTTGGGATAGTCGCGCTTGAAATAGGTCCCCTCCCCGGTGATGAGCATCTCCAGGTTGGAGGCGGCCGAGCTGCCTTCAAAGCGCTCATTCGTAAACGCCAGCCCCGCCAGGGTGCGGACCTCGATGCGATTGTTCTGTATGAGGAATCGGCCTCCCCCGGCCCCGACAAGGCCACGCAACGCCAAGTCGAGCTCCTTGTTCTGTTCGACTTGCCCCGCTGCCGTTAGCAGCCAGCGCGCCTGGAGGAAGCGGAGCTCACTGAGCGCCACCGAATTGCGGCTCGTCTGGGCCGCGCCTTCCTGCGTCTGGAAGTACGTGCTCGACTGCAGCTCCGTCAGCCGCACCCGCGTCCGGTGCTGCGCGTCGAAGTCCAAGCCGATACTGCGCAGTTTATTCGCCCGTTGAAAGCTCAGATTCAGGTTGAGCTTGCCGTCGACCCGCGCCCAAAAGCCGAGGCCGATCGGATAGATACGGACGACGCGCAGAATGTCGAGCGTATCGATGAACGAGGTCACTGCGACGACCATTCGCTGGTCCGCGCCCGCCGATTGCAGCGCGCCGTAGTAGCGCCGTCCGCGCTCATCCTCCACTTCGAAGTAGCGTGGACTCACGATGCGGTACACCTTGTTCCACTTGATCGTCAATGTGCCCACATCGTCCGTCTTGTAGGTCAGCGTACCGTGGTCGAGGCTCTTGATTTCACCGACAATGCGATCGCCGTTGCGGATGACCACCGTGTCGACCTTCTGAGCACAAAGCGGCGACGCCGCGAACCACGCGGCGATACCGCCGATGGCGATTAGTTGTCTGAGCAGCGAGGGTTGACCGTCGGGATGACGAGACTGGCGGGGACGACTGCGACGGCGATCGAGAGGCGGCGCATGGGCTCCAAGCATGCGTGCCGCGCCTCGTGGGCGCCACTCGCGCAGCATTAGCCCAAGGTGCAATGCCCGCAATCGAGCCTCGGAGCAAGCGTTGCGCTGATGGAATCTGGCGGAGCTTGGTGAAGGTCTTCACGGGAGGAGTCATGCGGATCAAGTTCAGCGCGGTCGCACTACTCATTGCTGTTCCGGCGCTCGCTGCCCAGGAGCCAGCGCCCGCAGCGCCGGCCGACGGATCCTGTCCGCCTGGCTACACGTGTCAGACGTTGCCGTCACGCGCCTCGCAAGTCGGATTGTACGTATTCCCGAGCGCCGGTCAGACCAAGGGAGTGCAGCTCAGCGAAGAGCAGCAGTGCTACGACTGGGCCCAGCAGCAGACGGGCGTTGATCCCACCAAGGTGACGGCGAATACCGACTCAGCCGCCAAGGCGTCGGGCGACAAGGCGGCTGCAGCGACGCAGGGAGCGGCGGTTGGTGGCGCGGCGCGCGGCGCCGCAGCCGGCGCACTCATCGGCGCAGCGGCGGGCGATGCAGGCACGGGAGCGGCAATCGGAGCGGCGAGTGGCGCGGTGGCGGGACGGCGCGCCCGCAAGAGAGCGGAGGCTCAGGCCGAGCAGGCGGGCGCCAACCAGGCGGTCGCCGTGGCGAATGACAAGATCGTTCAGTTCAAGAAGGCGATGTCCGTCTGCCTCGAGGGCAAAGGCTACACGGTCAAGTAGTCAGCCTCAGAGAATCTTGTCTTGTAGTACGACCCGGATGACGAGCGCCGTGAGCACGCCCGTGCCCGTCACGGGCGTGACGCCGGGGTTGTTCCCGGTCGCGGCGATACGCATCCAGAGCGTGTCGCTCGCGAACAGGCTGTAGATCGCGGGACTCAAGTCACCCGTGATCGAGACCGGGACCGTGCTGGTGCCGCTGACATTCGTCGGCGGAATGTCGAGCGCCGAGGCGGCGGTCATCGTTCCCGCCGAGTCCGCCGCGAAGAAGATCGAGAATCCAACGGTCCCCGTCCCCCCGCTGTTCATCAGATTGGCATTTCCGAGCGTGATGCGCACGGAGTCGACCACCGAGCTTCCGAAGCCCGGCGGCAACTGCACCCGGGAAAACGTGGAAACACTCCCGGACGACGCTGGCGCAATCACGTACGGGATCGTATCGGCTCCCGTCCCCGCCATAAAGCTGTAGATGTCAACGTTGAAGATCGCTTTTCCCTGTCCGCAACCGGTGACGAGCGCCAGTAACACAGCCGTAGCAAGAGCCTTCATGGGGTTGCCCCTTAGTAGACTGAAATGGACGTAGCCATCGTCATGGCACGCTGGTCGGACAGGGACGGGCTGTGGGTCCAGATCCCCACGTCCAGGCCAAACGCGCCCATGCGGAGGCCGCCGCCAAAGCCGAACTGGATTTTCTTTCGCTGATCGCGCGCGACGCCACCGCGGGCTGCGAACGGCCCCCATCGTTGCTCGGCGCCGACGTGAATGACGGTGCCCCGTCCCGCATTGAACACGTCGCCACCGACCGTCGTACCGGTTCCCATCCGGAGCGCCGCGTTGGCGATATAGCTGATCGGCAATTTGGTCTTGGTCTCGACGTGATTCGCCAGCATGGTGGTGCTGATCGAGTCGCCGTTCGGATCGTACAGGATTCGCTGGATCTTCGTGTCCGACCAGGTGAGCTCGGCGCCAATGTCGTTCGCGCCGATTCCCACCTCGAACGGCCCCGAGATCCACGCGATACCCAGATCGGCGCCGATCCCACGTCCGTTGGGCCGGTTCGAGGTCCGCACCAGCCCGTCGAACAGCACGGTCGGCACATTGCCGAAGATCGGATCGCCGACTGTGAATCCGGCGGGCCCGACTCCCCGGCCGTACGTCGCGCCGAAGTAGTAGTGCGCCGCGGCGCCGAGGTAGACACCATCGTCCGCGTTCGCATTCGGTCCGGTCTGGCCCGGTACGCTGTCCGCGCTCGCCGGACGCCAGATGCGACCGGCGTAGCTCAGGGTCGGCGTGAGACCCGTCTGCGCGATCGCGTCGGTAATAATGAAGTAGCTGCTATCGGGACGAACCGGGACGGTGTCTTTGAGAACACTGCGCAACGCCGAGTCGAGCGTAAAGCTGAGATCGTAATGGACGAACCCCATCACGCTCAGATTGAAGCCACCGAATCCGAACCCCATGTCCACCAGCCGGCCGCTGGTCCCGAAGCCGAAGGAATGATCGGGGATGAGCACCCTGGTCTGGCCGAGGTTCATGATGAGCTGGTTCTTGCCGATCGTGAACTCGACGTTATTCGTCGGCGTAGGCGGTTTGCGGATGTCCAGGAAGATCGGCGGATTCAGCACGAGATTCATCAGCTCGATCGGATTGAACGCCGCGGAATCCGGATTGAAGGCCGGATCGCTGGTCAGCTGATTGATCGGATGCTCTCGGAAAAAGTCATACAGGCCGAGTGGCACGGGAATCGTGATCCTCGGCGCCCCGGTGCCGCCGCCCGAGAGGTTCTTGACTGCGCGATACGCCGGATTGTAGCGTCGCGCGTTGCCATCCCGGCCTAAGGACACCCCGCCCATGCCGAGGCGGCGCGCGTCAAACGACAACTGCGCGTCAGCCGCTCGGGGAACCAGCACCAGCGCGGCGAGCGTAAGAGCGATCCCTGCGGTTCGCACAAGCCACCTCGGACAAGGGTAAGGCCGCCAAAACCCTGCACATTGTGTCCGTTTTTTCCGATCCGAGGTGTGAGCAAGGTCACCCTGCTGGATTTGGGGGCGCCGTTTGGAGCGTCAGAGTGACCCGTGTCCCTTTGCCCGGCTCGCTATCGAGGGTGATCAGCCCCCCCCAGCTCTCGACCAGCCGGCGGGCGATGGCGAGGCCAAGACCGGCTCCGCTCGAAGTGGTTGAGAACGTCGGCTCGAACACCCGCGCCAACAGCTCCGGCGGGATGCCTCGGCCGTCGTCCGCCACCGTCAGTTGGCGACCGCTCGGGCCCACCTGGACCGTCACCCGTTTGGCGTCGGCATCCCGCGCGTTCTCAAGCAGATTCACCAACACTTCCTTGACTTCATCCTTGCGCGCGAGTGCCGGCATGCCGTTGGAGCCGATGACCTCGAAGCGGGTCGGCGAGCCGAGCCCATAGAGCTGCACGACTTCGCGGGCCGTCGCCGCGAGATCGACGGGCTCGAGCGGCAATTGCTCACCGGACTGGGGAGCGCCAAACCGCGAGAATGCCCGGGCGATCCCATCCAGGCGGTCGATCTCCGCGAGAATTCGCCCGGCCGTTTCGTCCAGCGTCGCGGCGAACGCCGGCGATTGCGCCGTGCCGCGCACGCGCTGCAGATGCTGGATCCCGAGCCGGATGGGGGTGAGCGGGTTCTTGATTTCGTGCGCGACCTGACGCGCCATCTCTCCCCACGCGAGCACGCGTGCGGCACGTGTCAACGCCGTCGCATCGTCCAGCGCGATCACGCAGCCGTCCG
>JBIOXD010000055.1:0-12570 GCA_044869265.1 Gemmatimonadales bacterium
GCGCACCCGCACCCTGGGTCGTGCGAGCACCGTGGCGACCGACGTGCCGCAGTACCGCCAGCGGCTGCTGACTCAGCGCGCCCGCGCCGAAGCGCTCGATCAGGCGGATGACGTACGCGACCTGATCGGCGCGTCATGGGTGCTCGTTACCAACAACTACGGGATTCTCATCGCCCGCACCGATTACCGCGAGCAGTACGATCGCGATCTGTCGATCGCGCCGCTGGTCGCCAACGCGCTGAGCGGCGAGCAGACGAGCGGCGCCTGGCTCGACGATCTTCGGGGCACGATGTTCATCGCCGTCGGCACGCCGCTGCGCGACCGGCCGGATGCAGCTCCCCTGGGCGCCCTGATTGCCACGTATCAGATCGATGATTCCCTCGCGGGTGCTATCAAGCAAAGCACCAACTCCGATGTCGTGTTCTTCGCCCTGGACACGCTCGATCGCCCGGTGGTCGTCGGCAGTACGATCCCTGCGCAGGATATCGGCCCCGTGCTTCGCGATGGCGTGCGAACGGACACGTTGGCGGCTGATTCGGGTGGCACCGGCCTCGCACTCGCCGCAACACTGGGTGGAGAGCATCTGATCGGCCTGGCCGGTCCCATCCGTTCGCCCAGTGGGGACCTTCGCGGCGGCTTTGTCGCGTTGCGCTCACGCGACGCCGAGCTCGCCGCCTTCAGCGCGCTACGGCGCACGATGCTGTTCGCGGTGGCGCTCGGCGTGGTGCTGGCGCTCATCGTCGCTTTCTTACAGGCTCGCCAGATTGCGCGGCCGGTGCGCCGGCTGGCGCTGGCCACCCGCCGGGTTCAGGACGGCGATTACGGCGTGGACATCGAGGTCAAATCGCGCGATGAAATCGGCGTGCTCTCGCGTGCCTTCAAGAGCCTGGTGGAAGATCTGAAGGAGAAAGCGGCGCTCGTCGATTACATGGCCGCGTCCGGAGGGCGCGCTGCGGCGACGCAGCGGATCGCTTCGACCGGCGCGCGGGAAGTGGTCGGTGATCAGCTCCGTCCGGGCGCGATCTTCGCAGGTCGTTATGAGGTGCAAGCAATGCTCGGCGCCGGCGGTATGGGCGTGGTCTACCGCGCGTTCGATCGCGAGCTGGAGGAGCCCGTGGCCATCAAGACCCTACGGCCGGAGGCCCTGTCCGGAGGGAGTGTGGCCCTGGAGCGCTTCAAGCAGGAAATCCGCCTGGCCCGGCGCATTGCCCATCGCAATGTGGTGCGCACGTACGACCTCGGTGAAGTCAACGGGATGTACTACCTCACGATGGAATACGTCGACGGGACGTCGCTCAGGCAGCTCATCGACGCGAGCGGCAAGTTGCCCGTCGCGGTTGCATTGACGATCGGCAAACAGCTGTGCCGTGCTCTGGAAGTCGCGCATGCCGATGGCATCATTCACCGCGACATCAAGCCGCAAAACATTGTGGTGGACCCCAGCGGGTTTCTGAAGGTGATGGATTTCGGGATCGCGCGGCTCGCCAATCCGCCGCAAGGAAAGGGGCTCACCGAGGCGGGCGTCTCGATCGGCACGCCCGACTACATGTCTCCCGAGCAACTGGCCGGCGTGGAGCTCGATGCGCGCAGCGATCTCTATGCGGTGGGGATCGTGTTGTTCGAATGTCTCACCGGACGCGTGCCGTATCTGGCTGATACGCCGTGGGCTCTCGTGGCCAAACACATCGAAGAAGATCCGCCGAGCCCTCGCGTGCTCAACGCCGACGTGCCGGAGGCGCTCGCGGCGCTCATTCTCAAAGCCATGGCCAAGGATCCTGCACAGCGTTTCGCGTCGGCTGCAGAAATGCACGACGCGCTGGGGGGTGTCAGACCCCCGCAAACCACGGATAGCCCTGTGCCTCCCAATAGCCAAGAGGGCGCTCGGCCGTGAACGTCATCGAAACGAGATACTTCGTCATCTTGTAGCCAAGTTTGGTCGGCGAATAGAGCCGCAGCGGCGCGCCGTGCGCGACGGGCAGCGGATTGTCGTTCATGCCGTCGGCGAGAATGGTCTGGGGATGCATCGCGCTCGCCATGTCCCAGCCGTTGGAGTACCCGGAATCGAATGAGTCGAACCGGATGTAGCGCGCGGCGGGAAACGGCTGGCACCGCTCGACGACAGCCGAGATGGGCACGCCGTGCCACGTGGCGATCGCGCTCCACCCCTCCACGCAGTGATGCTTGACGGTGTACGTCGTCCGCGGCATCGCGCGCAAATCATCCAGCGACAGTGAGAGCGGGTTGCGAACGAGCCCGCCGACCTGCAGCCGCCACGCCGCCGGATCCTTCAACGTCGGAACCTCTCGTGAAATGAAGTACATCGGCAGGCGCGTCGAGCGCTCGCTGACATCGTACACGCGCGCGAGCCGATGCTTGGAGAAGATAATCCTTTCTCCAATCCAGTCATTGAAGCGGCTGACATCGAGGAGCAGCGGTCGCACGGCATTGCCACCGTCCCATCCGCAGGCGGCGGCGACTGAGGCCAGACCTCCGGTCGCGCCGAGTCGCAAGAACCCACGGCGATCAATCATGGGATGGAAACCTCCCGCGATACCATCCCGTGATCATCGCCCGCAGTGACGCGGGATCTACCGCAAAGACGAGCACCACGTGCACGATCAGGAAGCCGACGAAGATCCAAACGGTCCAGAAATGCCAGTAGCGCGCCGCCTGAAAGCCACCGAACAGCGTCGTGAGCCACGCGAGCTGCGTCGGTTTGTAGATCGCGAATCCCGTCAACACGGCCAGGACGCCCAACACGACGATGAACGTGTACGCGAGTTTTTGCAGTGGGTTGTGCTTGCCTTGGGGCGGGTGGTCTTTGCGCAGGCGCAGGTAGTACTTCTGCATTTCGATCGCGCCGCGAAAGTCGCGCGGCCCGAAGAGGAGCGAGCGCCATTCGCCGCTGGCGACGAGATAGCCGAGATACAGCAGGCCCACGGCGATGAGGGGCCACATCAGGGCGAAATGCCAATTGAGTCCGCCGGCGAGCCAACCGCCCAGCCGGCTCCAGCGCGGGAACGCGTATTCCTCGAACGGATTGAGGTAGAAGGGTCCGTCGCGCTCGCCAAAGCGCGCGTACGCGCCGTAGATCTGCAAGCCGCTCCCGATCATGCCGATGAGCAACCCGAACGTGAGCCAGTGCGTCAGCCGGACGATCCAGTGATGGCGTCGAACGGGCCTAACTGCCGAGAGGGGTGGAGGCGAAGCGGGTGAGACAGGCGCCGACATGAGCTAAGTATATTGTGTGCCATGCGTTCAGCAACGCTTCTTGCCATCGTCGCACTGCTCACCGGGTGCCGCAGTCGCAGCGCGGCGGTTGCGACTCGCGACGGGGATTCGCTCACGGCGTCCCCGCGCGATTCCATGGACAGCACATTGCTCGCTCCGCGAGTCGTCACGGGTCGGACGGTGCTCGTGTTCTGGCTGGCCGGTGCCGACTCGCTCTCGGCCGACGATCAGGCCCAGGCGCTCGACGATCTCAATACCACAACCGAGAGTGTCGCGCCGACACTGCGCCGCCACGAGATCACGCTGTTCCCCACGAATGCAGAAACGATCTATGTCGCGCTCCCCAATCGCCAGCGTCGCGTGATCGTGTTGTCCGGGATCGATTTTCCCTTCGGGTATGTCCTCGTTGAGCCGGGCCTCGCGGAGCGGATTCTCGCGGGCGTGTACACCGAGGCCGACCTGCTCGATGAAGTGGAGACGTACTTCGACCTGCCGCCGTCCGGAGACTCGGTCAACATTCATCCACGGATATCGACCTGATGCTCTTGGCCGTTCTCACGACGCTGGCTGCCGTGCAGGACATCAACTGGGAGCCGGCGGTGCCGGTCAAGGGCGCCTTGGTTTTCATTTCGGCGCCGGGCGCTGTCACGGGCGAGGTCGCGGGTGAGCCGCTGCACTTTCGTGGCGGGCAGGCGCTGGCCGCGGTGCCGCTGGGCACGGATGACAGCCTCCGCATACAGACGCTCTACATCCTGTGGAACGGTGACGCGACCGTGGATCGGGCGTACGTCCGTGTGGCGGCACGGCCCGCGCCAAGCGGGGAGAGGCTGCGCACCGCGCCGCGGTTTACGACGCCACCCGATAGCGCGTTGCAGGTTCGAATCGATCGCGAGCGTGCTTTGGCGCGCGACGCCGCTCGACGCGCGCACCAGGTGCCGCGTCTGTGGAGCGACCCCTTCGTACGGCCGCGCGAAGCGCGGGTGACGAGCGTCTTTGGCACGGGCCGCGAAGTGAACGGGGTGTTACGCAGTATTCACTATGGGCTCGATCTCGATGGGCGGCGCGGCGATCCCATTCACGCGTCGAATCGGGGCGTGGTGGCGCTCGTCGGCAACTTCTTTTACGGCGGGATTTCGGTCTACCTGCACCATGGCGAGGGGCTCATGACCGTGTATCACCATATGAGCCGGGCGCTCGTCGCCGCCGGCGACACGGTTGAGCGAGGGCAGCTGATCGGCCGCGTGGGGGCCACGGGTCGAGTCACGGGCCCGCATCTGCACTGGGGTGCGCAGTACGGCGCGATTTCATTCGATCCTGTGGAACTGCTGACGCTGCCTTGAGCAAAGCACTGCTGCTTCGCGGCGGACGCCTGGTAACGATGGACGGTGCGCGCCGCACTGTGGATGCGGATGTGCTGGTTGCAGACGGACGGATCAAAAGCGTTGGACCGTTGGACCGTTGGACGGTTGGACGGTCAAAACCAGCGACGATCGATTGTCATGGTCTCGTTGTTCTTCCAGGTCTCGTTCAAGCCCACATCCATCTCTGCCAGACGCTCTTCCGTGGGCTCGCGGATGATCTCACGCTCGAGAACTGGCTGTCGCAGCGAATCTGGCCGCTTGAGGCTGCGCACACCGAAGACTCGGTCTACGCGTCCGCGATGCTCGGCGCGGCGGAGCTGCTGCTGGGCGGCACAACGGCGATTCTCGACATGGAGACGGTGCGCCACACGGGGGCCGCGTTCGAGGCGCTCGAGGAAATCGGTATTCGCGCGACTGCCGGAAAGTGTCTCATGGATGCGCCGTCGAATCCTGTGGGATTGCGCGAATCGACCGACAAGGCGCTCTCGGACAGCGCCGATCTCTGCGCGCGCTGGCACGGCACGGCGGGAGGACGGCTCCGCTACTGCTTTGCGCCGCGGTTCGCGCCGAGCTGCACCGGGCCATTACTGCGGGCGGTGAGCGACCTTGCCGAGAAGTTTGGTGCCGTTGTCCATACGCACGCCGCGGAAACGCCGGTGGAGCTGGAGATCGTGAAAAGGGAAACGGGGCACGATGAGATCGCGTACCTCGACTCCGTTGGAATTTCCGGGCCACGTGCAGCGCTAGCGCACTGCGTCTGGGTGGACAAGGATGCCATCGCACGCCTGGCGCGACACGCGACGAACGTCGTCCATTGTCCTTCCGCCAACCTGAAGCTCGGCAGCGGCATCGCGCCGATTCCGGAAATGCTCGCCGCCGGCTGCCGCGTCGGGATCGGCGCGGACGGGGCACCGTGCAACAATCGGCTGGATGCGTTTGCCGAGATGCGGCTTGCCGCGTTGATTCAGAAGCCTCGGCTCGGGCCCGATGCGTTGCCAGCGGCGCAAGTGCTGGAGCTCGCGACGCTCGGCGGCGCGCGCGCGATGGGGCTCGAGAAGGAGATCGGCTCGATCGAGGTTGGGAAATGCGCCGACCTGGTCGTACTCGATCTGAACGGCCCTCATGCGCAACCTGAGGCAAACGACCTGACTTCCCGCATTGTCTACAGCGCGCGGGCCGCCGACGTACGCCACGTCGTGGTGGACGGCCGTGTCGTGGTCAGAGATGGCGCGCTCGAAACCGCCAAGCTTGGGGAGATTCGCCGTGCGGCAAACACTGAAGCTCGTCGTATGCGCCGTACTGTGGGCATCTAGCGCCGGCGCCCAAGGCGCTGGGGACAGTCTCTACACGAGTTGGTGCTCGCGCTGCCACGGGGCGGATGCCCGCGGCACGCCCGCCGCGTCCACGCGCTTAGCGGTTCCGCCCGCCGATCTCGCCTCGTGCGCCGTGTCCAGCGCCGAGCCCGAAGACCTGTGGGTAGACATCGTGTCGCGCGGGGGTGCCGCATACGGGTTGTCGCTCGACATGCCCTCCTACGGCGACGCCGGAACAGCGGAGCAGATCCGTATGGTGGTGCGCTACGTGCGGTCGCTGTGCCGCGAGCGCGGCTGGCCGCCGGGAGAGCTCAACTTTCCTCGCCCGTTCCTCGTGGAAAAGGCGTTTCCCGAGAACGAGGTCGTGCTGGCCGCGCACGGGCCCGGGCAGCGGCTCGTCTACGAGCGCCGGGTAGGCCGCCGGTTCCAACTCGAAGGCGAGCTGGCGACGGTCATCGATTCCCTTAACCGCCCGTTCGATGGCGCGGCGGTCTCGGTGAAGTACAATCTCTGGCACAGTCTCGAGCGGCTGGCGCTCCTGTCGCTCGGGCTCGAGGCGTCGCCACCAGTCGGCCGGCGAACGGCCTGGGAGCTGGAGCCATACGCGACCGCGGGGGTCGAGCGCGCCGGGTTCGTCATCCAAGGGCAGATCGTGGGAATCTGGGAAGAGGGCGAGGGGTTTGCCGGGGCATCGTACCGCCTCGGCGCGGGACGTGAGGTCGGTCGCTTCGTCCCCATGGTCGAGCTGGGCTGGGACGTGCCGAAGGAGGGCGAGGACGTGTTGACGCTCTACCCGCAGGTATGGATCAGACTGTCGAAGCTCGGTCACGTCGCCGCCTCTGTTGGGGCCGCGGCGCCCGCGACGGGCGCGGATCGGCGGGCAGAGCTCATCGCGTTTCTGTTGTGGGATTTCGGCGACGGGCCTCTCACGCGCGGCTGGTGAGGAAGCCTATCCGGCGCCGCTGCCGTTCACGCGAAACCGCTGGATCGTTTGGGACAGGAGTGTTGCCGCCTCGGACAACTGCTGCGACGTCGTCGTCAGCTCACCGAGCGCCGCGATCTGCTGCGCCGTCGCCGCCGACGTTTGCCGCGCCCCACTTGCCGCGCCGTCCGCGATCGCGGCAACCTCCTCCATCCGCCGCAGAACATCCCGCATGCTCTTCGTCTGATTCTCGGTCTCCACGGCGAACGCCGTCGCGAACTGTACGGTCGTGTTGAGGTCGGAAAAAATGGCGTCAAGCGCGCCCTGCACCGTCGTCGCCACGCTGCCGACTCCCTGCGCCGCCTCGCGGCCCTGCTTCATCGACTCCACGACGCGGCTGATTTGATCCTGCGTCGCCCGCACCTTGCTCCGTACCTCCTCGGCCGCGCGGGCGCTTTGCTCCGCGAGCTTGCGCACCTCGCCCGCGACGACGCGAAAGCCGAGGCCGTGCTGGCCGGCGCGCGCGGCCTCGATGGCGGCGTTCAGCGCGAGGAGATCGGTCTGGCTCGCGATGCGCGTTATTCCATCGACGAGCTTGCCGATCTCGCGCGATTCGCGGTCGAGCTCGCCCGCCAGCTCGGAGGCGTGGTCCATATGGACGAGCATGTTCATCAGGTGGACACTGGCTTTGGCGACCTCGTCGCCGCGTTTGTGCGCTTGTGCCGCGATCTCGGTGATCCGGCGTTCCGCCTCCTGCGCGCGCGTGTGCAGCGTCGAGGAGAGAACGGACGCGGCCTCGGAATCCTGGCGCCCGTAGCCAATGAGCTGCCGTTGGCGCTCAGTGCTCTCGAAGAGTTGAGTCGTGGTGGCCGAGATCGATTGCGATGAGGTCTGCAGCTCACGGGCCGCTCCTGCCAAGCCCCGAGCCATGGCGGCGAGCGCGCGGCCCTGCTCGCGGATCTGCCGGATGACTTCGGCGATAGCGGCGGTCGTGCGGTTCACGCTGACGCCGAGGTATCCGAGGTCGTCAGCGACGACCCCTTCGTCACCGTCGATTTGGCGTGTGAGATCGCCGCGCTCGATTTCCCCCAGGACACCGCGCGCTGCCCGCAGTCGCTCGACCATGCGCGCGAGCATCGGCACGACGGCCGCGGACACGAGCACGAGCACCAGCGCTTCCTGCGTGAACCCGGACCACGGCCAGCCATGCCCGGCCACCTGCGCCAATGCCGTAACGAGCGCGAAGGCGGCCAGGTTCATGATCAGCGACGCCCATGTATCTCGGCGCTCGAGGTAGAGCGCCGCCTGGAGTGGTGCGATGGCGTACGCGGCGTAGAGGAGATGCCCGTTTGTTCCCAGCCCAAACATGACGGCCGAAATCAATAGGCAGCCGACGGCCAGATTGAGCAGCGTGTATCCCGGCCGCAGGGGAGCGCGCTCCACCAATGCGCGGACGCCGGCATTGGCAGCCGCGAAGAGACCCGCGAACGCGGCGATGAACCAGGGAGAAACCGGAGTGAAACCGAGCAGCCGCCCGACGATCAGCAGCAGGATGCCGATGCCGATGAATCCCCAGCGGGCTCGGGTGTCGGCGAGCACGTACCGGCGCTGTCTGGTGAGTCGCTCCTCGTCGAGCTCTGCTCCGAGTGTGCTCACATCCGGAACAGGTAGCTGGCCTTCAGGAAGAACCCATCACTGGTACGCGTTAGACGCCCGAAGTTGAACGGCTCCGGCTCGGTAAGCGACGCGCCGTATCCCAGATACAGCAGCGTCCCGGGAATCGGTCGATAAGAGAAGAGTACGTCGTTGCGGAACTCGGTCTGGGTACTCGCGGCAGCGGGACTGCCGTTGATGACGAGCGGATAGCCGTAGCGGGGATCGCGGAGGGCGTCGATCTCCTGCGCGGTGTATTGGCCCACGTAGCGGAAGAAGATGTCGCGGCGCGGCTGATACTCGATCTTGAGACGAGGGATGTTGGCGGTCGAGAACCAGCTGCCGTCGGCGGCACGGTGCAGCCGCTGATGAATCCAGCGGCCGTCCACTCGGATGGAGGGCGTCGGCTTCCAGGTCACGCTGAGAAAGGCGTTCAAGCCCCGCGACTCCGCGGCCTCGGCGAAGATGACGCCCATTCCCCCACCCACGTTGCCGCTCAGCGTCAGCGCGCGGCTCGGTGTGTTGAAGCCAATGTTGCCGCTCCAGAGACCGTAGAGACCATGGGGAATGGGGAATGGCACAAGTGTCCCCGCCGAATCCACCTGATAGCTGTCGTAGTCCTGCTGATCGAATCGCTGATGGCTGACTCGCAAATCGCTGGTGACTCCCCAGCCACCGCGCAACGTGAGGAGCCAGGTCTGGTTCACGCTGCCTTCGAGCGTGCTTCCCAGATCGAAAAAATCATCGTAACGCCACAGCGGCGAAATCAGGATGAACGTCGTGGCGTTTTCGAGCCACGCTCCCGGTTTCCCGTACCACGTGAACCGATTGGCAAACCGGCCTTCCACGATGTTGACGCGATTGACGAATCCGCTCTGTGCATCGAAGTCGGGGCTGATGCCCACGAGCTCGCCGTGGTTGCCGTAAGAGTAGCCGGTGCGGTCGTACAATGTTGTATTCCACAGGACGCCGCTGCGAACCCCGAGCCCCTCGCCATGCTTCGTCCATGAGCCGGCGATTTGCGCGTCGGAATACCAGATCTTCTTCCAGATGACGCGTGCGTCCACTCCGAACACGCGATTCCACGCACTCTCGTCGATCCGGTCCGTGTAGGCGAGTCCCACCGTCGAGCTGGCGCCGAGGTCGCGCCGCAGACGCAGCAGATTCACAATTCGCTTCGTGTCGGGCACGAAGAGATCCAGATCGGTTGGCATGTTCTGGTCTACAGCGCCGATGTACGCGACCCCGGTGCCACCGATTTTCCCGATGAGTTTGACGCCACCCATCGGGTTCGTGATCTGACGCGTATAGATGAGAGCGTTGGGCGTATCGAACTGCTCGAGCCCCTCCAGGAAGAAGGGGCGCTTTTCCGGATAGAACAGGGCAAAGCGCTGATTCACCGTCACCTGGCCCACGTCAGCTTCGATCTGGGAGAAGTCTGGATTGATCGCGCCGGCGGAGCTGAGGTTCTGCGTGATACCCCAGCGCACGTTCACGCCCATTTCAGGATCGAAGGTCCCGTAACTGTCACCGTGCACGGTGGCCTCCGGCGTCACGTCCATCACGAGCCCGCGCCGCAGCCCGGTGAGCGACCTGAGTGTGCCCGATTGAATGAGAAAGCTCGCGCTCGCGCGCACCACCGGCGTCCACGTGTCCTCGTATCCGGTGTGCTGCGTGGTCCGGATCAACTGAATCCCCCAATCCTGCGTTTCGCCGCTCTGGTAGCGAAGACTCTTGAATGGAATGCGCACCTCGACTTCGTAGCCGGACGGCGTCACGCGCCCGCGTGACTCATAGACGTAATCGGGATTCAAGTCGACGACGCCATCGAATCGGAACCCCGCGTTCTGGCCGCCGGCGGCTCCAGCTAGCCCTTCGCTCCGCACGCCGTCCTGCTGCGCGCCGAGGGGATTGACTGCAAACAGCAACGCGCGACGCCGATCGTTGAATGTGTCGAGCAGGATCTCGACCTTGTCGTCCGCGTCGATGTTGTCGCGGTCGGCGAGCGTCGCGCGCACCACGTCGCCGTGCGCCTCGTGGGCCCGGATGCCGAAGTAGACCGCGTCCGGTGCGTAAAAAACGAGCACGTCAGTCGAGTCGGCGGCGGGTCTGCTGTCGACAGGGCGGTACTGCGTGAAGCCCTTGAGTAGCGAGGCCTGACGCCAGACCGGATCGTCGAGCGCGCCGTCGATCACCACTGCGGGCGTCTCGATACGCGGCAACCGCACGTCGATCTGACGGAGCCGCGCATCGTACACTCCCTGCGGGTCGGCTGAGGACTGAGCGAGAATGAGAAAGACGGCGAGCATGGCGGGAATCTAAGGTCGGGAAACGGGAAACGAGAAACGGGAAACGGGAAACGTTATCGAATCGTCACCACGTTTCCCGTTTCCCGTATCCCGTTTCCCGGCAAGCCGACGCTTCGTCGGCTCACAGGTCTATTCGTACCGCAACGCTATGATTGGATCGAGGCTCGCCGCCCGCCGCGCCGGCCATATGCCAAAGAACAGCCCGACGAGTGCGCTGAAGAAGAACGCGACGGTGATCGCCAGCACGTTGATCGAGGTGTTCCAGTGGGCGAGCTTGGAGAGCGCGACCGCGCCGAGCGAGCCAAACAGAATCCCGATCACGCCACCTGCCAGACACAGTACGAGTGCTTCGACGAGGAACTGAAATAGGATGTTGAATCGCGTTGCGCCCAGGGCCTTGCGCACGCCAATCTCCCGCGTCCGCTCCGTGACCGACACCAGCATGATATTCATGATGCCAATGCCGCCCACGAGCAGGCTGACGGCGGCGATGCCGGCGAGCAGATACGTGAAAGTCTTCGCCGTGTCCTGGAACGTCGCCAGAATGTCCGACTGATTGCGGATCTGGAAATCGTTATCGGCGCCGGGGCGGATCTTGTGCTCGCGGCGCATCACGCGCTCGTTCTCGATCATCGCCAGCGTCATCTGCGGCACGCTCGCCGCGTCCACCGTGATGGACCGCAGCCGGTCGGTGCCCATGATCCGGTAGCGCGCTGTTTGGAGTGGAATCAGAATCTGTTCGTCGGGATTGCCGAACCCGCCCGCCGATCCTTTGGCGCCAAGGACGCCCACGATCTCGAACGGAATCCCGCGGATCTGGATCTCCTGGCCAATCATCCCGGCCGGATTGCGGTTGAACATCTCGGGAATCGCCGAGCCGAGCACCGCGTAGCGGCGGCGGCCCTCATCCTCGCCGGCCGTAAACATCCGGCCCGCGACAATGGCAAAGTTCTTGACGCTGGGGTAATTGGGCGTGGTGCCCACGACACTCACGTTGCCGTTCTGCCCACCGTACTTGATCTGCATGTTCCGCGTCAGCTCGGGCACGACCGCTTTGACGTAGCGGGCGTCGCGGGCCAGCGCATTCGCGTCGTCGACGGTGATGCTGACGCGCTGATCGAACATGATCGCGATGCCGCCGCGGAACGACTGGCCTGGATAGATCGAGAGCAGCGTGGGCCCAAGCGCCTGGAGGCGCGCCTGCACAGCCTTTTGCGCTCCGCTGCCCAGCGCGACCATGGTGATCACGGCGCCGACGCCGATGATAATGCCCAGCATCGTCAGGAACGACCGCAGCTTGTTGGCGCGGATCGCCTGGAGCGCGACGTGGAAGATTTCGTCGAGCAGCATGGCTAGGGCCTGGCCGGCGTCGCCTGCGGCCGCTGCTGTTGGGTCGGCTGCTGCTGTTGTACGCCCGGCAATCCACCGCCCGTCATGTTGCGCATGCGCTGCTGCATGTCGCGCTGCGAATTCAGCAGCGACGCGCTTGGCAGCACCAGGACGGTATCCTGCTCGGTCAAGCCATTGACGACCTCGATGTAATCGAGATCGGTGAGGCCGGTACGAATCTGGACCGGCGTCGGCTTCCCGTCTTTCAGCGTGAACACGATGTAGCTCGAGACGTCGACGTTTCGGCGCATCGCGCCCCCTCCCGCCGCGCCGCCGCCGGCGCGCTGGAACTGCGAACGCATCGCCGCCAGTGCAGCACGGTCGGCGGCCGTGAGCTCCTGGCCCGACATCCGCTTCTGGAATGCCGCGCGCACCTGCTGCTCGGTCACACC
>JBIOXD010000056.1:0-63299 GCA_044869265.1 Gemmatimonadales bacterium
GCGAAGGACCTGCTGTTGGCCACGCACAAGCAGGTCCTTCGCGGGCGCGTACGCGCCCGCTCAGGATGACAATGCGCGCTCTCCGTTTTAAGAGAGGGTTGGAAGAAGGAGCCTTATCTCCCCCCCAGCACCACCTGCAGCTGCCGCAGCACTTCCTCGAGCCTGCGCAGCTCCTCGCCATATCGCGCCCAATCCCCTGCCCGCTGCGCCTCGAGTGCCCGCCGGAATGACTCGTTCGCGCGGCGTGCGAGATCGACCGCCCGCGCATGCGCCGCCGGATCGGCGCCCCCCCCCGGCGTCGCGGCCACGCGCTCGGGCCCACGAGTCGGCGCACCGGCGCCGCGGCCGAACAATTGCGACAGCCCCTCCTCCAACGTCTCCTCCATCACGACGCGGTTCTGATACGCAACCACCACACGCTTGAGCTCGGGAATCCGCCCGCCCTGCGCGCGGAGATAGAGCGGCATCACGTAGATGAGCGATTCTTCAATGGGAATGACGAGCAGATTGCCGCGGATCACCTGAGACCCGCCCTGGTCCCACAGCGCCACCTGGCGCGCGATCTCGGTGTCCTGATTGATCCGGTTGACGATCTGCGTCGGCCCGAACACCAGGCTCTGCTTGGGGAAGCGGTAGACGACCAGCTCGCCGTAATGCTCCCCATCGTTCCGCGCCACCATCCACGACGCCAGGTTGTCCTTGCCACGCGGCGTGAACGGGACCATGAAGATGAATTCCGCCTGCCGCTCCTCCGGCAGCCGCATCACCATGTGGCGCAGGAACGGATCCGTCCGCTCCGGCGCGATCGATAACACCGGCTTCTGCCACTGGTCTTCCCGATGGTAGAAGATCCCCGGCTCGGCCATGTGATACGTCGCATACAGGTCGCTTTGGATGCGGAACAGATCCTCCGGATAGCGCAGGTGCGCGCGCAGATCGGCCGGTATCGAGTCGAGCGGTTGGAAGATGCCGGGAAAGATCTTCGCGAAGGTGCGGATCAGCGGATCGGCGGGGTCGGCGAGATAGGCGGTGACGCTGCCCTCGAACGCATCGATCACGACTTTCGCGCTGTTGCGCATGTAGTTGATGCGGTTCTGGAGCGGCTGCGCGTACGGATAGTGGCTCGTCGCCGTGTACGCATCGAGGATCCAGTGCAGCCGTCCCGCGGCGTCGATCACCATGTACGGATCGCTGTCGAAGATCAAGAACGGCAGCGCCGTCCGCGCGCGCTGGCGGATGTTGCGGATGTACAGCGCGCGGCTCTCGCTCGTGATGTCGCTCGACAGCAGGACCTTGAGCGAGCGGAAATAGGCTGACAACACCAGGCGGCGCAGCAGCCCGCCCACGCGCACGCCGCCCGACCCCTGGTACTTTGCGAAGATGTTCTCATCCCCCGAGGGGTAGTCGAACTCGGACTGCCCGGTGTTGGCGAACACCCACGCGTCGGTGAGCTCGCCGAAATAGATCTCCGGCCGCTTGACGTTGAGCGACACCGTGGACGCCGGCGGCAGGTCCTTGATGTACAGGACCGGCAGCCCCTCCTCGGTGACTTCGTTCACCGGCCCCAGCGTCAACCCCATCCCGTGGGTGAACGTGAGCCGCTCGTTGATGAACGTGCGCGTGGGGAGCGAGGCCGAGTTCAGCTCGCGCGGCGACAGCATCACCTGGCGGTAGCGGCCGTCCACGATGTACCGGTCGTCATCCACAGATACGAAGTCGTAATAGGTGCGGATCTCCTGGAGCTGCCCGAACGTCTGGAGCAACGGGTCGCGATCCCACAGCCGCACGTTGTCGATCGTGGGCCGGTTGGCCTGGATGTCGCGCTCCGTGAGCCGCGCCTCGCCGGACAGGTCGCGCACCAGCACGCTGTCCAGGCCCCACGCCCGGCGGGTCGCGTCGATGTGGTAGCGGAGCTGCGGCGTTTCCTTGGACAGCTCGTTCGGGGCCACGAACAGCTTCTGGACCACGGCGGGATAGACGCCGATGCCGAGCAGCGACACGCCGATGTAGAGCGCGACCGCCAACCCTGCGTTGCGGACCAGGCGCTTGCTGCGCGCGCCGGCGAGCACAAGCCCGGCGCCGATCAGTGCGGCCACCGCGGCGAGCTTGAGACCGATCACCGTGCCGTGGAGGTTCGCATAGCTCGCGCCGAAGAGCGGACCGGTCGCGGCGTAGAGCGTGCCCGGCAGTCGCACGAAGTACGCCCTCAGCGCCGTCAACAGGAGCAAGAATGCGAGCAGCAGCGCGAGATGCATCCGTGCTGACGGCTCGATCGTAACGTTCTTGCCTGCGACCACCACATCGCCGCGCACGGCGTACACCGTGCCGCACGCGAGCAGCGCGACGATCGTCAGAAACATCAGCAGGCCGAGCACGCCCCCGACGAGGGGCAACGTGAACACGTAGTACGCGATATCGCGCCCGAATACGGGGTCCGTTGTCCCAAACGGCGTCTGGTGCAGGAACTGGAGCACGGGCATCCATGCGGAGGACGCCGCGAGGCCGATGAACAACGACAGAATGAGCGCCGCCGGAAGCGCCAGGCGGCGCACCAGGCGTGTCACGTCCACGGCGGGCGTCTGGGCATTGAGCTGCATCACGACCGGGTTCGGCACGACGCCGCTGTGCGCGAAGCGCAGGTTGGCGTACAGGAATGCGAACGTCACGCCGCCCGTCACGATGCCGAGCAGCAGCGAGCCGATCAGGCGGGTGCCGAACACGCGCTCGTAGCCCAGCGCGCTGAACCACGGCCACTCGGCAAGAATGCGAACGAGCGGCGAGATGAAAAACAGCAGCACGGCGCCACCGACCAGCAGCCAGAGACTGAGGCGGCCGCGTCTCCGCGTAGGCAGACGCAGGGTACGGGGTGGCGGTGCTGTCATGGGTGGGAAGGTAACCCGGGATCGCCCGGTGCGTGTAAGGGCGTCTTTAGAGTGAGGGAAGCAGGTCCTTCGCGTCGCGCGCTAGCGCGCGCTCCGCTCAGGATGACAGCCTCGCTCGCTTGGTAGAGAAAAGAAGGGATCAACAGCGTAGCCAGTTCACTAGGGCCAAAGCGAAGGTGAGCCGGTATCGGCGATGCGATGGCAGCGGCGCCAAGGCCGACGCCAGGGGTAGGGGCTACTTAACTAATCAAGTGAAGTATGACTCATATGTGTACTACAACTTGACAAAACTAGTACATTCAGCTAGGTTGCCCGAGTTGAGTAGTGTTCGCAGTGAAAAGTGCTGTTGCGGTTGCAGAGAGTTGTCTGCAGAGGAGATTGTCACATGTATGCTCGTAATGTGTCGCTGAACCTGAAGGCCAATTCCCAGGCCGAGTTTGTTCGGATGCTGGAGACGGACGTCCTCCCCGTGCTGCGCAAGCAGAACGGCTTCAAGGACGAGATCACATTCGTGGCTCCGAACGGCACGGATGCGCTTGCCATAAGCTTGTGGGAGAAGCGCGAGAATTCGGAAGCGTTTGCACGCGATGCATATCCTGGCGTGCTGGCGAGCCTGGCGACCGTTATCGACGGGACGCCTCGTGTCGAGGTGTACGAAGTGAAGAACTCGACGTTCCACAAGATTGCATCGAAGAACTAGTCGACTGAAGCAGTAGTACGCACAGCAGGACGCAGCATTCGGGGGCGGCAGCACGCCGTCCCCGATTTTCACGCAAACGACCTTAACTCGGCACTGCCCCAAGCCGAGCTCTCCGGCTTTCGTGTTTCCACTGCGTTGACGGCGTTCCGTACCGCGGGCATGATAAAGACTCGTAGTTCGGAACGTCTCGGGATCGCTCACGCTCATTGCTGAATCAGCCTGCGGTTGATCGTTTTGCCGAGCGCCTGCGCGGATTCGGTCCGCTCGGCGTGCTCGCTTTCTTCGTCATCCTCGCGGGAAACTTGCTGTTCGTGCCGCTCAGCGCCCTGCTGGTGCTGGCTTGGGCGCGGCGGTCAGGTACGCCGTGGCGCGAGCTGGGCTTTGTCCGTCCGCCGAGTTGGATTCGTACCCTGGCGATCGGACTCGTCTTCGGCATCGTCCTCAAGCTCGTGATGAAGGCGATCGTCATGCCGCTGCTCGGCGCGCCGCCGACCAACTCCGCATATCAGCACCTCGTCGGCAACACCGCCGCGCTTCCCGTTATGCTGTACCTCGTGATTGTGGGAGCCGGATTTGGGGAGGAGACGGTGTTCCGCGGTTACCTGTTCGAGCGCCTCCGGAAGCTGTTTCGGCCCGGGATGTGGTCGCAGGCATTGATCGTGTTCCTCACCGCCGCGTTCTTTGGTCTCGTTCACTATCCCGACCAGGGTGCGGCCGGCGCGGAGCAGGCGACGCTTGTGGGGTTGGTTTTCGGGATGGTCTTTGCGATCAGGCGGCAGATCTGGACGCTGATGGTCGCGCACGCCGCGTTCGACCTGAGGGCCGTGGCGATCATTTACTTCGGATGGGAGCGGCGAGTCGCTGAGGCGTTAGGCTTGTGATCCCAATTGTCTGGCACCCCGCGTACGAGGTCGACATCGGGCCGCACGTCTTTCCCACCCGGAAGTATCGGCTGGTGAAGGATCGGTTGCTCGGGGAAGACACGATTGCGAAGGCCGACGTTATCCAGCCGGCGCCGGCCTCGGATGACGACGTCGCGCTGGTTCACACTTCTGAGTATCTGCGCAAGATCAAGACCGGTACGCTGAGCGTGGAGGAGCAGCTGGTGCTCGAGGTCCCGTTCTCTCCCGCGCTGCGCGAAGCCGCCTGGCTTTGTGCCGCGGGGTCAACGTTGGCCGCGCGGTTGGCGCTGGAGAAGAGAATCGCCGTGCATCTGGGTGGCGGGTTTCACCATGCGTTTGCCGATCACGGGGAGGGGTTTTGCCTGATCAACGACGTGGCGATCGCGATTCGCGTGCTGCAGCGCGAGGGAGTGGTGCGTCGAGCGGCGGTCGTCGATCTCGACGTCCATCATGGCAACGGAACGGCCGCGATCTTTCGGAACGATGACGACGTGTTCACGTTCTCGATGCATCAGGAGCGCAACTATCCCACGTCGAAGCCGCCGAGCGACTTGGACATCGGGCTGGAGGACCGCGCGGGGGATGAGGTGTATCTGGGCCTTCTCGAAAAGCACCTGCCGGAGCTGCTCGCGCGGCACCGACCCGATCTCGTCTTCTATTTGGCGGGGGCGGACCCGTACCGGTTCGACCAGCTCGGCGGGTTGGGGCTTACGCTCGAGGGCCTGCGCAGACGGGACGAGGTGGTGTTCAAGCGGGCGAGCGAGGCGGGCGCCGCCGTGGCGGTGTGTCTCGCCGGGGGCTACGCGGTGCGGTCGGAGGATACCGTGGAGATCCACTGTAACACGGTGCGGGCGGCGGGGCTCTAAAGCTTGCATCCCTCCTCGACTGGCCCCACCGCTTCGACGCGACCTAGAGTACAACGGCAGCGGGCGCCGGCCCCGCGTCGACGAGCCTCTTACTCAGGGGATCGACGCGCAAATTGAGGCCTTCCAGAGAACGGGCGCCCAGCAGTACCAGGTCGCCGGGATCCCCAAACACGACCTCATCGGTTGTCGTCCGGCCGGCAGCATAGACGAAAGCGGGGCCTGTCCAGCGCTCCAGCACGGTTCCATCGGCCTGACGAAATCGCCATTGATTGCGCCGCTCGATCTGCAATGATTCGAGAACGTCAGCCGGGATCCATGACAGCTCCGCCCCCGTGTCCACGAGCACGGACTTGATGGTCCGGCGAGGACCCGGATACCGCGGATTCTCAATTTCGATATCGATGCGGAATGTCCCCATCTCGCTGGGCATGTTACCCCCAATGCGCTCCGTATTAAGTACCATTTCACTGCCTCACGCCTCAATCCGCCGCTTGACGTCGCCGAGCCAAAACCGGTGGCAGCTGCGGGAAGACGAAGCTCACTGGAAAGACGAACTGCAGATCTCCTATCGGCGCCGCGACTGACAATCGATCGCGGCCCTTTATCTCCCGAGCCGCTGAGTTAGAGCGAACGTCACCCCGATTTCAAGCGATCGAATGGGGTCCAGGTCCCGTAACGGCTGGTACGCATCCACGGCAACGGGACTAGCAGGGTGAAGTCTCGGATACGCACCGCGATCCAGCCCCCGATTGGCGAGCCTCCGACGCGGGACGCGGACCGCTCCAGCGCTATACCCATGCCGACACCGCCTGCGCCGCCGGAGGCTCCCTCTTCGCCCGTTGCCGCACGCCGCTTCGTGACGGTCCCCGTCCAAAGACCAAGCTCTGGAAGCGCGAGCAGCTGGAACGAACCGCGCGAGAGGAGGCGTGCGCGCGCCGCGACAAATACGGTGTGCAGACGCGTCGAATAGGTGATCGGTTCACGCACGGACCCTTCCGGAAGGAAGCCACCGTAGAGGTAATCGAACCGCTCGCCGTCAGTCAAAAGGTAGTCGTACCGCAAGTCGATCGGCCAGCGCAAGTGCAGCCGCAGGCCGGGGCCACCCGATTCCAGCATGTCGGCCTCATTGGATCGCGCGAGTTGGTATCCGACACCAACGGCCTGCGCGCTGAGCGCGCTCTACACGCTGACCGCGACGAGCAGGGTGAGGAGAGTATCGAGTGGGCGACGGCTCATCCGGACCTCCATCCATCGATACCCCGAGCATCGTGTGCCGGTCACAACCCGAAGTCCCGAGCGCCGCAGGCGCGAGGAGGCTCTCCGGGCGAAGGCCCTTTGGGGTTCGAATCCCACCACCCGCAACCTCGCTTCCCCCTATTGACTCGGCCTATTTGTTAGCCGATGCTGCACATACTTGTGGGGTCTCTGCGTAGCCAGCTTCGCTACGTGAGAAAGCCGGGGAGCGACAGCTCTCCGGCTTTCGTGTTTCCGACGATGGAGGCTGTTGATTGCCCCGCGGCGTGGCCGCGGGGCACCCTACCCTGATTGGCTCAGCTTAGTTCAGCCTCACGCGCCCCTGATTTCTCCAACCCCTAATCCCTGTCAGAACAAAACGAGCGAGCCTGTCATCCTGAGCGCCGCAGGCGCGGAGCGCCTGAGGCGCGAAGGATCTGCTTTCGTTGAGCGTTCCGGACGCCTCCCCAAAAGCAGATCCCTCGCTCCGCGCGCTGCGCGCGCTTCGCTCGGGATGACAGCGCTGGCTGTTCTTGAGAAAAAGAGGGGAGGGAAAAGCGCGAACGCGTGAGGGATCAGAGCGTGATGCTGGCCGCCCCTCGCGGCCGCTTCCCTTGACTCTTCTCTTTCATTACGAAGCAAGCAGAGCCTGTCATCCCGAGCGCCGCTGGTGCGCGGCGCCTGCGGCGCGAGGGATCTGCTGTTCCTGACGGTTCCGAGAACGCCATTACTGAACCATCCTCCTCACCGCCTCCCGCAGGCCCTCCGGCCCCAACACCTCAGCCTCCGCCCCATACTGCATCACCTCGCGCACGAACCACGCCGGATCCGCCACCTGGAACGTCACCACGTAACGACCATCCCGCTGCTCCTGGCCGCCCGGATATTTCTCCTTGAGCCAGCGCGCGATCTTCTTGCTGAACGCAACCCGCGCCGGGACCGTGCCGTCCGCGCTCAGCAGCTCGGCAGGGTTCTTGATCGGCTGGAAGAGCACCTGTGGCCGGAAATCATCTCGGAGCAGCTTCGCTTCGAGAATCCGCTCGGCCTTGAACCGCCGGAAATCCTGGACTTTCTCGCACCAAGCGACCACATACCAGCGGCCACGACTCTCGACGATTTGGTGCACGTGCGCGACGCGCCGTGATGGTTCGCCGTCCGAGCCGCAGTACAGCAGCTCGAGCTTGCGCTTGTCATCGCGCGCCGTGCGCGCGATCGCCAGGACGCCATCGAGCTCTGCACTCGGCGCGGCGCCGATGGCGAAGGCCGACTCGATCGCGGCGGTTCCCTTGTTGAACTTCGCGGCGATCTTCGATCCGCCCTTCACCGCTGCGAGACCCAGGAGCAAGGCGAGCCCTTCTTCCGAAGTCAACTGCATCGGGCGTCGAAATGGACCGCGACTCACGACCGTAAACGCGTCGGCCACGATCGCGACGTGCAGACTCGCAAGCCAGTCTTTGTGCTCGTCCGACAAGCGAATCAGCACCTCGAGATCGTCTCGAATCTGCTTTTCTGTGACGCCGAGCTTCTTCGCGGCCGCTTTGTATGTGATCGTACTGCCGTTGCCGTTGTCGCCCTGTGACATCCAGGCGATCAGCTCGATGAGTCGAGGGGCTTGGGTGACGGCGGTGGTCATTTATCGTGCGTGGGGCGTGGTGCGTGGTGCGTGGTGGCATAGACAGCTCGGAGTGCCGAGCGAGCTTCGTCGAGCTGTTTCCTGATGGAGGGCGGCGAGAGGACTTCCACTTGTTGGCCAAGCGGCAGCAGCCAACGCACGAAGGAATCGGTCGATCGGACTTCGAATTCGAAATCGCTGCCGGCATCGTCGGTCACCGCTTTCACGACCTTGCCCAGCCGTTCGCCGATGACCCAGCGGGATTGCGGGAAGTTGATGCGGACGCGTACGGTGACGGGCTTCTCGTTCGACAACTCCCAGGGGGCGCGGTTCAGGTAGCTCGCGATCCTGAAGTCGCGGGGCACGGTAAACTCGCCCTTCTCCCCTTCTACTATAGTGACGTCCTTCATGCGATCGATCCGGAACACACGCAGCGCGTTGGTCCTCTCCCCCTGTCCCCCTCTCCGTTCCGGAGAGGGGGGACGAGAGATCCACTCACGATGTGCTCCCACGCAGTACCAGTGGCCCCACGACAGCATCAGGCCGTAAGGCTCGATCACGCGCTCGGCTTCGTCGTCGCGACGGATCGTGTAGTACCAGCACCGTACCGCGCGGCGCTGCTCGACAGCGCCCCGCAGCGTTGCGAATTGCGACTCGATGTCACCCGACGCGCTGAAGGCTCGCTCTTCGGATCCGACGTTCAGCTCAGGAACATCGAACGCCAGTTTCCGAATCGCCGATCGAGCTGCTGCGCCGAGCGGGGTGTCGGTGAGAGCGGCGATGCGCTCGGCGGCGCGGCGAAGGATTTGCAGATCGTCAGAGCCGAGGACGACCTCGTTCAGGAAGGGCCTCACCCCCTGACCCCCTCTCCGTGACCGGAGAGGGGGAGCGAGGTATGGGAGATAGAAATCCCGCGGCTTGAGCTGATAGGCTTCGACTGCTTGGTCTGAGTGATTGGCGAGGATCTTATCCTTCAGCGGCTCGAGCGTGACGCCGAGCTCTTTCAGCTCGGCTTTGTCGCGCTCGAACTTACGACGTACGGTCTCGCGTGCCTTAGAGTCGCCGTCGACCCAATCCTCTTTGTAGTCGGAGACCTGGCTGAGAATCTCCTCGCGCGAGGCCGGGTAGTGGCGATCGAGGAGGAAGGCGAGGAGGTTGAGCCAGCGTTCGGTCTTGGAAGGACGGTCGGACATGCTTCAAGGTTACAGACCTGGTGTGACGTTGGTGAGCCCCAGCCGCGTAACTGTGCGCCGAGTCGCAGTATATGGACGTTCTAGAGAGGAGTAGAGAGAGTTCATATCACTCTCCAGGGGTGTCGATCCCACACAAACGGCAGCTTTACGGCTGCATGTCCGCCGTGCAGCAGCCGATCTGCAATTTCCCGCTCTGACTGTCCGACGCTCACCGCAACCTGATAGCCGTGTTCGAGTGCATCGATCGTTTCGCGGAGTTGCTTGAGCGATCGCAGGACCAAATGTGCTCCGACACATAGGCGCAGCTCACGCACGACGGCGCGCTCGGCGCGGTAACCGAGGGCGTGTTCGATCACGCGGCCCGACAGCGCAATTGTGCCACTGACCCAGCAGAACTGGTTCCGCCAATCGACCCGATCGGCGACCTCTGGCTTGAGCGCGTAGATGCCGTTTGGCGTGAGCGTCTCGATGATTGGCGGATGAACGCGAACGACCGGCCCGTTCCAAACGCAGGGCGCGGTCAGGGACAGCAGCCGCGGGCCGCCGTCGCCGCTGTGGCGACGCAGGAAGAAGCCGAGTCGCCACACGCGCCACGCCAAGAGCTCCGTCGGCTCTGTGTAGGGTACCTCTACGGAGAAGCGGCGCAGCTGTGCCGGTGTTCCTGATGCGCGGTGGGCATTTACGCCGGCTGCGGCTCCTTTGCGGGCGACGGCTCTTTGGGGGCTGGGTTGCCGGGTTGCTTCTCGAGCGGCACCACAGCAGGGACGTTTTCGATGATGCGGATGAAGGGGCCGAGATCCATGACTGCAATGTGCGGAGGGGGTGTGACAGCGCGTTTTATAGATGATCGCAGTGAATAAGCGGTTTGGACTTCCTTTCGGGCGCTTCTATATCAAGTGACGTGAACCGCGCTGATCTACAGGCTCTCGCCCAGGCTCGAGTCGCTGATGCAAAAACTCTGCTTGATACCGGCAGATACCAGGGCGCCTATTACCTTGTGGGATACGCCGTAGAGTGTGCCTTAAAGGCATCTGTTGCCAAACAGATCAAGGAGCATGACTTCCCCGATAGGAAGCTGATAAACGACAGCTACACGCATGACCTTGGCCAGCTGCTGGCGATTTCCGGCCTAAAACCTCAGCTTGAGGCTCGGGCGGCCGCTGATAAGGTGTTCGAGGTCAACTGGACGACTGTAAAGGACTGGAACGAATCAAGTCGCTACGATAGTACGATCAATGACGTGAAAGCACGGGACCTATTTACGGCGGTAGCGGATGACGAACATGGTGTCCTTCCATGGCTGAAGAGACTCTGGTGAAGGACGTACTCACCGATGCGATGATCAAAGCAGGAGCAGACCTCACGCTCCGGCTTGACCGGGTCGAGTGGCCGGTAATCGCGTCTTTTTGGCTCTATCTTCCGGACGTGAATAACTGGAGGCTCGTTCTCGCTTCCCCGGTCGTGACCCTATCAGGGCCCCGGCACGCCTACCAATCCGTCCAAACTGCTCTGGGGGCACTTGCTGATATGACCACGGGACTGACTCTTAGCGACATTGAGGTGGTTGAACCGCGGCATTACCTCGTCACATCGCTGCGCAGTGCCGTCGATACTGGGCCTACGATCAGTGGAATGCGTTTGACGCGCACCATGATAAACGGGCAGTTTATCCACGACGCATATATCTATCGGATGTCCGACCGAGCGCCCGCGGGCCAAGCCGCCTAGGACGAGGAGCGGGGCGCGAACAATTCGAAAGCCGGAGAGCGTCTCGCCCCCCGGCTTTCGCTTCTATCCCTTCGGCCGACGCCGCGACAGCTTGTTCAAATAGGCGTCCTTACTTTCCCACGCCGCGTGACTCCGCGCTTCGTGGTACTTGCGATCGCGTGGGGAGTATTCCCGCACCCGCAAGCGCTCAGATTCGGCGCGCAGGTCCTCCGCTTCCTCGGCGATCTGGGGATCGTTGACGTAGGGATGGAGTTTGGTTGAGGCTGCCTCAAGCGTTTGTGCCGCCTGAGCAAGATCTCCGCGATCGGCCTGTTCGATGGCCTCTTCGCGCGCCCGCGCCGCCTCGAAACGCACGAACGTGCGCTCAACTGTCGGCTCGACATGATCTGTTCCGTCGAGGTTGGCGAGGACCGGCAAGGTAATCACACGGTGCTCAATGCCGTCAGCCACTACTACGTCTGACGTCAGCCGCACCTCAGCGACTTCTGTCTGTCCCAGCTCAGCCACGTCTTCCACGTGGAAGATCAGCCCTAGTGACTTGGGCGATGTGGCGTACAGGTCGCCGAGTGTGACACGCCATGTACCGTCGGCTGTGCGGTGAATCGGGAGGCGTTGAAGGAATGTTACGCCTGATGCGCGCGGGTGAGTCAGGCCCACCTCCACTTCGACGTTCTGCGCCGCGAGCGCGAGCAGCCCGTCGATCTCTTCCGAAAACATGTCCGTCATTTGATCGGGGGCTTCCACATACCAGTAATTCCCGCCGCCGGCCTGGCTCATACCGCGCATGAGCTCCTCATTAAACGAAGCACCGAACCCAATGCACGTCGTCGTCACCCGCTCCGTGGCGGCGCCGCGAGCAAGGTCAACGAGCTGCGGAATACTTGTAATGCCTACGTTCGCGTTGCCGTCGGTAAAAAGAACGACTCGGTTCGTCCCTGCGAGCAGTGCGCTCTGGACATGCTCGCGTCCTTTGAGCCATCCGCCCGAGAGATTGGTGCTACCGCCCTCGTAGACGCGCGCGATCGTTTGGGCTACGGCTGGGTCGCCACCGGCGGCTGGACCAAAGATCGTTTGAACGTGTTCGTCGAATACCGCGATGGACAGTCGGTCATTCGGACCGAGCAGCTCGGCGAATCTTGTAGCAGCTCGCCTGGCCGCTTCGAGTGGCGCTCCACTCATTGATCCAGATCGGTCGAGGACGAGGGCGACATTGATCGGCGCGCGGCGTGGCGGCTCATCGGCGCCAACGGTGATCAACAAACCAACTTGGTGCGAGTTTTGAGTCGTCAGGAACCTGCTGGACACCTTCACGTCTTGGCGCATGCACCCTCCTTGGGAATGCAGGAATCTCGCAGCCCCCTGTGACAATGCCGAGGTTCATCGCGCAGCTCGTCGGACTTCGGTCACCGCACCTGCACCTTGTAGCCACCTTCGCTCTCGTCCAGATCCCAGCGCGCGACCATAGAGCGGAGTTCACCTTGCAAAAGGTTCTTTACGAGGCCGCGAAGCACGGGCCGTTCTGCGAGCCCTTCCCCTTTCCGGTGATGATATGGACGATCGCGCCGGGCTTGCGGCGCCGCCATGAATCCAAAAAAGACCGCACCGCTGATGGCGCCTCGATGGCCGTAAACCCATGTAGGTCAAGTTCAGCTTCCGGGCGACTGTCGTGGAAGTCGTCGCTCGAGTCGAATACCGGCTGCTTACCGCCACGTCGGGGCATCGTTTAGTCTCCTCGAAGAACCTCAGCCCTTTTTTTTCCCGTGCGTTGAAACGCCGGCTCGGCAACGACACGAGTCCTGAAGGACTCAAAGGACTCAAATGACTCTCCAAGGCGGCCGATCCCACACAAACGGCAGCTTGCAGGCCTTGTGGCCGCCGTGCAGCATGCGGTCGGCGATCTCCCGTTCTGCCTGTCCGATCTGCACCGCGACTTGATACCTGTTCTCAAGGGCGTCGATGGTCTCGCGTAGCTGCTTGAGCGATCGCAGCGCGAGGTGTGCGCCGACGCCGAGGCGCAGCTCGCGCACCACGGCGCGCTCGGCGCGGTAGCCAAGCGCGTGCTCGACGACGCGGCCCGAGAGCGCGATCGTGCCGGTGACCCAGCAGTGCTCGTTGTGCCATTGAATCTGATCGGCGACGTCGAGCTTCAGGGCGTAGATCCCGCTCGGGTATCGCGTCTCGGCAAGTGGGACGCCATCGCGCGCGACCGGTCCATTCCAGATACACGACGCGGCGAGCGAGAGCAGGCGCGGGCCACCATCGCCTCCCCTGCACCGAAGGAGAAATCCGAGGCGCCAAGCACGCCAGGCGAGGAGCTCCCGGGGTTCGTGCCACTGAACAACGGGCGGCGAAAACAGCGGCGGCGAAGGGGCGGTGAGGTGAGGCGGCGGCGACGGCGGTTTCGTGAGTGGGACGCCGGCGGCCGGTAGGCCCATTACGGGCGCCTGCTTTCGCGCCTGTGCCGATTCGGCGATGGCGCTGAGGAGGCCACGCACGAGCACGTACGCGCCGTACCCGATCGCGGGCGGGTAGCCGTAGCCGCGATGGTCGGTCACGCCGGCTGTGGCTCCTTGACTGGAGCCGGTTCTTGCGGAGCTGGGACGTCAGGGTGCGCCTCGGTGGGGAGGGCGGCGGGGACGTTTTCGATGACGCGGATGACGGGGCTGAGGTCCATGACTGCAAGGTGCAGCCGGGGTGTGACAGCGGTGCAGTCAGGTCGATACGATCCTGCCAGTGCGGATCGTGGAGCCGCCCAGAACCGCGGAGTGACAAAGCAGGTCCCCTTCGCTGCGCTCAGGGCAGGCTCTCGCTCCGCGCGCTGCGCGCGCTTCCCCTTCGCTCCGCTCAGGGCGGCGGCTCGGGATGACAGCGCTGGCTCCTTAGAAAGAAAAAGGCGAACAGCACCCCGAACTTAGAAGACGCTAAGACGCACCAGACGCAGCAGTGGTTTACAGCGCCGAGCGACCAGTTGCAATCGCCAAGACCACACTTTTGCACGCGACCCGCTATCGGCGATACGATGGCAGCGGCGGCATAGCACGACCGGCTTTGGGGGACGGCCCCACCGACCTGTCGACCAATCGTGATGCCGCGTCGGACGCGTCGCCGGCCACACCACCCGCAGGCTCGCGCGCCGATCCGACGCGCGTGGCGCGTTCGAACGTTGTTCTTCCATTTCCAATTGGGATGAGGCGCTTGGACTGTCTTCTCATGACGCGGACACACGGGGTACTTGCCGACATTGCTCATAGCATCTCGTCCGCACGCAATGCACATGCTCCCCGTAGCTAGCGCAAGATCGCGAATTAGCTGAGTGCGGTACGTGGATGCTCCCCGTGGCGGTCCCCGTATGGTATCTGAACCAGGCAAAAGCACATAACCCAAAAAACGCGCGCGCTCGTGAGTAACAAGCGGCGCTCATTTGATTATTCAGCGCGCACACTGCCATCGCATCGTATCGGTGCGAGGCGGCAGTGCGTGTGGGGTCACTCGTCTTGGCCTTCGGGATTGCCAGGATCGCTGGCCACGTGCTGGTATGGCGAAACTGGTAAACGCGGTGACCTTTCACGTCACTGGGCATACGCCCTTGTGGGTTCGAATCCCTCCACCAGCACCCTCGCATTTACACTTGACTCGGCGCGATGCCATGCCGATGTTGTGAATACGTGAAAGGTCACTGCGTAGCCAGTCTCGCTACGCCACGAAAGCCGGTGAGCAATAGCTTTCCGGCTTTCGTGTTTTCCGTACGTTGAAACGCCGGCTTCGGCGCTATTCGCCACGCCTTCGGCGGCGGCGTTTGTGCCCATTCTTACCGTTCGTTTCTCCCCACCGCGCCAGGAAAGCAGTGAGAAAGTCCTGCATCGTCGCACCCTCCGAAGCGAGCGGAGCCAGCGTCAGTCCCACGGTGAGAGCGACGTGATAGGGCTCGGAATGGATCGCGGCGGCTCGGGCGTACGCTGGATGACCCTCGTTCACCCAGATCGTGGATTCAACCAGGCGACCGAGCGGAGCATCTGGTAGGCCGGCTTCGAATCTGATGCTGAGACCCGAATGTGCGGGTCTCTTTGCGCCGCCGCCCGGTTGAGGTGCTTCAGGTGCGAGAGGAGGCGATGCCATCTCTGACCGCTCGACACGACCGACCGGCTCGGGTTCGCCTGCCGCGACGTCCGCGACCACGTCCGGAATCGTGGCCCCGCCCCTCAGACCAGGGCCGAGCGCCATGCGGCGCTGGCCGCCCCGGCGCCAATCCACGAGAGTCGCGACGAGCGGAAACTCATCGGCGAGCTGTGCCAACACGCGTTCGAGATCGCGTTCCAGCACGCGGGCTTTCCGTTCGGTCGAGCGTGTGTCGGGAATGTCGCCCCACGCGGCCAGCCTGTCTGCCACGGCCTCTTGGAGCGCCTTGCGATAGGCAAGGTACACGGCGCCCCGCTTTCCCACCCGGATGAAATCGCCCTTGTTGAGCGTCAGCGCGGCTGCCAGCGCCGGTGCTTCAACGAGCCCGGTGATCCGGTCCGGGTGGGCGGGCGCGATACCTAACCAATCCCACCCGCGCTGAATCACTTTGCCGAGGGTGCTGATCCCAAGGCCCCGATGGCGCTCCGGTAATGGCTCGGCGACGCTCCGAGCCAAGTAACCGAACGCGGAAGGTCGTCGCTGGCGGCCGATGCGAGCCAGCAGGGTCACGCGTTCGATCTCGCGACCCGACGAGACCATGAGTCGAGATCCATTCACCGACACCGCTACTCCAACCAGGTACCGTTGCGCGAGAGCGGCCGTGAACCAGGGATCCAGCAGAGGCTCGTAGTGGCGCATGACAGCCGTTGTGAGAAAGGACGGATCGAGCAACGGTGACAACCCATTCGCCGGCCGCAGCCGCACCGCGGTCCCGCGCTGGGGGACGAGGGAGGCGGGCGCTGACCACGTCCAGGGCGCCCGATGGCGCGAGACAAGTCGCCAGCTCGTCGCAACATGCGAAGACCCACGCCGGGTCTCAGTGAATACCTCCTCACACGCCAGGAGACCAAGTTTGATGCCGACGCCCGCAAACCCGATCGTCCGGCCTCGCGTCTTCGTACTGGCCGCGAGGTTGTGATAGCGCGTCAGCTCCCGGCGGGTCATACCGGCGCCGTCATCGGTAACGATCAGCGATCCCGGACTGGTGACAGTATCGAGGGTGATGGTCGTGGCGCCGGAGTCGAGCGCGTTGGCGACGATTTCTCCGACGATCGTCTCTTCGAGCGAGCCAGGATAGGCTTCTCGCAGATCTTCTATGAGGTGCAGCAGGTCAACGCGTGTTTCGCCCATCGCAGGTGCCTAGCCAGGGAGTCGGGTTAGCGTAACACGCAAGGAGGCGCCGGGCTAGCGGGACTCCCGCGCGACGAGCGAGGCCCACGTGCTGGGCACGGCGTGCGTGGCGGTCCACGTGAGGACCGGTTCGAGCTCCGCGTCCAGGGGAAGTGACGGGACCGGCGGCGGCGGACGGCGCGCCCGCACATCCAACTCGGCGGCTTGGTAGCGGCTCTTGGCGTCCGCGGCGCTGGCGCACTCGGCGAGGGCGCGCGCGGTGTCCAGGGCGCGGCTCAGCAGCTCGGCCGCGTCAAACCACGCGGCGCCGCGCGCCAACTCGAGCCAGAAGTCGAGCTCGGCGCTGACCGGTGGGAGGCGTTGTTCGTGATTGTGCTCGCCGACCTTGCGCCAGCGTTCGAACGCGAGGCGATCGTTCTGGCGCGTTGCGATGCGCACCAGACTGGCGACCGCCCGCCAGCGAGGGTCGAGCTGGGGACAGCCGAGCGCGGTTCCGGCCTGGATGCGCGCCGCCGCGTCGAGCGCGCCGACGGCCTCCAGAGCCGGTCCCAGCAGCAAATGGGCGTAGTGGTCGTCACGGTGCATGAGCTGCCACGCCGCGAGCGCCGCGTCTCTTGCCCGTCCCTGATGCAGGAGCGCCCGGGCAATCCCCACTTCGGCATGGAGCGCGACTGCTTCGTACTCGGCGCGTCGCGCGTCCGGCAGGAGCCGGCGGTAGAGGAACTCGGCCTTGCGCGGCTCTCCAGCGGCGAGCAGCACATCCGCCTGGCCCTCGCGCGCGATGAGGCGTGCGTCGCGCAAGCCGCTGCGGGCGATCCGCCCGTAGAGGCGGGTCGCGTCCGCCAACCGGCCGGCATGCACGAGCTCCTCGCCAAGCCGCGTCGCTGCCCAGAGCTCGCCGGGGTCTCCTCGCATGACGCGCCACGCCGTCTCGAGGAGGTCAATCGCTTCATCATGGTATTCCCGGTCTCTGCGATTGATGGAGTAGGTCGATAGCCCGGTGTCCAAGGTATCCAGCGTGAACGCGTCGCGGCGCTGGTGCAGTTGCAGCACGCTATCCAGGATGCCGCGGAGATACATCGCTTCGTCTTCCGAGTCGGGCCCGAGTTCCCGGATGTATTCATCAGCGGCGACCCACTGGGCGTGGAAGTCAGGCGTGTCGAGCGCGTCCACGACCCGGAGGACCAGGAAGGCGGCACGACCCCACACGGCTTCGGTCGTGGACGGATCGGCATCGCTTCTGGTGAGGAAGGCTGCGTGGGGTGGGCCGGGGCGCGTAAGCTGCATCGCTTAAGGCTAACACCTGCTCGGCGGCGGCGAGTCCTCACCCCCTGACCCCCTCTCCGTTCCGGAGTCCTCACCCCCTGTTAGGCGGCTCTGAATCGCCCGAAGCGCTCGGCCAGATAATCCCGGTTCGGGTAGTGCACCTGGGCGCGTGGCAGGGTGATCCGCGCGCCGTGCAGCTCCTGCAAGCCGTGCAGCAGCATCGGCCCGTCTTTCTCATCGAGCACATCGCGCCGGATGTGGACCACGTAATCGGGGTCCACGCCGAGGATGTGCGCGTCGTAGGCGCCGTGGTGGATGGCGCACAGCGCGAGCCCGTTCGGGACTTCCGGGTGGCCGCGCTCGTCGCGATCGGGCAGGATGTGCGCCGCATCGAGCAGCTCGCGATGGGCAAGCCGGCAGACGGTGCAGCGCTCCCGGTACGCGGCGATCACCAGTTGGCGGAAGCGGAACTGGTGCAGGCGCCGCATGACGACTTGGGTGGCGTAGCGGCGCTCGCCGGCCGAGACATCGAGCTCCGCTGGTAGCGGACCTATGGTTTGGTGCGGGACGCCGGCCTGGACTTCAAAGGCCAGGTCGTCGGGCCGGTCGGCGGTGACGTAGCAGGGCCAGACGGCGTCGTAGCGGCCGGGTTCGAGCCCGATGAAATAGATGAGCGGCCGTCGCTGAATCATTGCCTGGCGCACGGCGACGTTGGTGTACGTTTCCGGATCCGTTCCCTCGTACCGGTACACGAACGACTCGGCCCACGGGGTGATCTGGTCTTCGTACGGCGGTTTCTTGCCCGGCTTGGGCGGCGTGGTGGTGATGGAGAGCGCGGCTCCGGAGTCGGCGAGCTGTTTCGGGCGCCAGATGCCGCGGCGGCTGCTCCAGAACTTGATGCGTTCGCCTTCGAAGGTGAATCCGGTTTCGAGATCGTCGTGCGTGACGATGCCCCCGCGGGCTCGCGTCAGCTCTTCGAGGCGGGCGAAGGCGGCGAGGCGCAGGTTCCAGTCGCGATCAGGCACGGAGAGGGTTGTGCGTGCAGTGGATCGACGTCAGCGGTCTGGTGCGCCTCAAATCAGCATCGCGCCGATGTAGTTGTCTCTGTCTTCGTCCTGGAACAGCACGTGCCGTTTCACCATCTCGGGCTTTTCCATGCGCCACTGCTTTCGCATCACGTGCGACGGCGTGTTCGAGACGATGAAGGAGTCGAGCATCACGTTCGGGTCGCCGAGCCGTGCCTCGATCTCCTTCACCGTTTCGTGGAAGGCGATCTTGGGATCGTCGGGCGGCAAGCGCCCGATGCCCTTCGGGTCCACAAAGGCAACGTGCTGGCGACCTGGCACGAGCTGCCACAGGATAAAATCCGGATGGAAGTTACCCGCCTCGAAGAAGCCAACCCCGCGGCCTCTGCTGAGATTGCGCAGCAGGTACAGTTCTTTCTCTTCGAATTTGGCCGGATTGGCCTTGTGAAACGCCATCAGGTCCTCGACGAACCTCCGCTCTCCCTTGTTGAGCGGCAAGGGCGAAACCTCGACGGCGGCGCTGTCCACATAGAGCAGAGGCCGATAGAGATGGCCGGCGAACCACAGGGTCTTGATCCCACGGTAGTCGAGGTCCTTTAGCTCTCCGCGTTCGATTGCCTTCTTTAGCTCCTTCAGCTTGTCGATGATGTCCTGCTGCGAGGTCTCGACGCGCACCCGGTAGCCGTATTCGGGTCCCTTCTCGCCCACGACCGATGGGAAGTTGGCGTCGTCAAGTGTGACGTCCTGGTGCGCCCTTGTTGGCACGTTGCGCCTCGCACACCGAGTGGTAGACGTTAAAGCTATCGATCAGGAAACAGACGCGGTTTGGCAACTAGCCCCCTAAAGCAAGAACCCCCAGGCCGCAGCCCGGGGGGGCCCTAACAGGCTTGCGCCTGCTTCGGGGATGAGTAGCGGATATTGTAGACTCGGCCTCCCTGAGTCAACATCAACACGACGCAACCGCTCCCAGGAGGCGAAAACACTGTCCGGCAGCCACAGGGTTGTGCTGTCCCACCCCTGCCGTACGTTGCCTAATAGATGAGACTCAAGCCCGATGCCTCGCTCCATTTTTCCCCCTCCGACCTCATCACCTTCCTCGAAGGCGAATTCGCCGCCTGGATGGAACGCGCCTACGCCGAGCGGGGCACCCAAGACGCGGGGGTCCGGCCCGACGAAGACGATCCTGAGATGGAGTTCGTCAGAGGCAAGGGAATCGAGCACGAAGCCTCAGTCCTCGCGAAACTGGAAGCCCTGCACGGACCCGCCGTCCGAATCCAAGACATCGACGCCGCAACCGATACGCTAGCTGCCCTGCAATCGGGCAAAAAGCTCATCTACCAAGGCCGCCTCGACCACGGTGCCTGGCACGGCTACCCCGACTTCCTGCTCCGCACCGACACGCCCCCCCCGAGCCGCCTCGGCCCCTGGTCCTACCGGCCGCTCGACTCGAAGCTCGCCCGCTCAGCCAAACCCTACTTCCTGATCCAGCTCTGCGCCTACGCGCAATACCTCGAAGCCATTCAGGACACTCGCCCGCCTCAGCTCGGCTTCGTCCTTGGCACCGGCGAGGAAGTCTGGTTCGATACTGAGCGCTTCTTCTATTTCTATCGCCACCTGCGGGACACCTTCCTCGAGTTCCAGGACGCCTTCGACCCCGCGGCGCAGCCCGATCCCGCGCTCGAACGAAGCTGGGCACGGTGGGAGACTGCGGCCAAGCAGATTCTCGAAGCACGCGATGATCTCCGGCTCGTCGCCCGCATGACCCGCAGCCAGATCAAACGCCTGCGCGCCGCAGGCATCGCCACCATGGCAGAGCTCGCCTGTAGTTCCCCCTCTCCCGACGGGAGAGGGGGCCAGGGGGCGAGGACCGGACGCGTGCCGAGAATCTCGGACGACGTCATCGCGCGCCTGCGCCGCCAGGCTCGGCTCCAGATCGCGTCGCGCGGGCAGCCGCAGCCGAAGTTCGAGCCCCTGCCCCATGAAGAAGCAAAGCGCATCGGCCTGGCGCTGCTGCCGCCCGCATCGCCGGGCGACGTCTTCTTTGACCTGGAAGGCAACCCGCTCGCCCCCGGCGGCCTGGAATACCTGTTCGGTACGGTCACGGTGGAGAACGGCACGCCGGCATTCCACGATCGCTGGGCGCACAACGACGCGGAAGAAAAGTTCGCCTTCGAACAGACGGTGGACTGGATCCACGAGCGGCTGCGGCAGGATCCCAACATGCACGTCTACCACTACGCGAACTACGAAGTCGCCGCGCTGCAGCGACTCATGGGCAAGTACGCGACACGAGAAAATGCGGTGGATGACCTGCTCCGCGGCGACATCTTTCTAGACCTCTACGCCGTTACACGGAACGGCGTGGCAATCGGCACGCCGGCTTATTCGCTCAAGGACATCGAGGTGCTCTTCTCACCTGCGCGCACCGCGCTCGTGACCGACGCGTCGAGCTCCGTCGTGGAATACAACCGCTGGCTGGCGAGCGGTGAGCCCGCCGACTGGCAGCAGTCGCCCATCCTGCGCGCGATCCGCGATTACAACCGCGAGGACTGCGAGGCCACCTGGCGCCTGGCGAACTGGCTGCGCGAACGGCAGCGCGAAGCGGGCATCGTTTACATCTCCTCGATCGCACCCGAAACCGAGTCTGGTACCCCCTCTCCCGAAAGGAGAGGGGGACAGGGGGTGAGGCCCGAAGATCAGCTCGCTGAGCAGATGCTCGCGACCGCGACGGACGATGTGACTCGGCTCGTGGCGTGGCTGCTCGGCTATCACCGCCGGGAGGACAAGCCGATGTGGTGGCGCTACTTCGATCGCCTCGAATCGTCGGCGGAAGAGCTGCATGAGGACGCGGATTGTCGGGCGAACGTGAGTCGGACGAGTACCCCACCGGTTCAAGTCAAGAAATCGCAGCTCGTGGAGTACGCGTTCGATCCCGAGCAGGACACCAAGCTCGAGAAAGGGGATAACGTCTACCTGCTGGCCGGGAATGAGTCTCAAAAGCAGAAGATCGCATCGCTGGATTTGGACGCCGGCAAGCTGACGATCAAGTTCGGTCCTTCAAAGACGATTCCCGATCCGTGCCACATCATTCCGAACGAGCACGTACCGTCCGACACCTTGCAGGAAGCCGTGCTGCGATTTGCGGAGCGTTGGTCCAATGGCCAGCCCGACTTTTGGCCGGCTGTGGAGGATATGCTCCGGAAGCGTGCTCCGCGACTCAAGAATCGTTCCCCCTCTCCCGAAGGGAGAGGGGGCCAGGGGGTGAGGACCCTCCTTCCCGACCCGGCCAAGTTTCCCGATGATCTCATCGATCTCATCCGCCGCCTCGACCACACGACGCTGTGCATCCAAGGACCTCCGGGAGCGGGCAAGACGTTCAACGCGGCGGCGGTAATTGTCGCGCTGGCAAGCGACGGCAAGCGCATCGGCGTCGCATCCAACAGTCACAAAGCGATCAACAACCTGCTCACCGAAGTCGCGAAGGAGTCACGCGCGAAATCGAAAGCGGTCCCGATCTACAAGGCCCTCGGCGGCGACGACTCGCCCGACGAACTCGACCCGCGGATCACACCCTGCGAGTCGAAGGAGGTCGATGGACTCAGCGTCGACACCGGCATCGTCGTCGGTGGCTCAGCCTGGGTCTTTGCTCGGCCGGAACTGGATCAGCGCTTCGATTACCTCTTCATTGACGAAGCGGGCCAGGTCTGCCTCGCCAATGCCGTCGCCATGGGGCTCGCCGCCAAGAACATCGTCCTGATCGGCGACCAGATGCAGCTCTCCCAGCCGGCGCAGGCGGTGCATCCGGGACGGAGCGGCTGGTCGTGCCTGCACTACTACCTCGAGGGGCATGCGACCATTCCGCGCGATCTCGGCGTCCTGCTGCCGACGACATGGCGCCTGCATCCGGAGATCTGCCGCTTCATCTCCGATACGGCGTATGAGGGCCGGCTGCAGCCCGCAGCGAACACCGCGCGCCGCTGTGTCATCTTCCCCCCCGACGCGCGCGTGCTCTCGCGGGGAACGGGCATCATCCTCGATGAGATCGACCACGAGGGGAATACGCAATCGAGCGAAGAGGAATGCGAGCGCATCGCCGAGTACGTAGCCGAGCTGCGGCGAGCCACAGTGCGCGAGGATAGCGGCAAGGAGCACCCGTTCGATGTCGAAAAGGATCTGCTGATCGTCGCACCGTACAACGCGCAGGTGCGTTGTCTGAGAGAACGCCTCAACGATCCCAAGATCCGCATCGCGTCGGTGGACAAGTTCCAGGGCCAAGAAGCAACCGCTGTGATCGTCTCGATGTGCGCGTCATCGCTCGAGGAGACGGCGCGCGGGCCGGCGTTCCTTCTGAACCCTAATCGGGTGAACGTGGCGCTGTCGCGGGCGCGGTGCCTGGCGATCGTCGTGGCGTCGTCGAAGCTAGTACGGACGCGGCCGAATAGCGTCGAGGAGATGGAGCTGTTCAATCTGTATTGCCGGCTGCGATACTATGCGCGGGGTCTCAACCGACCGGCGGCTGTACTGTCGAGTTAGACGACTCCCACAGCCCACTCACTGCACGCTTTCAACGCGGCCAGGAACAGGGGGAGCAATGCCTCCCCAGTGGTTCCCTCAATGTAGGGCAGCCTCACAGTTCCCTCGAGCGCTGAACCGTACTTGAGAAGCAGGTCGCGAGCCTCGGAAGCCAAGACGAAGTCTGAATCTGGAAGAGCGTTCGCCCACTCGCTGAGTGCAGCTACGAACGCGTAAAACGACGCCCATGATCTCCACGCGGGCGGGTGCTTCGCGTCATATGCGAGCAGATCTGCCCACTTCCGATTGTCGACTCGGTACGACACCGGTGCCGTCGGGCGCGGCTCCACAAGACCGGCCGCCGCCAGCTCTTCAACGCCGCGCCGCACGGCGCGCGCGTAATACGCGGTCGCCTCAGCGATCCCTTGTACTGTCGCCCTCGCTCCGGCAAGCCCGATCAGGTAGGCAACGGCATCCGGCTTTATTCCAACTCCGAGCCCGAGACGCAGCCGAAGCATGATGGACGCGGGTCCCTCCAATACCGGACTCCCGTGTTTCTGACGCCCGGTTTCCGACGTCGTCTTCATTGAACCCGCCGCAATGGACCGCCAGCGCAGGTCACCGCCCTCGTGAAGCGCGATCAGCGCAAATCGGCTCAGCTCCTCCTGAACCCTCTTGGGGAAGCGGGCGGCGAGGTTCTTGGCGCGCTGCACGCTGAGCAGCGACGAGTGATATCGAGCCCACAAGTACGTAACCGTCGGGAGCCGCCGCTCCTGGCTGCTGACCGCAAACGAGCCGAGGAGCAGTGCTTCCGGATCCACGATCGCGCTAGCGCGCTGCGGCGTGGCCGGGAACGTAAAAATTGCGCTCCACTGTACCCACGCCGCACGAGCGGCCGCCTCTCGCAGATCGGCGATCGCCTTAGCGATTTTCTGCTTGAACAAGGGCGATGATCTTTTGGAGAATGCTTGCGATGGCCGGGGAAGGGTCCTGCCCCTCGACCCACATCCTTGCTCGCTCGAGCTCCGCCGCGCTCGGCGCGAGCGCCACAAGATCCTGATAATGGCGGCTCTTGGTGCCGATATCATCCGCGGCTGCGTAGAGTTTGAAGTGAATCAGGTCCAGCCGATGAGGCAGTCCCACCCACAGACCGGCAAAGCGTTGCCAGCTGATTCGATCGACGAGCCCCGGCGGAAGTCCTGTCTGCCATTGGGCGCCGACCACGGTGTTCAGCCAATCTGGCGGAAGGCGAAGATCACGAGCGACGGTTGCCGCCGCGTCGAGCAACGCCGGCGGCAGCGGATATGGAGCACGTACGTTGTCAGGCTCGCCTCGCGGACGAGGTGTTGCCAATGCCAGTACATCGACGTCGCGTGTGTAACGCTCCACGACGCCGAGGAGATTGAGCGCGGTGCCGCCCACGACGACGATGGCGGCTAGTTCGCCCCGACGCTCCAGGAGCTCACCGACCCCTTGAAGGGCTTTGTCTAGTTGGAATGAAGTGTCCATAATAGACCTGATTATGGTCTATTATAGACACCATATGGGAGGAATCAAGTCCCCAACCCCTTCCGCCACCTTCCACGCCTTCGCCGCCCCTTCGCCGCCCTTCGCCGCCGTTTTACCTCGCCGCCGCTTCATCTCGCCGCCGCTTCACCCCGCCGCCGCTTCACCTGAGCGTCGAAGGCGAGGAATCTGCTTCCATGTGCGTTTTCTTGATGCTACGCCCTGCCGAGCGTACCATTATCGTATGACCGGTACGTTTCCAGGAGCTCATGTGCCGGTCACCGCCAAGCTGTCACGCAACTTCTATGAGAAGTTCCGCGATCCCTCGCTGCGCTCGGGACAGGCTAAATCGCCAATGAGCTCGTGGATTGGTTTAACATGGTCGATGCGACGTATCGATCTGAGCTGCGTGAACTGAACGAGTGGAACTACACACGGTTCGACGCCAAGCTCGAGCAGCGGGTGGCCGAGCTCAGTGCAAAACTCGATCAGCGGACTGCCGAGCTGCGCTCCGAACTGAACACCCGGATTGTCGAGCTGCGGGCGGAGATGCAGTTTGGATTCAAGAATGTGGACGTCAAGTTGGAGCAACTGGAAACACGTCTTACCAAACGCCTGTTCGGCTTCTGGATTGCCCAGGCGGCCACGACCGTCGGCCTCGTCTTCGGACTAGTGAAGCTCCTCCAGTAGGCGACAATTTTGTCCTTCAGGACAACCTCTGCCGAGCACACCCTTTAGGGTGTTGAACAACAAACACCGGAGCTCGTGAAGTCTCACGAGTTCCACCGAAACACTTCCGGTATCGGCGGTGTTTTTCAACAAGCTAAAGCCTGTGCTCGGCAAGCATTGTCCTAAAGGACATTCACGCCGCCGCTCCACCTCGCCGCCGCTTCACCTCGCCGTCATCCCAACGAAGGCAGTACGTGTACAGCGTTCGCTTGCGCTCAGTCACACCGCCCTCGCCGCCGCTCCACTGGCATGCACTCAAAGCCGCCACTCGCCCACAGCCCGCGCTTCTCCTCGCGAGCGACCCGCTGTGCCTGAGTGAACCAGTCCACGTAGCGCACATTCGGCGGGTACGTCAGCAGAACCGCCCATCCAGCACGCACCAGCACCCAGTTCACCATTACCGAATCGAGCCACAGGTATGCGAGGACTCGGTTGTAGCGATCGCGTGGTTCGACGTCTGGCTCCAGACCCACAGTCGTCCCCACCGGAATCAGTTCGGCAAGCGCGGCGGCCGCTTCGGCGCCGAATGGCTCCTGGCTCATCTCCGGCGTATCCATGCCGATGAGCCGGACCCGCCCTTGCGCCCTGCACTCAACCGTGTCGCCGTCAACAATCCGAACGATGACACAGGCGCTGAGCCTCATGGCCGGCTGCGGTGGACCACCTTGGATTGGTAGCGGTTGGTCCCCCGGTTCCTCGGAAGCCGGAAGTGCGCTCGTATGGTCATGCGCAATGCGCCATCCTTCAGCTGTTTTCAGATAGACGATCGTCATCGCGCCCCTAGCATCGGGTGGCTGTTTCGTGCCAAGGAACCAGCGGATCCGCATCACCGCGACAGCCGCGGTCGGACCGAGCGGGAGGATCGAGATCGAGTCCAGCGTTAACTGGACTCCATTGAATTCCGCGAAGAACGTGCGATACACCTGAGCCACGGCGTCCCAGCTCCGCTGCAACTCGCCATCGCCGGTGGTGGAGGTGCGAGGATCCTTCAAGTACAGCGCCATGACAGCCGCGACATCGCCGGCGTTGACTGCGGCGACGTAACGCCCGATTTCAGCGTGGATTTGGTCTTCGACACCTTGTGCGGACGCGATCGAGTTGATCGCGAGGAGCAAACCGAGTGGGGCGGAAAGGCACAGTCGGGCCCGCATACGGGCGCTGATTATAACGCCCTTCAGAGCGCGCGAGAGGTTTACGTCTGTCTGCAGGAACCATGTGCCGCGAACCTGTTATGGGCTTGCGAACGGCAAGTACTTGCCGGACGGCAGAAGTTACGGCTTCTTTTGCCTCTATCTGATCCCTTGCAGGGGGCGGGACAATGCGATTTCACCCGATCGCGACACGTACAGCAGGCGCGGCCATTCGGATTGCGGTTCTCGCGACGCTCGTAGCGTCATGTACGCGCGACCTCCCCGTGCGGCCGAGCCATCCTAGACCAGAACTTGAGATTCACGACGCCGCGCACAACTCTGGGAGCCAGCACTTCTTCTTCCTGCCGCCTATGGTTCCGCAGCCCAGCTACAGCGGGAAGTTTGACGGGTCGCTATTGCCCGTGGTTCGCATTTGCGAGTGGACTGGTGCTGCGTGTGCACTTCCCCTTCTTGCCGAGTTCACGACCACGACGGGGCCGGGCTCAGAGACGGTGCAAGTGAACCCCACGGATGAGCTGTACATCGTGAACTGGCGCACAAGTCAGTTCACACTGGACGTAGCCAAGACCTATCGGATCAGCGTCTTCGTCGACGGAACCGAGCTGGGCCACGCGGACGTAGACCTGGTGAGCAGAAGCAGTGAACTCAAGGATGTGAATACGGGCCAGTACATTCCGCTCGCAAACGGCAGAACGTTGCCGATCAAGTTTCGAATCGAGGAGGGCTGGAGGCCGGCGTTGCCCTCTTTGATCGTATTCACATCAGTTGAACCTTGTTGCAATGACCACGACGGCGGACCGCAGGGCGAGATATACAAAGTTCTCTCCGACGGCAGCAATCTGACCCGCCTCACGAACGATGCACTCCTTGACGGCGCGCCAGCACTGTCGCCAGACGGCTCGCTGATCGCCTGGAACACCCGACGTTCCGCCTTCGGTGTGTTCGAAAACATTTGGGTGATGCCGGTGAGCGGGGCCAGCCGAGTTCGGTTGACGCTAAACTCAGGGGTTATCGATTACTACCCAGCGTGGTCCTTCGATGGGTCGAGGATCGCATTCATCAGTACTAGAGACCTGCACCACTTGCCCGAAGGACGGGAAGTTTACGTCATGAACGCCGATGGCTCGGGTCAGGCCCGGGTAACCAATAACTTGTTCTGGGACGACAACCCGAACTGGTCCCCAGATGGACGGATAGCCTTTCGGAGCATCCGCAATGGTGAATCGGACATCTATATGATCAACCCGGATGGGTCGAATGAGGTGCGGGTGACCACTACCGGAAACAATGGCTCGCCAGCTTGGTCTCCCGATGGGCAGTGGATGGCGTTCGTGAGCAGTCGGGATGGGAACGACGAGATTTACGTCATGGCCGCAGACGGCAGTAGTGTCACACGACTGACTTTCACCGCGGCGGGAGAGGAAACACCGACATGGTCGCCGGATGGCTTGCAGATCGCCTTCGGGAGGAGCCTCCAGATTTTCGTCATGAACGCCGACGGAAGTCAGCAAAAACAAATCACCAACTTGCCTAATCCGACAGGTGGGCCGCGGTGGCGGAATTAGCTCCCGCCTGACCGGCGTCGACTGAAACTCCACAAGAAAAGCGCGGCAGGCGCCGTCCTGAGCGCCGCGAGGCGCGAAGGATGACGATCCACCCACCGCGCCTCGCGGCCTTTCGTTCCCCCTCTCCGGAATGGAGAGGGGGTCAGGGGGTGCGGTCACGCAGCCTTCGGCGTCTCACCACCGCCCGCCTCCGACTCGCCCTTGGACCTGAACGGGCCGAGGACGTTACGGACGCTGCGCCACGCCCCCATCAGCTCGGCATCATCGCCAAACCGATACCGCACCATCCCGTCGAGCGCGCGCACCTGCTTCTTGATCTCGGCGGCCACGGCCTGGAGATCGGCGCTTGCACCTACATGATCGCGCCGAGCCGCCCGCGTCGCTTCGATCGTCTTCCCGAACTCGCCTAGCGTAGCGGCGAGATCGTCCAGCAATGTCGAAGGCATGCCGCGGCTCAATAACACCTCCTTCTGCGCCGTCGCCTTCTCCAACATCCCCCGCGCCGCGGTGAGCAACGCCTGCTGACTGGCATTCGAAGGCGGAAACTGAAACTGCGCCGCCAACTCGGCATTCTCCGACTCCACCAGCGCACCCAGCGCCCGCAAATACAGGAGCAGCTTGCTCTGAAGCGCATGCCGGAGCTCGCGGCGCTGCTTGGTGGACGAGCGCGTCGCCACCACACCCGCCCGCTGCTGCCCATCCAGCGCCTCCGCGCGCGCAATCAGCTCCTCGAGCTTTGCGAGCCCGAGCCCTTCCCCAACCGCGTCCGTCTTGTGGGCCCGCAAGAAATCCCGGACCCGCTCGGCCATCTCCAGCCGCCTACGTAATAGGGCGTTCATAACGCCCTCCTTCCTTGAGCCCCCCTCTTAGTTCCCCCTCTCCCGACGGGAGAGGGGGTCAGGGGGTGAGGACCCCGAAGGGAGAGGGGGTCAGGGGGTGAGGACCACCCTCTCCGACGCCGAGGGATGGGATAAATCGCGCCACACAAACTCGTGCTCACTCGCGCTTCCTCATGTCCCTCGCGGAGGACATCCTTCGCGCCGCGCACCGCGCGCTCACCCAACCGCGAGCCCTCGTGCCCCGATCGTTGTCCTCACATTTCGACACGGCATGCGGTCACGTTCGATCGGGATGCCCTGTAGGTGGGTCGAGATCCGCCAGCGATTGTCGAGGTCCGCGCGCGATCGCTCGCGACGCCCGAGCGGGCGAAAAGGTTCCACAAAAGTTCCATCGCAGCGCCCGTACGTTCGAACGGCGTGCGCTTCAGCTCGATCGGGATCACCATCAGACCGATCGTACCAAGGCGTAGGCCGATCGCGGTCTTCGCACCGTCCAACGGAACACCCGCTCGACCGATCGCAATGCGCTGCGGTTCGATCGCGACGCCCGTCAGCTTGATCCAAGGACACTTGATTTGCATTGAGGACAGCATGAGCAGGTGATCAGGACGCTCGCGACAGTTTTTGCCGCCGCCTTACCTCGCCGCCGCCTCACCTCGCCGCCGCCTCATCTCGGGGATATGTTGCGATCATGAAGTGGTCATGGCGCATCGGGCGCGTCGCCGGCATCGATCTCTACATGCACGTCACGTTCCTGCTCCTCGTCGGTTGGGTAGCCATCAGCTACTACGCCGCCAGGCGCAGCGTCGCCGATGCCCTGATCGGCGTCGCGTTCATCCTCTGCCTGTTCGCCATCGTGGTGCTGCACGAGCTGGGACACGCGCTGACGGCGCGCCGCTTCGGCATTCCGACCCGCGACATCACCCTGCTCCCCATCGGCGGCGTCGCACGCCTGGAGCGCCTGCCCGACGACCCGCGCCAGGAGCTGCTCGTCGCCCTCGCGGGACCGGCGGTCAACGTCGTGCTCGCCGCGCTCTTCTTCGGGCTGCTGCAACTCGGCGCCGGGATCGCGCCCGTCACCGAAGTGACCCGTGTGGGCGGGAGCTTCCTCAGCCAGATGCTGTGGGTCAACGTCTCTCTCGCGGTGTTCAACATGCTGCCGGCGTTTCCGATGGACGGCGGCCGGGTGCTGCGTTCGCTCCTGGCGATGCGGATGGATTTCGCGCGCGCAACCCGCGTGGCGGCGACCGTGGGGCAGACCATGGCGGTCATCTTCGGGTTCTATGGCCTGTTCAACAACCCCTTCCTCGTGTTGATCGCCCTGTTTGTTTGGATGGGGGCGGCGGGAGAAGCGGCAAGCGTGCAGGTGCGCGCGGCCGTTGAGCGCATCCCCGTCCAGCGCGCCATGATCACCGACTTTCGCACCCTCGCGCCCGACGATCCATTGAGCCTCGCGGTCCAGCACGTCCTGGCCGGTTTCCAGGAGGATTTCCCGATAGTCGAGGGAGGTCGCTTGGCGGGGGTGCTGACCCGCGCCGACCTGCTCAAGGCGCTCGCCGAACGCGGGGTGGAGGTGCGCGTGGGCGACGTCATGCAGCGCGACTTCGAGACCGCCGGCCCGCGCGACATGCTCGACGGTGTGCTGGCGCGCCTCCAACAGCGCCAGATGCTCCCTGTGTTGTCCAACGGTCAGCTCGTGGGGCTGCTCACGAAGACCAACCTCGGCGAGCTGCTCATGGTCGAGGACGCTTTGCGCAAGGCGCGGGGGCAGCCTTGAGCAAACCCGGAACCGGGATCAGACGACGATTGACCGGATCGACCCCGAGTCCAAAGCCCTCGAGCGTGAAGGCTCCGAGGATCGGCTCCGTACCGTTGTCGCCGAACACGGCGAGCGTGGGCTGGATGCGGTCTCCCAGTTTGACCTGCACCCAGGCAATGGGATAGCGGACCTCGCGGCCATCGGCCAGTAGGAACACGCGTTCCTCATCGGGCTGCGCGCCGAGCCCATCGAGCACGTCGCGCGGGATCCAGCTGTACGAGGCGCCGGTATCCACCAGAGCCTCTATGACCTCGAAGCGCCCTCCGCGAACGCCAGCGAGTTGCATGGAGACCCTGAACGTACCCATCCCCGAATCTGCGGGGGGGCCGTAGCCAGACCGTAACCCGTTCATTGCATCCCCGTTACGCGATCACGCGCAATCTATGCTCGGCGGCACCGAGCGGTCAGAGTCGTACTCGCCAGCAGAGTCGGAAGAGTTGAGCAAGACCTGTCCTTCAGGACAACGTCTGCCGAGCACACCCTTTAGGGTGTGAATAACAATCACTGGAACTCGTGGAACCTGACGAACTCTTCCGGCATCAGCGTGTGTTTTTGTTCAACAGGCTAAAGCCTGTGCTCGGCAGGCATTGTCCTAAAGGACATTCGAGCTCCTCTACTGTTTCCACGCCGCCGCTTCACCTCGCCGCCGCTTCACCTCGGCGCCGCTTCATCGTCTATGTAGCGACTAGGAGTTGCACTTTGGTCCCGTCAGGCAGCACCAATCTCAATTCCGTCGAGGCCTCACTGACGTTCAGCCCGACATCCCTTCCGTCATTCAGGCTGGCAGTGTCCACGAGGATTTCAAAATTGCCGGCGTCACCAATACACGCCGCCACCTGGTCCTTGCCCTTCTTGTCCTTACATGGGTTCTGATCGGGAAACAGCACGTAGACATCAGCTACGATACGGTTGTTGGCTTCGTCGAATCGCCAGTGTGACGACGGCTTGGCCACCGGGATATAGACGCAATAGACCAGAGCCGACGCTTTCGGATCAACCCACTGGTGATCGAAGCCTCCATACTCCCAGGCCAACAAGGGGATCACCGGTCGCTGGTCTGGGCCGCAGATCGACAGGAGCCGCTTCGCCGCCGGATCGCCCGCAATTTCGGCTGGCGATTTCGCATTGATGTCCCAGTCCTTCCCACCACGTCCCGGATGCGCTGCCCGGTAGGCGGCCACCCATTCCTTCACCTGTTCGAACGTTGGGGCCGACCCTCTGGCGGCAGTCGAGGGGGCAGCGCCGGAAGCGCGGAGGATCAGCACAACCGCACACGCTGCTGGCCATGAAGTAGGCATACTGGGGTTCTTCAGGGCCTTGCTCTCTTCATCTGCTCTGCCATGAATGGCGAGGCGTTGACGAGTCGAACCCGCCGCTCAATCAGGCTCGTGAGCAGGACAATCCCCCCCTCGTCGGCGAAGGACACGTGGCCAAGATCGAGTGTGAGCCGCGCGCCTCTACGGAGCGCCAACTCACACGAGCTCCGCAGTAGCTCGACCCAACGCCCCGCCACCTGACCATCGAGCCGCAGGATAACGTCCAGGTCCGTTCCAAAATCCGAGATCTTGAGCACTCCGGTCACGCTCCTGGGGCCAAGCCGCCCCTTCGCTCCGCCCTTCGTAGTCGTCAAGTACCAGTAGTCGTGACCGCGCCAAGGCTGCGCTCCCGCCGGCGGATATGCACGATCTTCTCGATCTCTGCGTGCACAGTCCCGTCGCGATCGGTGAGTTCCACCCGGTACGTTCGATCGACCGAGTTGTCGGTCTCGAGAGCGGCGCGAATGGCGTCGAGCTCCTCCGGCGCCAGGTTGACGTGCGCGTAGAGCCTGGATCGTCCCGGCTTGCGGAACCGGATCGAGCCGGCCTTATCCCAGACCTGGAAGGCCGATCCCAGGTTCTTCATCAGCATGACGATGTGGATGCCGTCGATCGCGCCGTACATACTTCCGCCAAAGATGGTGCCGACGTAATTGCGGGTGCGCCAGCTCAACGGCAGCACGACGCGGACTTCGCGATGGTGGTCCGCGATATAGGTGATTCGGGCCCCCGTACCCCGAAACGCAGGAAACAGGTTGAAGCCCCAGCGTTCGAGTCTGGTCCGCAGCGATTCCGGCATAGCGTCCCCCTTACAGAGTCTGGTCCTTGCGCTCGCGCGCCTCAGGCAACACAGGGGCACATCACATGCCAGCGAGGGATTTCGATGAAGTCTTGCGCTACCCACAACGGCTCGGAGCGCACTACGGGCGGTGGTGAGTCCAACTACGACTGATGGTGGTGGCGAGCGGATCGGTGCCGGCCGGCAAACCTTGGCGCGCCGGCGGGCGGTCGTGGCACTGCTCGTGCGTTGCTGACGTGCGTGCAGATCGAGAACCTTGAGCCCTCACCAGACCGGCCATTCGCCGTCCGTGGTTTGGATCCTCACCAGCGGCCGATCAGGCCAAGGCGCTTCGCCGATCGGGAAACGGCGCTGCACGTCGCCCAGCTGCTGCGCGCCGTCGGCTACTCTGTCTCGGTGACCTGGTGTCTGGGCGGAACGACGGTGACTTGGTGTCGGGGCAGGACAACTACGACTGGCGGTGCGCGGCGGGTGTGATCCCCAACTTCCGCATCCGGTGTCGAAGGGTGTTGGGATGCAGATCAAGAATCTTCGCTGCCCCCTTGGGTCCCTCGATGACTCCGCCCGTTGCCCGCAGGACGGCGACGATGTGACTTCGGTCGACCTCTTCCAGAGTACGCACCGCGGAGGGGGGAGCCGAGCCGGAAAGCGGAGCCGATTCAGAAGGTCTGCTGGCCGGGGGCGGGGCGGGGGGGGCGTTGAAAACGCCGGAGGCCCTCACCGGCAGGAGGCCATCCTCCACCTCGAGGATCGAGCTGGGCGAGAGAATCACTGCCCGCTCCACGAGGTTTCCCAACTCACGGACGTTCCCCGGCCACGCGTAGCTCGCGAGCCGGGCCATGGTGTCCTGGGAGATCCCCGTCATTGCCTTGCCAACGTTCTTGGAGCAGCGAGCGAGGAAGAACATCGCCAGCTGCGGGATGTCGGATGCACGTTGGCGTAGCGGCGGGACCTCGATCGGGAAGACGTTCAGGCGGTAGAAGAGGTCGGAGCGGAAACCGCCGGCGCGCACGGCCTCCTCGAGATTGCGGTTGGTCGCCGCGATTACCCGCACATCCACCTGCACCGCCCTGCTGCCGCCCACCGGCTCGAACTCGCGTTCCTGGAGGACGCGCAACAGCTTCACCTGCGTCTCCAGTGGAAGCTCTCCGATTTCGTCGAGGAAGATCGTGCCCCCGTCGGCGAGTGCAAAGCGACCGAGCCGCCGTTCGATGGCACCGGTAAAGGCTCCCTTGACGTGACCGAACAGCTCGCTCTCTACCAGACCCGCCGAGATGGCGCTGCAGTTCACCTTGACGAGGGGACGATCCTTCCGGGGGCTGCGGTCGTGGATCGCCCGCGCGATCAGCTCCTTCCCGGTCCCGGTTTCTCCGTAGATGAGCACGGTTGCGTTCGTCGGAGCGACTTGTTCCACCTTCCTTAGTATGGCCCAGAGGGCCGGACTGTTGCCGACGATTTCTTCGAAATGGTGATCGCTGCGAATCTCCTCCTGGAGGTAGACATTTTCCTTCTCGAGTCTCGCCTTCAGCGCTGCGATCTCTTCATACGACTTCATGTTCTCCACGGCCAGCGCGACCTGGTTCGCCACTTCCTGCAAGAAAGCCGCGTCGGAGTCGGAGTATCGATTCTTGGTCTTGCTCGCCACGTTGAGCGTGCCGATGCTCACGCCCCTGGTGATCAGAGGCACAATGCAGTAGGAAAGGATGCCTTCCGCTAGAAGACGGCGATCGTTGGAATACTCCTGTTCGGTTTCGAGATCGCTGCGCACGGCAGGCCGTTGATGATCGAACACCCAGGCCGAGACGGTTTCGCTGCGCGCGAACTCTTGCCCGGTCCGGAAAAAGTCCCCCTGGAACTGCTTCTCCATGACCGCGTAACGAAATGTCCCCCTCTCCGGCTGATAGAGCGTGAAGGCGATATTGTCAAAGGAAACGACCGGCCGCAGGGCCTCGGCGACTGCGTGACAGAGCGCATCCTGGGTCAGATTTGTGATGACGGCGTTGTTGATCGCGAGCAACGCACGATAGTGTAGAGCCGCCTCCAACCGAACCTCGCTGCCCCGGAGCGCTGCTTCAGCCCGTTTCCTGGCGGTGACGTCGGTGAGGACGGCGAGGGAGTGATCGATGCGGCCAGCTTCGGTGAATTCCGCGCGGGCCGAGACCAGCACGTCGATCATCTCTCCACTTCGGCGGACGAAGCGGCACTCATGGTCGATGATTTTCCCGGTCTCTCGAAGCCGCGCGACGGCGGCGAGCACCCCGGGGCGCGAGTCCTCGGCGAGAAACTCGGTCACGAGACGGCCAAGCACCTCGCTGCGCTCGTAGCCCATGACCTTGAGCCAGTGATCGTTGACGGCCACGAGCCGTCCGTCATCACCGATCGAGTGCAGCATCACGGGCGTGTCGTTATACAACGTGCGGTAGCGCGCCTCGCTCTCTCGCAAGGCCTGCTCTGCGCGTGCGTGCTCGGCCTCAGTCTCCTGCAATGCCGCGATGCGGGAGCGGAGTACCTCCAGCTCTCGCAGCGCCTGAGCGTGTTCCTGGTCTTGAGCCGTCATGGCAACGCCGTACGACCTCGCAACTGGGAGCCTCTCGACGTCTGCAAGTTGCAACTTTGTGCGGGAGCGCGCGAGTTCTGGGTTTTCCGCATGCAGTCGCCCCCTTCGCCGCCGCCTTCCCTCTCTATCCTTTTCTCTAATAGTCCGAGCCGCGCCTGTCATCCTGAGCGCGCGCGACAAGCGCGCGCGAAGGACCTGCTTTTGATGGAGCTCGGATCCCTTCGTTTCACTCGGCAGCTCAAAAAGCAGGTCCTTCGCTACGCGCGCTGACGCGCGCTCCGCCCAAAAGCAGGTCCTTCGCTACGCGCGCTGACGCGCGCTTCGCCCAAAAAGCAGGTCCTTCGCTACGCGCGCTGACGCGCGCTCCGCCCAAAAGCAGGTCCTTCGCTACTCGCGCTGACGCGCGCTTCGCCCAAAAGCAGGTCCTTCGCTACGCGCGCTGACGCGCGCTCCGCCCAAAAGCAGGTCCTTCGCTACGCGCGCTGACGCGCGCTCGCCCAAAAGCAGGTCCTTCGCTACGCGCGCTGACGCGCGCTTCGCTCAGGATGACAAGCCGTCGCTCGCGTTGAAAAAAAAGGGAAAGAGAAGCCGAAGGCCCGAGGAGACCGCCGTTTCACCATCTGGTGGAACCCAGCCCCACGCCATATCCTTGGCCAAATGTCCAAGAAACCGTCGCCAGATTCCCCTAAAATCACCCGCCGTGACCTTCTCGCCGGAACGGCGGCCACGGCCGGCGCCGCACTACTCGGCACGCTTCCACTCTCCGACGCGATCGGAGGGCAGGAGGGCAAGGCCCCGGCCAACCCCCAGGAACCCCGGACACCGGGGCAGCCGACCTCCGCCCTCAGCGAGCGCTCGCCGTTCGAAAAGCCGGCGCGCACGCCCACCGGCCAGCTGACAGGCGCCTCCTTCAGTCCATTGCAACAGTTCAGCGGCACCATCACTCCGACCGATCTCCACTTCGAGCGGCACCACGGCGGTGTCCCGACGATCGATCCGAAAGCATACCGCCTGCTGGTCCATGGACTAGTCGAGCGGCCTACGGTGCTGACCCTGACTGACCTCGAGCGGCTCCCCTCGCTGAGCCGGGTCTACTTCCTGGAGTGCTCCGGCAACGGCCGCGCGGCCTACCGGTCTCCGAAACGGGAGCTGACGCCTCAGCTCATCGACGGCCTCACGAGCAACACGGAGTGGACCGGCGTCCGTCTCGCCACAGTGCTGAACGAAGTCGCCGTCAGACCCGGCGCCACCTGGGTCCTGGCCGAAGGCGGTGACGCCGTGCTGCTCTCCCGCAGCATTCCGCTCGAGAAGGCGATGGACGATGCCTTGCTGGTCTACGCCCAGAACGGTGAGCCGCTCCGGCCGGCCGCTGGGTACCCCGTGCGGCTCCTGCTGCCGGGCTGGGAGGGAAACGCCAACGTCAAGTGGCTGCGCCGCCTGGAGCTGATCGCCCAGCCGAATATGTCGCGCGACGAGACCAGCAAGTACACCGATCCGCTCCCCAACGGGAGCGCGCGCCAGTTCAGCTTCGTCATGGACGTGAAGTCGATCATCACCAACCCGGCGCATCCAGTCCGACTCGACCGCGAGGGCTGGGTGCAGGTGTCGGGGATCGCCTGGACCGGGCGCGGGAAGGTAGCCAAGGTCGAGGTGAGCACCGATGGAGGAGCGACCTGGGCCGCCGCGAAGCTCCAAGAGCCGGTGCTCTCCAAAGCACATACCCGGTTCACCCACATGTGGCGGTGGACCGGCGGTCCCGCCACCCTCCTGAGCCGCGCCACCGATGAGACCGGCTCCACCCAGCCGACACTCGCGGAGTTTCGGCAGAAGCGCGGGCCGGGCACGGACTACCATTTCAACTTCATCTGCGGCTGGAGCGTGGAGCGAGACGGACAGGTCGTCTACCGAGTGGAAGCATGAGCCGCACGAGGACGATGGCGCTGACGGCCATGCTCGGCTGCGTCCTGCTCGCGGGAGTGGCCTCCCGGACCGAGAGACAGGGCTCGACCCGCTACGGAGTGGGGCGACCGGCGACGCCTGCCGAGATCGCGGCCTGGGACATCGACGTGAACCCGTCCGGCGAAGGACTTCCCGCCGGCCAGGGCACGGCAGTCGAAGGAGCCCGCGTCTTCGCGGCCAAGTGCGCCGGCTGCCACGGCGTGCGGGGTGAGGGTCTCCCCGTCGCACCGGCACTGGTCGGGCGGGAGCCGCGTGAAGGCTTCCCGTTCGGGCAGGGCGTCCAGCACGTGAAGACCGTGGGGAACTACTGGCCCTACGCCACGACCCTCTACGACTACATCAATCGCGCAATGCCGCCGACCGCCCCCGGCTCCCTCGAGCCCGGCGAGATCTACGCCGTGGTCGCGTGGATCCTGAGCGAGAACGAAATCATCACTCCTGCCACGGTCTTGGATGCCGCGAGCCTGCCGCGCGTGAAGATGCCCGCCCGCGACCGATTCGTGCGCGACGACCGCCGCCCGGGAGCGACGTTCCGCTAGCGCGCGTGCTCCTCCTTCTTCTGCTGCTGATCCTCCCCATCGCTCCCTTGGTCGCCCAGCACCCTCAGGGCGCCAGTGGGCACGGCGACGGACTCGGCCGGGTCCACATGGAGACCTCGTGTGCCCCCGCGGTGGCCGCGGATTTCGATCGCGCCCTCGCTCTGCTGCACAACTTCTGGTACGCCCGCGCCCTTCAGGCCTTCAAGGATGTGATCCGGACAGAGCCGAGCTGCCGGCTGGCCTATTGGGGCGCGGCGATGACGTACAACCACCCCTTCTGGGACGCGCCCACGCCTGCGGACCTCGCCGCCGCGTGGGCCCTGGTCCAGGACGGGTTGCGGCTCGCTCCTCCCGCCGACACCGGACGCGAGCGGATGTACCTGGACGCGACCGCGGCCCTCTATCGGGACGGCGGTGCCGCGTCTAAGGCGGAGCGGGACGGGGCGTACCGGGACGCCATGCAGGCGTTGCACCGGCGATATCCCGACGAGAACACCAGGCTCTTCTACGGGCTCTCGATCCTGGGCACGATCAGAGAAGGGACGCGGGGGTTCGAGCAGCAGGCGATCGCCGCGGCTCTGTTCGAGGAGGTCTATGCCGGCAACTCCGAGCACCCGGGCGTCCTGCACTACCTGATCCACGTGTACGACGACCCGTCGCACGCCGCCCAGGGTCTGCGCGCGGCGCGAGCCTATGCCAAGGCGGCGGCCGCGGTCCCGCACGCGCAGCACATGCCATCGCACATCTTCACCCGGCTGGGACATTGGGACGAATCGGCGGCGACCAACGAGAACGCGTGGCGCAGCTCGGAGGCGGACGTCGCCCGCAATGGGGAGGGCGGCGAATACCGCGATTTCCACGCGCTGAACTACCTTCAGTACGCCTACCTCCAGCAGGGCCGCTACAAGGACGCCTGGCGCACGACGGACCTCATCGCGCGACAATATCAGGCGCTGGCGAGCAAGACGACCGCGCCCGACCAACCCGACCTCGAAGCCCGGCACGTCCGGGGCCGCACGATCTACGCGCTACCAGACCGCGTGGCCTACGGCTACTTCGACATGCTGACCCGTTACATCGTGGAGGCGGGCGAGTGGAGCAAGGCGGGAACGGTGCCGCTGGTCGCGCCCTCGCGCGACTTCGTGGCGATGAAAGCGCAGGTGGACGGCATGGCGGCCGCCAGGCGGGGCGACGTCGCGGGGGCGCAGGCCGCGGCCGCAACCATCTCGGGCTTAGCGGTCCAGCCCGGCCGGCATCCCTTCGCCCAACAGATCATAGCGATCCAGGCCCGGGAAGCGGCGTCGCTTGCCGCGCAGGCAGCGGGAGACACGGCGAGCGCGCTGGCCCGGATGGACGAGGCGGTCGCCATCGAGGATTCGATTTCGGCGCCTTCTCAGCCGCCCTACCCCATCATTCCGGCTCATGAGCTCTATGGGATGATGCTGCTGGAGATCAGTCGGCCGACGGAGGCGCGCACGCACTTCGAGGAAGCCCTCAAGCGGACGCCCGGGCGCCCGAAGGCAGTTTATGGGATCGCCCGCGCCGCGGAGCTGCTGGGCGACCGAGAGACGGCGACCGCACGCTACACCGAGTTCCTGAGGCTGTGGCAACGAGCGGATCGGGATCGCCCCGAGTTGGCCGCGGCGCGCCGCTTTTTGGAGAGCGTCAGAGAATGATGTGTCGCCGCTTCACCTCGCCACCGCCTCACCGCACCGCGACGTCAATCCAAGCTTTATTCCGCCACAAAGCGCGCGGCGCTTGTCATCCCTTCGCTGCGCTCAGGGCAGGCTCTGAGCGGAGCGCGCGGAGCGCGCGTAGCGAAGGACCTGCTTTTAGGGGAAAATGACTCCTGGTGCGCGAGCGCACCCGACGACTCGGTGCGCGGGTATCATTCCGACGTGTTCTCGCTCGTTCTCGCCGTAACCTGCCTGACGGCGCAGGCCGACTCCGTCCGCCTCATTACCTCCGACATCCCAAACTTCTGGCGCGCCTACGACCTCGCCGCCGGCAAGGACTCGGCCGAGCGCGTCCGGGTCTTCCAGACGGTGTATTTGCAGCCGGGATCGCCGGGGCTGCGCAATTTCATGTGGATACGGATCTCGAACAGAGATACGGTGCGCGCGCGCATGATCGCCGCGGGATGGACCGCCGCGCGCATGGATTCGCTCCGGCGCCTGCCGCGCGGCACGCCCGGACGCGACAGTCTCGATCGCGCCATGGAGCCACTCGTCGAGCACAACGCCGCTGAAGAGCTCGTTTCCTGGATGGGCAAGTTTCCCCGCTACTACGCCGCCATACGGGCGCGGACGCTTTCCGTCGACACGTCATCACAGGTGACGTCCGACATCCGGCGCGGGCTGACGAAACTGACGGAGCTCTACCCGGCGGCGAAATTCCCGGACATCTACTTCCTCATCGGCACGACGTCGACCGGCGGAACCACCGGCTGGTCCGGCATGATGATCGGGACCGAGCAATACGCGGGCGATTCCACCACACCGCGCGACGAGCTGCCGGCGTGGAGCCTAGCCACGTTTCGGACGCTCACCTTCGCCACTCTGCCAGGATTGGTGATCCACGAAGCGGTGCATACGCAACAAGCACCGCGCCCTGAAGGAGAAAAGAACACGCTGCTGCGACAGGCGATCGGCGAAGGCACGGCCGACTTCCTCGCCGAGCTGGCCGTCGGCCCTTACCTCGCAGACAGTCCGCGACGACGCTACGGGCTCGCGCACGAGCATGAAGTCTGGCTCGACTTCCAGGATGAGATGGCGACCGATTCCACGATCACCAAATGGATGTATAACGGCCGCGTCCCGCCGGACAGCAACCACGGTGCGACCGACATCGGCTACTTCGTCGGGTCTCGCATCGCGCAGGCCTACTACAATCGCGCGAGGGATAAGCGCGCCGCGGTGCGCGAGCTCTTGGCGCTGCGAAATCCCGACGAGATCCTCGCCAAGAGCGGTTACAACCCTTAACCCCTCGCCGTCGCTTCTTCACGCCGCCGCCTCACCTCGCCGCCGCCTCACCTCGCCGCCGCCTCACCTCATCGCTAGATTCGTCAGCTTCCCAGTTCGGAGTCGTCATGCGTCCTGTCCGCCTCGTCCCCGCCCTGCTCGGCCTCTTCGGCGTACCCAGCGTGCTCGACGCGCAAGCCACCGCGGTCCCCCCACCGCCGCCCGCTCAGTGCCCGAGTACACCATCGAGCAATTCATGAACACGACGTCGATGTTCGGCGCCTCGTTCTCCCGGGACGGGAAATCGATCCTCGTCACGAGCGATCAGTCGGGGGTGTTCAACGCGTATGCCGTGCCGATGACGGGTGGCGGCAAACCAGAAGCGCTCACGCACTCGACGACCGACGGGATTTTCACCATCGGCTATCTGCCCGGTGACCGCCGCCTGCTGTACTCGCAAGGGCCCGGCGGCAACGAGAACGATCACATCTACCTGCTCGACACCACCGGCACGGCGCGTGACTTGACGCCCGGCGACAGCCTCAAGGCCAATTTCATCGACTGGGCACGCGGTGATACGTCTTTTTACTTCTCGACCAATGGCCGCGACCGCCGCTACTTCGACGTGTACGAGATGCCGCTGGCCACGTTCACGCCGCGGCTCATGTTCAAAGACACCACCGGGTACAGCAGTACACTGCCGTCGCACGATGGCCGTTGGATGGCGTTGCAGCGCTCGATCAACGCGCATAACAACGAGCTGTACATCCGCAACATGCAGATTGGAGAGATCCGCGAAATCAGCCCGCATCAGGGCGACGTGCTGATCAACCCGTCGGCGTTCAGCCGCGACAGCCGCTACCTGTACTACACGACCGATGAGGGCGGTGAGTACGCCTGGCTCGCGCGTTACGAGCTGGCGACCGGGAAGCGCGACACCATCGAGCGAGCCGATTGGGACGTGTGGTTCGGCTTCGAGTCGAAGCGCGGGAAGTACACGATTACCGGGTTGAATGTCGATGGTCATACGGAGATCCGGCTGTACGAAACGGCAACGCGACGCCGCGTGCCGCTGCCCAAGGTCCCTGACGGCGAGATCACCGGTGTCGAGATCTCACCCGATGAGCGGACCATGGCGCTGTACATCAACGGCAGTCGCGCGCCGAGCAACCTCCACGTCATGGACCTCTGCACGCGCGCGCTGCGGCGCCTGACGCAAAACCTGAGTCCCGACATCGACGCCGCGCATCTCGTGGATGCCGAGGTCGTGCGCTACGCGTCCTATGACGGGGTCAAGGTTCCGTCCCTGCTCTATCGGCCGAAAACCGCGGCCCGTGGCACACCGGCGGTGCTCTGGATTCATGGCGGTCCGGGCGGTCAGTCCCGCGTCGGCTACAGTGCGTTTCTACAGTACCTGACGAATCACGGCTACACCGTGCTCGCCGTGAACAACCGTGGCTCGAGCGGCTACGGCAAGTCGTTCGAGAAGCAGGACGACCGGCGCCACGGCGAGGCCGACCTCGACGACATCGTGTGGGCCAAGCGCTACCTCGCCGGCCTCGGCTCGGTGGACACCAATCGCGTCGCGATCGCCGGTGGCAGCTACGGCGGTTATCTCACCCTCGCGGGGGTCACGTTCCGGCCCGAGACGTTCGCGGCCGGCGTCGATTTCTTCGGGATCTCGAATTGGGTGCGCACGCTGCGCAGCGTGCCTGCGTGGTGGGAATCATTCCGCAAGGCGCTGTACGACGAGCTCGGCGACCCCAACAGCGCCGACTCAGTGCGCCTGTATCGGGTTTCGCCCCTGTTCCACGCGGATCAGATCCGCAAACCGATCCTGGTGCTCCAGGGCGCGAACGATCCGCGCGTGCTCAAGGTCGAATCGGATCAGATCGTGGAGGCCGTGCGCCAACGCGGCGGCGTCGCCGAGTACGTCATCTTCCCCGATGAAGGGCATGGGTTCATCAAGAAGGAGAACAGGATCAAGGCCAATCGCACGGCGCTGGAGTTTCTCGACCGGTATGTGAAGGCCGGAGGAGCGGGCGTGGCGACTCCCTAATTCGCCGCCGCCTCACCTCGCCGCCGCTTTACCACGCCGCCGCCGCACCCCGCCGTCGCTTCGCGACCACCACTCGCGCGCCCAACTTGTGCTCAAGTGGCGGCAAATGCGTGACAATCGTGGGACCAACCGCTATCGTGTGCGATGCCTACCATTCATTGTGACGTCTGCGGCGGGTTCATCGCCGATCCAGCAGGCACCATATACCGGAAGCCGAATACCGCGACTCCGCCGGTCGTGCCGCGTAGCGCGCTGTGCACCTGTGAACATGCTGTCGTGTACGGGGTCGCTCCGGCGCTCGGTGGCGAGCTCCTGCGCGATGCCTACGACATCCGCTCCAGCTCGCGGCGCTAGCGTGAACCGCACAGCTGAGCGGCTCGGGCTGGTGGCCGATCAATCGGGGCGGTGTCCCGCCTGTCGTGAGGTCCTCGAATTCAAGACCGACCGAGCGGGCCGCGCGGTGGAGCAGTGCTCGTGCGGCTATCGGGCCTACGTCCAGCGGCGCAGCGGCGCGCGCGACGAGCCCATCAAGGCCTAGATCCGCCTGCTTTTCCCATCCTTCTTCCTTCTTTTTTCTCTCACAACGCAAGCGCGGTTGTCATCCTGAGCGCGCGCGGCAAGCGCGCGCGAAGGACCTGCTTTTGACCTGTCGCGCGCTTCGCTCAGAGCCGCCCTGAGCGCAGCGAAGGGATGACAGGCTGCTCGGCGCTTCGACAAGAGAAAAAAAAAGGGAAGAGGTTAGGGGGGTGAGATTCGCTTCTGGTACCAGCCCTCCGCCAAATCGTCCCAGGTAGGGTTACGTTCTTCAACTAGCTTGATCTTCTGGGATCGCACCCACCCCTTGATCTGCTTCTCCCGCGCAATCGCTTCGCGGATGTCCGCATGCTCCTCGAAGTAGACAAGCCGGGTAATCCGGTAGCGCTGGGTGAAGCCAGGGATGAGGCTCTGCTTGTGCTCATTCACGCGCCGCCCGAGATCATTGGTCACGCCTGTGTATAACACGCGCGAGCGACTTGCCATGATGTACACCCAATACGTTCGCATCATCTATTAGCATCATCGATCTGAACCGAGAGGCCATCATTGTTTTTCACAACGCTGGCGCATAATCACGCGCACTGGGCGTCTTTTTTCTCTCATTTTTTTTTTGCAATAAGCAAGAGCGCGCTTGTCATCCTGAGCGCCGAAGGCGCGAAGGATCTGCTTTTCGGTCGGCCGTCAGCCAGATCCTTCGAAGGCGCGAAGGATCTGCTTTTCGGTCGGCCGTCAGCCAGATCCTTTACTACGCGCGCTGTCGCGCTTCGCTCAGAGCCGTCCTGAGCGCAGCGAAGGAAGAAAGAAAGAAGAAGGAGAGATCGATTTCACTATTTCCACCGCAACTCATCAGGAATCGGCGGCGTCGCCCCCGGCTGCGAGCACACGTAAGCAGCCACCGCGTTCGAGCGCTCGTTGACTTCTCCCAAGGGCCGGCCAGCCAGGATCCCCACGAGCAGGGTGGCGGCGAAGGCATCGCCCGCACCGACTGTGTCCACGATTTCTGTTCTCGGCGCGAGCGACTCCCATACGCCATCCGCCGTGACGAGCAGAGATCCGAAGGCTCCACGGGTCAACGCCGCAAGCCGGAGTCCGGACCGCTCGCACAGTGCGCGCAACTGATCTACCGGCGCGGCGATCTCCAACCCGCACACGCGCGCCACCGTGGGCAGCTCCTCTTCATTCAGTTTCACGGCGTTGGCCAGGTCCAACGACGCGACGAGCACATCCGCGTCGTAATAGTCCTGCCGCAGGTTCACGTCGAAAAGGCGCCAGGCATCCTGGCGGGTTGCGGCAACGGCGCGGCGGATTGTCGCGCGTGACATAGGCGATCGCTGCGCGAGCGTGCCGAAGCAGATCGCGTCCGCGCGGTGCGCGGCGCGTTCGACGAGGGCCGTCCACCGCACATAGTCCCACGCGCTCTCCTCCGCGATCTCGTAGCTCGGCAATCCAGACGCATCGACGCTGACCTCCACGACGCCGGTTGGATACTCGGCCAGGCGGGCGACGGCGCTCGCCTCCACACCGGCGGCGGCCAGCCGCGCGAGTGCGACCTCGCCACGCACGTCCCGCCCGACCGCACTCACCATCCACGCCTCGGCGCCCAACGCCGCGGCATGCACGGCGACGTTCGCGGGCGCCCCGCCGAAGTGTTCGTCGTCCGGGAACACGTCCCACAGCACCTCGCCCGCGCCTACGATGACAGGCCGAGTCGTCGTTGAATCTCCTCGAGCGGGACGCCCTTCGTTTCGGGGACCATCGTCAGCACCCAGACGAGCTGAAGAGCCATCATGCCGCAGAAGAACAAGAAGATGGTCCCCGGGTGGAATGCGCTGACCATCAGCGGGAACACGGTGGTGAGCAGGGCCGCGAACACCCAGTGCGTCGCGCTCCCGAGCGATTGTCCGGCCGCCCGGTAGCGGTTCGGGAAGATCTCGGAGATGAGCACCCAGATGACCGTTCCCTGCCCGATCGCGTGCGCCGCGATGAAGGCGAAGATGCAAGCTGGGACGATGGACTCGTGATGCGTGTAGAACGCCCAGGCGCATGTGCCGAGCGAAAGGATGTAGCCGATCGAGCCGATGAGCAGCAGCGTGCGCCGCCCAAGCCGGTCGATCAGCCACAGCCCGACGAACGTGAACACGAGGTTCGTGATCCCGATACCAACTGACTGAAGCAGCGCCGCCTGCTCGCCGAGGCCCGTCAGGGCGAAGATGCGCGGCGCGAAGTAGAGGATGGCGTTGATCCCGGAGAGCTGATTGAAGAACGCGACGAGGAACGCGAGCGCGATCGGCACGCGCAGCCGCCAGCTCCAGAAACCTTCGGCCATCGATCCATCACGTTTCCCATTTCCCGTATCCCGGATCTGCAGCCACCTCGGGCTTTCCGGTAAACCGAAACACATGATCGAATAGATCAGTGAAGGCACCGCCGCCACGCCGAGCATCCAGCGCCAGGCTTGGGGTCCGCCCACGATCCGGGCCAGCACCGCGTTCGACGCGAATGCGATCACGATGCCGAGCACGATGTTGAACTGAAACATCGCAGCGAGTCGTCCGCGCTGCTCGGGTGGCGCGATCTCGGAGATGTACATCGGCGCCGCGACGGTGCTGATGCCGATGCCGAGGCCGCCGACGAATCGCGCCACGATGAAGACTGGTGCGTTCGGGGCCAGCGCGCAGCCGATCGCCGACGCGAGAAACAGCACGCCAACGGCGAGCAGCGTGGGCCGGCGGCCGAAGCGATCGCAGGGCCAGGAGCCCACGAGTGAGCCGACCACCGTGCCGTAGAGCGCGGCCCCCATCGCGATGCCGTGCATGCCGGCGCTCAGGCTCCAGAGCTGCTGGATGGTTTGCTCGGCGCCCGAAATGACGACGGTGTCGAAGCCGAACAGAAAGCCCGCGAGGGCGGCGGTGAGGGACCAGTAGAACAAGCGGCGGTCGGTCATGCGCGTCCAACGTAGGCCGCGCACTGGGAATGCGCCAACTCCTTCAATCACCAGCCTCTCGCAAATACCCCGCGGCAACTTTGGCATACTGCGCGAGCGCCACCTCGGGCTCCTCGATCTCCGGGTGCCAGCGCTTCTCCCACTCGAAGCTGTAGAGCCCGCGGTACCCGATCTTTGCAAGCGCCGCGATCTGCCGCTTCACGGGCACGTCACCAGTTCCAGTGAGGACGTAGCGGCGGTCATTGCCCGCGGGGACGGAGTCTTTGAGATGCGTGTGCCGGATGTAGCGACCGAGCTGCCGCACCGTGTCCTCCGGCTGCTCCCTGCCCGATACGAAGGTGTGATGCGCATCCCACAACAGCGCCACGTTGGGTGAGTCGGCGCGCTGGAGGATCTCGAGTAACGCTCGTGAGTCAGTGAAGTCGCCGTGCGATTCAATGACGACGGTGACGTTCTTGGGACGCGCGTAGTCGCCGAGACCGCGCAGCGCGCCGGCGATGTGCGCCAGCATCTGGTCGCGCGGCACATCCTTCACGTACTCGTTCCCGAACACGCGCACGTACGGAGCGCCGAGGGCCTCGGCCAGATCGATGAACCGCCGCGCCTCGTCGAGCTGCGCGGCGTGTTTGACCGGGTCCATGTCGTGCATGTTCGCCGACGCGCCAAGGCAGGAGATGCCGAGCCCGTGTGTTTGGAGCTGTCGTCTGACTTCCGCGATCCGTTCAGGCGCGAGCTCCGGCACCTTGGTGAGATCCATGTTTGTCTGGATGCCGCGCAGCTCCACCGCGGCGAACTGATGCTCGGCCGCGAAATCGAGGATCTTGGGCCAGGGCCAAGTCGGGCAGCCGAGGGTCGAGAAGCCGAGAGGCGGTTTTTGCACCCGCTGCCAAGGCAACAGCAGCGCAGCGGTAGTTGCAACAAAATCTCGGCGAGTAGGCATGGCGTCGTTGTTGAAACTAGCTTCTAGTTCGCTGTGGGGGCGAGCTGTTTCGGAGCATGCTCGAACCGAAGCCGGATCACCGACCTGACTTGTGTTCGAACCGATAGGCCACTCCCACGACATACGTCACATCCAGCATGTTGCGATCGAAGCCCGCCATGTTCCAGTTGTACGCCAGCCCCTTTATCTCGCCCATGATCTCCACGCGCGACGCCGGAATCTGGTAGAACACGCCCCCACCGAACATCGCCGCGGGGCGCGTCGTCGGGTCAAAAGCTTCGGGGTTGAGCTGATCGATCGACACGGCGCCGAGCCCGCCAAAGACGAGTGGGGTCCACTTCCCCATCGGATAGCGGTACTCGGCGTGCACGCCGTAGTAGAAGCGGTTCACGTCGCCGCCGGCCATAGTGCCGCTGCCGTCGACGGGGTTGCGCGTGTACGTCACATCGCCGCGAACGCCGAAGTTGTGGGTGAGCCGGACACCGACGCTGCCACCGATGGAGTAGCCGGGCATGAACCACGCCGGCGGTGACTCCTGCAGGTCGGCGAGGTGATCGGCCCCTCCGCCGTACAGTGACACGACAATCTCGCGGCTTTGGCCGGCGAGCGGGGCGGCAGCGAGCAGGAGTGCCGCCGTGATCGAAAGCTTGCGCATGGAGGCTCCTCGTTCTGTCTGCCACGAGGCTAGCCACCCGCGCTTAAGGGGATCGTGAAGATTCCGCCAAAGACCGTCTTGGCGTCCGCGCGCAGGATTGACACGTCTTGCAATACGATGGTACTACTCGGCATAGCTTCCGGAGGTACTATGCCGACCGAGATGGGCTCGTTTCGGGTGGATGTGGAAATCGAGAATCCGGCGCGCCCGGGTGCACGACGGACAGTCAGATCCGTGCTCGTCGATACTGGGGCTGAGTTGAGCTGGGTCCCGGCTGAAGTGCTCGAATCGTTACGTGTCGAGCGCAACAACCAATGGCGTTTCCGCCAGGTGAATGGAACGATTCTGGAGCGCTGGACAGGCAGCGTGCTCGTCTACGTTGCCGGCAAGAAGGCGGCGGATGAAGTCGTCTTTGGAGAGCCGAGCGACCTGGTTCTCCTGGGCTCACGCACGCTGGAAGGACTGAACTTCCGCATCGAACCGGTGACGAAACAGCTCGTGGATGCGGGACCGGCACCCGCAGCTGTGACGGCTTGACCGAAAGCCGCGGCCATATTCTCACCCATGCAACGTGTGGTCATACTCGGGCGTGGCGCGTCTGGGAAATCGACGCTCGCTCGGGCGTTGGGTGCAATCACCAACCTTCCCGTAATCGAGCTAGACAAGCTCTTTTGGCAGCCAGGCCTGCTTCCAACACCCCGAGAGTCATGGTCCGCCGTTCAGGAACGGCTTGCCGATCAGGAAGAGTGGATCATGGATGGCGACTTGGGCCCTTACGACGCAGTGCAGGTTCGGCTTCGCAGGGCGGGCACAGTTATTGTCTTGGACTTCTCGCTCGTCCGCTGCGCCTGGCAAGCAATCAACCGCTCTCGCGAGCGCGCGGACTTCTGGCGTTGGCTACTCGCGTATCGCCGCAAGTACCTGCCGCTCCTACACCAGGCGATCGCCCAGCACGCGTCGAAAGCCGATGTCCTGATATTTCGAGACCCCAGAGCTGTTGAACGTTTCCTCAGCGACTGAATGCACGGCTGTTAGATTCTTCAACCATGCTCCCCACGCGCACCCTCGGTTCCCAAGGCCTCACCGTCTCCGCCCTCGGGCTCGGCTGCATGGGCATGAGCCAGTCGTACGGCACGGCCGAGGAGCGCGACGAACGAGAATCCATCGCAACGATCCACCGCGCCATCGAGCTCGGCGTGACGTTCTTCGATACCGCCGAGGCCTACGGTCCCTACACGAACGAAGAGCTGCTCGGCCGAGCGCTCCGAAGGCTCGGGGGGGGCGGGGGGGGCGGGGGACGACGCGAGCGAGTCATCGTCGCTACGAAGTTCGGCTTCCGGTTCGGCGAGAGCGGCATCACGGGGTTGGATAGCAGGCCGGCGCACATCCGAGAAGCGGCGGAAGCATCACTCCGCCGTCTCGGGACAGATCATATCGACATCCTCTATCAGCACCGCGTGGATCCCGCCGTGCCGATCGAAGATGTCGTCGGGACGATGGGCGACCTGGTACGCGAAGGCAAAGTGCGCTTCCTCGGCCTCTCCGAAGCGGGCGAGCGCACCATTCGCCGTGCGCACGCAGAACACCCAATCACGGTGCTGCAAAGCGAATACTCGCTGTGGGAGCGCAACCTCGAGCCTCGCATCATTCGCGTGCTGCGCGAGCTGCGCATAGGTCTCGTTCCATTTGCTCCGCTCGGCCGCGGCTTCCTGACCGGCGCCGTCAAACGCGCCGAGGAGTATCCGGAAACCGACTTCCGCCGCAACGATCCGCGCTACCAGGGAAAAAATTTCGACGCGAACATGCGGGCTGCGTCAGTGGTCCGAGACATGGCCGAGCGGAAAGGCGGGACACCCGCGCAGATCGCGCTCGCCTGGCTCCTGCACAAAGGCCCGGACATCGTTCCAATCCCCGGGACCAAGCGGCGGCGCTATCTCGAGGAGAACGTCGCGAGCGCGGACGTCAGGCTCTCGGTGGAGGACATCGCGGCTCTCGACGCAGCATTGCCGCCCGAGAAGGTGGCGGGCCCGCGCTACAATCAGAAGCTCATGGCCCAAGTGGACCGCTAGGAGCCGCATGACTCCATCGCGAAGCATCGCGCTGTTCGTCATCGTTGCGTCGTCGCTGCCCGTTGGCAGTCCGCAGGCGGTCGGCATGCAGGGTCCTGGCCAGGCCGAGCCGGCGCCGACCAGCTACCAGCTCATCGACCGCGCGCTCGAGGCGAAACGCATCGACGAAGAGACGGCGCACAAGTACCGGGTCTTCGCCGCGTTCGGGGACTCGCGCCTGCCGGCGGCGTATCGCGGCACCGACTCGCGCCCGGAACCGCCGCCCGAGGTCGCGATCGCCGGATCCCTGCTCGATACGTTTTCACCACAGACTCGCTCCGAGCTGGCGCCGTTCTTCATGCGCCCCGACGAACCGGGGAGCTGGATCACGCTCGCCACTGTGAGCGGGCAGGAGCCGGCGCCCGACGCTCCGAAGCCTCCGGATGGCGCCGGCGGCTACTCCAGCCGCGGAGGTGGCGACGGGTTCTTCGCGCGCTTTGCGGCGGCTGCCGCGCCGGGCACCAGCCAGAGCGCATGGCGGTCGTTCCCCGCCGCGGCCGGAAAGGCGAAGGTCTGGGCGCAGAACCGCTATCCCGGCGACGCGGCAAAGGCACAAGCGCTGGCGAACGCGCTGACGTCGAACATCTGGGACAAGCTGACCAGGCTAATGGGAAAGACGCCCAAGACGGATGCGGCCTTCCTGAAGAACGGAGGCGACGATGCGCTCGATTTCTATCTCGTCCATGCGCCTCGGAATCCCAAGCCCAACCCGCTGACGGGAAAACCCGACCTCTGGGATGGCTGGGCCAAGTCATCCGACCCGAAGAACAATTGCCACGAGTCGCGGTTCATCCTGATCGACAGCAACAACCCGCTGGTAGGAAACCGGCGGACCAATGGAATCCTCGCGACTGCGGCGCACGAGTTGTTTCACGCGATCCAGTTCGCGTACAACACGCCCGTCGCCTGCGACGTGAAGTGGATTCGGGAGTCGACCGCGACCTGGGCGGAGAACCTCGTCTACCCCACGGAGGACTCGGAGCACAGCAAGGCGGGAGAGTTCCTGAAGCTGCCGCACCGGCCGCTCGACAGCGAGGCGAGCGAGCAGCACGAGTACGGCGCGTACCTCCTGCCGTACTTTCGCGAGATGACGACGGGCAACACGGACTTCATGCGCCGAATGTGGGAGAGCTTCGAGCGATTGGTGCCGAGAGTAACGCCGCGCCCGGGCGCACCGCCCCCGACCGTCCAGCAGAGGATTCAAGCATACCGAAATCAGGACAAGCAGGTGCGGCGGGGGGTGGACGCCGTGCTCATCAGAGGCTTCGAGGATACTTGGCCAAAATTCTTGGTACGGAACTGGAACCGGCCGCCGGTCGATCAGCCGGATGGCTACCGGAAATGGGACCGGCTCAACGATACGGTCTACGTCTGGGGCGCTCGGCAGGACGTCGAAACTCGCTCCGGCATGGTCACCAAGAACATCGAGTTCCCATTCGACCAGAGCGGGGGGAGGTCGCTTCCCTATTTGTCGGGCCACTACCAGCACTTCCGGTTCCGGCCCTCCGTCCGCTCGGTGGTGTTCCACAACACGATCGCCGAGATGGGACAGCCGCACACCAGCGTCTGGGGAATCGTGAAGATCCGCGGCACGTGGAAGGACCCGGCAGACTGGACGCGCGAGTTCCAGCTGGCGTGGTGCCGCGACGACCAGAAAGAGGACATCGAGGAGCTGGCGGTCGTCTTCGGCAATAGTGACTGGGAGACCGAGCAGCCGCTGGTTCCGCTAGAGATCCCGACCGTCAAGGCCTACCCTGTCGGCTGCACCGCATGGAGCGGCACCACGGTCACGACCAACACGATCACGAGCACGGACCCGAACATCACGATCACCGAGGTCGTGCGGTCGAGCATGCGTTTCATTGTCGACTCATCGTTCATCCAGAAGGATCAGCCGCGCCAATACTGGAAGGTCGAATCGGGGACGCTGAACTGGCAGGTGAGCGTGACAGGCTCCTGCAGCGGGCAGGCACAGGGAAATCTTGCCATCAGGGACATGGGACCGGGCGACGAGGTCGCGACGCTCCAAATCTGGGAAGAGGATGGGAAGATCGTGGTGTCGGGACTGCAGGGGCCCTGGCCAGCCGATATCCCGACCTATACGGTGACCTGTCCCGGAAGCTCCGAGCCGCCAGCGCTGATGCAGGTCCTGTCCACCGCCGGCTGGTTCGGTACCGACTCCGATCGGAATCAGCTCGCGGCGGATGGCAAGTCGTTCGGCGGTGACTTCACCTCACGGCCGGCAGCGGGGGCCGGGGGCAGCATCGCGACTCGCTGGCAGTATTCCTTCCGCGTCTCCCCGTGAAGGGGGTGCGGCGGCCGCAACCTTTGATCCCCTTAGACCATCCAACCAACCGATGTCCCCCCTCATCCTCGCCCTCTGTTTCAGCCTGGCTCAGCAGCCCCCCTCCCTCGACACGCCCCTCGTCATCACCAACGTCAGCGTGCTCCCGATGGATCGAGACCGGGTGCTCCCCGCGCAATCCGTCAACGTCGAGCGCGGCGTCATCACCCACCTCGGCCCCAGTGGGGCTCTGACGGTCCCCGCCGGCGCGCGCACCATCGACGGCACCGGCAAATACCTGATGCCGGGCCTGGTGGACGTGCACGTGCACTTCCACGGCAATCCGCCCGACGAGCAGCCGATCCTGCTGAAATTGTTCCTCGCCAACGGCGTGACGACCGTGGTGAACCTGCGCGGCACCGCGCAGATCCTGGCGCTGCGCAATTCGGTCAACGCCGGGCGCGTGCTGGGGCCCAGGTTTTTTACCGTCGGGCCGTACATCAACCAGCCGTTTTTCACGACGCCTGATGAGGTCGAGCGCGCCGTGGTCGAGCAGAAACGCGCGGGCTACGACTTCATCAAGCTCCACGGCAGCTTGTCGCGCGAGGCGTATCACCGATTGAATGAGGTTGCGCGCCGGGAAGGCATCCGGGTCGTCGGCCACCTTCCCCGCAACCTGGGCCCCAGCGCCGCGTTTGCCGAGCACCAGTACATGATTGCCCACGCCGAGGAGTTTCTGTACGACACCCTCAGTCGCTCGACCGATTCATCGCTCTCCGCGGTTGAAGCGAAGTTCGGCGAGTGGGCCCGCCGGACGGCGGCGGCGCGGATGTGGCTGACGCCGAACTTGACGGCGTACAAGGCGATCGGCGGCATGATCCAGAATCTCGACTCGATGCTCGCGCGACCCGAAATGCGCTACTTGCCGCGGAGCAACCAGGTGGGCTGGGGCCCGGCCACGAATCCGTACACGAACCGGAACCCCCCACTCCGCGCTGCAGCCATCATGACTCGCTATCGCCTGCTGGAAAAACTCGTGCTGACGTTCTACACCGTCGCGGACGCCGGCATGCTCCTCGGCACCGACGCCATGAATACCGGCGTCATCCCCGGTTTTTCGGCGCACGACGAGCTGGCCGATCTCGTGACAGCGGGACTCTCGCCCTGGGAAGCACTGCACGCCGCGACAGTCAACGGGGCCGAGTTTCTTGGGCAACCGGGCGACCGCGGTACTGTCGCGGTTGGTCAAAAAGCGGATCTGGTCCTGCTCGACGCGAACCCGTTCGACAATATCGCGAACAGCCGCCGCATCGCCGGCGTGATGCTCCGGGGACGATGGTTTTCCCGCGAGGACCTCAGGGCGTTGCTACGCCCGATGTAAGCTTCGCTAGGTGTTCGCCGCGCGCCACGCCCGCAGTCGTCCCTCACACGTTGACATCCACCCACACACACGCATGATCCGACGCTTGCGTCGTCTTGCTCGTGACCTCGGGAAAATGCGGGAACGTGTTCGGCGCGTAGACTCCCCGCCGCTCGACATCCACGCCCTGCACCAGCGCCCACAGCGCCGGCGAAAGCAAGAGATAATCGAGCTTCTGCCGGGACTCGTTCGTCGCCGTCCCGTACGTTCCAGGAAGACCCTGGTACGTCGGGTGCGTCATCACGTCCCGCAGGTCCGTACCATGAATCAGCGGCGCCAGCGACGCGTGATCCGGACCGGCGTTCAGGTCGCCCGCGACGACCACGAGGTTCGTTCGTTGCAGCGCACTCTGGTAGATCTGCGCAACGGCCGCAGCCTGGTCCAGGCGTTTGGCGTCGTTCGCTGCCTGGTTCCCGTATCCCTGACTCTTGAAGTGGTTGCCCAGCACGATCAACAGTTCGCCGTTGGGTAAACCCACCTGGTATTCAGGACAGTCTCGACTGAAGACGGGCTCGTGGATGCCAGGACGCGGCACGTCCGTGTAGCTCCGCACGCCCAGAATTGGCCATTGGCTCATCAGTGAGATATCGATCCCTCGATCGTCGTTTCCGTCGACCAGAATCTGGTGATTGAAAACGAACTGGAACTCGTGCTGCAGGATTTGCTCATTGAAGCGCACGAGACTCGGCCGATCCTCTACCTCGACCAGGCACAGGACGTCAGGGCGCACCGCGTCGATGACGCGCCCCGTGTTGACCACTTCCACACCCTTGATGTCGTCCCGCACCAGCTCGAACCAGCCCACCCAGTCGCCGCGGCCGTTGGGCTTGATGCGCATGGTCTGCCCGGACCCCGTGACGAGTTTCTCGCGCACTTCGTTGAGCTTGATGCGGCGTCCACCCGGAGGCACCGGGCCCTTCACGTGTCGCTGGACGAGCGTGAGGAGGCGACTCTTCGTCGCCGCGTCGTACGTGTCGCGCCGGATGAGGGAGGCCATCTCGGCGTAGTCCTCGAGCACCTGCCGGCCATCTTCCCACGAATCGTACAACATGACCTTCGGCCGGCTAAAGAGATTCTCGGCGTTGTACGTTGCGATTCGCATGGCACCCCCTTCGGGGTCCACTCTAACCGCGAGGGACTTGCTTTCCTATCCGGCTCGGTGAAGCCCGCCTAAAAGCAGATCCCTCGCTCCGCGCGCTTCGCGCGCTGCGCTCGGGATGACACGGCGCTCCGCCCTCAAGTAAGAAGAGAGAGTTAAGGTGGTGAAGCCCGCTTCACCTCACTCGTAAGCCATCGGCGACAACCACCGAACCAGTTGCACCACGGCGCAGCAAGACCACGCTATTCCATCCCATCGGCAACATCCACGTCCCCAGCACATGCCAGGCTCCCCCACCGATGCGCTGATCCACCGGCCCGATCTGGAGCGTGTCCCCGGCGGACGTGATGAGCACATATGTCGCCAGCGGCGAACGATTGGTGCCGCTCGTCCATCGGGCATCGAGCGCTCGGATGCCAGACGCCGCGACGTAGAATGAGAACTCGACACCATCGGTCGCGGTCGGATTCGTGGACGCCCAATGGTAACCGCCGCCGTAGTAGTCAGGCGTGGTGTCGGCGGCCTGCCACCCGGCCGGCACCACGACGCGAGCATCCGACGGTGCGTTGAACTGCGACGAATCGTCCACCACGAGCTCCCCGCACAGCGCCTGCACCCGGTGGAGGTAGGCGATCCACGGCCAGTTCGGCCCCGGGTCGGTGCGGTTTGCGGGCTGGAGCTGTCCGTGGCCGACGATGTGCTGCCAGTCGCGCGGAATCGCGCGGTCGCGCGTGATATCGCACACCAGCGCGGCCGACCGCTCGAGTAATCCTCGAGGGAAGGAATCCTGCGAAGCAAAGCCGGCGTGCTCGATCCCGACGGTGAAGTGATTGCTCTGCACGCTGTCCAACCAACAGGCGTGCCGGCGGTTCAGCGCGCAGTCGTAGAGTGCCGCGATGTGCCAGGCGCGGCTCGGCTCGCGCACGAGCTGCGAGATCTCGCTGCCGTCTTCGTTCACGACGTAATGGGCGCTCACCTGGGAGACGGGATTAGCGAGCCAGCTCCAGCAGCTCGGGTAATTGCTCTCGCAGGTATGGATGATGACCATGTGCGGCACGCCCGTGGAATCGGTTGCGCGCTGGTCGAAGTTAGGCGACGGCCGCCAGACGGCGGACGGAAAGTCCGGCCCGACAGTCGTGTCCGGCGGTGGACACGCCGCGGCGGCAATCGTTGGGGCGGGCGCAGGCTGCGGCGCGCTCTGCGCGTCTGCGACGGCCGCGAGGTAGGCGCCTCGACCAGCAGGCGCATCGATCTCGCTGAAGCGCGCCGTCGCCGCATTCCAGTCGCCGCCCGCCTCGGCGGCGTAGGCGGCGAGGAGCGCCGCGGCGGCGCGAATGTTCGCGACGGGATCGTGTCGAGCGGCGTCGACTGTGACGCCCGCGAGCGCCGCTCCTCGTTCCAGCGCCGAGCCCCGCAGTCCCATCACACCGAAGGCCGCGGGCCGGCCGGGAAACTCCTCGGCGCCCCGCACCATCTGCCAACGCGTCTCCACCCAGCCGACCGATGCGAGCAGCGCCGCCGGCACCTGAAACTCGGCGCCGGCGGAGCGGAAGATTGAATCGAAGGGCCCAGGGCCTGGGGCCTGGGGCCTGGGGGTGGTCCGGACAAGTCGAGCGTTAGGGCAGGGCTCAACGGGAGTTTTCCGGCAGCTCGTGGCAAGAGCGATGACCACGAACACCCCCAGGCCCGTCTTCACCAACTCACATCCAGCACGACCCGCGCGGGTCCAGTGAGCTCCGAGACGCGGTATGCGGCCTGTGCGGCGACGCCGAGGACCCATTCGACCTGGCCTTCGAAATCGCAGATCAGCGTCATCTCGCGGACGGCTGTTAATCCGGGCGCGCTGTGGCGTGCAGCGACGGACGGAGTCGGATTGCCCTGTTCGTCGTGCGCCTGGGCGGGCTCGAAGCGCACCAGGAGGCGCCCCGTTCCGGCGACGGAGACGCGATCGCCTGAACCGCAGCGTTGCACCGGTCCCGTGGTGTACTGCACGCGGTACCCCGGCACGCTGTCGCCCGTGAACTCGAACACGACGCGATCGTAGCTGGGACTCGGTCCCCCGCCTCGATCGGCCTGAACCGCGCGAAGCACGGGACGCGCGGCGTAAGGCAGGAGCGAACGAGTCCGCTGCACGGGCGCAATCGAGCCCTTAAACGCGGTGTCCTGCGGTATCACGGCGCTCGAGGCGCTCGCCCGTTCGCTCGCTTGCGAGTCGCTGGGGCGGGGCTCAGTGCGCGGCCCGCATCCCGCGGTCAAGATCGCAAGCACGACCATCGCGACTGTGATGCGTGATGCCATGGGTCGAATATACTTGTAGGGAGCTTAACCTTTCATTTGATCACGAATAACCAAGACACCGCTCGCGCCACCCCTTTGCCCGCGACCGCGAGTGGACCCAGCACGCGTTGGGTTTCAAAGGTCACGGAAAGCGACGCCAGTGCCACGTCTGTGCGAAGCCGGTCGATTCGTGCTTGCAGCGCGTCGATCTCGGATTGCAACCGCGCGATCTGCTGCTCGAGCTTCAGAACCTCGTCGAGGGTCGCGGCGCGGGCGAGCAGCGCTTGCAGCCGGTCGCGCAACGCGATGTTGCTGCGCAAACGGGCATCGAGATCGGCGTACTGATCGGTCACATCAGTGCCGCTGAGCTGACGCCGCCGCTCCTTCCCGAACGTCGCGATGCTGTCCATCATCTCGTCGAGTTTGGCAGCAGGGACGCGGGCGACGACGTTGACGGTTCCGTCGGTGCTCCCGCTCGACTGCTCCACATAGCCGCCGGCCTCGTGCGCCAGCCGCTCGACCCTTCTGCCCGCTACGAGCGGGGAGTCGACTTCCACCTGTTGCTCGCCACGGCGAATGGTCAACCGATCGATGCTGAATGATGGAGAAGTCACAGGCGACACGGTGGGGGCTGTGGATGGCATCGCACGGCCACCGCAGCTCGCTGCGGTGATGGTGATAGCGGCCGGAATCACGAGTCTGAACACGCGAGAATCGGAGAGCATGGAGCGCCTCGGGAGGAGAAGGACATGCTTGGTACTCGGCTGCTCCGCCGAAGTGCCGCACCTCGCCGTCGCTATGAGCCGATCATGTTGCAAGGGGGAGGGGGGGGGAACGTCGATCGTCGAATTCCGCAGTATTACGATCAGCGTGCCACGCTAACAGAGAGGCGTCGAATTGACGGCACGTCGTCCTTCGACGCCTCCCGCGACGACTTTTTTAGGCGAACTCTACTTGACGCAGTTCCTTCGACGGTTCCTTTGGACGCCGTACAATGAGCGCCCAGGCCGCCAGCAGCTCCGCATTATCGCTAAACCGGAATCGTACGAGCCCGTCGAGCACCCGTATCTGTTCGTCAATCTGTTCGCCGACGGCGATGAGATCGTCGATGACTCGCACGTGCTCGCGCCGCTCAGCCCGCGACGCCTCGAGCGTCTTCTCGAACTCGCCGAGTGCGGCCGTAAGATCATCGAGCAAGCTCGCCGGCATCCCCTGTTTCACGAGCAGCTCCTGCTGCGCGATCGCCTTTGCCAGCATCCCGCGCACCGTCATGACGAACGCCTCTTGACTGCCGCCCCGCGCCAGCCGGAATTCCGCACGCTGTCGCGCGGCGAGCACCTGTGCGCGCTCGATCAGCTGCTCGAGCCGACCGAGCCCGAGCCCTTGACCGACGCCGTCCGTGTTGTGCGCCCGCAAGAGGTCACGCACCCGTATCGCCATCTCCAGCCGCTTACGAAGCAACGCGTCCATGGAATCTCCTTTCCTCTATATACGGCCAGGTGAGGTCCTCCACGCTCGATAATCCCTGCGAAACTCGCGCCGCTCGGGTCTGTGCTCAGGCACGTTCGATGGTGTCTCTAGGTGAGGACGTTTTGAGCACTTTCTGGTGCACGCAAGGTGCGACGCGGCGCCTCGCATTCGTATGCGCGGCGCTACATGCGGCCGGCGTGGATTGACCAGTTATTGGGCGGAGATCAAGCCCGCTACCGTTTCAGCGGTTTGTCAGAATAGGGATGCACGCGCGGCGATGCACGACACTCTTTGTGCTCCCATTTGCGCGTTTGCACATTCCGCTGGGAGTTGGGATCGAGCGGGTCTACTGGCTTGAAGCATCGAGGACAAAGTCTCGGGCGCACGCTTAGCGGTTCACTGTCGTCGGGCATCAGCATTTCACCCATGATCGTTATGGCCGCTGCCGTCGGCCCCCTCAATCAGATTCCGCGAAAGCTGTCGCGGTCACTTGGGCGCTGGCCCACGCGTATTGCCATTTCCTGCGAATCGCATGGGGCTTGAACACACACTACGGAGACTCCCCACGGCGCGATACGCGACTTCGGGGCTACGCCAGCCTCACTCAAAGGACCTAGAAAATGAAGATGAGCGGCGCACCCCTGGGGTAACGCCCGGTTTTGTCACGGGGTGAGGAGCACCTTCCCCACATTCCTCCTCTCATGGATGAACCGGTGCGCCGCCGCGGCCTCGTCGAACGGAAACGCCCGATCCACGCGCGGTCGGATCGAGCCATCCGCGGCGTAGCGGAGGAGCGTCTCGACCTGCGGCCGGATGATGTGCGCGGCATCCCAGAGGTTGCCGAGGTTCACGCCCATCACCGCGCGATTCTGGCTCATGAGCTTGAGCACCGGGAAGCGCGGCCACCGCAACGCCTTCCACACGGTGCGCAGGAGGGTGCGACCGCGGCCCGTCGACAGCTCGGATGCGCCGTAGCAGACGAGCCGCCCCATTGGCGCAAGGAGATCGTATCCCTGGCGCCAGGAGTTACCGCCAATCGCGTCCAGGACGATATCCACGCCGCGCGGCATCATGTCGCGAACCTGCTCGGTCCATTGTGGATCGCGAGCATCGAGCGGCTCGACGCCGTACTCCCGTAGAATTTCGTGCTTGCCGCGCGACGCGAGTCCAATGACTCGCAGGCCGTACATGCGACCCAACTCCGCGACGGCGAGTCCGACGCCGCCCGCGGCGGCATGGACGAGGACCGTCTCGCCGCGCCGCGCCGCGGTGACGCGCGTCAGGATGTGGTGCGCGGTGAGATAGACGACGGGAAACGCGGCACCCTCTTCAAAGCTCCACTCGCTCGGCAGCGGAAACACGTTCGCGGCGGGCACCACCACCAAACCGCTCTGCCCTCCGAACCGCGTCAGCGCGATGGCCTTGCTGCCAACCGGCGGCGCGTTGGCGCCGCTGCCGACGGCGTCGACGATGCCGGCGACTTCGTACCCAACAACCAGCGGCGGTTTGGGAGCGCCGGGGTACAGTCCCTGACGAGCGAGTAGATCGGAGAAGTTGATTCCGGCGGCGCGTACCCGGATGCGCACCGAGCCGGGATTGACCATGGGATCCTCGACCTCACGAACCGTCAGCACTTCGGGTGGGCCGTACCGTGGGATGACGAGCTGCTTCATGGACCCAACGATACTTCCTTTCCCTGTTCCTTTATAGAAGCGAGCGGAGCGTCTCATCCTGTATCCAATCGTTGCGCCTTCACTGGCCGAGACATTATAAGGAGTCATGAGAGCGAGACTCGCGACCTTAGTCCTATCCGGCGGCGGGACCAGAGGAGCCTTCCAGGTCGGGGCCGAGCAGGTGCTGCGAGAGGAAGGCGGCTTCCAGTGGGAACGCGTCTTCGGTGTCTCGGTCGGCGCGCTCAATGGCTTGCTGTTGGCGCAGGGAGCGTATCAGCAGCTGCTCGAGGTTTGGCGCACGATTCGCCAGGAGGACGTGTACCGGAGGGTTTCGTGGCCAGTGATCGCCTGGCGTCTCGCGGTACTGAGAAAAGCCGGGATCTACGATGCGGGCGCACTGCGCAAGACGATTGAAAAGCACGCGGCGGGACGCCCCTTCCGCATCCCTCTGTACGTTGGCCGGGTGTCACTCCTGTCGGGCGCGTATGAACTTGTCAGCAGTGATTCCCCCGACATTCTCGATGCCGTCTGGCACAGTGCCACGATGCCGGTCATTTGGGAACCGATCGGCACGGGAGCTTGGGTCGATGGCGGCCTGCGGAACGTGACGCCCCTGGGCGACGCGATCGATGTCGGACCAGGCACGCTGGTGGTGGTGAACTGTAGTCCCGACGCACCGGAGCCCGCACAACGACCCAAGGACATCATTGCCGCCATCAAGCGCAGCATCAACGACATCGCGATCAACGAGATCATGGTGAACGATGTGCGCGAGTTCGTCCGCATCAACCACCTCGTTCGGCAGGCGAGGGAGAAAGGCTTTGTGCTCGAAAGCGAGTCTGGAAAGCCGTACGGTGACTACGAGATTTGCGTCATCCGTCCGCCCCAGCCCCTCGGCGATGTTCTCGATTTTTCGCGCGATTTGATCGAGCAGCGCCTCGAGGCCGGCAGAGAAGCCGCGCGTGAATTCCTACGTAAGACTAAATGAGGTCGGTGAGACCACACCTTCATCCCGTACCGAGGCGTTATGCAAGTTGTCGCCGGACTCTGTGCACTCCTCGCGCTCACGCAACAGCCCACACCGCCGGCGGAACGCTTTCCCGCCGCACTCGATCGTTACATCGCGCAGGTGCTCGTCGACGGCAAGATCCCCGGCCTCGCGATCGCGGTGGTGCGCAACGATTCGGTGCTCGTCGCCAAGGGCTATGGCGTTCGTGAGCTCGGCAAGCCGGATCGCGTCGATGGGAACACCATATTCGATGCGGCCTCGTTGACGAAATCGTTCACCGCGACGCTTGCGGCGGTGCTCGTGGATCGCGGACAACTGCGCTGGGATGACCCGGTTCAACGCTACCTCCCGAACCTGGTGCTGTCCGATTCCGTGCTCACGCGAACCGCCACGGTGCGTGACTTCCTGTCGCACCGCACCGGACTCGAAGCAAACAACATGGCGTGGGTGCTGACGGCGGTCGATCGGCCGGAGATGCTGCGCCGCATGCGCTACGTGCGCGCCGCCCAGCCGCGTGGCCAATCGATGATCTACTCGAACCTCGGCTACATGATCGCGGGCGAAGCGATCGCCGCGGCGGGCCGCAACTCCTACGAGGATCTGCTGCGCGACGTGCTCATCAAGCCGCTGCGGCTGCAGTCGACCACTACCTACGAGGAATCGCTTCGCAAACCGAACGTGGCGTCGCCACATGCGAACCTCGCCGGTCGCCAACAACCGATCCGGCGCGAGACGCAGCGTGACTTGACCGCCGCTGGCGGCACGATCCAATCGAGCGCCACCGATCTGGCGCGCTGGATGCGGCTGCATCTGAACAACGGCATGGTCGACGGCGTCCGCTACGTCAGCGACTCCACGATGCGCGCGCTCCATTCGCCGCAGGTCGTGATCCCCACAACTCCCGCCATGCGCGCCGCGCGCCTGGTTCAGGACACGGTCGCCGGCTACGGAATGGGGCTCCAGGTGATGGATTACCGCGGCCATCCGTTGCTGTGGCACACCGGCAACGGCGATGGGCAAATCGCCTACATGGCGCTGCTGCCCCGCGACAGGCTGGGCGTCGTGGTGCTGGTCAATACCTGGTCCGCACCGCTGATCCACGCGGCGATCGTGAATCGCACGCTCGACACCTACCTCGGCTACGAGCCGCGCGATTGGGCTGCGGAAATGCTGGCGCGCGTGCCGGGGCAGCTCGCCGTACGCGACTCGGCGGTGCGCGCCATGGAGGAGATGAAGAGCACTGCGCCGTCACCGTTGCCGCTCGCGAGTTACGCCGCCCGCTATGACAGTCCGCTCTACGGGCCGATCTGGGTTCGGGTCGAGTCCACAGGATTGACACTGCAGATGGGGGAGGGACAGATCGCCGATCTCGAATACCACGGCGGCAATGCGTTCTTCACGCGGTGGCGCGATCCATTGTTCGCGGAAAACTTCGGCACGCACGCGGAGTTCGCCATCGATGGGGACAGGGTCACGGGACTCACGATGACTCCCAATCGAGAGCGCATCACGGCGTCGCGCCCGTAGCTGCGACGGGGGTCCTTCGTTGTCCCCGGACGAAAGCAGGTCCTGCGCGAAGCGCGCTGTCGCGCGCTTCGCTCAGGATGACACGCCGGCGGTCAATTCGACGGCGCAATGGCAACAAGCAAGTCGTTACTCAGCGGCCCACCAGCATGTTGCACGTTCACGTACAGAACGTGAGCACCCCTGTCGAAATAGATCCCGGTCGGCTCTGCCGCGCAGTCGCTCAAGCTGGCGAACCGCTCGATCGCCCCGCCCCCACCGGCGCGCGCGACCCAGATATCGCCCGGGCCGTTGTCCTCGGCGATGAACAGATTGCCCTGCACGTCGAGCGCGAG
>JBIOXD010000057.1:0-3543 GCA_044869265.1 Gemmatimonadales bacterium
TCGCCTCCGCGATTGTCAACGCCTCCGGATTGATCTCGAGAATAGCCCGCAGCGTTGGCCCCTGGCGGTCGAGCGCCGCGATCCGATCCAGGTAAGCTTGGGCGACGCCGCGCGCCGACAGGCGGCCGGCTTTCATGCCGTCCTGCAGCTGTGCGATGGTAGTCTCCTCGAGTGCGAATGCTTGCTGCGAGCGCGCAGCCTCACCCCTGGGAAACAGCGCGCCTGCCGCTGCGAGCGACGTGAGCTGCGCGAATTCGCGGCGCGACAGGGGTGTCATCCTCAGGACCGCCCTTCGATGCCGAGGTTGCGCCACATCGCGTCCACCCGGGCCTTGGTTTCCGGATCCATCTCAATTCGCTTCGGCCACTCCCGTGTAAACCCTTCCTCTTTCCATTTCCGCGTGGCATCGATGCCCATCTTCGACCCGTACGTAAACCCGCGGCTCGAGTGGTCGAGCACGTCGATCGGCCCCATGGTGAAGCGCACGTCGCGCTCAGGATCGATGTGATTCAGCGCGACCCACCACGCTTCCTTCGGATCGCGCACATTGACGTCCTTATCCACGACCACGATCACCTTCGCGAGCGACATCAGCCCCTGCCCCCACAGTCCATTCATCACCTTGTATGCCTGGCCGGGATACTGCTTGTCGATACTCACGAACACGAGATTGTGAAAAATCCCCTCGGCCGGCATGTGCAGGTCAACGATCTCGGGGATCGTGAGCCGCAAGAGGGGCAGGAAGATTCGCTCGGTCGCGTGACCGAGATAGTAATCCTCCATGGGCGGGCGGCCGACGATCGTGTGCGGCCAGATCGGTCTGTCGCGGAACGTCACTGCCGTGACGTGCACCTTCGGATAGTAGTCGGCGAGCGAATAGAAGCCCGTGTGATCGCCGAACGGGCCCTCGAGCACGAGCTCTTCGCGCGGATCGATGTGCCCTTCGATGACGATCTCCGCTTCGGCAGGCACTTCCAGGTCCGACGTGGTCGCCTTGGCGAGACGCACCGGTTCTCCTCGCAGAAACCCGGCGAACAGAAACTCGTCGATAGTCGGCGGCAGCGGCGCCGAGGCGGCGTAGACGCTGGCGGGGTCACCTCCGAGCGCGATCGCGACGGGCATCGTCTCGCCTCGCTGGGCCATCGCGCGCCAGTGCGCCGCCCCGACTTTGTGGCGCTGCCAGTGCATCGCGAGTGTGTTCTTGCTCAGCATCTGCACCCGATACATCCCCACGTTCCTGACTCCTGACTCCCGATCCTTCGTAATGACACCGCCGAGCGTGATGTACGGCCCGCCGTCCTCGGGCCAGCAAATCGGCACCGGAAACTGCGTGAGGTCGACATCGGCACCTTTGATCACGGTATCCTGGCACGCGGCGCGACCCACCGTCTTGGGCGGGAACTTCGCGACCTCGGCGAGCCGCGGCAGCATCGCCAGCTTGCCGAGCAATCCTTCCGGTACCTTCATCGCCAACAGCTCCGCGATGCGCGCGCCCACCTCGTCGAGGCACTCTACGCCGAGCGCGAGCGACATGCGGCGCTCTGAGCCGAACAGATTCACCGCGACCGGATATCGCGACCGCGGACCGCCGCCACTGCGCAGGGTGGGCTGTGTGAACAGCAGCGCCGGACCGCCGCCGGGGGACTTCATGCAGCGGTCGGCGATTTCGGTGATCTCCTTGTCCACTGAGACGGGCCGCTCGATGCGCACGAGATCGCCCGCCTTGTCGATCGCGTCGACGAACTGCCGGAGGTTATCGAGTGCCATGGTGGACGGCGCAGATCCCGCCGGTCAGCCGCTCGAAGCCCACGCGCGAGAATCCGGCCGCCACGAGTCTCTGCGACAGTGCCTCCGGCTCGGGGAACCCCAGCACCGACTCTGGCAGGTAGGTATAAGCATCTCTATGTTTCGACACCAGCCGGCCGATGGCCGGCAGAATGCGGCGGAAGTAAAAGAGATACACGGCCCGCAGCGGCGCAAAGCGGGGCGTGGCGAACTCGAGAATCACCAAGCGCGCGCCCGGTTTCAGGACGCGCGCTGCTTCATGCAGACCGGCGTCGAGATCGGCGAGATTGCGGACGCCGAATCCGACGAGCACTCCGTCGAAGCGGGCCGTGAGAAACGGCAGCTCGAGCGCGTCGGCGGCGACGGGTGACGTGCGGGCCGCTTTGTGACGGCCGCGCTTGAGCATCGGGACGACAAAGTCGGCGCCGACGATGCGGCCGCGAAAGCCCTCGCGCCGAGCCAGCTCTGCTGCGAGGTCGAGCGTACCGGCGCACAGATCGAGATAGGTACCGTCCGGTTTCGCCTCCCAGCCGAGCCGAGCGACTGCGGCGCGGCGCCAGGATCGATCCACGTTGAGGCTCAGGAGATGATTGAGGAAATCGTAGCGCGGCGCAATTGCAGTGAACACGCCACGCACGTAGGCTGAGGAACGAGCCATAGGCGCCAAAGATAGACCGGACCACCTGAGCGACGCCAGCGATCAGCAGGTTGTCGCGTGGGCCAACCAAGGACACGACGCCGCGTTTCGCGAGCTGGTGCGCCGTTACGAGCGCCCGGTGTTCTCGCTGCTTTTTCGGATGGTGCGCGATCGCGCGCTCGCCGAAGACCTTGCGCAAGAGACGTTCATCAAGGTCCTGAACGGCATCAAGTCGTATCGGCCCGAATTCAAATTCTCTTCGTGGATTTTCAAGATCGCGAACAACGCGGCGATCGATCACCTGCGGCGCAAGAGTATCGATACCCTGTCGCTCGATGGCTCGCCGAGCGCCGAGACGCCCGAGCAGATGCGTGCGACATCGCTACAGCTCGGCGATCGGGCCGAGAGCCCCCTGGATGAGGTCGAGAGCCGGGAGCTCGGGACCGCGATCGAGCGGGCCATCGCGCGGCTGCGTCCGGAGTATCGGTCTTGCATTTTGCTACGCCACGTGGAGGGGTACTCGTACGAGGAAATCGCCGAGACCCTGGAGCTGCCGTTGGGGACGGTCAAAACTTATATCCACCGGGCACGTAATGAATTACGGGTATACCTGGAAGATCGCCGGGACTGAAACCAAGCCTTTTACCAGACCGTAGGACAGCCAATGACTGACATCTCCATGCATCTCACTACCGATGAAATCGAGCTCTGGGCGCAGGGGCTGCTTCCCGCCGCCCGGGCCATGCATCTCGCTGATTGCTCGCTCTGCCGCGTCGAAGCGGAGCGCGAGCGCAAGGTCATGCTCGAGCTGGTTCAACTTCCCCGCTTCGCGCCCACCGCAGGCTTCGCCGATCGCGTGATGGCAAGGGTGAAAGTCCCAACGCCGTCGAGAGACTGGACGGCGTAAACCAAAAGCGGTAAAAGGTGGCAGTGGGGCGGCAACGGCAATCCCGTTGCCGCCTTTTGCCTCTATTGCCGCCCGTGTTCATGCACGGACCTCCGCCCCCACGCCCACACCCAGCATCCGCGCCGCACTGCCGTCCCGCACTGCGATCTCCACCGTCCCGCCCGACCCCACAAACGTCACCAGCGCCCCGCGCGCCACATCCCGAAATGTGCGT
>JBIOXD010000058.1:0-49653 GCA_044869265.1 Gemmatimonadales bacterium
GACTTTCACTTGGGTAGCGCTTCAGGATCGAACCGAACCGGCCCGACGGATGCCGGGAGCGACATCGAGACCGACCAGGTTGGTTTCACAAAAAGAATTGTTTTGTGGTGGGATGCGCAGCCTAACGAGAATTCGACAGAACTGTCATAATTTTTTAGCCCACCATCCTCGCAGTCTAATCCCGGAATCTCGTGCTCAAGAGGCGGATTAGGCCGGTCTGCCTAATTCTAATATTGCAGCATAGGGGTCCCCAGCGGCAGCCGGCCGCGAAGGGGTGCGAATCGTCGCGGATGTCGACCCGCACGTCAGCCTTTCAGAATCCGGATTGCCAGATGGGCGGCGTTCTTGGCGTTATCGATGCCGACGGTGGCGACCGGTACGCCTGGAGGCACTTGGACGGTCGCGAGCAGCGCATCAAGTCCATTGAGCGGCCCCACCGCGAACGGGACGCCGATCACAGGGAGATCGGTGAGCGATGCCGCAAACCCGGGCAGCGCCGCCGAGAGCCCCGCCCCCGCAATCACAACCTTGAACCCCTTCTTGCGCGCATTCTTGACGAGATCGCCCGTCTGCTCTGGCTGGCGATGCGCCGACGATGCGTGGAACTCATACGAAAAGCCGGCTTTCGTCAGCACTTCGAACGCCTGCTCAATTCGTGGCTTGTCGGATTCCGACCCTACGATGATCAACACATCAGTCATGCCGTTTCCCGTTTCCCGTTTCCCGTTTCACGCAGCGTCCTCCAAGATCGTGTAGTCCTGCTTCCGTTTCTTCGGCGTGTAACCGGCGTCGGCGATGAGGCGTTGCATCTCGCTCAACGTCGTCCGATACGTCGTGCCGGCGGCGGATACGACGTTCTCTTCCATCATGAGGGAACCGAAATCGTTGGCGCCGAAGCGCAGCGCCACCTGCCCGATCTTCATCCCCATCGTCACCCACGACGCCTGAATGTTCGGCACGTCCTCGAGCACGACGCGCGCAATCGCCTGCGTCTTGAGATAGGTCATCGCGTCGGTCTTCGGCAGATGCGCCAGCTCCGAGTTCTCAGGCTGCAACGGCCAGCAAATGAACGCCGTGAAGCCGCGGGTGCGGCGCTGCACCTCCCGGACGCGGAACAGGTGCTCGACGCGGTCAGCTAACGACTCGCCCAGGCCGTACATCATCGTGACCGAGGTCCGGAGACCGAGGCGGTGCGCGATCTCCATTACCTCGAGCCAGCGGTCCGCCCCGGCCTTCTTGCGGGCGACCTGATCGCGGATGTTCTGCACCAGGATCTCGCCGCCGCCTCCAGGGATCGAGTCGAGGCCCGCCGCCACGAGCTCTTTGATCACCTCTTCGATCGTCATGCCGAAGCGGCCGGCGAAGAAGTCCACTTCGGACGGAGAGAACCCGTGAATGTGGATCGGATGGTGGCGCTTGATGTAGCGCAACAGGTCGAGATACCACTCGAACGGGATGTAGGGGTTATGACCGCCCTGCATCAGGATCTGCACGCCGCCGATCGCCTTCAGCTCGTCGATCTTGCGGCCAATTTCCTCGTACGACAGCAAGTAGCCTTCGGGATGCTTGGGCCGCCGGTAGAATGCGCAGAACTTGCAGTCGGCGACGCAGACGTTCGTGTAGTTGATGTTGCGGTCGATGATGTACGTGACGACGTTCTCAGGATGCAGCTTCCAGCGAACGTCGTCGGCGAGCCGGCCCAGCTCGAGCAGCGACGCCCGTTCGTACAGCTCGAGGAACGACCGGAACTCGGAGCTTGCGCGGTCGACCATCAGGCTACCTGGATGTATTGCGGCGCGCCGACGCGCCGGAGGAAGTCACTCAGCGCCGAACGATGGCGGTCCGTGAACGCGTAATCGAGACCACTCAGATACTCGCGGCACTTCTCGACCGCGAGCTTCGTCGTTGTGGCCGCCTCGCCGGCGAGCTGGTCGAGGTGCTCCAACCCCCAGGAACGGGAGTCGAGCAGTGCTCTGTGGCCCCGCTGTACGGCAGCGGGGCTCGCCACCCGCTGGGCTGCCCAGACCGCAAAGACAAAGGGCTGGCCGGTCCAGCGCTTCCATTCTTCGCCCAGATCGTAGCGATACAGATAGGTTCCCGCGGCCGCCAGCTGGAGCGCGGCATCGCCGATCACCAGAACGGCCTCGTGCGGCAGCGCTGCCAGCGCATCGAGATCCTGAGCCTCGGCGCGCGCCTCAGCGAACTTGGGCTTGATCTTCCAGACGTCCCGGCAGAGCAGCTCGAGCAACGTCACCGACGTGCGCGACGAGGCCGACAGGAGCATCGTCGAACCGCCCAACCGCCCAACCTCCTGCTTTGCGAACAGCGCCACACTCCGCACCGGTCCATCACACGAAATCGCCAGGTCCGACAACAGCACGAGATCCTTTGCGTGCCGCGCGTACTCGATCGCGCTGATCACGCTAATGTCCAGCTCCCCAGCCACGAGCAAGTCATTCAGCTCGGCCGGTGTTCCGGTCACGAGCCCGGTTCCCGCCGGGAGCGCGACGATGCCGCGATCGATCGCGCCGTACACGGGCGCGCAGTTGATGTAGCCGATGCGCCCGATTCTCACTCTGCCCCATCCACAACCGTTGCGACCGGCTGTTTCGGACGCGCTGCGGCGCGTGGTCGGTGAGCGATCTGGAAGAGTGCTCCCTGGGGCGCCGGGCCCTGCGGCGGCGCGGGCGCAGCCGCGGGCTTCGGCTCGTAGCCTTCGAATGTCCGCACCGTTTGATACAACGAATCGCGCTCCACGGGCTCCTTCCCCGCCCCGCGAATCAGCGTCACGATCTGGTCGTAGGACAGCCACATCGCGGTCTGCGCGCCGGCTTCGTGGTAGACGCGCTCGAAGACCACCGTCCCCTCCAGATCGTCGCAGCCGAACGTCAGCGCGACTTGCGAAATGAACGGCGTGACCATCGGCCAATGCGTCTTCACGTGCGGGATGTTGTCGAGCAGCAGCCGTCCCACAGCAATGTTCTTGAGATCGTCAAATCCCGTCGTGGCTGTGCCAGTGCGTCCGAGCGTCTCGCCGAGCTCGTTATGATCCGGGTGGTACGCGAGCGGGATGTAGGTCAGGAAGCCGGCGGTGTCGTCCTGGAGCGCGCGCAGCGCGAGCAGGTGATCGACGCGGTCCTCCGGCGTCTCGACGTGCCCATAGAGCATGGTGCAGTTGGACGGGATGCCGAGCTCGTGGGCTTCCCGGTGGACGGCGAGCCATTCGTCGCCCGAGAGCTTGCGGTCAGCAATCGTCGCGCGTGCGGCGGGTGAAAAGACTTCGGCGCCGCCGCCGGGGAGCGTACTCACCCCGGCCTCTTTCATTGCGAGGAGCACGTCGCGCGTGCTCATCCCCTCGATCCGCGCCAGGTGCGCCACTTCCACCGCTGTGAGCGCTTTGATCATCACCTGCGGATGACGCTCCTTTAGACCGCGAAACATGTCCGTGTAGTACGACAGCTTCAGCTTGGGATGCAGCCCTCCGACGATGTGGAACTCGCGCGTCGGGTTATCGCGCGCGGCGTCCGCTTCTGCGAACACTTCTTCGAGGCTGCGAGTGTAGGCGCCGTCTTCCTTGGGCATGCGGGCGAACGAGCAGAAGACACACGTGTTGCGCAGGATGCAGACGTTGGTGGGGTTGATGTGCTGGTTGGCCGCGAAATAGACGCGGTCGCCGTTGCGGCGCTGGTTTGCCATGTCGGCGAGCCGGCCGATCGTCAGCAGGTCCGGCGACGCGAACAGCGCCAGGCCATCCTCGCGCGTCAGGCGCTCGCCGCGCTCGACTTTCTCGCCTATGGATCGGAGCTCGGGGGCGCGCGTCACGGGCCGGGCCAGAGATCGAAGGTCCAGATCGGGGTCGGATCGCCAGGAATCACGATGTATGCGGCAGATTGCGCCTCGTTGACGATCAGCACGCCCGCGAAGCAGGCGCTGGTGTGCCAATTTGGGCCGCAGTCATCCGGACCGGGGAGGACTCCCAGCAACTCGTTCGTGGTCGCCCGATAGACGAGTACGGCCAAGGTCGTTGAATTCGCCGCCGCGACCAGGAGCTGGCCTCCTCCCACCGGGTGGTAAGCCAGCCCGAACGCGTGGAAGCCTTCGGGCAATTGGAGCTTTGGAACCACGACATTGCCGGAGGCCGCATCCACCGCCACGAGCGTGTCTGACGAGTAGAAGCCGCCGGCCGCAAAGAGGCTCTCGCCGTCGGAAGAGAATGCGACCACTTCCGTGGTCAGGAGCGGCAGTCTGAAGACGACAGCGCCCGTCGCGTTGTCCCAGACCGGCACGCCGCTATCGGCCGCAGTGGCAAGCGTCGTGCGGTCGCCCCGCGGCGACATGAACACCGCCCAGGGATCTTCGGTGGTCACGAGTGGGCCGACGCAACACGAATCACCGCGCGTGTATGACTCATTTCCTCCAGTCACCAGCCAGAGCCCCGCTCTGAGCTGTGACACGTGCCGAGTCAATCCCTTCCCCGCCCACGTCATGGGGTTGATAATTGCCGGTGAATCCACCAACAGTGTCGCGAGCCGCAACGAATCCGTCGAGTCGCGCACGGCGAACGCGCCGGCCGTCGCACTCGGCGCGATGCCGTAGTGTGTGTTGCTTGGCTGACGCAGCGTCAGAACCTGCGAGAGCCCGGGGACGACCTTGAGCCGAACCACCGGCTCGCGATTGGCGGTCCCCGTGAAGGAGCCGCCCAGCACGACCGGCTGTCCTCCTGAGTCGGTCGCGAGCAGCTCCCCGTACAGTGGCGGGGTGATACTCCGCTTGCTGCTGTAGCCGACCCGTTGCACGCTCCCGAGGCTGTCCTGCCGCGAGTCGCGCACCAAGAGCACCGTGACTGATCCGGACGGTCCACGTGGCAGCGCCGAGATGACGGTGGAGTCGTCGATGCGCGTCAGCGGCAACATCGCGCCGGCGGCAAAGAAGACCGGAAGGGGATTCCGATCGATCAAGTACCGCGAGCGGATCAGGATCTGACCGCCGCTCCACTGCGTCGGCGGGTTCACAGAGAACGCGGGAAGAGTGGGCTCGGCGGGATCGCTACAGGCTGCGACAACGGCCGGGGCGACGACAAGAGCGCGCAGAGTCGCGCGCGTATTCACGCAGCCGCCCGGCGCACCGCCAGTGTCACGTTGTGGCCACCGAACCCGAACGAATTGGACAGGGCGACGTCGAACTGACGGCGGACCGCCTTGTTCGGCGCCGAGTCCAGGTCGCAGGCCGGATCGGGATTGAACTGGTTGATCGTGGGCGGGATCACGCCGTTTTGCAGCGCGAGCGCGCAGATCGCGAATTCGAACGCGCCGGCCGCGCCGAGCAGGTGGCCCGTCATCGACTTGGTTGAGGCGAAGATCAGCTTGCGGGCGTGATCGCCGAAGACGGCCTTCACGGCCGCGGTCTCGGCGGCGTCGCCATGTGGTGTCGAGGTGCCATGCGCATTGATGTACCCGACGTCGATGGGCTGGATGTTGCCCGACGCCATCGCGAGGCGCATCGCCTCCTGCGCGCCGGAGCCATCCGGCGCCGGCGCCGTGATGTGGTACGCATCAGCCGTGGCGCCGTACCCGACGAGCTCCGCGAGAATCTTGGCCCCGCGACTCTTCGCCCGCTCCCATTCCTCTAGTATCACGACCGCTGCGCCGTCGCCCATCACGAAACCGTCGCGATCCTTGTCGAACGGCCGGCTGGCGGTTTTCGGATCGTCGTTACGCTCCGACAGCGCCTTCATGTTGGCGAAGCTGGCCAGCGCCAGCGGCGTGATCGCCGCCTCCGATCCTCCCGCGACCATCACGTCCGCTTTGTCTTCGCGAATGAGATCGAACGCATCCCCCAGCGCGTGTGCGGAGGACGCGCAGGCGGAAACCGTGCCGTAATTCGGTCCCTGGAACCCATACCGCATGGACACGATCGCGGACGCGACGTTGGCCATGAACATCGGCACGAAGAAGGGAGATACCCGGCCGGGGCCCTTCTCCAGGAATGTTCGCATGTTCTCTTCGAACGTCGCGATCCCGCCCGTGCCCGTGCCGATAATGACCCCGACCCGCTTCGGGTTCAGCGGGCTCTTTTCGAGGCAGGCGTCGCGCACGGCCTGGACCGCCGCACCCATCGCGAACTGGGAGAACAGGTCGTAGCGGCGTGCTTCCTTCTTGTCGATGTACTGGAGGGGATCGTAGCCCTTCACTTCGCACGCGAAGTGCACCGGCAGCTTTTCTGAATCAAAGCGGGTGATCGGACCCGCGCCCGACTGTCCTGCGACAAGGGCGGCCCAGGTACTCCCGACGTCGTTTCCCAACGGCGTCACGAGTCCCATCCCCGTGACCGCCACCCGGCGCGTCACTACTTTCCTTTCCCCATCTTGTCGTGCAGATAGTTCATCGCCGCGCCGACGGTGCGGAGTTTCTCCGCCTCTTCGTCCGGAATGTCGATGTCGAATTCCTTCTCGAACGCCATGACGAGCTCGACGGTGTCGAGACTGTCGGCTCCCAGGTCCTCCATGAAGCTCGCGTCGTTGGTGAGCTTATCGCGTTCGACCCCCAGCTCCTCGACGATGATGTCTTTGACCTTCTCTTCGAGCTGCTTCATGTCCATTGCCATGGGTAACCCTCAAGGAAGGTAAGATGACTCACATCACCATTCCGCCATCGACGACCAGGACCTGCCCCGTAATGTAGCTGGCCAAGTCGGAGGCGAGAAAGAGGACGGCGGCCGCGATGTCGGGCCCCTGCCCCAGCCGTCCCAGCGGAATGTTGTCCTGGAAGTACTTCTTGGCTTCGGGGGTAATGTTCCGCGTCAGCTCCGTCTCGATGTAGCCCGGCGCGACGGCATTCACCAGCACGTTGCGCGAGGCCAGCTCCTTGGCGACGGATTTGGTGAAGCCGATGATTCCAGCTTTGGAGGCAGAGTAGTTCGATTGCCCTTTGTTGCCGTTCAGCCCCACCACGCTCGTAATGTTGATGACCCGGCCCCAGCGCCGCTTGATCATCCCGCGCGCCGCGTATTTGGTCATCAGAAACGTCCCCTTCAGGTTCGTATCTACGACGGCGTCCCAATCCGCTTCGCTCAGCAGAAACAGCAGATTGTCCTTGGTGAAGCCGGCATTGTTGACGAGGACGTCGATTTGCCCGAAGTCCTTCTCGACTGCTTTGGCGAACGCTTCCACCTGGTTGCTCACGCCGACGTCGCAGGCGTAGCCGCGCGTCCCCTCGCCGAAAGCGCTCGCGGTCTGCTCGGCCGCCGCGGCGTCGCGTGAGCACAGCGCCACCTTCGCGCCCGCGTCGATGAATGCGCGACAGATGTCGTGGCCAATCCCCCGTGTCCCGCCCGTGACGAGCGCGACTTTTCCCGTGAGATCCAATTGCATCCGATCCCCGCTTTGCACGGCGGGGTCTTCTACCGCCCGTCGAGCCATAGTCACGCTGCTTCCATGAACTTGGTTACCGCATCCGCCGTTCCCAGGCTGACCACGTTCGCCTCGGGTACGATTCGCTTCAAGAGGCCGGCGAGCACCGCTCCAGGGCCAATTTCGACGTAACGCGGACTCTCGCCGCCGATGCGCGCGATGTGCTCCATGCATGCCACCCAGCGGACCGGAGCCGTCAGCTGATCGGAGAGCAGACGGCGCGCCCTCCCCGCTTCCTTGACGGCCTCGGCCGTCGCGTTGGCGACGACGGGGAACGCGGGATCGCGAAACGGTGTGCGCTCGAGCGCGAGCTGCAGATGGTTTTGCGCCGGTGCCATCAGCGGCGAGTGGAACGCGCCGCTCACGTTGAGCGCGATAACGCGCTTCGCGCCGCGCTGCTTGCAGGCCTGACCGGCGCGCGTGACGGCATCGGCGTCGCCGGAGATCACCGTCTGATCGGGTGCGTTGATATTCGCCGCCACGGCGACACTGGCCTGCTGGGATGCTTCCTCACACGCCGCTTCGACGTCCTTGGTCGGGAGGCCCAGGACCGCGGCCATCGTGCCCGGCCGCTCCTCGCCCGCTTTCTGCATCAGCTCACCGCGCCGGCGCACGAGCTTCGCCGCGTCAGGGGCGTCGAGTGCGTTGGCGGTGACGTACGCCGAATACTCGCCCAGCGAGTGTCCGGCGGCAGCAGTCACCGATCCGGCGACTTTTTCTCCGACGATCGCGAAAACGGCCGTCGTGTGCGCGAGGATCGCGGGTTGGGCATTCTGAGTCGCGGTGAGCTCGTCCTCGGGGCCTTCGAACATGATGCGCGATAAGGGGGCGTCGAGCGCGGCATCGATCGCGTCGAACACGGCGCGCGCCGCCGGAAATCGTTCGGCGAGATCTTTGCCCATCCCGACTTTTTGCGCGCCCTGACCCGGGCAGAGCCAGATCGTGCTTACCACCGCACGACCATGCTACCCCACGTGAAGCCGGCGCCGAACGCGCAGAACATCACATTCATGCCCGATTGTATCCGGCCGCATTTCACGGCCTCGTCGAGCGCGATCGCGATGGATGCGGCGGACGTGTTCCCGAAACGATCGACGTTCACGTACACCTTCTCCATCGGAATACCGGCGTGCTTCGCGGTGGCTTCGATGATCCGGATGTTGGCCTGGTGGGGAATGAGCAGATCGATGTCCCCCGACTTCAGTCCCGCGCGCTCGAGCGCATGGTCGCAGGCGTCCGCCATGGAGAGCACCGCAGCCTTGAAGACCTCGCGGCCCGCCATCTTGATGAAGTAGCTGTGGTCCTTGAGCAATTCCTCGCTCGGCGGGTGTGTCGCGCCGCCGCCCGGGCGATACAGCAGCTCCGCGAGCGTGCCGTCGGATTTCAAATACGTAGACAGAATGCCGCGGCCGTTGGTGCTCTGGCGCACGATGGTCGCGCCGGCGCCGTCACCGAACAACACCGCGGTGGTGCGGTCGCTCCAGTCCATGATACTCGTGAGCTTCTCGGCGGCGATTACGAGCACGTGCTTCGCCTGCTCGGCGGCAATGATGCCTTCAGCCGTGGTGAGCGCATAGATGAAGCCCGAGCAGGCCGCCCCGACGTCGAACGCCGCCGCATTCTTGGCGCCCAGGATCGCCTGGAGGTCGCACGCTTGCGAGGGCAGCAGGCGATCCGGAGAGGCTGTGGCGTACACGATCGCGTCGATATCGAGCGGCGTGAGGCCGGTCTCGGCCAGCACCTGGAGGGCGGCCGCCTTCCCCATGCAGGCGTTCGTCTCCTCCTTGCTCGAGACACGGCGCTCGCGAATGCCCGTGCGCTCCTGGATCCACTGGTCCGAAGTATCGAGGAACTTGGAGAACTCGTCGTTCGTCATCACGCGGGGCGGCGCGTAGCTGCCCGTTCCCCACAGCTCGGCAAATGGACGCTTCACGCCGGCACCTTACCTTCGGCGAACTCGGCGGCGATGTCGTCGGACAGGTGGCTGCGGACGGACTGCACCGCCACGCGAATCGCGTTCTTGATGGCCTTGGCCGGCGAAGCGCCGTGGCAGATGATCACCACCCCCTGGACTCCGAGCAGCGGGGCTCCGCCGTAGGTGGCGTAGTCGAGCACCTTGAGGACGTTGCCCATCTCGGGGCGCTGCAGCACGTCGGGCGCTTCGCGCTTGATGAGCGAGACGAACACGCGACCCGCGGATTCATAGAACTTCAGCACGACATTGCCGACGAAGCCGTCGCATGCCACGACGTCGAGGCGCTTGCCGCGGGCTTCGCCCACCGGGATGTCGCGACCTTCCACGTTGCCGATGTAGGTGATGCCGGTGGCGTTTTTCAGGAGCTGATGCGCTTCTTTGACGACGGCATTCCCTTTCTCGTCTTCCTCGCCGATGTTCAGCAGCCCGACGGTGGCATTCGCGCGGCCCAGGACATCGCGCGCGTACACCGATCCCAGATGGGCGAAGCCGACCAACTCCCGAGCGTCGCAGTCGATGTTGGCGCCGGCATCGAGCACCAGGACGGGCTGGCCGGCGCTCGGAAAGAGCGCTCCGATGGCGGCACGCTGGACGCCGGGGTGCAGCCGCAACAGCAGGGTGGCGGCGGCCATGACCGCCCCGGTATTCCCCGCAGAAATGAATGCGTCTGACTTCCCCTTCTTCTGGAGCCCCACGCCGACGGCGATCGAGGAACGCGGCTTGCCTTTGATGGCCGCGAGCGGCTTGTCGCCCATGCCGACGACTTCCGGTGCGTCCACGATCTCGACGCGTTCCCCCGCTTGCTCGATGGGATGTTTCGTCAGCGCGGCTTCGATCTCCGCCTTGCGGCCCACAAGCTGAACGAGAAAGTCGGGCGGCAGCTCCTGCAGCGCCTGCGCCGTGCCTTCGACCTCGACTTCCGGGGCGTAGTCACCACCCATCGCGTCTAACGCGATGCGGATCATTTAGTCCTCGACGGTCACCCGCTGCTCGCCGTTGTAATAGCCGCACGTCGGGCAGACACGATGGGGCTGCTTCATGTCGCCGCAGCGTGGACACGGCTGCAGCGTAGGGCGAACCGCCTTGTAGTGTGTGCGGCGCGCGCGCTTCTTGCGCTTCGAGGTTCTGCGCTTGGGTACGGCCATTACCTGTGTCCTTGTGTTAAGAGCGGAGCTTGTCCTTCAGAGCCTTGAACGGCTGCCAGCGGGCATCGGTTGCAGGCGCACATCCACACGGTCCGGCGTTCAGATCCTTGCCGCATTGCGGGCACAGTCCCTTACAGTCATCCCGGCACACGGCGTACCGCGGGGCAACCAGCACCAACTCCTCGCGGACTGCGGGCGTGACATCGAGCTCCTGGGCCTCGGGCGGTACGGGGTACGCGTCGGGATCCTCGAGAGCCTCAGGATCCTGGGCAAACAACGCCCCAATATCCAGCTTGAGTGGCGTCGTAACGGTCGTGAGACAGCGCCGGCATTCTCCCAAGACCACGGCCTGAACTGTGCCGTGCCAATAGAACCGACCCTCGTCGACGCGCTGCAGCCGTCCCCTGACCCGTACTGGCTCGCGCAGCGTGATGTCGATTCCCTCCAGCGCCGGGTCGTCCTGCTTGAGCTCGCCACGGGTCTCGATGGCCCCAACCCCGGCCAGCTCACGCAAATCGACTCGCAACATGGTGAGCGAACCTAAACCCTTGTGGCACTTGCGTCAACAGCGTCAGGGCGGTCCGAACATCGGAAAGAAAAAGCGGACTTCTCGTGTCGCATTCTCCGGCGAGTCCGATGCGTGAATCGCGTTCCGTTCCTTCGATTGGGCGTAGAGTCGGCGGATCGTTCCCGGCTTGGCCTGGGCAGGATCGGTCGCGCCGATGACGTCGCGCAAATGCGTCACCGCGTTCTCGCGTTCGAGCGCCAGCGCCAAGGCGGGTCCTGACGTCATGAAGGAAACCAGAGGGCGAAAGAAGGGCCGCTCGCGGTGGACCTCATAGAACGCTTCCGCGCGCTGCCCCGTGAGATTCACCATTTCCGCCGCCCGAATCCGGAAGCCTTCCGCCTCGAGATGAGCGATGATCTTGCCGATGTGGCCGGCGGCCACGGCGTCGGGTTTGATGATGGCGAGAGTGAGCATAAGGGCTTGGGGCCTCGGGCCTGGGGCCTAGGGATTTGCGACGAGACGGCGGATGAGATCGGCGCGAGTCAAGAATCCCACGACGACACCTTCCCGTACGACGGGAAAACGATCCACGTCCTTGTTGTTCATCAGATTGGCCACGTCACTGAGTGTCTGCTCCTCCGACACGCACAGTACGGTGCGGGACATGACGTCCCTGACCGCAAGGCCGCGCGGATCGATGCTGGACGGGTGCGCCCCGCCGGCGTTGGTGACCAACGAAGCCGGCAGCGCGCGGAACTTCCCGCTCTTGGTTTTCTGGAGGTAATCGGGAATCAAATACTTCAGCAGCTCGCGGTGCGTCACCATTCCCACGAGCGACCCATTGTCGTCCACGACCGGCAGCGCGCGTACGTCGCGATCCATCATCAACCGCGCCACCTCGCCCAAACACTGTTCGGGGCGGACCGACAACACATGCGGGGTCATCAGATCCCGCACCGCAAGGTGGGATGGCAGCTCGACATTCTGCAGGGCCCCGACCTGCACCAGCTGCTCCGGCGTTTTGGCTGCCAGCATGGAGAGCACCGTTCCCGGATCGGACAACAGCCGCGCGAATGCGCCGACCACCTGAAGGTACGTCGGGGTCTCACGCGGTGGCGCGATAATCAGAATCACGATGCGCGCCGACCGATTCGGGTCCTTGTCCCAGCGCACCGGCGTGGGCGACACGCCGACGGCTGTGGCGAGCTTGCGCGCGGCCTCGGTGCGAAAGTGCGGGAGAAACGCATGCTCGCCAACGGTGACCATATCTTCCGGCCACGCATTCCGTATCACCGCAAGGAGCCGGTTGGCCTCCGGAACCACGCCGCTGGCAATCAGGCGTTCGGCCAGGCGCTCGGTCGCGTCGCGAACCGTTTGCGCGGTCAGCGGGACGACCACGTGCTGGAGCTCGACGACGTCCTGCAACTTCACAGGCGTTCCTTCAGGAGCGGAACGACGTCCGCGGGCCGCTTCATGACGCTGATGCCCGCTTTCTCGAAGGCCGCCATTTTCTCCGCCGCCGTCCCGGACGAGCCTGAGATAATGGCGCCCGCGTGGCCCATGCGGCGCCCGGGGGGGGCCGTCTGACCGGCGATGAATCCCACGATCGGCTTCTGGACCTCCCGCTTGGCGAATTCCGCGGCCTGTTGTTCATCGGTGCCGCCGATCTCGCCGATCATGACGATGGCGCTGGTGGCGGCATCGGCCTGGAACGCCGCCAGGCAGTCGATGAAGTTCGTGCCGATCAGCGGGTCACCCCCGATGCCGACGCACGTCGATTGACCCATGCCGTGCGTCGACAGCTGGTGAATGATCTCGTAGGTCAACGTGCCGCTGCGTGACACGACGCCGATCTTGCCCGGCTTGCAGATGTTGCCCGGAATGATGCCGACCTTGCTCTGGTCGGGGGAAATGAGGCCGGGGCAGTTCGGCCCGATCAGACGAACGCCCCGCTCGCGTACGAATGGAAGCACGCGCGTCATGTCCAGCACGGGGATTCCCTCGGTGATACAGACGATCAAGCGAATGCCGGCGTCGGCCGCTTCGAAGATCGCGGACGCCGCCACTGCCGCGGGAACGTAGATGACGGAGGTGTTCGCCCGGGTCGCGGCAACGGCTTCCGCGACCGTGTTGAAGATGGGCACCGCGCTCTCGAACTGTTGCCCGCCCTTCCCCGGCGTCACGCCCGCGACGACCTGGGTACCGTACTCGATCATCTGCTTGGCGTGGAACGACCCATCCCGCCCGGTGATGCCCTGAACGACGAGTCGGGTCGATGTATCGATGAAGGTGCTCACGCGGTCCGTCCCTTCAGCTTCGCCACCGCCTGTTTGACCGCCTCATCCATGTCGGTGAGTGCCGAGAAACCCGCCTTGCGGAGAATCTCTACGCCGAGCGCTTCGTTCGTCCCGGTGAGACGGATGACGATGGGGACTTTCAGCGTGAACTCGCGCGTCGCCTGCACGATGCCATTGGCGACGTCGTCGCAGCGCGTAATCCCGCCGAAGATATTGAAGAGGATGACCTTGACGCGGGCGTCGGAGGTGATGATGCGAAGGGCAGCCACGACTTTTTGGGGATTGGAGCTGCCACCGATGTCGAGAAAATTGGCGGGCTCGCCGCCGTAGTACTTCACGAGATCCATGGTTGCCATCGCGAGGCCCGCGCCGTTCACACAACAACCGACCGACCCCTCCAGTTTGATGAACGTGAGGCCAGCCTCGCGCGCTGCCACCTCCTCGGGTGCTTCCGCCGTCAAGTCGCGCAGCGCGGCGATGTCGGGATGGCGCTCGAGCTCGTTGTCGTCGACGGCGACCTTGGCGTCGAGCGCCTGCACGGCGCCATCCACTGTGGTCACGAGGGGATTGATCTCGGCGAGCGATGCGCCGACCGCGTACACGGCGGCATAGAGCTTCTGCATGATGTCGGCGGCGGCGCGCGCTTGTTTCACATCCTTGTACAGCGCGAAGCCGAGGGCCAGCGCTTGATGGGCGAGCAGACCGTAGCGGGGATCCACCGCGAGGCGATGAATTTTCTCGGGTGTTTTCGCGGCGACCTCTTCGATATCAATGCCGCCCGCCGGGCTCACCATCAGGACGGGGCGCTGCGAGGTGCGATCCACAATGATTCCGACGTAGCTCTCCGACGCGATCTCGGCGGCGGGGGCGACCAATACCTTCTGCACGGTGAGGCCCTTGATGGTCATGCCGATGATCGTTTTGGCGTGCGCTTCGGCTTCGGCGGTCGTCTTCGCGAGCTTCACACCGCCCGCCTTGCCGCGGCCACCCGCATGGACCTGGGCCTTGATGACCACCTTGCCACCGAAGCGTTCCGCGATGGTGCGCGCCTCCGCCGGCGTCGTGGCCACTTCACCGGGCGGGACAGGAATGCCCTGCCGGCGGAGAAGATCCCGAGCCTGGTATTCGTGCAGGTTCACACGTGCTCCCTCGTAATCGTGGTTCCGGCTTCGCTCCGCAGGGCGGCCAGTCCGTCGGACAGCTCGGCGATGATCGCGCGCTCCCCACCCGTTCGCACGAAATCGGCGGCGGCTTCAACCTTTGGCCGCATGCTGCCGGTGCCCAGCTCTTTCCCCGCGAGCAGATGGTCCGCCTGTGCGAGCGAAAGACGGCGAATCGCTTCCTGGTGTGGCGTTCCAAACGCCCGGTACACCGCGCTCACGTTCGTGAGGATCAATAGAACCTGCGCGTCGATTTCCCGCCCGAGGATCGCCGCAACGCGATCCTTGTCGGCGACGGCATCGATGCCCTCGAGGCCCAGTTTCGGGTCCCGGTAGACCGGTGGTCCACCGCCGCCGCCCGCGATGACGATATAACCCGCGCGCGCCAGATCGCGTACCATGTCGCGCTCCACGATGCCGATCGGTTTCGGACTGGGTGCCAACCGGCGTCCCTCCCGCACGGGAATGCCGCGCGCCACGAGCCGTGCCTCGCGCGTCTGATCGAGCGTGTGGCCGACCGGCTTGGACGGTGTACGCAGATCGGGATCGTCGGCATGGCAGAGGGTCTGCGTGATCATCGTGACGACGGAACGCTGCACCCCCGCGCGCTCGAGGGCGTTCTGGAGTGATTGCTGGATCATGTATCCCATCCACCCCGCCGTGCCGGCGACCAGCACACCGAGCGGGAGCGGCTCGACCTGATCAGCGGCCAGCTCATTGCGCGCGAGCTCGTCGCCGACCTGCGGGCCATTGCCGTGGACCAGGACGATATTCCATCCTGCGGACGCAAGATCGACGATCGGGACGAGACTGGCGCGCGTGTGTCGGAATTGATTGCTGATCGTCGGCCGCTCACCGGGTGGGGCGACGGCGTTGCCTCCGAGCGCCACAACAATTGTCTCTGGAGCTGACACGGCGGCGCAACCTAGCGGCGGCGCGGAGCCGGAGCAAGCTCGCCCATCAGTGCCCGCCACAGCTTGCCGAACAGCTCGAGATCTCCGGCCGTGAGCGCGGAGTCGGCACGCACCGCGAGCCGCCGCGCACGGTCCCAGCGTCCCGCCACGCTCGTGTCGCTCGCGACCACTTCTCCACCGTGCAAGGCCGCCCGCGCCGTCGGGCCACGTCCGCTGCGGCTGCCGAGCGAGACATAGACCTCGGCAACGTGGGGCGGCGGTGGTGTCCGCACGCCAAGTGGGTCGACGAATTGCCCCTGCACGGTCGCGAGCGTGTTGCCGGCCGGCCAGATACGGAGTTGTCCGGGCCTGAGGCGTGTCGAACCCACGAGCTCGCCCGGCAAGCGCTCGAGCTCGGTACCCCCCCTCCCGGGTTGCCAGAAATGCAGCTCCAGACCTCGTGCCGTTACCGCGGCTGCGGACATACCGCCGAGGTGTCGCGGCCCAAGCGCGCCCTGCTCGAATGCGAGCGCGGTCCAGACTTCACCGCTCGGCGCCACAACCTGGAACGGCGCGCGCGGCCGCCGGGACCAGATGCTGCCCGCGGAGTCGCTCCTCGTGCGCTCGAGCTGCGCGACGACGGCATTGAAGGCTTCCGTCGGATAGGCGAGCTGGGCCCGCAGGTCGGGCGGCAGGTTCTCCGTGCGTTCGATCAACGGGTCGAAGCGGCGTGCCCATGCGGCGGTCAGCGAATCGTGGCCCGGCGCGAGCCACACGTGCGTCTCGCCCGTGCCGACGCTCACCGCCCCGACGAGCCCGGCGCGCAGGTACCGAACGTCGTTATCGTCCCACCTGAGCGGGCGCGTATGCGGAAACGCGCCGTGAATCACATAGCCCCAGCTGACCCACCACAGGCTCCCGCCGCGAAGGACGGGCATGGGCGTGCCGAATGTTGCGAAGGGGGCCAGGTGCTCCAGGCGTTCGGTGACATCGCGCCGCCACAGAAGCGCATGATCCTTCACCTCGGCGCGGAGCACTCCCCAGTCCTGAATCGTCCACGCGATCGCGAATCGTCGCCACGCCCCGCTGATCGGAATGCCGCGAGCCCGCGCGCCGGCCGCCGTGTCGGGCGATGCGATGAAGGGACCGGTGACTCCGGGGCCAAACAGCGGCGCGGGAGTTCCATCCGCGGTGGGAAGAGTCGTGACGGCCAGGCCCGTGTCGCTCTCCAGAGCCAGGCGTAGAGGCGCTCGCGCGTTCGTCGGTGCGACCAGCCAGGCCGCGGCTTCGCCGGATCGGTCCGGACGCAACGCGACGCCGGTGATCGGCGTGTTCAGCGCGGCGGCGACGTGGACTGGGTCCCAGACGGGCAGCCCGCTAATGGCCGCTTCGCCGGAGGAGAAGGGGGGCGGAGATCGTTCGTCGATAGTCGTGAGACCAAATGCCACCGGTTCAAAAGCGGCGCGCTGCCGTACGATGGCCGCACTCTCGGGCTCGCCTCCCACGGACGCGCGTACGATTCCGGGCACGACGAAGTAGCCGACGCCGATCGACAAGACCAAGGCGGCCCATCCGGCCGCGATGAGATTCGGCCGATCGCGCCAAGCCCAGACGAGCGAGATGACCGCCGTCACGATCGATACCGCCGCCACGACGGAGGCCCCCGGGATACGCGCGCTGATGGCGGCCTGATCGACGGGTCCATGCACCCCAGCGATCACTTCCGCGGGATCGAGGACGGCACCCCAAGTGACGATGAGAGCGAGTACCGCCAGGAGCGCGCCGCAGTGCGCGCGGGCATGATCACTTGCCCGGATCCGGCCGCGCCGCAGGCGCACCGACCCGATGACGCCATACAGCAGCACGACGACAGCGAGTGTGCCCAGGGCCAACACAAGCGCCCGGTTTTGCAGGGTCGAGAGCCAGGGAAGCACGCCGATGTAGTAGCCGGCGTCCAGCCGGAGCCGCTCGTCGGCCACCCCGAAATGCGGCGGCGCCGACGCGATCGCGGCATGGCGCCACCAATCGCCGGCGCCGAGCGAGAACAGGAAACCGAGGATGAGACCGAGCAGGAGAGTGCTGGCGAACAGGACGCGGTGGGACACCGCCTCCACGATTTCGAGATCGCCGAGCCGGCGGGGCATTTGCACCGAGCCGATCGCGCGATAGACGATGAGGAGATTACCGGTCGCCCAGGTGACGGCGAAGACCAGCACGAACGCCTGCAACATCAACGCGAGGTTGCGGGCCTCGATCAATGCCGTCCCGCCGGCAAATGTCCGCTCCCAGGCCCGCTCCGCCGTCTCCACGGCCAACCACCGGCCGCCGACCAACGCGACGACCAGCAGAATGGCGCCGGTCACGTACAGCCGGCGACGACCGGACCGCGTCACGCCTGCATGCCGTGCTCGGTCAGCCAGCCCTCGACTTCTGCGCGAAAGGCTTCAAGGGACCGCGGGCTCGTCGCTTCGAAGCGCATCACCAGCACCGGTTGCGTGTTGGACGCCCGCAGCAGTCCCCACCCGTCCGGGAACGTGATCCGGACACCGTCGAGCGTGAAGACCGGATACTTCTTCTTGAAGTATGCGGCGGCCGCTTCCACCACGCCGAACTTCTTGTCGTCGGGGCAATCGACGCGTATCTCGGGCGTCGCGAACGTTTTGGGGAGATCAGCCAGCAACCGGGACAGCGGTCCGCCCTCCCGCGCCACGTACGACAGCAGCCGGGCGGCGGCGAACAGCGCATCATCGAAGCCATACCAGTCGCCGCCGAAGAACATGTGGCCACTCATCTCGCCGGCGAGGGGAGCGCCCAGTTCTTTCATCTTCATCTTGATGAACGAGTGCCCCGTCTTCCACATGACCGGCTGCAAGCCGGCGCGCTTCAGCATCTGGGGGAGGACCTCGGAGCACTTCACGTCGAAGATGACCGGTTTGCCGCCGCCAAAGCGCTTCACCAGGTCCCGCCCGAAAAGCACGAGCAGCTGATCGCCCATCACCGGTTCGCCTGTCTCATCGACAGCCCCGATGCGGTCGCCGTCGCCGTCGAATGCGATTCCCAGCTCCGCCCGCTCGCGCTTTACGGTCTCTTGGAGATCGTGGAGGTTTTCGACCACGGTCGGGTCGGGATGATGATGCGGGAACGTTCCATCCGATTCGTCGAAGAGCGCGATGACGTCGGCACCCAGATCACGCAGCGTCTGCACGGCGATGAGGCTGGTCACCCCATTGCCGCAGTCGACAACGACACGCGGACGTCGCGCGAGCGGCGTGTTGCGTTCGACGATGGCCGCGGCGTACGCCGTGAGCAGTGCGTCGTGCGCCGTTTCCTGGCCTCCGGGCTTCGCGACGAGCTTCCCTTCGTCGATCAATTTTCGCAGGATCTGGATATCGTCCCCGAAGACGGCGTCGTGGGCGAGCACCATCTTGAAGCCGTTGAATTCCGGGGGATTATGAGAGCCCGTGATCTGAATCCCGCCGTCCACTTGCAGGGTCTTCGTCGCGTAGTAGAGCGCGGGCGTCGGGACCTCGCCGACATCGATCGCGACCCCCCCCGCCGCCACGATGCCGGCGCGTACACCTTGGGAGAGGTCGCTGCCCGACGGCCGGTTGTCGCGCCCCACGGCCACGCGCGGCGGCTTGCCGTTGCGCAGCCGATCCCACGCAAATGTCGTGTACGCCTGGCCCACGGCGCGGGCGGCTGCCGACGTGAGCTCCTTACCCACGATGCCCCGAATGTCGTATTGGCGAAAGATTGTGGCGGGAAGCTTCATGCTGTCAGCCCGCGATTATTGAGCGGCGCCCGGCGGCAGAGCGGTCGTTGTGGTGTTGATCGGCTGAATGCTGGCACCCGCCGTGCGCGCCAGCTGGAAGAGCCGGTTTGGCCAGACACCGAACAGGAGCAACCCGACGACGACTGCCGTGACGGCGAGGCGTGCCCAGCGATCGAGCACGACGTCGACGTGGGCCGCTTCGATCGGCTCGGGTTTCATGTACATCGCCATGATGACGGGAAGATAGTATCCCGCCGAGACGACGCTCGTCAGCACGAGTATCGTTGCCAGAAGGTTCTGGTCGGCATTCGTCGCCGCGATCAGGATGTACCATTTCCCGATGAAGCCCGCGGTGCCGGGGAACCCCAGCAGCGACAGCATGCAGACCGCCATCGCGAACGCGAGCCAGGGTCGCTTCGTGCCCAGGCCCGCGAAATCGTCGATCAAGACGTCGCTTTCGCCGGACCGGCCTTTCGCCGAGAGCACGGCGAACGCGCCAAGCGACATCAGCGTGTAGGCCACCGCGTAGACCAGGAATGCGCCGGTCCCTTCGGAGCCGCCGGCGGTCACGGCGACGAGCAGATAGCCGGCATGCGCGACCGATGAGTATGCGAGCATCCGCTTCAAGGAGCGCTGGCCCAGCGCGAAGAGATTGCCGCCCACCATCGTGACCGCCGCCAGCCACCAGACGATGTCGTGCCATGCCGGCACGCTACTGAACGCCGTGATGAGCAATCGGAACAGCGCGGCGAACGCGGCGGCCTTGACGGTGGTCGCCATGAACGCCGTGACCGGCGTCGGGGCGCCGTCGTACACGTCGGGCGCCCACATGTGGAACGGCACGGCTGCCACCTTGAATCCGAAGCCCACGATCAGCAGCGCCAGTCCGATGAGCAGCATGGGAGACGTCCCGCTGATGCTCACTTGAGTGCCGATGAGCGCAAAGTTGGTGGTTGCAGTGGCGCCGTAGACGAGCGCTATGCCGTAGAGCAGGAAGCCCGAGGCGAACGCGCCGAGCAGGAAATACTTGAGCGCCGCCTCGGCGGACCGCGCCCGCCGCCGATCGAGTCCCGCCAGGACGTACACCGCAACGGACAACAGCTCGAGACCGAGGAAGACGACCATCAGGTCTGCGCCGGCGGCCATGATCATGGCGCCCAGTGTGGCGAACAGCAGGAGCACGTAGTACTCGGGCACCAGCAGCCGCTCGCGCTCCAGATAGAAGAACGAGATCAGCACCGTCAGCGCGGCCGCGCCGATGAACACCCAGTCCGCCACCCAGCGGAAATCGTCGGCGGCCACCATGGTCGCGAGCCCCTCGATTCCCGTCTGGTTCCACCAGAGCCAATAGACCGCCACGGCCGTGGATGCCAGGCCGGCGAGGGTCAGCCAGCCGGCGATGCGGAGATCGCGCTCCGTCTTGTGCCGCCATGCCACGAAGATGAGCAGCACGAGCGACCAACCCGTCAACACGAGCTCAGGCAACAGCGCGAGGAGCAGCTCGCTGTAGACCGACAGGTCCAGGGTCATTGCCGGCCACCGCCCGCCCCACCGGTCTCAGCAGCCTCCGCGGTGGTCATTGGAGGCTGGCCCTGGGTCGCGCCCGGCCGCACCTGCTCGATCAACTGTCGCGCTGAAGGCTCCATCCGCCGCAGGAACGGCTTCGGGTACACGCCGAGCCAGAGGATGCAGACGAGCAGCGGAATAAGCACTGCGAGCTCGCGCGCGCTCAGGTCGGGGAGCTTCTCGTTTTCGGGGTCGGTGAGCGGGTTGTAGATGACGCGCTGCAGCGCGGTCAGGAGATACGCCGCGGCCACGATGACGCCGGTCGTCGCGATCGCCGTAATCACCGGGTAGGTTCGGAACGACCCGAGGAGCACAAGGAACTCTCCGACGAAGCCGTTCGTGCCGGGCAACGCGATCGATGAGAGCGATACCAGCGTCAGAATCGCCGCGAAGAAGGGCACGACGCGCGCAATGCCGCCGTACGCCGCGATGAGCCGGCTATGTCGCCGCTCGTAGAGCATGCCTGCGAGAAAGAACAATGCCCCCGTCGAAATGCCGTGATTGATCATCACGAGCAGCGCACCCTGCACGCTCTGTAGGGTGAGCGCCCAGATGCCCAGCACGACGAAGCCCAGGTGCGCGACCGATGAGTAGGCGATCAGCTTCTTGAAATCAGGCTGGACCATGGCCACCAGCCCGCCGTAGATGATCCCGACAAGCGCGAGTCCGACGATAGCCAGCTGCATCACCTGGTTGAGCGCGACGTCCGGGAAAAACGGCACGGCGAACCGCAGGAAGCCGTACGTACCCATCTTCAGCAGGATGCCGGCCAGGATCACGGAGCCCGCGGTGGGCGCTTCCACGTGCGCGTCCGGCAACCACGTGTGAAATGGGAAGAGCGGCACCTTGATCGCGAACGCGAGGAAGAACGCCGCGAACAGCCACCAGGCCGCCGGTCCGAGCGTGCTGATTTGCGTCAGCAGGTGCGTATACGAGAACGAATAGGAACCCGTGACGCGTCCGGTGTGGAGGTACAGCACGATGATCGCGACCAGCATGAGCAGCGAGCCGAAAAACGTATAGATGAAGAACTTGATCGCTGCGTACAGCCGATTCTCGCCGCCCCATACCCCGATGATGAAGTACATCGGGATGAGCATCACTTCCCACATCACGTAGAAAAAGAAGAGATCGAGCGCGACGAAGACGCCGATCATCCCCATCGTGAGCACGAGCAGCAGCGAGTAGAAGGCCTTCTCGTGCTTCGTGATGTACGACCAGCTGCCCAGCACCGACAGCGGCATCAGGAACGTGGTGAGCAACACGAGGAAGAGCGAAATGCCGTCCAGGCCAACCATGTAGCGCACGCCCCAGGCGGCGATCCAGCTGTGGCTGACCATGAACTGCATGCCGTTAGTGGGCACGAACGCCCACCAGAGCGGAACCGAAATCGCGAATTCGATCAGACTGCCGGCGAGCGCGACGTGCCTGGCCATCCGGGTCGGTACGAGCAGCACGATCAGGCCCGCGAGCAGGGGCCACGCGAGCAGCGCGGTGATCACCAGACGCTCGTACGTCATCCGACGGCCCGCCAGATGATGAGCAACACTCCGACGACGAATACGGCGACGTAGACTCCCACCTGCCCGGTCTGCAGCCAACGATTCGCCCATCCGAGCGCGCGCGCTCCGCGGGCGGCGCCATTGACGCCGGCGCTGTCGATCACGCGCTGGTCCACGCGCTTCCAGAGCACCTCCGTCGACAGCCACACCAGCGGCCGCACGATGAGCGCGTCATAGATCTCGTCCACATACCACTTGTTGCGGAGGATGCGGGCGAAGCCGCGTTCCTCGGGGGCCTGGCGCGCGGCGGCGAGGGTCTCGGGCTTGAGCAGCCGCCAGGCACCAACGATACCGAGCGCCGCCATCAGGACCGCGACTCCTACGAGCACCCATTCGGTCGCGTGCGACAAATGCGTTTCCGGAAGCAGCGTGGCGCCGGCCTGCGTAACCGGCTCGAGCCAGTGATGCAGCCAGACGTTGCCGGAAAAGAGCTCCGGAATGTTGATGACCCCACCCGCGACCGAGAGGACCCCCAGCACGACCAGCGGGCCTGTCATGATCCAGGGCGCTTCGTGAAAGTGTTCCCGCTCCTTCTCCCCAGTGCGATTCGGGCCGTGGAAGGTGTACAGCATCAGCCGCGTCATGTAGAACGCCGTCAGGAGTGCGGCGGCCAAGCCAAACAACCAGAAGAGGAGCCACACCGGATTGGTCGTGCCGCGCGCGAATGCCGCCGCGAGGATTTCGTCCTTCGAGAAGAAGCCGGACAGCGGCGGGACCCCGGCGATCGCGAGCGTCGCGATCCACATGAGCGCGGTCGTCCACGGCATGTAGCGCGCCAGTCCGCCCATGTTGCGCATGTCCTGCGCGTCCTCGTGCGAATGCGTGGCATGATAGGCATGGTGCATCGCGTAGATCACGCTGCCGGAGCCAAGAAAGAGCAGTGCTTTGAAGAAGGCGTGCGTGGTGAGATGGAAAATGCCGGCCGCCATCGCGCCAGTCCCGACGCCGAGGAACATGTAGCCGAGCTGGGAGATGGTCGAATACGCCAGCACGCGCTTGATGTCCCACTGCTTGAGCGCGATCGACGCGGCAAACAGCGCCGTGAGCGCTCCGACTCCGGATACCACCGCGCTGGAGATCGGCGCCATCGCGAACAGCACATTGCAGCGCGCTACGAGGTAGACGCCGGCAGTTACCATGGTCGCCGCGTGGATCAGCGCCGACACGGGGGTGGGGCCGGCCATCGCATCGGGCAGCCACGTGTACAGCGGGATTTGTGCCGACTTTCCGGTACACCCGAGGAAGAGAAACAGCGTGATCGCGGTGATGGCGCCACCCGCGGGCACCAGCGCGGTCGGTGCATGCGCGAAGACGGTGGTGAAATCGAGCGAGCCGGTCGACCAGAAGATCATGAACATCGCGACCATGAACCCAAAGTCGCCGATGCGGTTCATGATGAACGCCTTGCGGCCCGCGTCGACGTTGACCTTCTCGGTGAACCAGAAGCCGATCAACAGATAGCTGCACAGCCCGACGCCTTCCCAGCCCACGAACATCACAGGAAAGTTCGCGCCGAGTACGAGCACCAGCATGAAGAAGACGAAGAGGTTGAGGTACGCGAAGTAGCGCGCGTATCCCGGATCTTCCTTCATGTAGCCGATACTGAACAGATGAATGAGGGATCCCACGCCCGTCACGACCAGCAGCATCACGGTCGAGAGCTGATCGACCTGGAGCGCGAAGTCGACTTGCAGGGTGCCGACGGGCATCCAGGACCAGTAGCGGAACACCACCGGCGCTTCCGCGTGCAGCTCCGAGAAGGTGCGGAACACCACGACCGACACGGCAAAGGCCGCGATGAGGACGCCGGCGCCGATAATCGAGACCACGGTCTTTGCCGTGGGGCGGATGAACACGAGCGCCCCGTTCAGCACGAACCCCAGCAACGCCAGCGCGGGCGCGAGCCAGATGAGATCGACGGCCGTGTCGGTCATCAGTCCTTGAGGAGGTTCATGTTCTGGAGGCTGACCGACTGCTTGTGACGGAATACGGCGAGGATGATCGCGAGGCCCACGCCCGCCTCCGCCGCTGCCACGGCCATCACGAAGAAGACGAAGATCTGGCCGCCCATGCCCAGGCGTTGGGCCAGTGCCACGAACGTCAGATTGACGGCGTTGAGCATCAGCTCGACGCACATGAAAATCACGATCGCGTTGCGACGCAGCAGCACCCCGGCGACGCCGAGGGTGAAGAGCACGGCAGAAATGGCCAACGCCGGACTGAGCAGCATGCTAGAGCTTTCGTTTCGCGAGAACGACGGCGCCCACGATGGCCGCGAGGAGCAGCAAGCTCGCGATCTCGAACGGGATCAGGTATGCCTCGAACAAGGGATTCGCGACGGCGCCGACCATTCCCTGGCGCACTTGCATCTCGGCGACGGTGCCGGCCGGCAGTTGAATGGCGTCCGGCGGTGGAGCCTGTCCCAGGACCCGCAGCTGCAACAGCAGCAGCCCGGCGAGGACGGCCGCTGTAGCGAGGCCGACCGGACCTTTGATGTCGCTCGGACCCGGACGGCCCAGGTTGAGCAGCATGATGACGAAGAGAAACAGCACCATGATCGCACCGGCGTAGACGAGCACCTGCAGGGCCGCGATGAACTGCGCGTCGAGCAGCACGAACATCGCCGCCAGCGCGAAGAGCGTGACGACGAGCCACAGCGCACTGGCCACGGGATTCCTGCGCGTGATGCACAGCAGGGCGCTTCCCATGGCAATGACTCCGAAGATCCAGAAGAAGGTAAGGAGCATGGGCCTGGGGCCTAGGGCCTTAGGGCCTATTCGCCCCTGGGATCGGATGGATCCCAGAGCGTTGAAACGGGATGCGTCTGCGCGCAGAGTCGCTCGAGATCGTAGACAAAGCGGTCGCGCGAGTACTCGGAGTTCTCGTAGTGCACGCCGACGTGGATCGCTTCCTCGGGGCAAACTTCCTGGCAATAGCCGCAGAAGATGCAGCGGAATTCGTCGATTTCGTAGATCAGCGGATAGCGGTGTCCCTCCTCGTCCTCCCCGGGCACCAGCTTGATGCAGTTGGCGGGACAGACCTGCGGGCACAAGCCGCATGCCACGCATTTCGCGCGTCCCTGCTCGTCGGTGAGCATGCGGTGCGTGCCGCGCCAACGCGAGGACAGCGTCCAATCCTTCGAGGATTTCTCCTCCGGATACTGCATCGTCACCTTGGGGCGCAGCAGGTGGCTGAATGTGAGGGCCATGCCCTTGAGCGTGGCTCGCAGATAGGACGTCTGTCGCGTCGGGCGTTTCATGACCTTCACGCCGATGGCCATTAGGCCGACTCCTGGGCCACGGAACCGGAGACGATGCGCCCGCGGTCGAGCCACCACACCAACGCGACGAGCAGAACGACGTTGATTCCCCCCAGTGCCCACGCCATGCCGGGCCCGTAGTCCCACCCCAGCTGACTGCGGAAAAACCAGATCGCGACGGCCAGAATCGTGATGTAGAACAGGGTCAGCGGCAGCAGCACCTTCCACCCGAGCGCCATGAGCTGGTCATACCGGAAACGCGGCAGCGTCCACCGGACCCAGATAAACGTGAAGAGGAAGACGAACGTCTTCAGTCCAAAAAAGGCGAAGGTCACGAGCGTCTTGATCGGCGTTGGATCGCCCGTCGAGTCCCATCTGGTGAATGGCACATCCCATCCGCCGAAAAAGAGCGTCGCCATCAGCGCGGATGCCGTCACCATGTTCGAGTACTCGGCGATGTAGAACATCGAGAACTTCATCGCGCTGTACTCGGTATGATAGCCCGCGATCAACTCCCCTTCCGCCTCGGGAAGATCGAACGGCAGGCGGTTCGTCTCCGCCAGCGCGCTGATGAAAAAGATCACGAACGCGAGCGTCAGTGGAATGATGAACCAGGCGTGCGCATGTTGCTGCTGCGCGATGACGCGCGTCAGTGTGACGTTGCCCGCGAGGAGCAACACCGCCACGGTGCTCATGCCCAGCGCTATTTCGTACGAGATCATCTGCGCCGAGGCGCGCAGCCCACCCAGCAGCGCGTACTTGTTATTGGACGCCCAGCCGGCCAGCACGATGCCGTACACGCCGAGCGAGCTGATCGCCAGAATGTAGAGGAAGCCGATCGGGAGGTCCGCCACGACCATGTCCACCGTGCCCCACTGCGTGGGGAGCGGCGAAGCGAAGGGGATCACCGCGAACGTGAGCAGCGCCGGGACAAACGACACGATCGGGGCGAGCGTGAAGAGCGTCTTGTCCGCCATCGCGGGCGACGTCTCCTCCTTCAGGAAGTTCTTCAGGCCATCGGCAGCCGGCTGAAGCAGTCCCTGTGGGCCGACACGGTTCGGTCCGAGACGGTCCTGCATCCACGCGCACACCCGCCGCTCGAGCAGCGTGAGCAGCGCGACCCCAACCAGGATCAGGTTTAAGACGATGAACACCTTGATCGCCGAAGCAACGATGAAGAACGTCATTGCGGCACCTCTGCCAGGCCCAGCGCGCCCGTCAGCTCTCCCAGCACCCAGGCTGCGGGCTGCGCCATGCCGGGCGCGGGTTTGGCCTGGTAATACCGCTGCGCGCGCCCGTCGCGGTTCGTGAACGTGCCTTCTTCTTCCGCAACGTTGGCAATCGGAAGGATCACGTCCGCACGCCGGCACGGGGCATCCGCTTCAAGCACGGTGCCGAGGTAGATCAGCGCGCCGTTCGTTTCTACGGGGCAGTCGGGGTCGTCCAACACGAGCACGACCGCAGCGGTCTTCGCGGCCTCGAGCGCCTGCGCGTAATCCCGGGTGTAGCCGAGGTCTTCGGCGCCCTTCGCGTTCGGGGCACGCTCGGCCCGCAAGGCGAGATTCGGGACGCCGGGAAGCGGCGCCTCTTCTCCCATCACGACCTGGAACGCGCCGGTCCACGTGAAGCGCCCCCCCGCCCCGGCGGACAGGAGACGCTTCGCGAGCGCCAGGGCTTCGGATGACGCGCCGGGCGAAACCATGGCAACCGCTTTTCCCGAAGCCCCGCGGAGAATCGCGGCCACGCGCGCGAGCGCCTCGTCCCAATCAGTGGCCTTGAGCTCACCTTCCCACCGCACCAGGGGGGCCTCGATGCGGTCACCCCGATTCATCCACTTGTACTGCATGCGCCCGTGATCGCAGATGAAGTAGCGGTTCACCTCGAGATTGGGACGCGCCCGCACGCGCACGACGACTTCGTCGCGCGTGTCGAGGCTGACGTTGCAGCCCTGCGAGCAGCCCGTGCAGATCGACGCGGTCTTATCGAGCTCCCAGGCCCGGGCCTTGTGCAAGAAGTCCTTGGAAAGGAGCGAGCCGACCGGGCACAGCTCGACGACATTGCCGGCCCATGGGTGATCCAGCCGCGCCTCGGGATGGATGCCGATGAACGCGCGATCCCCGCGCTCGGAGACGTTCAGAACCGGCTCCTTCGCCACATCCTCCATGAAGCGCACGCAGCGAGTGCACAGGATGCACCGGTTCGGCACGTAGAGCACGTCGGGGCCGAAGTCCTCGACGGGATTGAACCGCTTGGCATACTCGCCGTAGCGGGTGCCCGGTCGTCCCTCCTGGAACACGAAGTCCTGCAGCTCACATTCGCCGGCCTGATCGCAGATCGGGCAATCGAGCGGGTGGTTGATGAGCAGGAACTCGAGGACGCTCTTGCGGGCGATCTTTGCGGGCGCGCTCTGCGTCTTGACCACCATGCCTTCGGTGACCGTGGTCGCACAGGCGATCTGCAGCTTGGGCGACTTCTCGATCTCGACGAGACACATGCGGCACACCCCGGCGACGGGCAGTCCGGGATGGTAGCAGTAGTGCGGGACGAGGACGCCGGCTTGCTTCGCGGCCTCGATGACGAGCGTTCCGGGCGGGACGCTCACGGGAGCGCCGTCGATGGTCAGGTTGATCAAGCCGTCAGCCATCAGCCGCCTGCCCTCATCCGACCATCACCGGTTGCCGGGTGCCTGCCAGATACGCCTCGAACTCGCCGCGGAACTTCTTGATACCGCTGACAACCGGTGCCGCACATGAGTCCGAAAGCACGCAGATCGTCTTGCCCGTCATGTTCTCCGACAGGTCCAGCAACAGGTCGAGGTCTTTCGGTTTCCCCTGCCCCGCCAGAATCCGTTCGAGGATCTTCGTGGTCCATGCGGTGCCCTCGCGGCATTGCGTGCACTGCGCGCACGACTCGTGCGCGTAGAACCGGGCGAGCCGCATGATTTGATAGACCATGTCGGCCGAATCGTCGAAGACGATGACGCCGCCCGAGCCGAGCATGGATCCCTTCTCGACGACGCCCTCGTAGTCGAGGAGGCACGCTTCAGTCTCTTCGCGCGTGAGAATCGGCACCGATGAGCCACCCGGAATGCAGGCCTTGAGCGTGCGGCCTGCCGGCGGACCGCCGCACATGTCGTACAGCAGGTCCTTCAGCGGAAACCCCATCGTGACTTCGTAGTTGCCGGGACGCTGCACGTGGCCACACACGGAAAACAGCTTGGTCCCGGTGCTCTTGGCGTTCGACAGGCACATGCCCTTGTACCAGGCTGCGCCGCGTTTGATGATGTGCGGGACGGCGGCCAGCGTCTCGACGTTGTTGATGGTCGTCGGCATCCCGAACAGGCCGGCCGCGGCGGGGAACGGCGGCTTGATCCGCGGATTCCCCCGCTTTCCTTCGATCGAGTTCATCAACGCGGTCTCTTCACCGCAGATGTATGCCCCGGCGCCGCGGTGCAGGTAGATCTTGATGTTGCCGAACAGGCCGGCGCCGTTGGCTTCGGCGAGGGCCCGCTCCATGATCGTCCAGGGCTCGGTGAACTCGCCGCGAATGTAGATGTAGGCGATCTCGGCGCGGATCGCATGCGCCGCAATGCCGGTGCCTTCGAGCAGCGCGTGCGGCGTCCAGCGCATGATCTCCCGGTCCTTGAAGGTGCCGGGCTCCGATTCGTCGGCGTTCACGCAGAGGTAGTGCGGCTTCTTCTTTTCCTTGGGCATGAACGACCATTTCAGCCCAGTCGGAAATCCCGCGCCCCCGCGCCCGCGCAGTCCCGATTCCTTGACGATCTCCGTCACGGCCGCCGGGTCCATCGCGAGCGCCTGGGTGAGCGCTTCATAGCCGCCCCGTTTGGTCCACCCCTTCAGCGTGCGCGCCTCTGCGTCGCCGAAATACTGCGAGAGGACGACCGTTTCTTTGGGATGCGGTTTGTGTGGGTAGCCCATCAGGGCCTCCCACTTCCGAGTTTCTGGCTCACCGGTATTTCCTCACGATGTCGAGGACCTTCGCCGGCGTGACATTCTCGATGAAGTCGTCGTTGACGAGTATCGGTGTCGCGAATCCACAGGCTCCCAGACACTCCACTTCGACGATCGTCCACTTGCCGTCCGGACTCGTGGCACCGGCCTCTCCGGCGCCGGTCTGCTCGAGCAGCGCCTTCACGACTCCCTCGGCGCCGCAGATGTTGCACGGCGACGTCGTGCACACCTGAACGAAGTTTTTCCCGACCGGATGCTGGTGGTACATCGTGTAGAACGTCACGACGCCCTTGACGTACGCGGGCGTGAGCCCGAGGACTTCGGCGACTTCGGCCATCAAGTGGTCGGAGATCCAGCCCTGTTCCCGCTGCGCGATCCACAACGTCGGCAACAGCGCCGCTTGCTGGTTCGGGTATTGCTGGAGTACGAGCTGCAGCTCTTCCATGATCTTGCCGACGAATACCGGCTGATACTCCTCGGCGCGATCGGGACCGTGCGTCATCGTCGGCTCGCGGGGGGTGGGCGTGCTCATCGATCGACCTCGCCCATCACGATGTCTACCGACGCGTTGATCGCAATCAGGTCGGACAAGAGATGGCCCTCCGCCATCTTGGACAACGACGAGAGGTTGATGAATGAGGGCGGACGGATGCGCCAACGCACGGGTTTGGCCGTGCCGTCGGAGACGAGATAGTTGCCGAGCTCTCCCTTGGGATTCTCGATCCCGACGTACGCCTCGCCGACGGGCGCTTTTACGCCTTCCATCACCTGCTTGAAGTGGAAGATCATGGCTTCCATGTCGCTCATCGCGCGAGTTTTCGGCGGCAGGATGACCCGCGGGTCGTCGACGTTGATCGGCCCGTCCGGCAGCCGGTCCACCGCCTGCTCCAGAATGCGGTTCGACTGGTAGCACTCCTCGAGCCGCACGAGATAGCGGTCGTAGACGTCGCCGTGCTCCCCCACGACCACATCAAAGTCGTAAGTCTCGTAGTCGAGGTAGGGCTTGTCTTTGCGCACGTCGTAAGGCACGCCGCTCGCCCGCAGCATCGGTCCCGACAGAGAGTAGTTGATCGCCTCGTCAGCCGTGAGCGTCCCAACGCCTTGTGTGCGACCTGCCCAGACGGCGTTGCGTGTAAGCACGCGATCGATTTCGGCCAATGTCTTGGGGAAAGTCTGGATGAATTCACGGAGTTTTGGCACAAATCCGTTCGGGACATCGGCCAGGAGTCCCCCGACGCGGGTGAGGCTCGTCGTCAGGCGCGCGCCGGTCCACATCTCCTGGAGATCGTAGATCTTCTCGCGCTGCTGGAACGCCCAGAGGAACGGCGTGAACGCGCCGAGGTCGATCGACGTGGTGCCCAGCCACACCATGTGTGAACTGATGCGGCTCATCTCGCACGCGATCACCCGCAACACGACGCAGCGCGGCGTGATCTCGATGCCCATCAGCTTCTCCGCTGCCAACGCGAACCCGATGTTGTTCGACATGGGGGACAGATAGTCCGTCCGGTCGGTCAGCGGAATGATCTGATTGTAGTGGCGGTACTCGCCGAGCTTCTCGAAGCCCGAATGCAGGTAGCCGACGTGTGGGATGCAGCGCACGACCGTCTCTCCGTCGAGCTCGACGACGAGCCGCAACACGCCGTGGGTGGCGGGATGCTGCGGGCCCATATTCACGAGGAGGTGCTCCCCCCCAAGCTCGGGTTCGCCCGTGTCCGAGTCGGTCCGCGCCGTCAGCGGGATCCGGGCCGGACGCCCCTGGCTATCGACGCCGGTGGTGGCGAGCTCGAGCTCGACGGTCCGTTTGCTCATGGCGACGCGGGGGACGGGGGCGGAGTGGGTGGCTCGGCGATCATGCCGCGCTCGCCCCGGCGCAGCCGATCGCGCATATCCTCCGGGAGATCACCCCCGGCTTCGGCGATGGACAGCTCTTCCAGGGAATAGTGCGCCTCGGGATTGGCGTTCAACGCCTGCCGGACCTGCTCAGCGCGGGAGAAGCGCCCACGCAACGGGAAGCTTTTCCGGAGCGGATAGCCCTCGGCGTAGGTCTCCCACATGAGGATGCGGCGCAGGTCGGGGTGGCCGCGGAACGTGATGCCGAACATGTCGAACACTTCCCGCTCCAACCAGTCGGCCCCGTGCCAGAGACCCCAAACGGAGTCCACCGCCAGATCGTCGGCCGCAAGCAGCTCCACTTTGATCCGGATATCGGCGCGGCGCTCGAGCGAACGAAGGAAGTACACCACTTCGATCGGCCGTTCGCGGTCACGGAATTCGACGGCGGTCACGTCGACGAGATAATTGAACTCCTGGCCCGGGGTGTTCTTGAGCCAGGTCATCGCTTCCAGCAGTCGGTCGCGCGCGATGTACACAACCCGCTCGCCGTCGCGGGCCACGGCTTCTCGCACAGCGCCGGGAATCACGACGAGCGGAACTGGTGGATGGAGTTACCGAACGGCTCGGAGATTTCGTCGATCGTTTCGGGCGCCAGCCGAAGCCCCTTCTCGTCGAGCGGCTGCTCTTCCCGGCGCCGCACGGCGTCAAACAGCGACTCGCCCTTGATCTTCTTGTGCAACAGGAGAATGCCGTACAGGAGTCCCTCGGGACGCGGCGGGCAGCCGGGCACATAGACATCCACCGGTACGATCGTGTCGATCCCCTGCACCATGGCGTAGTTGTCGAATATGCCGCCGGTGGACGCGCAGGCGCCCATCGAGATGACCCACTTGGGTTGCGGCATCTGATCGTAGATCCGGCGAATCACGGGGGCGAGCTTGAACGGCAGCCGGCCGGCGCAGATCAGCACGTCGGCCTGCCGGGGGGAGAATGCCTGGCGCTCCATGCCGAAGCGCGCGAAATCGTAGCGGCTGGCGGCGGTCGCCATGAACTCGATCGCGCAACACGCCGTGCCGAACGGCATCGGCCACAGCGAATTCGCGCGCGACGAATTGACCGCCCAGTCCACGAGATCCTGGAACTTGGTGAGCAGATAATTCGAGCTTTTGACTTCGCCCACTCGCTTCATACGCTGTCCATTTGACGTCTCATGCGACGTCTTTCAAATCGACGACTCTCAATTCGACCATCTCGTTTGACGCCCGTCATTCGACGCCTGAGAATCTCTTAATCCCACTGAAAGGCACCCCGTTTCCAGACGTATATGTAGCCAACGAACAGGATGAGCAGGAATACCAGCATCTCCACCAATAGGAACCCGGTGGTGACGTTGCCATTCCCCATGAAGATCACGGCCCAAGGAATGAGAAACACCGTTTCGATGTCGAAGAGGATGAACAGTACGGCGACGAGGTAGAACTTGACGGAGAAGCGCTCGTGCGCGTCGCCGAGCGGCGGCATGCCGCTTTCGTACGGCCGTTCTTTGACGTCGGTGGGCCGGCGCGGACCCAGGAAATGGGAGAGCACGATCATCGATCCCGCGATGAGGATCGCGAGACCCAGCGACATGAGGATCGGAATGTAGGGCTGCATCGCGCTCGTGAAAAAATTCACTAAGTCGCGGGCGTTCGTCAAGTTGACGTTGGGCCGTTACATTGCGCCCGCATGTCCATCAAATCTGATCGCTGGATTGCCAAAATGTCGAGGGAGTCTCGGATGATCGAGCCGTTCGCCGACCGCCAGGTCCGCGACGGCGTCATCTCGTACGGCGTGTCATCCTACGGCTACGACATGCGCGTCGCTCCCGAGTTCAAAATCTTCACCAACGCGCTGTCGGCGGTCGTCGATCCCAAGCATTTCGATCCGAAATCGTTCGTCGAGTTCACGGGTGACGTGTGCATCGTGCCGCCCAATTCATTTGCCCTGGCGACCTCGGTGGAGTACTTCCGCATTCCCCGGAATGTGCTGACGATCTGCCTCGGCAAGAGCACGTACGCGCGGTGCGGCATCATCGTGAACGTCACGCCGTTCGAGCCGGAGTGGGAAGGATACGTGACGCTCGAGATCTCGAACACCACCCCCCTGCCCGCCAAGATCTACGCCAACGAAGGGATCGCTCAGGTGCTCTTCTTTACGGCTGATGAAGGGGACGAATGCGAGGTGTCCTACAAGGACAAAAAGGGGAAATACCAGGCTCAGCGCGGGATTACGCTGCCGAAGCTCTAGCCTTCCGGTTGTACGCGTACGCCACGGCCAGTGCGATGATCGCGAGCGCAAAGAATGACCCGACGCGGTAGAGGGCGTCTAGGCTCGATAGATCGACGAGCACGATCTTGAGGCCGGCAAACGCGGCGACGCCGAGGCCGATCGAGCGCACGACTCGCTGATTCAACCGGAAACCGATGAAGACGAGCGCCCCGGCAAAGAGCAGCCACCACACGCTGAGCGCGAGGTCCCCTGCCAGCGCCGTCATGCGCCCGAAATACAGTTGGAACTGGATCGAGCCGCCGAGCAACACCGCCGACCCGCACAGCAACCACATCCACTGACCCAATCGGCCTGGCTGCTTCCACTCCCTCGCGAGGAATCCGCTGCCGGCAAGGAACACGTAAAACGCGATCGCCCAGCGATCGGTGAATACGGGCGCATCGATCACGCGATCGAAGAGGGCCGCGGTGAACACACAGAGCCAGGCGAGGCTCGCCAGCGCGACGGATGCATATCGGCCGCCTGGACGGCCCCCATCGCGCTCAGCCGCCAAAGCCATGACCGCCAATGCCGTCCACCCCATGGCGATGTCGAACGACGACCATGGGAAGACGAGGGCAAACGCGGTTAGCGCGAATCCCGCGATGAGCTGGCTGGCATTCCGTCGCCACCAGCCGATCGGGATGTACACCGCCGCGAGCGTTGCCGGAACCACTTCGTACGATCGATTGATGAGCGGAATGTCCGTAACGCCGGCGAGTATCAGGAGCGCGATGGGGTTCGTGATGAACAACAGCCGCTCGAGCGCTATGCCCGACATCTCATCGAGTGTACGGGTGGGTTTCGAGAGAAATGGGTCGGACCGGAAGTGCTGCCACCATAGCAAGGCGAAGACTGCTGCCGGGGCGGCGAGCGCGAGCCAACGGGTCGCCACAGGGCCACGCATGTCCATGAGCCCCACAGCAAGCATGATCCACGCGAGCGTCGGGATACCGAGCCGGGCCTCTGGCCACTTGCGTTGCGCAGTGACATGAAGAACCAGGAGCGTGCCGGCCGCGATCAGCCAGCACCCGAGTGGTGTGGCGATGGCATCGGCAGCGCCCGCGGCGGCGAGCACCAGGTACCCGAACAAGGCCAGGTTGAACGTCGCGCGCCAGCTCATCGCGTACGCAAGAATTGCGGTGCCGAGACCGACGACCTCGAGATAGCCCAGGAATGCGCGCGGGTTGGGAGCCGTCGCGAGAATGATGGGGGCGAGATAGGCACCGCCCAGCGCCCAGATCGCGAGCCCCTCGATCTCGTGATGCAGCGCGAGGAGTGTCACGGCCACTGTCGTTGCCACGAGCAGCAAAATGCCGAGGCGGCGCTCCACCAATGCGTACGGCCCGGCCGCGGCCCAGAGGCCAAGATAGACCAGGCCGCCGCCGGCGCCGATCATCGCGGCGCCGTACGCGCGCATCCCGCGACCGATCCGCTCGTGTCCCCAAGCCGCAACGCCGATTCCGGCGATCACGGCAGCGATGGACCGCACCAGCGGCGGGATCCAGCCGCGATCGAATGCGTACTTGAGGAAGAACGCTGCCGCGATGAGGAGCGCGGCGACACCGACGGCAAGCAACCCGCGCTGTCCGAACCACTGCTCCCAATCGACGATGTGATCGGGCGGGGGCGGCGTCCGGGTGATGTCGATTCTCGGGCGAACGAGGACCCGCGGTGGAGATGACGTGATCGGCGGGGATTCTGGGAGCGTCGATTCAGTGTCTTCGGTGGGCGTGAGCGCACGTCTGGGTACGACCGGAGACACGAGCTGGCGAACCAGCTTCTCCAGTGCCGCGATGCGCCGTTCGAGCTGTTCGAGACGATCGTCAGCCATGTCGCTTCACACGCTCGAGCCGCCCCCTGCCCCTGCGCCCACGCGTGAGAGAGAGCGCGACCCGGCCACGGTGATCGCGGCCGTCACGACCACGAGGATGAGAAGATCGGGAGTCCATCCGAGCTCGGTTGCGGGCACAGCCATTTGCAGGAAGTACATCACGAAATCGAACACGCCGACCAGCAGACCGAGCAGCACCGTGAATCGCAGCGTTCGGCCAAATCGCGCGAGCACACCGCCAGTCAGCAGCGCGACGGCACCCTGGCCCGCGGCGATGGCAAGCGCGGTGACGACGCCTCCAACCAGCGTGCTCACGAACGTGGTCGGGCCGGGATTGTAACTGAAGAACAAGGCGTGGATGAGCGCGATGGCGCTGCCGGCCACCGCAGCGCAAATCGTGGCCCAGATCGCGTAGTAGACGACGACACGTGTTTGCATCAGCGCTCGCTCCCCGTCACACAGCCCTACAATAACGAATCGGGTTTGCGAAACGCCAGCCGCTAGCGCAATGCTGCCGCAGCCTCCACGAGTGCCGCGCGAGCCTGATCTACTCGGGTCACGAGGTCGGCAAGCTCCCTGGTGGCCGTCGCGGCGTCACTGTAGCGAATTGCCTCGTTGACCGACGGGAATGCCATCGTGGCGTAGCCGTTATCGAGGTCGGAGGCGAACTGCAGGCTTCGCAACCAGGGACGGCTCGCGAGTCCTTCCGGGCGTGTGAGCCTCCGCTCGACCTGCATCAACGCGCGATTCACGCGCGCGGCGCGCGCCGGATCGATTCTCGTTTCCCCTGCCAGCGCACTGTCGCGCGCCGCGCCAAACGCCTGCGCCACGGCCGTAAAGCGATCGAGCGCCTCCCTTAAGGTCCGCGTGCTGACAGTGCTCCACTGTTTGCGCGCGAGCCCCGAATCGAGCTGGCTGACCAGGCGGTTCATCTCGATGCCGAACGCGGCGTAGTCGAGCGGCAGCAGATCGCTGTTGGCGAGCCGGGCCAGGATCAAGGCGACGAGCTGCGCGCCGGCGCGATGAGCCTTGTAGCCGGGGTCGCCGAAGCGCGTCATCCAGTCGTAGGAATCGTACATCGAATGGTAGATTCCGTCGGGCCCGTCGAAGCCGATGCCGCCCGAGGGAATGCCGAGATGATGGTAAAAACCCGCGAAGTCGGAGCCGCCACCGAGATTTCCGAAGGTCAGCGCCGTGCTGTCGCCGTCCTCGCTCTTCAGCCAAACATCGTAGACGCTGCCGGGGCCCACCGGGTGGGGGACGAGACGTGACGCCGCGCGAAACAGCGGCTTGAGCGATGGTGATCCCGCTCCACTGAAGTTTGGACCCGAGAACGTGCCGTCTTCATTGATGTAGGCGACTGCATGGGCCCGCAGCGAATCCTCCAGCTCCTCCACCCACTCCGTGGAACCGATGAGTCCCCACTCTTCCGCATCCCACGTTGCGAATACGAGCGTGCGCGCCGGTCGCTGCCCATCGCGTGCCAGCGTGGCAAACGCACGCGCCGTCTCGAGGACGGCGATCGTGCCGCTGATGTTGTCGCGCGCACCGGGTCCCCAGGAATCCCGATGCGCGCCTACCAGCACCCACTCATCCGGCCAACGCTCGCCGCGAATCATGCCGATCGTGTTCCAGATCTTGTGGAAAGCTCGTTGCCCGCGCTCGGTCTTCACATGTAACCGGGCGCGCACGGGTCCAGGTCCCACGTGATACCGGAACGGCAGCGATCCCTGCCAGCTCTGGGGCACCGACGCACCCGTGAGAGGCTCCAGGAAGCGCCGGGCGTTGCCGTAGCTCATCGGGATGATGGGAATGCGTGGAATGGGGAGCGAATCCTCCCGGACGCGCCGGGCGCCTTCCACAGAGGGCCACGAGGGGGTCGTAGGGTCGCCGTTGCCGTTCATCATGCTGCCGCGTTGGATCCCGTCGGCATTCCGCATGGGCCCCTTGGGGTAGACGTCGCCCTGAAAGAAGCCGTCCTGTTGGGGATCGGAGTACACGATCAGCCCGACCGCGCCGCGCTTCTGCGCTTCGCGCGCCTTGATGCCGCGGAAGGAACGGCCGTAACGGGCGATCGCGATCTTGCCGCGCACGCTGATGCCGAGGGAATCGAGCGTCGCGTAGTCTTCGATCAGCCCGAAATTCACATAGACGACTTCGGCAGTGACGTTGCCGTCGCCGGTGTAGCCGTTGAACGGGGGTACCTGTGGACCAGCGCCCGGCTCGGACAGCGAGAGACGCTGAGGTTGCGCACGCGGACCCGCCATGATCCACGCGGCTACCGTGTCCGGCTGGGGCAAGTACACCGTGTACTCTTTGCTCCAGGCGTCTACGCCCCACGACTTGAGGCGATCGAGCACATAGTCGCGCGTCGTCGCTTGGGCCGGCGTGCCCGCCATGTGCGGCACCGCCGTGAGGTCCTTCGACATCTGCCGCACGCTGGCCGTGTCGGGAACGGCGAGGAGACGCTGCTCGAACGACTGTGCCGACAACTGGACGGTTGGACTGTTGGACAGAAGAATCAGAGCGAGTCCAGCTCGCCTCACCACCGTCCAACCGTCAAACCGTCCAACTGTCCTCACAATCATCGAGGGTTCAGAATCCGATCGATCCGCGCTTGCAGGTCCGCGAAATGCGCGCGCGTCGTCCTGTCTGGCGCGCGAGGGGACGCCGTGCGGAGCGCGCTTTGGAGTCCTTGCAGCTCGAGTCGCGCGAGCGCGCGTGCATCGCTCGGACGCACGGTCGGACTCACGCCCGGGAATCCCTGGAGCTGTGGCGGCACCGGCGTCACCAGCGGTGTCGTGATCAGCCGCTCCATCTGGTCCACGAACGACTGCTGCAGGTTGCGGCGATACGGATCCACGGCGCGATTGCCCGACAGCTCGGCGAAGATGCCGCGTCGCGCGTCGCCGAACAGATCGGCCAGCGTATACGCCTGCTGTCCTCCTCGCCCCGCCGTCGCCTCCTGCTCGGCCAGCCGGCCAAGGCGGGCGTCGTTGAACAGCGTGTTGAGCAGTGCGTTCTGACGCACCCGGATCCGTTCGACGAACCCCGACGGCTCGATGCGACGCAGCACCTCCGTGTCGAGGAAGTACGACGGCGTGGCAAACGCGTTCTCATTGAGGAAGCGCACCGCCGCGACCTGGCGGGCGCGCGGCACGGCCGCGTGAATGACGCCCGGCTGATTCGGATACTTCTCGTGCCGGTAGACGCCGCCGATCACAACGGCGACGTGGTTCATTTCGAGACCCCATTGCGCGATGAGCCGGTCGTAGAGGTCGTCCAGCAGACCGTAGTCGTCCAGCTGGTTGGTGGTGGAGGCCGGGATCAGCATCGGCACGAGGCGTTTGATATTCGCCAGCCCGTACGTCGTCGCTTTCACCGGATCGTCACCGAGCGCCTCGGTCTGGGTGCGCGGGTCGATGCCGTCGGGGTTGCCGAACCGCAGCCACGGCTGCGCATCTTGGAGCCGGGCGAGCGAATCAAGAAGGGGGCGCTCGTCTTCCGGCCGTCGCACGCCGGGAAACCGCCGATAACCCCAATTGACGATGTAAAAGTCCCAGGGACCGATTTTGGGCATCAACTGCACGTTGTCACCGGGCTGCGCGACGTAGTTGTTGCGCGCGTAGTCCATGATGGAGTAGGACGTGCCGTTCGCTCGCGTGTAAGTGGGGCTGCGCAGCGAATCGACCGGATAGTAGCCGGACGAGAGCTGGTTGTGCGGCAGTCCGAGAGTATGACCGACTTCGTGCGCCGAGACGTAGGCGACCATTTCACCCATGAGGGAGTCGGGGAACGGCAGACGCCGCGCCCGCGGGTCGACCGCCCCTGCCTGCACCCAGTACCACGCCTGGAGCAGGCTCGTGATGTTTTGGAACCAGCCGATATTCGACTGGAGGATCTCGCCCGTGCGCGGGTCGTTCACGTGCGGGCCGTACGCATTCTCGATGGTCGACGGAAGCCAGCGGATCGCGGAATAGCGGGCGTCATCCAGGTCGAACTCGGGATCTTCCTGTTCGGTCGGTGCGCGGCGAGCGGTAATCGCGTTCGAGAACCCGGCCGCGCGGAAGACGGGCTCCCACATTTCGACGCCCTTGATGATCCACGGCACCCATTTCTCGGGCGTCGCAGGGTCCACGTAAAACACGATCGGCTTCACCGGGTCGCTCACGGCTGCCGTCGAATCCTTCGGCTCGAGGCGCCAGCGCGTGATGTAACAGCGCGTCGGGACCTTCGGCTCGTCGGCGCCGTAATCTTCGAATCCCAGTGAGAAGTAGCCCAGGCGATTGTCGCACATCCGCGGCTGCATGCGGCGCGCCGGCAGCAGCACCATCGAAAAGTTCGTCGGGATCGTCATCGAATTGAGCGAGCGATCGAAGGCAGCGGCCCCGGGCGCCCCCGGCAGCGAGTCGATCTCGAATGTCTGGAGCGCCGTCACCTCGACATTGATGGGGAAGCTTCTGGCACGCTCCACAAACGAGCGTGACGGATCGAAGCGCCGGACGCGGACGCCGAGCTGCCGGACATTCAGTTCCGAGACATCTGTCGTGAACAGGCTCGTCACTTCAATCACGGCGTTGGAGTCGCGAGGACTCCAAGCGGCGACATCGAAACTCTTCAGGATCGGGGGTGTGTTGGAGAGATCCACGGAGCGGGCCACCGGCAGCCCAGAGTCGGCGCGCATCGCGTAGCTGATCATGCGCACGAGCACCCGATTGTTGACCCGGTCCCAGCGTACCACGCGCGCCGCGATCTGCTCCCCGGCGTAGCCGATACCACGGATCGTGCCGCGCCGGTCCACCACCATGCGGAACTGCCGGCCGAACATGTTGCGCGGGATCTCGTAGTACAGCTTTTCGCCGATCCGGTGGACCAGGAACACGCCGGAATCCGTCACCGCGCTCGCGGTGATAATCTGGTTGTAGGGTCTCGGCGCCGCCGGATCAGGCGCCTGGCGTCCGCTCGCCGCGCGTGACGTATCTTGGGGAGCGGTGGCTCGTGTCGGCGCAGGCTGCTGAGGACCTGCGGAGGTGCCACGCGAGCAGCCAAGGGCACCGAGCATCAGGAGCAGATGTACAGGGCGCATCGGTTCTACCGGAGTCTGGGGGAACGGACAGATTAGACCTGCCCGTGCGATCCGTCTAGTGGCTTTGCCACCAACGGGCTTTTGGCGGGTATTTGGACTGACATGCTGATTGTTGCCGTGCTATTTGCCACCGTGCTGCTGCGGTTCGCGATCGTCCTCGCCGCCGTTTACCTCATTCTGCCCGCGACCCGCGTCTGCCCACACTGCGCCGGCGATCTCACGTTGATTCAGCACCCCGTCTTGCGTCGTCTGATCCCCCGCGTCGAACACCGCTGGTGTCTGAGCTGTGGCTGGAGCGGCCTCGTGCGCCGTGCGCTGCGTGAGGTCCCTCAGTCGCGCGTGATCAGTCGGGCGGCTCGTTCGTAGAAGAAATAATCCCACGCCCAGTTCAGCAGCACGAACAACTTGTTGCGAAAGCCGATCAGTTGGATGATGTGGATCCCGAGCCACAGCACCCACGCCGGGAAACCCTTGGCTTTGATGCCGTAGACGTCCGCGACCGCAGCATTGCGGCCGATGGTGGCCAGCGTACCCTGGTCGCGATAACGAAACGGCTCGAGAGGCTCACTGCGCAACGCGTGGATGATATTGCGAGCGGCGTGCTTCCCCATTTGGATCGCCACGGGCGCGACCATCGGCAACGGCTCACCGTTCTCTTCCAGGTATGCCGCGTCGCCGATGACATAGACCTCCGGGTGCATGCGGAGCTGCAACGTAGGCTCGATCGCGATACGCCCCTGCCTGGCGGCGGGTAACCCCAGCCGGTCGCTGAGTGGCGCCGCCTTGACGCCCGCGGCCCAGATCACGGTGTGTGCCGGAATCACTTCGCCGCTCTTCAGCCGCACGAGCTCGCCGTCGAAGTCGGCGACGACGGCGCTGAAACGGACTTCGATCCATTTGCGCCACAAGGTCTTCACGGCGGCCTCGCGCAGCCGCTCCGGCATCGCCGCGAGGATCTTGTCGGTGGCCTCGAGCAACAGGATCCGGACGTCCTTGATGTTGAGCCGCGGATAGTCCTTCACCAGCACGAGTCGGATCAGCTCCGATAGCGCGCCCGCCATCTCGACCCCGGTGGGTCCGCCGCCGACCACGACGAAGGTGAGCATGGCGCGCCGCCGCTCGGCATCGATCTCGAGCATCGCTTGCTCGAAGCATGTGAGGACGTGATTGCGGATCTTCACGGCGTCGGGAATGTCCTTCAGGCCGAGGCCGCACTGCTTGACTGAGTCGAGTCCAAAGAAGTTCGTCTCGCCGCCATGGGACAGCAGGAGGTAGTCGTACGGAATCGCCCCCACGCTGGTCTCGAGGCGGCGGTGTGCGAAGTCTACACGGTGCACCTCCACCATGCGGAAGTCGAAGTTTGGCTGTCGGCGCAGGATGGCGCGGACGGGCCGTGCGATTTCCTCGGGCTCGAGCCCTGCCGTCGCGACCTGGTACAGCAGCGGCTGAAAGAGGTGGTAGTTGTTGCGATCGACGAGGACGACGTTCACGGGGGCGCGCCGCAACGCACGCGCGGCGTTGAGGCCGCCGAAGCCTCCGCCGACAACGACGACCGTGGGTGTCACTGCTGATCCATGCGCAGGATCGTCTGCAACAACACGTTCGCGCCGTTCGTCACGTCGTCCGGCCGAGTCAGCTCGAGCGGCGAATGGCTGATGCCTTTCACCGACGGCACGAAGATCATCCCCATCGGTCCAATGCGAGCGAGATCTTGCGCGTCATGCCCTGCTCCACTCGGCATGACCTGGCTCGAGAGGCCCAATCCTCGCGTCGCATCGGCAATCACGGCGCGAACCGCGGGAGTGGACAGCGCTGGTGGGTTCGTGTGCTGCAGCATGTAGTCGAGCGTCACGTCGTATTTCTTGGCGACGTCCAGGGCTTCGGCATGAATCTGCGTCCACAACCGCTCGATCTTTTCGGTGGAGAGGTCGCGCAACTCGACGGTTAAGTCCACCTGTCCGGGGATGACGTTTGGCGCGCCGGGGTTCACCAGCAACCGCCCGACCGTGCCGACTTGCCGTCCTTCGACGGAGCGGACCACGCGGTCCACGATCAAGACGAGCTCGGCTGCCGCGAGCATGGCGTTGCGGCGGCGGTCCATCGGTGTGGTCCCGGCGTGATTCGCGAATCCGCGCAGCGTCACATCGTAATGATGAATCCCGACGATCCCTTCAACGACGCCGATCTGGATGCCGCGCTCGTCGAGAATGCCGCCCTGCTCGATGTGCAGCTCGATGTAGCCGGCGATGCTGCCCGGGCCGTGCCGCGCCTCGGCGATGCGCGCGGGATCGCCGCCGATCCGGCGAATCTTATCCGCGAGCGCGACACCGTCCCGCCCCGGCCGGGCGAGATCCTCGGCCGGCAGGTCGCCGATGAAACCCCGGCTGCCGGTGAGCCCGCTTTCTTCGTCGCACCAGATCACGACGTGCAGAGGATGCCGGTTGCGGTAGCGCCGGTCCGCGAGCGTGTGCGCCACCTCGAGCGCTCCACAAGAGCCGACGTCGCCGTCGTAATTGCCGCCCTCGGGGACGGAATCGATGTGGGAGCCGAACAGAATGGGCCGTGCCGCGGCCTCGGATCCGGCGCGGACGCCGAAGATGTTGCCGACGGGATCGACGCTCACCGTGAGCCCGGCATGCCGCATCAAGTCCATCATGAAGCGCCGGCCGGCGATATCGGCTTCGCTGAAGGCGACCCGGCTGACACCGCCCTGCGGATTGGCGCCAAACCGCGACAGGCCGGCGAGGTGCTGATTGACTCGGGCGCCGTTCACCCGCCAGCTCTTCCAGTCGCTCTGCTGCGGCGGTAGCGCGAGGGCGGCGACCGCCTGGACGAAGTCGCGCCGTTTCAACCCGTCCTCCGTCCCTCGTCCCCCTTCCCTGTCAGCTTTCTCCACAGCGCGGCCAGCGGATCGTAGCTCTGATCGACGACGCGCTCTTTTAACGGAATGATCGCGTTGTCCGTGATCGTGATCGACTCGGGACACACTTCAGTGCAGCATTTGGTGATGTTGCAGTAGCCAATACCGCCCTCTTGGCGTAAGTGCTGACTCCGATCAGCCTCATCGAGCGGGTGCATCTCGTAGACCGCGGCGCGCACCAGCATCGCCGGCCCCATGAACTGCTCGTGCTTCTCGTGCGTGCGCAGCACGTGGCAGACGTCCTGACACAGGAAGCACTCGATGCATTTGCGGAATTCCTGAGGGCGCTCGACCTCGAACTGATACATCCGCCACGTCCCGTCGGGCGCGTCCGGCTTGCGCGGCTGGAACGCGGGGATACGCTTGTTCACCTCGTAATTCCATGACACGTCGGTCACCAGGTCCCTGATCACCGGAAACGCCTTCATCGGCGTGACGGTGATCGTCTCCTCGGGCGCGTAGTCCGACATCCGTGTCATGCACATCAGCTTGGGTTTGCCGTTGATCTCCGCCGAGCACGAGCCGCACTTCCCGGCCTTGCAGTTCCAGCGCACCGCGAGATCCGGCGCTTGCTCGGCTTGGATGGCGTGGACCGCGTCGAGCACGACCATCCCCTCACCGGCAGCGACCTGGTACTCCGTGAGCTCGCCGCGCTCCCGTGTGCCGCGAAACAACCGCAGGGTCCGCTGCTCGGCCACGATTAGTTCCCTTCCTTAATGAGGGCCATCAGATCGGCTGGGACGGGCGGCTGTGCCTCCCGCCGCACGACCATGCGGTCGCCTTCCTTCTTGATCACGATCTGCTCGCGCGCCTGCTTCTCGTCGGAATCAGGGTAGTCGCTGCGCGTATGGCCGCCGCGGCTCTCGGTGCGCTCGAGCGCGGCGCGGGCCGTGGCCTCCGACACGATCAGCAATGAGCGCAGGTCGATCGCGGTATGCCAGCCGGGGTTGTACTCGCGACTGCCGGTGACACCTACGGTCCGGGCGCGTGCTTTCAGTTGGTCGAGCTCGGCGAGCGCGGTTTCGAGACCGGCCTTGTCGCGAATGATCCCGGCGTTGCGCTGCATGATTGCCTGAAGCGCCGACTGAACCGCGAAGGGGTTCTCCCCGTCGCGCTCGAACGGCACCAGCGCTTCGCGCATGGCACTCTCGACCTCCACGTCCGGGATCGCCGGCGGTGCGCCCCGCCTGGAAGCGGCGTACTGCCCCGCTCTGCGACCGAACACCAGCAGATCGCTCAGCGAATTGCCGCCCAGCCGGTTGGCGCCATGCATCCCGCCGCCGACTTCGCCCGCGGCGTAGAGGCCGGGCACCGTCGATTCCTGCGTATCGGCGTCGACCTTGACCCCGCCCATCATGTAGTGCGTCGTCGGCCCGATTTCCATGGGATCTTTGGTGATATCGACCTGCGCCAGCTCTTTGAACTGGTGATACATGCTGGGCAGCTTCTGCTTGATGTAGTCGGGACTCTGCTTGGAGGCGATATCGAGCAGCACGCCTCCGTGCTCCGAGCCCCGCCCTTCCGCGATCTCCTTGGTGATGGCCTTGGCCACGACGTCCCGGGTCAGCAGCTCCGGCGGCCGCCGGTTTTTCTTGCGCTCGCCTTTCACCCAGGCGTCCGACTCGGCTTCGGTTTCGGCGAAATCGCCTTTGAACATGTCCGGCATGTAGCGGAACATGAAGCGCTCGCCGGCCGAGTTCTTGAGCACGCCACCTTCGCCGCGCACGCCCTCGGTCACGAGGATGCCGCGCACGCTCGGCGGCCAGACCATCCCCGTTGGGTGGAACTGCACGAACTCCATGTCGATCAGCTCGGCGCCCGCCTCGTAGGCGAGGGCGTGGCCGTCGCCCGTGTATTCCCACGAATTACTCGTGATCTGCCAGGCCTTGCCGATGCCGCCGGTCGCGAGCACGATCGCGCCGGTCTTGAACAACACGAACCGGCCGGTCTCGCGGAAATAGCCGAGGGCTCCCGCAATACGGCCTCCCACAACGAACAGGCGCACGATCGTGCACTCCATATGCACGTCGATCCCGGAGTGCACACCCTTGTCCTGGAGCACGCGGATCATCTCGAGACCGGTGCGGTCGCCCACGTGCGCGAGCCGGCTGTAGGTGTGTCCGCCGAACGGACGCTGGTTGATGCGGCCGTCGACCGTGCGGTCGAACAGCGCGCCCCAGGCCTCGAGCTCATTGATGCGATCGGGGGCTTCCTGGGCGTGGATCTGCGCCATGCGCCAGTTGTTGTGCATCTTGCCGCCGCGCATCGTGTCGCGGAAATGCACACGCCAGTTGTCTTCGCTGAAGACATTGCCGAGCGCGGCAGCGGCGCCGCCTTCGGCCATGACCGTGTGGGCCTTGCCGAGCAGCGACTTGCACACGAGGGCGACTTGGGCTTTGTGGGCGCTCGCTTCGATCGCGGCGCGCAGACCCGCGCCGCCCGCGCCGATCACCACGACGTCGTAGTCATGGCTGCGGAGATCGCTAGCGGCCATCAGAACAGCCGGACGTCGTGAATGAAGCCCATCGCGCAGAGCCGGATGTAGACGTCAGTCAGGGCGACCGAGAACAGCGAGCACCAGGCCCAGAGCTGATGCTTGCGGTTCAGCACGCTGACGCCCTGCCACAGCTTGAACCGGGCCTTGCCCCCGCGCACGCACGAAAAGCAGTCCACGCTCCCGCCGATCAAGTGCCGGATCGAGTGACAGCCGAACGTGTAGCTCGCGAGCAGGATCACGTTGAGCGCCATGACCAGTGTGCCGACGCCGACGCCGAACTGGCGCGGTCCCTCTGCCATCGCGCCGTCCGCGAGCACGCCGTTCACCGGCCAGCGCGTCGCGAGCCACACGTCGTAGGAGAGAATGAAGATGAAGATCACGGCGGCGTACATGAAAAAACGGTGCACGTTCTGGAGGATGAAGGGAAACTTCGTTTCCCCTTTGTAGCCGTGGCGCGGCTCGCCCACCGCGCAGGCGACGGGATCGAGAAAAAACGCGCGGTAGTAGGCTTTGCGATAGTAGTAGCAGGTGGCGCGGAAGCCGAGTGGGAAGATCAGGATCAGAAATGCGGGTGACAGCGGCCACCAGGTGGTTTGAATCAGCGGCGAGTAGAACGGCGACAGGTACGGGCCCCACTCGAAGTTCGTCCCGATCCACGCGACCCACGTCGAGTAGATGCCGAAGCTGCCGAGGACCAGCGCGGTCAGCGCCGGGGCGATCCACCACGCGTCACGGCGCAGCGTCGCGCCGAAGCCGCGCTCCTGGAGGTCTCGAACCGAAGTCGTCATAGCGTCACCGCCGCCATCGTTTGCTTCACCCCATCCGCCGATTTCTTCAGTGCAGCCTTCTCATCCGCCGTCAGCTCGACCTCCACGATCTGCTCGAGGCCGCTCTTTCCCAGCTTGCACGGCACGCCGCAATACATGCCCGAGAGTCCGTATTCGCCTTCCAGCCACGCGGCGCACGGCAGCAGTCGCTTCTGGTCGAGCACGATGGACTCGACCATTTGCACCGTCGCGGAGGAGGGGGCGTAGTACGCCGAGCCCGTCTTCAGGTAAGCAACGATCTCCGCACCGCCGTTCCGCGTCCGCTCGACGATCTTGTCGAGCTTGGCCTTGTCGAGGAGCTGGGTGATCGCGATGCCGGAGACGGTCGTACAGGAGATCAGCGGAACCATGGTGTCGCCGTGGCCACCGAGCACCATGGCCTGAATGTCCTGCACTGAAACGTCGAGCGCTTCGGAGAGAAAGGTGCGATAGCGGGCGGTGTCGAGCACGCCGGCCATCCCGATCACGCGTTCGCGCGGGAAGCCGGTGACCTGCTTCGCGACCCAGCACATGACGTCGAGCGGATTCGAGACCACGACGACGATCGCCTTGGAGCAGTGCTGTTTGATCTGCTGGGAGACCTGTTTGACGATGTCGGCGTTGGTCCGCACCAGGTCGTCACGACTCATCCCCGGCTTGCGCGCGATGCCCGCCGTGACGACGACGAGCTCGGATCCGGCGGCGGGACCGTAATCGTTGGCCCCGACGACGCGCGTATCGAAGCCTTCGATTGGCGCGGATTCGTATTGATCGAGCGCTTTGCCTTGAGGAACGCCCTCGATGACGTCGACGAGAACGACGGTGCGGGCCAGCTCTTTTTCGGCGAGACGTTGCGCGGTCGTGGCACCGACATTGCCGGCGCCGACTACGGTGATTTTGGAGAGCATGGTGGCCGGGAAGTTAATTGCCGCCGCTATCCTCCTCTAGTGTGCATTTCTTTATGAGGATCGGCGCGCAATCCATCGACTTGATAGAGCGGCGTGCGTTCCGCGAGCCCCAGCCGAGTCTCGGCACCGCGATCGGTTCGAGCGCGCCACGTGGACGCGATGAGCTTCGCCAAATCCGCGTCGCTGGCTCCATTGCGCAGGGGCTCCCGTAGATCGACGCCCCGCGCGGCATACAGACACAGGAACCACGTCCCGTCGGCGGTCAGGCGGCTGCGGTCGCACGAGCGGCAAAAAGGCGCCGTGGTCGATGCGACAATGCCGAACGTCGTTCCATCAGGAAGCTGGAAGCGCTCGGCGGGTGCGGCGAGGTCCGGGGTCGGCACAGCAGTGATCGTTCCGTAATGACTCGACAGGCGCGCGAGGATGTCGCGCTGCGAGAACACCTGCTCCGCCGTCCATCCCGTCGCACCGCCCACGTCCATGTACTCGATGAACCGCACTTCGGCGTCTTGCGCGCGGGCGAACGCGACGAGATCGACCAGCTCGTCGTCATTCACGCCCCGGATCACCACACTGTTGAGCTTGAGTGGCCGGAACCCGGCGTTCCGTGCGGCTGCGATGCCGGCCAGGACATCCGCGTGGCGGTCGGTGCGGGCGAGATCACGCATGCGCTCAGGGCGCAGCGTATCCAGGCTGACCGTGATTCGCTGCAGACCAGCCTGGCGCAGCGCCTCGACCTGCTTTTCGAGGAGCAGTCCGTTGGTGGTCATGGCGAGGTCACGCACGCCCGGGATCCGAGCGAGCATAGCGGTCAGCGTGGGTAAGTCGTGACGCAGGAGCGGCTCACCGCCAGTCAACCGAACCTTTTCCACGCCCAGCGACGTGAACAAGCCCACCAGGCGAGCGATTTCCTCGAACGTCAGGATCGATTGCTTCGGGAGCCAAACGTAGTCCTCCTCCGGCATGCAGTAGCGGCACCGCAGGTTGCAGCGATCGGTCACGGAAACCCGGAGACTACCGAGCGGCCGGGCCAGCGTGTCTCGAATCATCGTTCCCCCTCTCCGAACGGAGAGGGGGCCAGGGGGTGAGGTCGCCCGGACGGATCGACCCAGGTCGTCGTGCCATCCGCGTGCAGCTCTTTCTTCCACACCGGGAGCCGTTTCTTCACCTCTTCGATGACGTAGCGACAGGCCGCGAACGCTTCGTCGCGGTGCGGCGCCGCGGCGGCGATGCCGATACTCGACTCCCCCAGCGGCACCAGGCCCAGCCGATGTTGCAGCATCACGCGGGCATTGGTCCAACGCGACTGGGCTTCGCCGAGAATCCTCCTGATCTCGGCGATGGCCATGTCGTCGTAGGCGGAGTAGTCGATGCCGGTGACGTCGTCATCGCTGCGGACGGTGCCGAGAAAGACACACGTGCCGCCACGCTCCGAGCTCTGGACCTGGGCGAGGAGGGCGTCGACCGAAATCGGAGAACGAGTGAGATGGTCCGTCATGGTTTGTGGTCCACACGCTGAAGCGTGGGCCCGGTAAACCACTGCGCTTCAAGCGCAGTGAGGTGCTGGGCCCATGCTTTAGCATGGGAACACAGGGGACGTGTTTGGACTGTCATTCCTCATCCCCCCGACAATGGCGGCAACAGCGCTACCTCGTCGCCATCCTGCACCCGCGCGTCGAGTTTGACCTGCCGCAGATTCACGGCGGCGAGTGGACGCGGCGGTAGCTCGCGCGCTCCAGGGATGGATTCACGCACGAGCTCCAGTACGTCGGCGACCGTCGCCGAGGTGCCGGGCACCACCACAGTCGCAAAGTCCCGTCCCGCGAGCTCTGCGTAGCGTGCGAAGAACCGCACCGTCACGTTGGGCATGATCCGATTATAGCCCCGCCGAGAGGCCCTGCCAGATCTTCGCCTGCTTGGGCGTGGGATTCGGCGCGCGTCCG
>JBIOXD010000059.1:0-5303 GCA_044869265.1 Gemmatimonadales bacterium
GCGCACACGCGCGCACCGCCGCCGGGAGAAGTGTTCTTCAGTCGTTCACCTTCCCGATCCGGATGTCGCTGGATCCGATCGGCAAGGTATACATCGTGCCATCCGACGCGATGGTCCAGCCATCGGACCGCACGCTGTTGACGCCCTGTGCGAACAGCCGCCGCATCACCGGTCCGTCGGGCGACGGGAGCAGATGATAGTAGACCAGCAGCTTCACGCCCGCGTCATTGGCCGTCTGCGCCGCCTGCTCGGGCGTGATGTGATAGTCCTCGATGTCGTGCATGATGGCCGCCGTGTTCGAGCGCCCCGCCGATGTCGCGGCGCTGCCCAACGCTCGCGTCAGGTTGACCGCGATCGCCTCCGAAACCAGGATGTCAGCGCCCCGGGAAGCCGTAGCGAGCGGCGCATGGTATGTAAGATCGCCGCTTACCACTACCGACCGCCCTTTGTAATCGAAACGGTAGGCGTAGGCCGGTTCGATCGGGGCGTGATTCACTTCGATGGCGGTGATGCGCAGCGTGCCGTCGTCGAGCACTAGGCCGGTACGTGACTTCGCCGGTGTCGGCGGGCCGTCGAGCGTCACCGTGTGCGCCACCATGGGCCACGTGGCCGGCGGCATCACCTTCTCGCCGTGATGCGTGGTGCGATAGCCCTGGTCCAGCCGATAGGCGTCGTTGAAGCCCCCCACCACGCGATCGATGCCGGGGCCGCCATACACCGCGAGCGGGGCGCCGCGGCCGCCGGCCCACGTCTGCAGGCTGAACTCCCCGAGGTCCCCGATGTGATCGGAGTGGAAGTGGGTCAAGAGAACGCCGCCGACCTGCGCTAGCGGAATGCCCCACAGTACCAAGTTCTCTGTGGACTCAGGACCCGTATCGACCACATAGAACTTGCCGCCGGCGAACACCACGACGCACGCCTTGGCGCGCGCCGCGCTGGGCAGCGGTGCGGATGAGCCACAGACGGCCACGCGCAGCGCGTCGTCGGCCAGCGGGGCGCTGTTAATATTGGCCGTCATCTTTTCCGCCGCCCGGTTAAACATCGACTGCAGCACCGACGGGCTCATTATTGCGGCGGTGAGCGCGACGACGATCGCCACCGCAACAACGCCGGCTGCCACAACCCAGCGGCGCATGCGCGGAGCGGCCGCAACGTCAGCAACAGCGGGCTCGCGCGACCCCAGGACTAACACCGCCGCCAGACCTGCTTCAATCACGAAGAAAATACCGTCACTTGCCGCAGCCCCTTCCACTAGAATGCCGACCAGACGGCCGGCTGCCACCGCGCCGAGCAGCGTGGCAGCGGCGAGGAACCACAGGCGGCTGCGACGCCACACGCCCGCGCCGCAGAGCAGTGCCAGCCCCAGGAAAAGGCCGCCCAGGTCCGCCCGGATGGCGGTGAACCCACCGGGCGCGGCGGCCGCGAGGCCGAACCCGGCCGCCGCGGAATCGGGAGAGATCCACATGGCGAGGCCGAGGCCGGCGCACAACAGCGCGGCCAGCGCGGCGATGCCACGAGTGAGCTTCGAGCGGTTCATTGTAGGCTCCAGTTCGTTCACGTCGTTAGTAGTTAGCGAGCGGCCCGATTGGCCAACACGCGCTGGATCATCATCCGCGCCACCATCGGCCCGGCGTTCTGGTTCTGCCCGGTGATCAGGTTGCCGTCTTCGACGTAGTAGTTCGAGAAGAAGTCCCGGACCCGATTGGTACGGCTCTCGAACCGCGCGCCGGCAGCTCGCAGCGCGCTCTCCGGGTGCAGCGGGGTGATTTCCACGCCGAGCTGCTTCACCTGACGGTCGGTTACGGCGGTGACGCGCCGGCCCTTCACCAGCGGCTCTCCATCCGTCCCACGCGCGCGTAACAGGCCGAGCGGGCCGTGGCAGATCCCACCGATGACCTTCCCAGCGGCGTTGGCCTGGGTCACGCGGTCGCCCAACACTTCGGACGTGCCGAGGTCGAACGCCGCACCCCAACCGCCGGCGAAGTAGATGATGTCGTACGTCGTGAAGTCCACATCCGCGACTGCCAGCGAGTGAGTGAGCTGATCGCGCAGCGTCTCGTCAGCCAGCATGCGATCATCGGCGGGTGTGCGGATCGCTTCTTTCACCGACAACGGCTCAACCGGTACGACGCCGCCCAGGGGGCTCGCCAGATCCACCCGCATGCCGGCGTCCTTGAACACGTAATACGGCACGGTCAGCTCGGAAGCGAACACGCCGGTGGCGACGCCGATGTCGAGCATGCCGTGATTCGTCGCGATGCAGAGCGCACGGCCACCAGGCACGTTGAGCTGCATCGCCTCGCGATCCTCGGGGTGCGTGCCCAGCCGCTGGAGGACCCAGCGGCCGGCACGACCCGGGACGGAGGGTGTGGGATCGATCAGTTGCGTCGTCATAGAGGTCTCCGGTTCTCGGATCGTTGATGTTTAGAAGCGGATGCGAACGCCGCTTACGAAGCCGGCCATCTTGAGGTTCGTCTGGATCGACGACTCCTCGCGGTACTCGATCGCGAGCGTCCGATAGCCTGCGTTCAACGCGACCCGCTGACTGCTCCCGAAGCCGTAACTCATCTCGCTGCCGGCGCTCCAGGTGAGCTCGGTGTTGCCCGTGCCGACGTCACCGCGCGCATCCACGGACAGGTGCGACGTGAGGCGGCGGCGGAACCGCAGGCCGACGATGGCGTTGGGACGGAAGTCGCGCGTGGACTTGGTCTCCGTGATCGCTGTGGTGGGCGACGTCGGAACAGTCAGGTCCAACGTGCTGCTCTCGAGCAGCAGGCGGGTGCCGACGACGAGCGCTAGAGCGCCCGCTTGTGGGCGACCGATCAGCGCGTAGCTCGCGGTAGCGTCCACCACGGTCATGCCCATCTCGGTGTCGAGCGTCCCGTTCGCGCCGTTCGGCAGCTCCACGACGTCGCCAGTGGTCGACATCCCGATGTAGAACACATCCACCATGGCGCCGTAGCGGCCGAACCGACCCTCGACGCGGCCCATGGCGGCCATATCCACGTCCTCGATCAACTCGCTGAAGCCGATGTGCTCGTTCACGACCTGAGTGCCGTTGTGCGAGACTTTGGCGGTAAGGCCGGCTGTCCAGACGTACGGCGTCACGGTCCATTGCTGCGCATGAGCTTGGCCGGCCGACAACGCGAGCAAAGCAGTAGCTGGCAAGCTGAAGCGGGTAAGCGTGTTCATCGATTGTCCCCTTGGGTAGTTGTAGTGACGGCATGGCGAAGCCGCCGGTCTAGTGCGCTCGCGAACGTTTTGATTGCCTCCGGGTCCAGCGACGCCAGGGCGTCGATCTCGACTGTCGTCAGCTCGAAGCCGCGTTCAACGAGGCTCGAGAGCAGTCCCATTGGGTCGTCGGCGAAGCGCCGGCGGAGCTGGGAGTCGGTGGCCAATCGGCCGAGCAAGAGCGCCACGTTCGTGTGCATCGTGCCCCCCGGGAGGGCAGGGAGTGCACCACCCGGCGACTGGCGCTTAAGTGATTGTCAGCGTGCAGGTTGACGCGGGGCATCGGATGGTTGTCGCCTGTCCGTGAACGGACAACTGCTCGAAAGCGGACAATGTGTTGGACAACAGTTGTCCAGGGGCTATAGCTTCGCCCCTTGCAACATTTCCTCGACGTCTTCCGCCGCGTGACTTCCGTGCTCCGCTCGACCGTTCCGTTCGAGCGGAGCACGCTTGTCGTGCTCGACGCAGACGACGCGACCCGCGTCTTCGAGTTCGAGGGCGGCGAGGTCGCCGCCGCGCCGGGGGAACAAGCGGGCTCGCGACGGGACTGGTCTGAGCCGTTATGGCCCAGGTTCGGAAACAGCAACGCGCGCCTGCTTGAGGCGCCTCGAGAATTGCGCGCGGACGCTGCGGGCGACCGCGGGCTCCTCGATGCTGGCGCCCGCTCGGTATTGGCGGCGCCGCTCGTGGCCGGCGAAAAACAACTCGGCCTCGTCGTGTTCGCGAGCCCACGCGCTGGGGCCTTCGCGCCGGCCCACGTCACAGGCGTAGGGCCGCTACTCGAGGTGATCGCGCTGGCGATCGAGCGCGAGCATGTGTGGACCGTTGAGCAACGACGCCACCACCGCCAATCGAAACTCGCCGCCCTACTCCCGGCGATCGCGGGCGCGCTCGACGTGCGCCAATCGTTCCTCGACCTCGCGGCGGCTATTCAGGAAGTCGTACCGCACGATCTGCTGTTGTTCGCGCTCGTTAACCCAGACGGGAAGAGCGCCCGAGTGCAGGCCGCGACCGAGAAGGGATTGCTGGAGCTGCCGCCGTACCGTTACACCAATCCTGAGGAGACGATGTCGGCGAACTGGGATTTTCTCCTGACATACGACATGAAGCCGTTGAGTAATGAGGTGCTCTGGTGCCGCGTGCGACCGTTGACGCCGGACGCGCCCAATGAGGTGACGGTCAAGCCCGGTGTCGAGTGGGTGCAGTTCATCGTGAAGGCGAATGTGCGCTCCAGCATGCGCGTGCCAATCCGGGTGAAGGAACGCCGTTTGGGGGGCATCGCTTTCTTATCGCGGCGTCCCGATGCCTTCAGCGAGGAAGATGCGGCCCTGGGTGGGCGGATCGCCGATCATGTCGCGCTGGCGCTGGCCCATCAGGAACTCGCCGATGAGCAACGTCGCATCGCGCAGGCCGAAGCGCGGGCCCAGATCCTCGAGGTGCGCGTGGACCAGCTGTCGCACGAGCTGCAGCGCTACACCGCACATCGAGCGCTGGGCGAGTCGGCGGCGTGGAAGCGCGCGCTGGCCGACGCGACTCGCGTCGCGGGCACCGACACGACCGTGCTCATCACGGGCGAATCCGGGACCGGCAAGGAAGTATTGGCCCGATTCATCCATCGCGGCTCGCCGCGTGCCGGCGCGCCGTTCGTGGCCATGAACTGCGCCGCGTTGCCGGCCGAGCTGCTCGAATCGGAGCTGTTCGGGCACGAGCGCGGTGCGTTTACCGGTGCCGTCGCGGCCCGGGCCGGCCGGATCGAGCAGGCCGCCGGCGGCGTGCTGTTCTTGGACGAGGTAGGTGAGATGTCGCTCAACGTACAGGCCAAATTTCTGCGCGTGCTGCAGGAGCGAGAATTCCAGCGGCTCGGCGGGACGAAAACACTCAAGGCCGACGTCCGCATCGTGTCCGCCACCAACCGCGATCCCAAGCAGGCGGTGGCGAACGGGCAATTTCGCGAGGATCTCTATTACCGGTTGGGCGTATTCGAAATCCAGCTGCCGCCGCTGCGCGAGCGACCGGAAGATATCCTCGTGCTGGCGCAGGGATTTCTCGAAGAGATCGGCGCCACTATCGGC
>JBIOXD010000060.1:0-27179 GCA_044869265.1 Gemmatimonadales bacterium
GGGCCGAGCGAAGCGCTCGACGCTTTGAACCGCTCCCTCCCCGTTGACCACCGGCTCTGGCCGCACGACGTCTTCGCCAGCAAGGCGTGGGTGCACGCGCTTTGCCGCGCGGGCGTGCTGAGCGCGAGCGAAGAATCGCAGCTTCTCGAGGGCCTCGATCGCGTCGCCGACAAGCTCGCCGATGGGGCAGCGGTCGGCGCGCCGGACGAAGACGTGCACACGCTCGTCGAGCGTCTGCTCTACACCGAGGTCGGCGCGGTCGCGGGCAAGCTCCACACGGGCCGCTCGCGCAACGATCAGGTCGCCACGGACCTTCGCCTCTGGACGATGGGCGCCATCGACGAGCTCGATGGCGCCGTGTGCGCGCTGGGTCGCGTTTTGACCGCGAAAGCCGGAGACGGCCTCGACGCGATACTCCCGGGCTACACGCACGGCCAGCGCGCCCAGCCTGTGCGCTGGGCCTACGTGCTGCTCGCGCACGCCTGGCCCCTGGTGCGTGATCGCCAGCGCCTCGCCGACGCGCGCCGCCGCACTGCCGAGCTACCGCTCGGATCGGGTGCGCTGGCGGGCTCGGGATTCCCGGTCGATCGCGTTCTGCTCAAGGAGGCCCTCGGCTTTCGGGCAGTGTCGCCGAACGCGCTCGACGCGACCGGCGATCGCGACTTCGTCGCCGACGTGCTGTTTGCCATCGCGCTCATCGGAACCCACCTCTCGCGGCTCGGCTCCGAGCTGATCACGTACGCGAGCGGAGAATTCGGTTTCATCACCCTCGCCGACAGCTTCAGCACCGGCTCGAGCCTCATGCCGCAGAAGCGCAATCCCGACGTCTTTGAGCTCGCGCGCGGCAAGGCCGGCCGCGTGCTGGGTGACCTCGTCGCGCTGCTGACGACGCTCAAGGGCATTCCGGCGGGCTACCAGAAGGATCTGCAGGAGGACAAAGCATTGCTGTTCGATGCCTGCGATACGCTTGCGACTGTGCTGCCGGCGGTCACCGGCGCGATCGATACGTTGACGGTGAACGTCGAGCGGATGACCGCCGCGCTCGATCCCGCCATGCGCGCGACCGATCTCACGGACCTCTTGGTCGAAGCAGGTGTGCCTTTCCGGGAGAGCCACGGATTGATCGGCAAATTGGTGCGTGCCGCCGAGGAGGCCGCCGTTACCCTCGATAAGGTGCCCGCCAACGTCGCGACGGCGATCCATCCGGCCCTTGCGCCAGCCCTGGCGCAACTTGGGACGTGGGAGCAAAGCGTCGAAAGCCGCGCCACCCCGGGGGGGGCGTCCCGCTCATCGGTGGGCTCGCAAATCGAAGAGCTACGCCGTCTTTTCCAGCCCGGAGTGAACGGCTAAACGCCTCACTTGCTGCAAGTTGCCAGTCGGTATTAGCATATCGGGATGCGCTGCCTAGCCCTCAATGCCTCGTTCGAACCGCTGACCATGGTGCCCGTGCGCCGGGCACTGCGGCTGGTTATCGACGGCAAGGCCGAGGTCGTGGAGGCGGAAGGCACGCCGGTCCACTCGGAACGAATGGCGGTGCCGCGTCCCGCCGTGATCCGCCTGGTCCGCTTCGTCCACGTTCCCCGCCGCTTCCGTCGCCAAGTCACCAACACGTTCCTGTTTGCCCGTGACAACTACCGCTGCCAGTTCTGCGGCCGGTCGCAACAGGAGCTGCGGCAGCGCGAGTGCCTCACGCGGGACCACCTCGTCCCCCTGTCGCGCGGGGGTACGAACCACTGGACGAACGTGCTGACGGCCTGTTCGAGCTGCAACACCCGCAAGGGAAACCTGCTGCCCGAGGAGGTCGGGATGCACCCACTGCGCGCGCCCCACGAGCCGCATTTCGTGCACCTCTCGTGGGCGGTGCGCCGCTTGACGCGGACGCAGGCGAAGTACATCCGGCTCTTCTATGGAGCCGATGTGCTGGCCACCCTCGAGTCGCTTTAATGGGGAAGACTCCCTGGATTGTGGCGGGTGCGGCAGCGGCCGCACTCGCCGGCGTTCTCGTCGTCAGCCGGCCACAGCAGGCGCCGCTCGTGATGCACGGCTCGACGCACCCCGATCCACGCGCGGGAATAACCGCCCAGCAAGTGCTTCCCAACGCGTTTGTTCCCCGCACGCCCGGCTCGACTGAGGCGTATGCCGCTGCGCGCCAGGCGGCGGCGACGCTAGACGCAGTCTATTGTCACTGCGATTGCTCAAAGCACGCCGGTCACCGCTCTCTGCTCACCTGCTTCGAGTCGACACACGGTGCGTACTGCGATATCTGCATGGGTGAGGCGGTGCTCGCGGCAAAGATGTCAGGTCAGGGTCAGTCCCTGGAGCAGATCCGCGCCGCTATCGATCGCCAATTCGGATCGTAGTGCTGCGCGCCTCGAGCCGCTGACGCGGTAATCCCGCCAGCCGTACCAGCACCCGCTGCGCCCCGCGCGCGAGTGCATCGCCAAACCCCTCTCCGCTGGACACCGCCGGTCCCACGTCGCCTGAAAGCCAGCGCGACAGTTCCTGCAGGTCCGTGTCGTTGAGCGTGGTGACCTCGAGCCGCGCCAGGAAATAGAATCGCTGCCCTCGTGAGCCGGAGGGTGGCATCGCGACGGTGTAGGGTATCTCCAGCGCGGCTGACAGCTCTTCGGATGTCGCGAACCGTGTGACGCTGCGGCCCTGGCGGATGAGCACGAAGTCGTCGGCGAGCGGGTCGTTGCGCGCAACCACGTCCCAGGACACTTCGCGAATGAATTCATCGAACCAGCTGCCGCGCACATGCCACAGCTCCAGGCGGTAGTGGAGCCGCAGTGGGAATCCCGAGCGCATCAACCCCACGAACTTGCCGTCGGAAAGCAGTCCGGTGCTGCGGACGCGCGGCACGTCGCTTTGCAGCGTGACGGTGAGCGTGGGAGACTGCGCGACAGCCGCCGTGGTGAGCACCAGGCTGGCTGCCGCACTCCAGACCAGACGCACGCTAGAACCGGTGCTCGAGCCGAACCGTGAAGCGCAGGTGTTCGCCGGTGGTGACCGCCTTGGCGATGTAGACTCCGAATCCACTCCAATCCGCGCCCAGACCAACGTCCACGAGCCAGCTCGCGAATCGCGGGATGCGACCCGCCGGCACTTGGCCGGGGCCATCACCCACGATCCAGGCTTGTCCGGCGTTGGCGAACACGACCAGGTCCAGGCCTTCCAGCCAGAAGAACGATCCCTCCTCGCGCGGCGGTTCGTCGCGTCCGCTGCTGGGGTTGTAACTCCAGTTGAGCTTCAGATGGCCGCGATACTCGGTCTGGAACGCCAGCACGCGATCGCAAGCGGCGAGCTTCGAATCGGTGAACGCGGGATCGATGAAATCGCCATTGCAGGCCACCGCGCGAAATGGCTCGCCCGGCATCGGCTCGGGGCCGCCGAGGGAGAGGCGGCGCTGCAGGGGCAACGGATCACCGCCCATCCAGCCGCCGCCGACCAGGCGCAGGTGAATGCGGCCGGACGGACTGATGCGGGCATAATGGCGGGCATCGACGAACATGCGGTTGAACGTGTAGGAGCCATCGGTCGGGATGGAGTCGCGGAGCGTCGGCGGGACGCCGGCGTGCGGTACGACGTCCGAGCTGCGCGAGTTCTCGAACGTCGCGCGCACGAGCCACCCGGCCGTGGGATCATCGACATCATTGCGTGTGTCGATCGAGGCGTTGGCGGTCACGGTCGTGTAGTGCCCTTCGTCGATCGGCGGATTCGGGCGCCACGCGTCGGAATTGCGAAACACTGTCCACGGATCCTGAACGGCGACGCTCGTGTGCCATTCGCGGCGGACCTCGAGCCCCAGCGAGATCGGCCGCTCCGGCTGCGCGAAGGCGCGGGCCGCCCATCCCTTGTTGAGGTAGTAGTCGCGGTAGTCGCGCGCGAACAGGAACGAGCTCCAGCCGACCTCATTGCTGTGCAATCCCCACTCTTCGACCGGTGACACGACGTCGAACGCGCGCAGCGTCAGGCCCACCGGCCGCACTTCGCCTGAACGGAGCTCGCCGCGGAACGTGTAACCGAGGTCGCTGCGCTTGTCGGAGAGATCGCCGGCAGACCGAAAGACGCCGAGAGCGTCGATTCGGAGCCGAAAGCTTTGCTGCAGCTTCCAGTCGAACAGCGGGCCGAAGACGATTGGGAGACCTTCGACGCGATTGAACGTGCCGCCGGTGGCGATGGTGAGCGACGAGCGCGAGTCGGCGCTGCCCCACGACACGCGCGCGCTGGCACTTGGCAAGCGGCGCCGGAGGTTGGGCGCGTACTCGATTTCGTCCCCCTCGCTGTACAGGCGGTACAGCAGTGGCTCGCGATACTGGCGCATCTCACCGGCGATCTTCCCGCCGGTCGAGTCGACGATGCCGCCGACGACGATGACGTCGCCCGTCACTTCACCGCCCGGCTCGAATTCCAGGTCGCCGTTGATCACCACCAGCGTCCCCTGGACTCTGCCGCCGACGAAGACGGGCCCGTTGCGCACGGCCACGTTGCCGCGCCACTCATTGCCGCGCGGCAGGCGCGTGCGTCCCACCAGGCGTGTCGTCGCGGAATCGTTGTAGAACCGAATCACTTCCTCGGCAACGAGTCGCGGCAACGCGCGTGCCTCGCGCGCGGCGCTGTCGGGATGAATGACGATCGTCGTGTCCTGAAGAGCCGACACGGCCAACAAGAAAGCGAGCATAGGTCAGCCTTCGATGGAGTCCAGGGTGTTGCGCGGCGGTTCGATGCCGAGTCGCCGCATGCGGCGGTACAGGTTGGCGCGGTCGGTAGCGAGGCGGCGCGCGGCTTCGGCGACATTGCCGCGAGAGACCGAGAGCGCGCGCGCGATGAGCTCGCGCTCGTACTGATCGAGGGTGTCGGACAGGGCGATATCCCGCCAGGGCGCGTCGCCGCTCGTGTCGAGGGCGGTCGGGCGCACGGCGGCTGGGGCTCCGTCTTGCGGTAATACCCGCGCGACGTCGGCCGCGGTGATCAACTCGGCAGAAGAGAGAATGGCGAGGCGTTCGACAATGTTCGCCAGCTCGCGCACGTTGCCGGGCCACGAGTAGGCGACGAGGAGGGGAACCGTGCCCGCGTCGAACTTCACCGGGCGGCCCAGCCGGGCGGCGCAACGCGCGGCAAAATGGCGCACCAGCGGGCCGATGTCCTCGGGCCGTTCGCGCAGCGGCGCAATGTGAATCGGAAGCACGTTCAAGCGGAACCACAGATCTTCCCGGAACAGGCCTTGCCGCACCGCGCCTTGGAGATCCTTGTTCGTCGCCGCGAGGACCCGGACATTCACGGCGAACGGCTTCTCGCCGCCGACGCGCTCGACGACTCCGGACTCGAGCACGCGCAGCAGCTTGGCCTGTGCCTCGGGGCCGAGATCCCCGACTTCGTCCAGGAACAGCGTGCCCCCATCGGCCAGCTCGAAGCGACCTTGCCGCCGCTCGGTTGCGCCGGTGAAGGCCCCGCGCTCGTGGCCGAACATTTCCGATTCGACCAAATCGCGTGGCAGCGCGGCGCTGTTGACGGTGACGAAGGGTTTCCCGGACCGCGCACTCTGACGGTGAATCGCCGAGGCGACGAGCTCTTTGCCCGTGCCTGATTCGCCGGTGATGAGCACGCGCGACTCCGTCGGAGCCACCCGGGCGATCATCGTCCGCAGCTCGTCCATCGCGAGGCTCGAGCCCACGAGCGGATCGGCATGGCCAAGCTGTTCATGCAGCCGCGTGTTTTCGGCGAGTGTGCGGCCCAGTTCCAGCGCGCTGCGCAGCGTCACGATCACGCCTTCGGGGGTGAGCGGCTTCTCGAGGAATTGGAACGCGCCCAGCTTCATCGCCCGCACGGCGTCGGCGAGGTTCGCTTTCCCGCTCATCATGACGACCGGTACGTGTGGCGCGCGTTTGCGAATCTGCTCGAGTGTCGCGAGTCCGTCGGGACCGGGCGGCATCATGAGGTCGAGCAACACGACGTCCGGCGTATCCTCGACGACACGGGCGACGGCCGCCGTCCCGTCCGGCGCCTCGATGGTCTCGAACCCGTCCGACTGCAGCAGGGCGCCAACCATGCGCCGGATGTTGGCTTCGTCGTCGACGAGAAGAACGCGAGGACTCACTGGGGACTCGGGGCTCGGGACGAGGTCGTTGGGAAGACGATGCTGAACGTCGCGCCACCGCCCGGCGTCTCGATCACGCTGATCGTGCCGCCGTGCGCTTCGATGGTGATGCGCACCAGCGCCAGTCCCAGACCGGTGCCGTCGGACTTGGTCGTGAAGTAGGGTTCGAATACGCGCTGGCGCAGGTCGGCGGGGATGCCGGGCCCATGGTCGGCGATCGTAACCAGAAGTCCTGGGTCGGCACTCGACACGGTGACATCGATGGCGCCGCGTCCCTGCATCGCTTCAGCGGCATTGCGGTAGAGATTCGCGAAGGCGCGACGCAGGGGCTCGTAGTGGCCCAAAATCGTGCGCTGTCCGCCGTTCCCGGTGAGCCGGACTTCGACCCCGTCGGGTACGCTGGTTCTGCCGAGCTCCTCAAGGAGCTCGGCGACATCCACCTCGCTTTGTGGGCCTTCGGGCAGCTTCCCGAACTCCGAGAATTCTTTAGCGAGTCTCTCTAGACGATCCGTTTCTGCCGCCATCACCTGGATCGCAGTGTCGGTCCGACTGTCCGACGGTCCGACCGTCCGCCGCATCTGATCGACCGCGATCCGCATCGACGTCAAGGGATTCTTGATTTCGTGCGCTACACGCCGCGCCACCTCGCGGAATGCCCGCAGCCGCTCCGCTTCCAACTCACGCTCGCGGGCCGTGGCGAGCGCCGCTGCCAGGTCGCGCAGAGCCTGCCGCAACGCCTCGAACTCAGGCGCGCCCCGCGACACCGGCCCCCCTGGCAGCTGGGCGTGACGCCGAATCAGCGACGTCCAGCCGACGAGCTCGTCGATCGGTCGCGACAGCTGTCGCGAGAGGTGGCCGGCCAGGTTCACCGCGGCGTAGAGCACCGCGGCGCCGAGCAGCAGGATGACCAAGGCGAAGCCCGCCGTGTAGTAGCGCAGGAACGTCTCGGCGCGCCGCGCGAGGCTGACCGATTCGGAGACTTCATTGAGATGCTGCCACAGCAACGCGCGCTCGCCTGCGGTGAGATGGAGCGTGTCCACGCCTTCGAGCAGACCGCGGGCGGTCGCGGCGACGCGCTCGGTGGAGGCCCGGGCGCCGGCTGCCGGCAACAACCGGCGCACTGACAGGACCCAGCCGGCGACCGCGAGCACCGTCGGGACGGCGGTCATGATGACCAGGATCAGGAAGATTCGCCGCCGAAATGGCAAAGCCATATCCGGCCGAATCTAGGGAATCGGCTCCCCTGTGACAAATCGACACGCCTAACAAACTGGTGCGTGGTGCGTGGTACGTGGTACGTCGTGCGTGGCTAAACTCTCATGTCCCAACACCACGCACCACGCACTACGCACCACGCACCCATCCGGAGTTCAAATTGAAATCCCACACCCATTACCTCTGGTTCAATACCAAGCAGCGCCAAGAGATCATCGACATCACCGATCAGGTGACGGCGCAGGTCGAAGCGAGCAACGTGCGTGAAGGATTCGTGCTGGTGAGCGCGATGCATATCTCGGCGTCGGTCTTTGTGAACGATCACGAATCGGGGCTGTGGGACGACATTTTGAAGTGGTTGGAGACCACCATCGCGCCGTGGGATCCCAAACGATATCGTCACAATGAAACCGGCGAAGACAATGCGGCGGCACATCTGCGCAGTCTGACGATCGGTCACGAAGTGATTGTGCCGATCACCACCGGGAAGCTCGATTTTGGGCCGAGGCAGCGCGTGTTCTACGGCGAGTGGGACGGGCAACGAAGAAAACGTGTGATCATCAAAGTGCTGGGGGAATGATTATGAACGACCTGGTCTTGGCGATGTTGCTGGCAGCAGCGCCGATGCAGGATCCAGACTCGAGCGCGTTGGTCAAGCTCGAGGACGATTGGGCGCGTGCGCTCGTGCGGCGCGACACGGTGACGTTTCAGCGCCTGCTTGCGCCGGGCTTCGTCTATTCAGAAAACGACCAGACCATGACTCGCGAGGAAGTGCTGCGCTCTGTTGCCTCCGGCCCCGACACCGTGACGGCGGCTGCGAATGAGGACGTGAGAATCCACCGGTTCGGTACGACGGCGCTCGTGACCGGGTGGCTGGTCGTGCGGGGTCGGGGGCCGGGCGGGCCCTTCGATCGGCGGTACCGCTATACGGACGTCTGGATGAAGCGCGGCGGGCGTTGGCAGATCATCGGAGCGCACGATTATCTCGCGCCCGCGCCGTCGCCCTGAGCGGTCACGCGTTTCCACTCGCGCTTGCATGCGGAGGTGGCGCATGCAAGGTTAGCTCATGTTCTTTTGGAATTGCGAAGCCTCGACCCCTGTTGACTACGCGCTGATCGTGATCGCGGCGACCGGATGGGTGTACGCCGCGTGGTGCTTGATTCAGCTTCGCTACGAACGTCGCTCGCCGATGGTGTGGTGGGAGCCAGTGCCGTTCGAGAATGCCGACCTGACGCCGCGTGGCCGCGAGTACCACCGGCGCTTCTTCCTATCGGTGTTCGCAGGCACGTGCTGCCTGTTGTTGGCGGTTGCGCTCTGCGCTGGTCGCTAGCCGACCTCTTCGTCAGCCCTCGATCTTGTAGATCTCGCGGCGGCCGTATTCGACGAGGTCGTGGTAGCCTTTCATGATCGCCTCGAATTCCTTCTGATCCTCCTGGCTCTGGCCTGTCCCCGACATGCTCCGCTCGAACTCGTCGACGCTCGCCACTTCCATCTCGGACACAATGGTCCAGTAGCGCTCCGCGCAGAAATCGGTCATCACCCGCATCTTCGGCATCCCGACCTTCTGGCCGAGCTTGTTCATGGCCAGGAATCTTTCGACCAGCGGCCGTACCTTGCCGGGCTTGCAATACATGATGTCTCGGACGAGCAGCATCTCATCTCCTCGCGCTGGGGGTAATTGGGAACCAACTCCCTAAGGCTCTGCGTGAGTTGCGGTGCTAATCCCGAATGCCCAAACGGTGCGCGACCGATACTCCGAGCCGGGCCGGAGAATCGTCGAGGGGAACTCAGAATGGTTGGGCGAGTCGGGAAAATGTTGGGTCTCGAGGCAGAACGCGCTGCGCCTGCCATACCGATGGCCGTTCTTCCCCTCGACGTTCCCGCGGAGAAAATTGCCCGTGTACAGCTGCATTCCCGGTTCCGTTGTGTGCACGTCGAGCGTGCGCCCGCTGGCCGAGTCGACGACGCGCGCCGCATGGACCAGTTCCGGCGAGTCCCTTCGCTTCAACACGTAATTGTGGTCATACCCTGAGCCGAGCCGGATCTGCGGATTGTCAGCATCGAGCCGCGCGCCAATGTCGATGGGCGAGCGAAAGTCGAACGGCGTGCCGTGCACGGGCTGGATCGCGCCCGTAGGAATGAGGTGCGCGTCCACGGGCGTGAAAGCGTCTGCGAAGATCTGCAGCAGGTGGTTGTGCATTTCGCCGGCGTCGTGGCCGCGCAGGTTGAAATAGGCGTGCTGCGACAGGTTCACCGGCGTGGCGCGGTCGGTCGTCGCCAGAAAGTCGATGATCAGCTCGTTTCGCTCGGTCAATGTGTAGGACACGCGGGTCGCGAGGCTGCCGGGATATCCTTCCTCACCGTCGGGGCTGACGCGACTGAATGACACACCGACTGCGTCGCCGAGATCAAGCGGGATGCCGTGCCAGTTGAACGTGTCGAATCCCTTGATACCGCCGTGTAGATGATTTGGACCGTTGTTCGTGGCGAGTTGGTACGTGCGGCCGTCCAGCGTGAAACGCCCACCTGCGATCCGGTTGGCATAACGGCCAACGACAGCGCCGAAGTGTGGCGTGCCAGCGAGGTAGCCCTCGAGCGTATCACAGCCGAGCGTGACGTCGGCGACTCGTCCATCTACATCTGGGACGAGGATCGACTGGATGACGGCGCCGTAGCTGATGGCGCGAACCTCCATGCCGTTTTCGTTCGTGAGCGTGAAAAGCTCGACTGACGAATTGTCAGGTGAGGGCAGCTGGCCGAAGGTCGACTGGGCAATCAAGTCGTATAGCTTAATCGCATGAACGCATTCAGTCTCGAACGCTCGATCGAGGTTTTGAGCCGCACCCCAAGGGCCCTGGATGCGATGCTCCGCGACGTCAGCGACGCATGGGCAAAGGGCAGGGAAGGCCCGGACACGTTCAGCCCGTTCGACGTCGTCGGGCATCTCATCGATGGCGAGGAGACGGACTGGATTCCGCGGGCCCGGATCATCCTCGCGCGCGGCGACAATCTCCGCTTTGAGGCGTATGACCGCTTTCGCCATCGCGCGCGCAACGTCTCGCGCACACTCGAGTCGTTGCTTACCGAGTTCGCCGCGCTGCGAGAAGCCAATGTGCAGCTCTTGCGGTCCTGGAAGCTCACGACGACGGAGCTGGACTTGCCCGGCGACCATCCGAGCCTCGGCCCGGTAACATTACGACAGCTGCTCGCGGCCTGGGTGGTGCATGACCTCGGCCATATTGCTCAGGTCGCGCGCGTCATGGCGAAGCAGTACCGTCCGGAGGTGGGGCCGTGGGTACCATACCTGCCTGTTTTGACCGATCACGAAGTTCCCCGCTCGTAGCGACGCTCGTCGCGTTGGCGTGGATGGCCGCGTGTGATGTTCCCTCGACCACGATCGAGCCGTTTGCCGGCAGCTGGGCCGGCGGGACAGCCGAATTCCAGGTCGCGCTGACATTGTCGCAAACGGCGGATACGGTGCGCGGCGGCTTGCGCCTCACGCGCCGGGCGGACAGTTACCTGATCCAGTCCCCGGCGCTCGTTATCCCGCTCGACGGCGACAACGTGACGTTCTCGTTCACGCCGCCCGCGGCGTCCGGCTATGCGACGATCGCGTTCCGCGGCCAGCGTCGAGGGGACCGAATGGACGCGGCGGTCGCGATTGATAACAACGAGATGGCGGTGGTCCTCGAGCGGTTGTGAGCTAGATTGGCGCGGAGCAACCACCCACCGAGGCCAACAGCCAATGAAACACTCGCTCGCCTGCGTCATGACCGCTCTGATAGTTTCGACGGCGGCCGCGCAAACGCCTGCTCCCCGGCCGGAGGATGTCGGCACGCTGGACGGCATCATCGGCGCTTTCTACGACGTGATCTCGGGTCCGGCAGGCGCGCCGCGCCAGTGGCGGCGCGACAGCTCGTTGTACATCCCCCGTGTGCGCTTCGTTGCGATGGATGTCGACGGCACGCGTCCGGTCGCGGCGGTGATGGACCACGGCGAGTTTGTCGACCGCTACAACAAGGCCTTTGTCGATCGCGGCTTTTTCGAGCGTGAGATCCATCGCGTGACCAAGCGGTTCGGCAACATCGCGCATGTGTTCAGCACGTACGAGTTCCGCGCGACGGAGAACGGTCCTGTGCTGGGCCGGGGAGTCAACAGTATTCAGTTGTTCTGGGATGGGACGCGGTGGTGGATCGCGAGTGCGATCTGGGATGACGAGCGGCCGGACAACCCGATCCCGGCTGACCTGCGGTGACTAAGACAGATGACCACTGCCGGTCAGCCCCGCCGTCGATGGAAAGCAGTTCTCCTGTCGCTCTTTGTCCCAGGATTGGGAGAGCTCTATGCGGGCAAGCCGCACAGCGGCGCTTTCACTTTCGTTCTGATATGGTTCCTGCTCGTCGCCGCGATCGCTGCTCTGTTCACTCCGCTTCCCGTTGTTGCCGCCACTTTGCCGTTCGTGATTGTGCTGGGCACCTGGGTTATGATCGTGAGGAGAGCGGCGAAGGCCGCCGCTCGCGCCCCGCAACCCTATCCACTTCAGCCTTACAATCGATGGTATTGGTATCTTCTCGCGATTCTTGTGTACGCTTTTGTGTGGCAGCCTTCGGTCGTTGGTTTCGTGCGCTCGCGATGGGGTGGGGCATATCGCAGTCCGTCGGCGGGAATGGAGCCAACGCTTTTGGCCGGCGATTACTTCTTTGTTTCAAGGCGACCATCCGCTCGCCGCCCGATTCGTGACGGGATCGTGATGCTCGCGACACCCAAATACGTCCTCGTCGTTAAGCGAATTGTTGGACTTCCCGGCGATACGCTCTCGGTGACTGATGGTGTCCTCGTCCGAAACGGGGTCAGGCTCGCAGAGCCCTTCGTCAGGCTTCTGGATCCGCGTGCGGAAGAACTCAACGACGGGAGAGCGTGGCAGATCGCGCACCTCGCGGGGGGGAACCCCCACACCTATCGGCCAACTACGCGGAATTGGGGCCCCATCCTGGTGCCAGCGGATTCGGTCTTTGTCCTCGGCGATAATCGCGATAACTCGTATGACAGTCGCTTCTATGGTGCCGTAGGGATTGATCGCATCCGGGGCCGGCCGCTGGTCGTCTACTTCAGCGTGGATCCAGAGGCGGACGGCTTGTCCGTAAGGTGGAATCGGATTGGTCACCGGTTTTAGGCCTCATCCGCTCGTATCAGGATTCTACCTCCTCGTAACTCTGTTTGCCTGCGGCGATAACGCGAAACGCGACTACGTCATAACGAGATCTTTCCCTCACGATACTGGCGCCTACACGCAGGGCCTCTTGTATCACAATGGCGCGCTGTACGAGAGCACAGGCGAATACGGTCGCTCATCGGTGCGGCGCGTCGAGATTTCGACCGGGCGACCCACCGACTCGGTGGCGCTGCCGGCAAGCAGATTTGGCGAGGGGCTCGCCTGGTTTGGCGACCGGTTGTACCAGCTCACATGGCAAAGCCACGTCGGGTATGTCTACGACGTGACGACGTTGGCGCGCGTAGACTCATTTTCCTACGAAGGTGAGGGCTGGGGACTCACGGCGGACAGCGCGTCGCTCATCATGAGTGATGGCACGGATACGCTTCGTTTCCTGAATCCACACACTTATCGGGTGATTAGAAGAGTCGGCGTACGCGACGGCGGATCGCCCCTGCGGAACATCAATGAGTTGGAGCTGGTTCACGGCGTGCTACTCGCGAACATCTATCCAAGCGACTTCGTGGTGGCGATCGATCCGAACACCGGGCGAGTGCGTCGCTGGATAGACTTTGCCGGTCTTTTGCCTGAGAAGAGCCGAGATCTCGACACCGACGTGTTGAACGGCATTGCGTATGACAGCGATCAGGATCGGCTGTTTGTGACAGGCAAACGTTGGTCCACGCTGTTCGAGGTACGGCTGACGATACCGATCGACTCCCTATAGGCTGGGCTCGAAGTTTTTACCAGCGAACCGCGAGGACTCGGAGGGCATGGTTCGTCGAAGGCCTCGTGCCAGGGACGTTGTTATCTGTACACAAGGGACGCGGATTCGCGGGTAGGAGGGGCCGGACTTGACACACCCGGGTGTAAGATCTACTGTATTGCTACACTAATACAGTAGCCGGCCCGTGTTCGAACGAATCGATCCACGCAGCCCCACGCCGCTGTACGCACAAATCGCCGCACGCCTCCGCGTGGCCATTGCCACGGGCGAGCTGCGGCCGGCGGCTGCGCTTCCTTCGGTGCGCGAGCTCGCGGCCGAGCTCCGCATCAACCCCGCGACCGTCATCCAAGCCTACCGCGATCTCGAAACCGCCGGCCTTGTGGAAATCCGGCACGGTGCCGGGACGTTCGTCCGCGAGCTGGCTCCTGGGCGGCGCTCGCGCGAGCGCGCGCGGCAGGCCCAGGCCCTCGTCCGGCGCCTGATCACGGACGCGCGCCGCGCCGGCGTGTCGCCGCGCGAGTTGCGTGATGCGATCGATGCGGAAATCGGAGTGGCAATTCCATGAGCTACGCCGTCGAAACTCGCGACTTGGTCTATCGCGCCAGCAAGCACTTCACGCTGCGGAATCTCAACCTGAAGGTCCCGACGGGATCGATTTACGGATTTCTTGGCGCCAACGGTGCAGGGAAGACGACCACGATCCGTGTCGCCCTCGGGTTACTGCGTCCACACAGTGGGCTGGTGCGCGTGCTGGACGGGACGATGCCTGGCGATGCTCCGCGCCTGCTCGCGCGCGTTGGCTACGTACCTGAGCAGCCGCATCTCGATCCCACGTTCACGGTCGGCGAGATGCTGCGGTTCCAGGCCGCTTTCTACAAGACCTGGGAAAACGCGCGCGCTGCGGAGCTGCTCCTGCAGTTTCGGCTTGACGAGCACCATCCGATCGGCCGCTTGTCCAAGGGACAAAAGGCGAAGCTCTTGATTCTGCTGGCGCTCGCGCAGCGCGGCGAGCTGCTGGTGCTTGACGAACCGACGGACGGACTCGACCCGGTCGTGCGCCGCGACATTCTTGCCGCGCTGGTCGAGTACGTCTCGCAACACCAGGCGACGATTCTTATTTCCAGCCACCTCGTCCACGAGCTCGAGCGCATCTGCGACTGGGTCGGGATCGTCGACGACGGCCGCCTCATCGCCGAGATGCCGATGGCCAAGCTCAAGGATGGAACGAAACGGCTCCGCGTGAGGGGAGCACCGGCGGCGGTGGCCGAAACGCCATTCACACTGCTGGCCAGACGAGCAAACGGCACCGGTGAGACGTGGGTTGTGCGTGACTGGTCGCCGGACATGACGTCCTACTTCCCGAGCATAGGTGCGCTCCTCGATGACGTGATCGATCTCGATCTCGAGGACGGCTTCGTAGAGCTGTTGCGCACCGCCCGGGATCCAGCTGCGGCGTGAGGAGCTGACCATGTTTCGAGCGATTCTGTATAGCCAGTGGAAGTGGTCCCGGCTCATCGTGGCGCTTGGAACGATTGCGGGGTTTGCCCTGCCGATCGTGTCGCTGCAAGGCGCGGCACGCGGCGACCGGAGCCCGCTCGACGCCGAGCAGCTGCTTCGCGCCGTTCAGGGATGGGGGACGCTGTACCCCGTGCTCGCCGCCGCGTTGGGTCTTCTCGTGGCGGTGGCGTCATGGGCTCCCGATCATCGGGGCCGACATGTCCACGCGCTCACCTTGCCGTTGCCGCGTTGGCGCTACGCATTGCTTCGATTCGCCGCCGGCACCACGATGCTCACAGCCCCTATCATCGGCGTGTGCGCCGGTGCGCTGCTTGCGACCGCAGCGGCCACCCTCCCCCCTGGTCTTCAAGGGTATCCGTTTGCGCTCGCCCTACGCTTCGCGCTCGCCGTTCTCGTCGCGTACGCGCTGTTCTTCGCGGTCTCGGCAGGAACCGCTCGGACGGCTGGATTCATACTGAGCGCCATCGCGCTCCTCGTCGCCGTCCAGATCATCGCGAGAGTGGCAAATCCCGACTGGGATATCGCAGGTCACGTTCAGGTCGTGCTGGTCAATTGGCCTGGTCCGCTCGCCGTTTTCACCGGTCGCTGGATGCTGATCGATGTGTAGCGTGCTCGTGGTCGGTGTCATGAGCGCGGTGCTCGCGTCGAATCTTTCGGGTCAAGACACGACGGCGACGCGGTTGCGTCGGCGGGCCGACAGCCTCGCAGCGGAATGGCGACACGCCGAGGCACTGGCGAGTGTGGCGGACAGTTTTGAGCGGGAACGGGCGCCGGCGGGGCGCGACACGATCATCGCCGGGGAGCTTCGGATCGTGGCGAATCCCTCGCCGCTCCCGCTGGCTGCTGCGGCCGCCCGAGCATGGCCGGTGCTCGACAGTCTGTACGGGTCGAGTGCCCGTCAGCTGGCGAGACGTCCGTATTTCATTCTGGCCTACGATCCCGACACCACGACCACAAGGTCAGCCTTGCGCGTCGGCTTCGAAGTGCCCTGGGACCTCGGCGTCGATCGCCTGACCGACTTCGTGCTGGCGAACGTCCCGATAAAGTCTCCAGATCGAAGACTCTCTGACTGGCTCGGTGAGCCGATACGCCCCATGCGCCGGCCCGAGCACGACCGGGCCCGCGTGTACGTCCGATTGGTGACCGCGCCATCGGAAGTCGCACGCGCTTGTTTTCTGGGCGACGTTGGCCGTTGTAGGACAGCGCTCGATCTCGTCGATACGGCGGACGCGTTTCTGCAGTCGTATCCGAGCGCCAGCGAACGACGTCACGTTTTGCAGGTCGCATTTTCCGACTATTTCGCCCGTACCGCGAGCGAGGCGACGTGGCACGCCTGCGTCAGGGGCAGCGACACTGCTTGCGTCGCGCTCCTCCGCTCGCTCCCCCCGGGCTCCATTCCCCGAATTCTCGACAGCGACGCTCGCCGGTTGCTCACCCATCTGGCACTACGGATGGGTGGGCGGGAGGCCTACGGGCGGCTCCTCGCGGATTCTAGTGCCTCGCCGAGTGAGCGACTCGCGCGCGCGGCTGGTGTTCCGGCGGACACGATTGTCGCGCGCTGGCGTGCAGCCATCATCGCGTCGCGCCCGAAGCCAGTGACCCTCCCCAGCTGGGATATCATCGCGGCCCTTGGGTGGACGATTGTACTCGCCCTCTGTGGCATGCGGAGCTCTCGATGGCGCCTGACGTAAGGGGGTGGGTTGCCGCCACGCTCATTGTGTGCGGCATTGTGGCCGTGGTGTACTTGCCCCCCCGTGGAGATCGCGCCGATCGGTACCGTCGCTCGCGGACGGATGCGCGGATCACCGAACCGACTCCTGCGCGCCTGCGCGCTCAAGAACTGGCGGCGCAATGGCGGTCCGCGCAGGCCGCCGCGCGGTTGGCCGAAGAGCGGAACCGGCTGCGTCTGTCCGTCGGTACGCGGCGGACCACAGGTCCAACGCTGCTCGTATCGGGAGCCGATTCGATGGAGCGAGCAACGCAGTCCAGAGCAGCGGCGGACCTGGATACTGTGTGGCACAGGCTGGGCCTCTCCGAAACGAAGATCGCAGTCGGTGTGGTGATCGACCTTGGACCCGTGGCAGCGGGGACGGGCGTACCATTGGAGGAACAGTGGGTTGCGACCTATCTGCTGCCTGATTCTACCGATCGAACCGTCTGCCTGGTGCGGATTTCGGCGCGCACGTACTGGCGGCACGCACTGTTCGGCCCCAGGTCCCCAGCAGTAACGGAGCAAACGCGGGAATGGTTGAGAAGTAACCTCGGCCCATGCGCGTTCTTCGCTGCGTTTGGCGCGCCAGGGCGGCACGTGCGACATTGGCTCGACCCGCGTCGCTTTGACTTGGCACTATTCCCCGGCTGGGATAGGGACACCCCGCCGAATCCGAACCAGTGGCCATACAGGCGCCCCGGAGGCGACAGCGGGATTTGGTGGGAGTACGTCTATCATCAAACGACTCCCGCCGTTGCCTGCATGGCCGGGCGTTCAGGTGGATGTCGCCACGCCGTGCTGGCCGGCGCCACCGCCGACGGCGGGGGAGCGGTCCTGCGTTTTCTCCAAACCGATCGGGGTTTTTGGCGGAGCCAGCGACTCATTGGCAGCGCGCACTTCTTGTCGGACGTTGTTACCGAGGTGGGCCGGACGCGGTTCCTCGAGTTCTGGAATTCCTCGCAGCCTGTAGAGACCGCGCTCGCTCGGGCGCTCAAGCGGCCAGTGGGCGATTGGACAGTCGCCTGGCAGCAGCGATTCGCGCCGCGAGTCTCGCTTGGCCCCTCCGTGCCGCTGACAGCTTCTGTTCTCGCGCTGCTACTCGCTGCAGGCGCGATTGCGTGTGTCGCGCTGACCGTACGTCGCCGGCAGGTGCTGCTGCTGATCGTGGGGGCCGGCCTGTTTCCCGGGGCGCTGCGTGCTCAAGAGAACCGCTGGGAACATCAGGTACGCGCACAACTCGACCGCACCATGGCGTCGTTGCAGCGACCCGCTCGTGTGCTCCGGATCGCCGAGCTGAACACTGACGAAACCGACACAGTCACCATGACGCTTAAAGCGGGGGAGCCTTACGACTTCGTCGCCTCGTGCGACGAAGACTGCGACGGCTTGCACTTGCGGTTGCGCAACGCCACCGGCAACGATATGGCGGTCGACCGATCTGGGGCGAATCTCCCTCAACTGCGGGTCATCCCCTCCCAATCCGGGCGCTATCTCGTCACCATAACGATGGCGGGTTGCCGGATGAACCCCTGCTGGTATGGTGTTGCCATGAGCGATCCGTAGGGCAAACGGCGTCTGGGTGTGGCTTTAGACGGTGAAATTGTTTACTTTTGACCGTTCACACGTCTGGCAGTCCCCAGGCGGAAGGGCCAAAACCATCAGGCGGCGCTTGCGGGCCTCGGCATCGGGTCGAGGTAGCACGCACGGCGCGCCGGGGTGAACGGCGATCCTCCCCAGCAGCCTGCCAGCCTTTACTACGGCGACACACGCCTTTCTCAAGAGCCCGGCGCGGCAGACGAGCGTCGTTCACTTCCCCAACACAGGGAACGTGCTGCGAGCTTGCCCGGCGCCAGGGCAGGAACAGAGTTCGTTATGACAATGCAGCAACCACACAGTCACCTAACCCGCCCCGTCCACAAAGAACCTCCCGCCCACGCGCCGAATGCAGCCCTGATGATCGATTTCGACAATGTCACGATGGCGATTCGGTCGGATCTGCAGACCGAGCTGAAGCGGCTACTCCAATCAGAGATCATTCGCGGTAAAGTCGCCGTCCAACGAGCCTACGCCGATTGGCGCCGCTACCCGCAATACATCGTCCCGCTCTCCGAATCCTCCATCGACCTGATCTTTGCGCCGGCGCACGGTGCCAACAAGAAGAACGCGACCGACATCCGCCTCGCGATCGACGCCCTCGAGCTCGTGTTCACCCGGCCCGAGATCGGAACGTTCATTCTTTTGTCAGGCGACTCCGACTTCTCCTCGCTCGTGCTCAAGCTCAAAGAGTACGGCAAGTACGTCATCGGCGTCGGGATCCGCGAATCCTCGAGCGACCTCCTCATTCAGAACTGCGACGAGTACTACTCCTACAACGAGCTGGCCGGCTTCACCAAGGCGAGCGACGTCGAGTACGTGAAACGCGATCCGTGGGAGCTGGTGGTCGAGGCCGTGAAGCAAATGACGGCACACAATGACGTTATGCGCTCCGACCGGCTCAAGCAGGTCATGCAGGAGATCGACCCGAACTTCGATGAGAAGGACGCCGGCTTCTCACGCTTCAGCAAGTTCGTAATTGAGGCCGCGCGCCGCGGCTTGATCACGCTGACCCGGCTCGACAATGGGCAGTACGAGATCGCGCTCGGTGACAAGGTGGAAGGCGCGCCGGCGCAGCCGGCACTCGCCGCGATGGCCGAGTCGAACGACCGTCCGCGTGGGGATCGCTCCAGCAGTGGCGGCGGGCGGCGCGGTGGACGCGGTCGCGGCCGGGTCCCACGAAGCGAGCGCGACGAGCAAGCAGCCCCACCCTCAGCACCGGTCAGCACTCCCGAGCCGGGACCGGAGGACACCGAGGCGCCGGCGGCAAAGTCTGGTTTTTCATTCGGCGACGCATTCGGTCGGCTGAAGGACGCCGTGGGCAGAATTGGTATGGACGAGGACGAGACGCAGGAGTCCCGCTCGCCAGAAGGCGAAGAGGCAGAGGCTCCAAGGCCCGTCTTCCAGGCGCCAGCGCCTTCCCCCGATCTCGAAGAGGAGGACGACATTCCGATGCCCGCCTCCTCGGCACCACCGCCCCCGTACAGTCAGCCAGGCCAGCCGATGGGCGGTTTCGCGGCACGCGGCGGGCGCTTCCGCCGTGGCTCACGCGGCAGCGGCCGTCTGGGCCAACCGGTGCCGGCGATCCCCAAGATCGGCGTCGTGGAGGTCGACCCGAATTTCCGCCCCCGCACGGAAGCGACGTCCGCGCCCTCCAAACCCCCACTGGTGGGGAATGACCAAGCCGAACCACGCGAACGCGGCGAACGCGGCGAGCGCGGTGATCGTGGCGGACGCGGTCGTGGCGGTCGCGGTGGTCGAGGCGCGAGAAGCCGCGCGGAAAACGAGGGCGAACGAGGCGAGCGGGGTCGTGGGCGCCGTGGTGGTCGCGGCGGCCGCGGGCGTGGTCCGCGTCGCTTCGAAGCCGACTCGACCGAGCCGGTGAACCCGACCGCGAGCCTGTCGTCCGAGCCGCCGCGTTACGAAGCTTCAGAACCTGCGGAACCTCCAGCTCCTCCACCTCCACCTCCTCCACAAGCTCCTGCGGCCGCGCCAGCGGATGTGGAATCCTTCTGGTCCAAGGTGAAGCGAGGACTCAAAGGGGGCGGGTGAGTATTCGCAGCCGGGCTGTCGGTACGAAGTTCTACGCGCGACCCACGGAAGAGGTCGCGCGTGGACTATTGGGGCGCATTCTCGTCAGCAATATCGGCGGGCGCGGGGAGCGCACGGCAGGCCGCATCGTCGAGGTCGAGGCATACGTCGGCCCGCACGATCCAGCCTGCCATGCGTACGGGCACCGGCGGACGGCGCGAACCGAGCCGCTGTACGGGCAGCCCGGTACCGCATACGTCTATTTCACCTATGGGATGCACTGGTGTCTGAATGCAGTCACCGAGCCCAGGGACTTCCCCGCCGCAGTCTTGATTCGTGCCCTCGAGCCCCTCGAGGGTCTGGATACGATGCGGCAGCGGCGCAGGACCGAGCAAGACCGCCAACTCTGTGCGGGGCCGGCCCGGCTGTGCGAAGCCCTCGGCGTCACAGGAGCGGTTAACGGCTCCTCGTTGCAGCGCGGCCCGCTGCAGGTCGTGCGGGGCACGTCGCCCAGGAAGGCCGAGATCGCCGTGGGACCGCGCATCGGGATCACGCAGGCGGTCGACTGGCCGCTGCGCTTTTATCTCAACGGCTCCCCCTGGGTGTCCCGCTAATCCTGGCTTAGCGCCGGTCGGTAATACCTTCTTTTGACGTGCCAAGGCTATAGCGCACGCCGGCCTGGAGCGAATGTGTGTTGCCGTCGAGCAGGAACTCCGCGGAGCTCGACGTCAACATGTATTGCGCGAAGATGTTGAACCGAGACGAGTAGTTCATCTGCAATCCGCCCAGGACCCAGAAGAACGCCTTGCTCGACGCCGCGGCCACACGATTAGCCGCCTCGGTGGCTTCCCCCAGCGTACAGCCCGGACAATCGACCTGCGGGTTGAGAATCTGCTGCAGCGAGAAGCCGCCGCCGGCCATCGGCTCGATAACCTTTTGCGAGGGGTAGGCGATGACTCCGAATATGATGCGCCGCACGTCCGAGAAGGTCACGTCGCGGAAAGCGGGGCCGACTGATGAGGTGGACGAGTTCGGATCGAAGATCACGGCGTGCGCGTCAGCCAGGAACATCGCCTGCTCGTAGGCCACGTACAGCGCCGTGCGCCGTGCCGTGATCAACCAATGACCGCCGACGACGGGATCGTAGGCGTACTCTTCAGTGTTGGTCTTAGAAACGAAGGCTCCGCCGTGCGCGCCCCAGTACCACTGGTAATTCTTATTCCACCCACGCCCTTGTTGCGGCGGCACGAAAAAGTACGAGGCGCCGAGAGAGCCCTGGATATGCCCCGTGGTCGCGTCGGCATAGAACGGATTGTCCAGCCGGGCCTCCGCGCGGACGTCGCCACGGATAGCGAAACGCGAGGACAGGAATGCGCGGACGCCAAGTCCGCCGGCGAGCATGTGTTGCGTGAAGTTGTACGGTGCATCCGGGCCCATGAGCACCCGGGCGTAGCCACCCGAGGCGAGCACCGTCAGTTTATCACTCGCCGGAAAGTTGAAGACGACGCTGGCGCTGACCCCGGAGACCTCGACGTTCTGCGTGCCCGCCGTGCTGCGCGTCGTGACGTAATCGCCAGTTACCTCGATGCCGAGGCGGTCGCTCAGGTTGTATCCGATCCGGGCGCCGCCGCCGAAGGCGTTTTCAAGGAAGAACGATTTGTCGAATCGCCAATACGAGCCGAAGGCCCCGAATTCAAGGGCCTGAGACCGTTGCGCTGCTACGCGGGAGGGACTTGCCACCAGCGCCACGAATCCCGCCAGGACAATCAGCCGCTTCATCGGACTCCTCCCGGCCCCCCGGCTGCTCTAAGGGAGCCGTCAATAAGACTCGCGTTGAAGAGAGCTTAAGAACTCCGAAAATAGGATTCAGGGCGAAAAAACGCGAGACCTGCGGAGGGGATGCCTCTGAAGCTAGAACGTTGATGACAGGGAGGTTAAGGCGTGAAACCGCGAAACTACTTGAACCAGCCCACGAATTCACCGAACAAATCCCGAAACGCGCAGGTTCGTCCACTGCTCGGTGTCGCGTAGTGTCGTGTAAGTGACGCCATACTGTTCGAACGCGGCGACCCCTCAGATCAGGCCCAGTTTCGAACCCACCTTCTTGAAGGCTCCGAGAGCAAAGTCGAGATCATCTCGCGAATGGGCGGACGAAAGCTGACAGCGTACACGCGCATGTCCTTGTGGAACAACGGGATAGCCGAATCCAGTCACAAACACGCCTTCCGCCAACAGCAGCTCGCTCATGTGAATGGCTTTGGCCGTCTCGCCAAGGATCACGGGGACGATCGGCGTATCACCCGGCAGCGGCTTGAAGCCGAGCGAAAGCAGCTGCTCGCGGAAGTAGCGCGTGTTCTGGTGCAGCGTCGTCACGAGCTCGGGATGAGCCTCGAGGTGGCGCACGGCCGCCAGCGCGCTCGCCGCGACTGTTGGCGGAAGCGCATTGCTGAAGAGCTGCGGCCGAGAGCGCTGCGTGAGGTAGTCGGTGAGCGCGCGTGGCCCCGCTGTGAAGCCGCCCGCCGCCCCGCCCAGGGCTTTGCCGAGCGTCGAGGTGATCACGTCGACCTGGCCGAGCATGTCGTAGTGCTCGGCGGTGCCGCGGCCATGCTTGCCGAGCACGCCGGTCGCATGCGAATCGTCCACGGCCAGGATCGCATCGTACTTGCGGGCGAGGGTGACGAGATCGGGCAGCTTCGCGATGTCCCCCTCCATCGAGAAGATGCCGTCGGTGAAGATGAGCTTGCGGCGCGCGTTGCCGGCGGCCTTGAGCTTCGTCTCGAGGTCGGCCAGGTCCGAATGCTTGTACACAGCGGTCTGGCATTTCGTGATCGTCTTAGCCAGACGAATCGAGTCGATGATCGAGGCGTGATTCAGCTGGTCCGAGATGACGAGATCGGGCTCGCTCAGGACCGTGGGGCACAGCCCCTCATTCGCGTTCCAGCAGCTCACGTACGTCAGCGACGACTCGCAGCTGACGAGTTTCGCGAGCGCGTCCTCGAGCTCGCGGTGAATCGTGAACGTGCCGCAGATGAAGCGGACCGACGCCGTTCCCGCGCCCCAACGATCGAGCGCGGCTTTCCCCGCGCTGACGACTTCGGGGGCGTCGCTCAGGCCGAGGTAGTTGTTCGACGAGAGAATGACGACCTCCCCGCGCCCCTCCATCGTCACGCGCGGGCCTTGAGGGGAGTCGAGGTAGTTGAGCCGCTTGTACACGCCGTCCTTCTTGAATTCCGCCAACTCCTTCTGCAGCTGTGCCATGAAGCTCATGCGATCTCCAGAATGACCTTGCCGGCGTCGCCCGAGCGGATGACGGCCAGCGCCTCGTCGATTTTGGCGAGCGGGAATTTGTGCGTAATGACAGGCCGCGGATCGAACTGTCCGCCGATGAGAAAGCGTCGCATCTGGTGCCACGTCTGGTACATCCGCCGGCCGATCACTCCATAAAGAGTGATTCCCTTGAAGATGATCTCATCTGCGAAGTTGATCGGCACGTCGCCCTTCGGGATGCCGAGGAGTTGCACCCGTCCGCCCAGACGCACACTGGCGAAGGCCTGATGCAGCGCCGATGGCACGCCCGACATTTCGCAGACGACGTCGGCTCCCTCGCCATCCGTCTCGGTGATGACCGTTCGGACGACGTCCTCCTTCGCGGCGTTGATGACGACGTTGGCACCCATCTTTTCCGCGAGCGCGAGGCGCTTGGGATTCACATCGGACGCGATCACCTTGGTCGCGCCAGCGGCGCGCGCGATCCCAACCGCGAAACAGCCGATTGGCCCGCACCCCACGATGAAAACGGTGCTGCCGGGAATCTCTGCCGTCAGCACCGTGTGAAACGCATTGCCCATCGGGTCCATGATCGCGCCGACCTCCGTCGGAATGCCCGACAGGGTCAGTACGTTGGTCGTGGGCATCACGATGTATTCGGCAAATGCTCCGTCGCGATCGACGCCGATGATGCGCGTGTTCTTGCAGATGTGGCTGTTGCCGGTGCGGCATTGCAGGCAATGCCCGCAGACGATGTGCCCCTCGGCAGTAACCAGCTGGCCGATGCGCAAACCGGTAACGCCGTCGCCGAGCCCTTGGATCTCGCCTGCGAACTCATGGCCCACGACGATCGGCGGTTTGATGCGCCCCTGTGCCCACGGATCCCAGTCGGCAATGTGCAGATCCGTGCCGCAGACGCCGGCGTGGCGCACGGCGATCAGCACCTCCCCTTTCCCGGGTGTCGGTTTGGGAACGGACTTCACCGTCAACCCGGGCGCGCGTTTCTCTTTGACGATGGCTTGCATGAATTCGGGGATGGGGACGGGGGAGAGGAGAGAAGGTTAGATGATCGAGCGGATGAATCCGCCATCCACCTGTAATACGGCGCCGGTAATATAGCTGGCTGGTTCGGACGCCAGGAACATCACGGCAGCCGCCAATTCTTCCGGTGTGCCGATCCGCCCCATCGGAATCTGCGCCATCATCTGCTTCATCATGTCGGGTTTGGCTTTCTGGAGCTCCTGAACGCGCTCAGTGGCGATGAAGCCGGGGCAGATGCTGTTCACCGTGATGCCTTCCGTGGCGACTTCGTCAGCGAGCGCCTTGGCAAACCCCAGGACGCCGGCTCGGGCAGTCGTCGAGAGAATTAAACCGGGCAGGGGTTGCTTCGCCGCGATAGACGTGAGACAGATGATGCGGCCCCATTGCGCCTTGCGCATTATCGGCACGGCGGCGCGCGCGAGGTGGATCGTCGACAGCAGGTTCAGATCAATCGCTTTCTGCCAGGCGTCGGCAGGCTGGTCTTTGAACGGCGTGGCCGGCGGGCCGCCGGCATTACAAAAAAGGACATCGAGCCGGCCGAACTTCTTCACGACGTCCTGTACCAGCTTCTCCGCCTGAGCTGGAACGGCGACATCGGCTGGGAAGGGGGCCGTCTTCGGATCGCGTCCGTTGATCGCGACCAGCGCGCCCTCTTCGGCGAGTTGGTTCGCCACGGCCCGGCCGATGCCGCGCGTGCCTCCGCATACCAGTGCAACGCGTCCCCGGAGTCCTAGCTCCATATCGACAGGCTAAAGCCTGCGCCCGGCACGGCATTGTGCTTAAGCACAGCGTTTGCCGGGCCCACCCTTCAGGGTGGGGATCATCGAGCCGGAACTTCCGCTTTCACCGGCTCTATTCTGACCGCGCAAACTTTCAACTCGGCCATCTTGGCGTAGGGATCGAGCACCGGATTAGTGAGGAGATTGGCAGCCGCTTCACGAAAGTGGAACGGCACGAACACCTGTCCGCGTGCGACCCGATCCGAAATGCGCGCGGCGGTGACAAGCGAGTTGCGGCGCGAAGTGAGCCGTACCAAGTGGCCTTCCCGCACCCCGAGGTGCTTCGCGTCCTCGGGATGAATCTCGACGATCGCGGTCGGTTCGCGGGCGTCTAGGCCGGTGGCGCGCCGCGTCATGGTGCCTGTGTGCCAGTGGAATAGCTGGCGACCGGTGTTCATGACGAACGGGTATTCGTCGTCAGGCAGCTCGACGGGGTCGGTGTATTCGACCGGCACGAACGTCGCCATCCCGTCCTTGGTCGGGAAGTCCTTGTCGAAGAGGAACGCCGTGCCGGGGTGGTCCTGGTTGGGGACGGGGTACTGCAACCCGGCGCCCTCGAGCCGCGGATACGTGACCCCCGCCCAGCTGGGGGTGACGAGCGCGATCTCGCGCATCACATCCTCGGCACTCGCGAACCGCGTCGGCAGCCCCAGCCGATTCGACAGATCCATCAGAATCTCAAGGTCGCCGCGCGCTTCGCCGGGCGCGTCCACCGCCTTGTGCGAAAGCTGGATCCGACGTTCGGTGTTTACGAACGTACCAACCTTCTCGGCGAAGCTCGCGCCGGGGAGCACGACGTCCGCGTACCGCGCGGTCTCCGTGAGGAAGAGGTCCTGCACGGCCAGGAACTCGAGCTCGGAGAACCAGTGCTCGGCATGCGCGATGTCCGGGTCGGAGATGATGGGGTTTTCGCCCATGATGTACATGCCGCGCACGCCGCTCTCCGGCTTCACGACTTCGGTGACCATCAGCCCCTTCTTGAGCGACAGCGAATCGGCGGGCACGCCCCACGTCTTGGCGAAACGCGCTCGCACCTGCTGGTCGCCGACGGGCTGGTAATCCGTATAGACGAACGGGATCGCACCGACGTCGGAGGCGCCCTGTACGTTGTTCTGGCCGCGTACCGGCAGCATCGCCGCGCCCCAGCGGCCAATCATGCCGCACGCGAACATGAGGTTGAGCAGGGACGTCACGATGTCGGTGCCGTTGGCATGCTGCGTCAGTCCCATGGCCCAAAGCGTCGAGGTGTTGGGACCTCGGGCATAGATCTCGGCGGCTCGGCGGATCTTTTCGGTGGGGATACCAGTGATCTTGGCAGCCTTCTCAGGTGTGTACGGCTTGACTGCCTCGCGGACCTTGGCGAAGTCGTGCGTCCGGGACTCGATGAAGTCCGTGTTCTCGAGCCCGAGCGCCAGGATGTGATTGAGCATCGCCGAGTAGAGCGCGACGTCGGTGCCGGGCTGCATCTGGAGATGCACGTCGGCGCGTCCCGCGAGCTCGGTGCGGCGCGGATCGGCGACGATCAACGTGGCGCGCTTCTCGTGTGCGCGCTTCAGCGCCGCGCCGAATACCGGATGCGATTCGGTCGTGTTCGCGCCCCCGATGAAGATCACGTCGCACGCCTCTTCGATTTCGCGCATCGATCCCGAGGCGGCGGCGGTATTGATCGCCCGCTGCATCGCGGCGACCGACGTCGAGTGACATAGTCGCGTACAGTGGTCGACATTGTTCGTACCGAGCGCGCCGCGGAACATGCGCATCATCAGGTAGTTCTCTTCGTTCGAGCATTTGGCCGACGAGAAGCACGCGAGGGAATCGGAACCGCGCTCCCCTTTGATCCGCAGCATCTCCTGCGCCGTCAGCTCCAGCGCTTCCTCCCACGTCGCCTCGCGGAACGGAGAGTACCAGTCGTCGGGCGTCGCGACCCGGTCGCGGATGTCCATGTCGAGTCGCTCGAGCAGCGGCAGCTCGCGCACCGACTTGCCGGT
>JBIOXD010000061.1:0-17895 GCA_044869265.1 Gemmatimonadales bacterium
GGCCGCCTGTCGGCGCGCGGCGTCGCCCAAGCTTACCTGGATCGGATCGCGGCGCTCGACCGCCAGGGGCCAACGCTGCGGGCTATTCTCGAGATCAATCCGGAGGCGTTGACAATCGCGGAGGCGATGGACGCGGAGCGCAAACGCGGGAGGCTGCGAGGGCCGCTGCACGGAATCCCGGTCATCATCAAGGACAACATCGACACGCACGACCGGATGCAGACCACGGCCGGCTCGCTCGCGCTCGAGGGCAATATCGCGCCGCGCGACGCGTTCATCGTCGAGCGGCTGCGCGCTGCGGGCGCCGTCATCATTGCGAAGGCGAACCTCTCCGAATGGGCCAACTTTCGATCGAACCGCTCCTCGAGCGGGTGGAGCGCGCGCGGCCGGCAGTGCCGCAACCCTTACGTCCTGGACCGCACGCCGTCGGGCTCGAGCTCGGGGTCGGCAGTGGCCGCGAGTGCCAATCTCTGCGCCGTCGCCGTGGGCACGGAGACCGACGGCTCGATCATCAGCCCGGCGAACGCGTGCGGGATCGTGGGCGTGAAGCCGACGGTGGGCCTCGTGAGTCGCGCAGGCATCATCCCGATCGCGCACAGCCAGGACACCGCGGGGCCGATGTGCCGCACCGTGGCTGACGCGGCTGCGCTGCTCACTGTCCTTGCGGGTGTCGATCCCCGCGATCCGGCCACGCGGGACGCGGAGAGTCACATCGCGAAGGACTACACGGCGTTTCTCGATCCGACGGGTGGGGGCCTCAAGGGCGCGCGGATCGGCGTGCAGGCGCGGACCGGGAATAACCCAATCGTGGAGAACGTGGTGGAGCTGGCGATTGCGACACTCAAGGCGCAGGGTGCCGAGGTTGTGGATCCCGCGCCGATCGAGACCGCAGGGCAACTGGGGACGGCTGAACGGGACGTGCTGCAATACGAGTTCAAGGCCGATCTCAATGCCTACCTCGCCACCATGCCGCCCAACATCAAGTACCGCACACTCGCGGACGTCATCGCCTTCAACGACGCGAACAAGGATCGCGAGATGCCGTACTTTGGGCAGGAAACGTTCATTGCCTCACAGGCGCGCGGGCCGCTCACGGACCAGGCGTATATCGATGCGCGGGCGAAGTGCGTCGACCTGACGCGCGCCAAAGGCATCGACGCAACGATGGACAAGCACAAGCTGGACGCGATGCTGGGTCCGTCGGGTGGCATCGCGTCGCTGGTGGACTTGGCGGGCGGGGGCGGAGGCGGAGGCGGGCCCGGCAGCTCGCAGTTCCCGGCGGTCTCGGGCTATCCGCACGTCACCGTGCCGGCGGGATTTCACTTTGGACTGCCACTTGGGGTCTCGTTCTACGGCCGAGCCTGGAGCGAGCCGACGCTGCTCCGGCTGGCCTACGCCTTCGAGCAAGCGACGAAGGCGCGTCAGGCCCCGACGTTCATCCCGACGCTGACGCTGGGCTGAGGCTTGAGCTCCGATCGGCGCGAAGATCAGACATTCGCGGGCGAGTCCTTGCTCGTGCGGTATGCAAACTTTGTGAAGCTCCCGCACACAGTCTTTGCCCTCCCGTTCGCGCTGGTTGGGATGGTCGTCGCGTCGTACGAACAGCCCGTCACGTGGCGCGTCGTGATCCTCGTGGTTGTGGCGTTCACGGCGGCCCGGTTCGTTGCGATGGGGTTCAATCGCATCGCCGACCGGCGACTCGACGCGCGCAATCCGCGCACGCGGGCGCGCGAGCTGCCATCGGGCCGTCTGACCGTGAGCCAGGCGTGGGCCGCGGTACTCTTCGCGATGGTGGTGTTCCTCTGGGCCGCCTGGGCACTGAATCCGTTCTGTGCGGCGCTTGCGCCGGTCGCGTTGATCTGGGTCGTCACCTACAGCTACACGAAACGATTCACCGCTTTGTCGCACCTCTGGCTCGGTGCGGCCCTCGCGATCGCGCCGGTGGGAGGCTACGTCGCAGTCACCGGCGCGTGGAGCGACCCGCCGTGGCTGCTGCTGGTGATCGCGCTCGCCGTTGCGTGCTGGGTTGCGGGCTTCGACATCTTCTATGCGCTACAGGACGAGGCATTCGATCGTGGCGAGGGCCTGCACTCGCTCGTCGTGCGACTCGGCAAAGAGTGGGCGATAATCGTGGCGAAGGTGCTCCACGGCGCCGCCATCGCAGCACTGATGCTGTTTGGGAAGGGCGCGGCGCTTGGGGTACCGTATTTCGTTGCTGTCGCCCTGGCGGTGGGTGTTATCGCTTGGGAGCATCGTCAAGTGCAGCCGAGGGATCTCTCGAAACTGAATACCGCGTTCTTCACCGCTAATGGAATCGTGAGTATCGTCGTCTTTCTCGGAGCGTTGGTGGATCGGATTGTATGACGAAAAAGCGTCCACAGGCGTCTAAAGGCGCGAAACGCGGTGAGACCACGCAGGCCTCACGCCGTTCAACGCCTCTACACGCCCTACCGTTCAAACACCCGAAACGCTCCCCGACTCCCAACCGTCGAGGGCGTTAAGGCGTCGGTCTGTCTCCCAGACCAGCCAGATCGAGCAAGAACGCATACTCGAACGCCACATCGCGCCAGCGTTTGTAGCGCCCCGACGCGCCGCTGTGTCCCGCCTCCATGTTCGTTTTGAGGATCAGGCGATTGTTGCCCGTCTTCATCGCTCGCAGCTTGGCCGTCCATTTCGCCGGCTCGACGTACAGCACCTGCGTGTCGTACAGGCCCGCTGTGATCAGCAGGTTCGGGTAGGCTTTCCGCTCGACCTGGTCATACGGTGAGTACGACAACATGTACTTGTAGAACGTCGGGTCGTGAGGATTGCCCCACTCATCGTACTCGCCCGTCGTCAACGGGATCGTCGAGTCGCTCATCGTGGTGATGACGTCGACGTACGGCACGCCGGCGATCACACCCCGCCACAGCTCCGGACGCGCATTGACGACGGCGCCCATGAGGAGCCCGCCGGCGCTCGCGCCGCGCGCGAACAGGCGGTCCGACTTCGTATAGCCACGGTGAATCAAATCGTCCGCCACGTCGATGAAGTCGTTGAACGTATTCTTCTTTTGGAGCTGGCGGCCGTTCTCGTACCACGCGCGCCCCATCTCCGACCCGCCGCGAATGTGCGCGATGGCGAACACAAAGCCGCGATCGAGCAACGACAGCCGGTCCGACGAGAACGTAGGATCCGAGCTGGAGCCGTACGAGCCGTAGCCCGTCAGGAGCAACGGGGCGGGACGAGACACGTCCTTTCGATACACGACCGAGACAGGCACGCGGGCTCCGTCGCGGGCGGTTGTGTACAGACGCTCGGTCACATAGTTGGCGGGATCGAAGCTCCCGAGGATCGAATCGCGTTTCAACAGCGTCTTTTGCCGGGTCCGCATGTCGAAGTCGTACGTCGATGACGGCGTCGTCAGCGACGTATAGACGTATCGCAAGAGCGGCGTATCGAACTCGCGATTGGTGCTGACATACGCGAGGTATGCCGGCTCGCCAAAGTCGAGATAGTACTCGTTCCGGCCGCTCCAGGGACGCACGCGCAGTTGCATCAGACCGTCTTTGCGCTCACTCACCACGAGGTAATCCCGGAAGAACTCGAAGTCTTCGAGCAACACATCCGCTCGGTGTGGGATGACCTCCTGCCAACTGGCGCGCCCCGGCCGCGACACGGGCGTCCGCATGAGACGGAAATTCTTGGCGTTGTCGTTGGACAGCAGATAGAAGTAGTCGCCGAAATGGCTGGCGAAGTACTCGTGTCCCCGCTCGCGCGGAATCAGAACTCTGAAGGCCGAGTCGGGTTGGTCGGCACGGACGTAGCTGTACTCGGTCGCCAGAGTCTGAGAGGATTGAATCATGACATACGCGCGCGACTTGGTCTTGAAAACCGACGTGTAGTACGTCTCGTCTTTGTCTTCGAAGACCAACTGGTCGGCCGAGGCGGGCGTGCCGAGCTTGTGCCGATACACTTGATAGGGGCGCACAGTGATGGAATCGGGCTTCGTGTAAAACAGCGTGCGATTATCCTCGGCCCATGCGATACCGCCGATCGCGCGCGGGATGACGTCGGCCAGCATGTCTCCGGTGCGCAGGTTCTTGAATCGAATTGCACTGATACGTCCGCCGGTCGTGTCTTCGGCAAACGCGAGAAGGTCTTCTCCCGAGCTGACCGCCCAGGCCCTGACCACGTAGGTCGCTTTCCCTTCGGCAAGCGCGTTGACATCGATGAGGATCTCTTCAGGCGAGGTCAGCGAGCCACGCTTGCGAGCATAGATGGGATAGTTCTTCCCGTCCACAAGGCGCGTGTAGTAGAAATAGCCGCCCTCGCGGAACGGCACGGACTGGTCGTTCTGGAGCACGCGTCCTTTCAGCTCCTCGTACAGCCGCTCCTGGAGCGCTTCCGTATGCGCCATGACGGCTTTTGTGTACGCGTTCTCGTCCTCGAGGTACTTGATCACTTCGGGGTTGGAGCGCTCGCGCAGCCAGTAGTACGGATCGGTGCGCACGCTGCCGTGTTCCTCGAGGCGATGCGGACGGACTGCGGCGACTGGGGGCGCGAACGCCGCGGGAGATGTAGCCGTTTGTTGCGCGGCGACTGCGGCGGGAGCCCAGACGGAGAGAGCGAGAGCGAGTGATCGAATGCGTGTGAACATCGGCGCCTCGGGAGGAAGTGAGAATCGCTCTGTCGAATTAACGCCCGCGCGGCATAGGTAGCCAGAGGGTATGTTTGGGCCGTGACAGTTTTCTTACTTATGCTGGTGCTGCAGGGGCCCGGCGCCCTGCGGAGCGTGGAGGAGCAGCTCGCGCGAGCCGAGCGTGCGGAGCTGCGGGAGCCCGGAAGCGACAGGCTCTTTACGCTCGATTCCGCCGACCTCGCGCGGGCCCGTTCGCAGATCGAAGCGTATCTCCAGACTTCACCAGACGACGTGGCGGCGTGGGTACTGCTCGCACGCGTCGGGCGATTCGTCCTTCAGCCGTCCCGGAGCGCGCAATGCTCGCCGGCGCACGGGTGCGTGCTCGACAGCACGTTCGATGACGCGCCGTTTCGGGCGGCGCTCGACACCGCGCTCAAGCTGCGTCCTGACGACCCGGCGGCGCATTTTTGGAGAGCGCGGCTCCTGGGCGACGGCCGGCCGGTACTGCGCGACGGTGAATTCGGCGTCGATGTCGACACCGCGCAAATGCTCGTGCATGCCCGGCGCGCCGTCGCGCTCGACTCGCGGAACGTCCGCTATCGGGAGTTTCTCGCCGTCACACTGTCGGACATGGGCTCGTACGAGGAAGCCGCCGAGGCGATCCGGCCAGTCGACGGCGGCAGGCACATCCTGTCGCTCATCTTTCAGGACCTCGCGGCAGTTCCCATTCCGGACCGCGCGGTGGCGTGGCCCAAGGGCCACGCGGTGCTCGCGGCCGTGGGACTCCATGAGAGCCCGCGGTTCGCCAGCCATGCAGGACGCAGCTGGGTGACCGACCAGTCGATCGATCAGGTGGAAGCGTTTTACCGGCGCCGCTGGCCGTCGTTCAGATTCTTTCGCAGCGTGGCAGAGAATGGCCAACACGGAGGAATGCAGTACCTCCGTCCTGATCGGCAGGGGAAACTTCAGCCCGCCGCCGATTCCACCTTCATGACCGAGCTCGGAAGCGAATCGCAGTTCGTAGGTCTGCTTTTGGCCGTCGGCGAGTCCGGTCCGCGGTTCGACCGGCCCGGCGAGCGATACCCTGCCGCCGTTGCCGGCAAAGACGTCTTCTCGGAGATCATCATCGTGACTGGCCGCAAAGGCAACTGACTAGGGCGCCGTGTCCGAGTCTCCACCGATCGTCCTTGCCATCACCGGCGCCTCGGGCGCGCCCTACGCCGTACGCCTGCTGGAGATGCTCGCGACCCACTCCGTCTCCACTTGGCTGCTTCTCTCGACCCACGGTTGGCGACTCCTCGCCGAAGAGTGCGGGATCAAGGACGAACCCGGTCTCAAGAAAGCGACCGGAGGCCAGTGGGCGAGTGTGCGCATCTTCAACGACAGCGATCGCGGCGCCGAGCCGGCGTCGGGATCGGTGAAGACGCAGGGGATGGTCGTGTGTCCCTGCTCGATGGGCACGATGGCCGCAATCGCACACGGCACGAGCCGCTCGCTGATCGAGCGCGCCGCCGACGTGACGCTCAAAGAGCGCCGCAAGCTCGTGCTTGTGCCGCGGGAGACGCCACTGTCGCTCGTCCATCTCCGCAACATGGTGCTGGCCGCCGAGGCCGGAGCCGTGATCCTGCCCGCGGCGCCAGGCTTTTATCAGCGCCCCAAAGAAGTCGGCCAGCTGGTCGATTTCATCGTGCAGCGCATCATCGACCATTTTGGTCTGGCAATTCCGCTGCTCAAACCGTGGCAGGGTTGAAATGGACGTGCGCGAGCTGCTGTCCCGCGACGTCACACCCGAGTTGTACCGCGAGGTGCGCGAGCTGTGGAAAGCGCACTCGATTGCGGAAGACAAGCGAGACATCGCCGGGCTTATCGCCACGCTCACGCCCGACTGCGTCTACGAAGTAGTCGGCGAACCGGGAGCCCGGTGGGAGGGACATGCAGGCGCCACGCGGTTCTACACCGAGCTGCTCGGCGCCATTCCCGACATTCATTTTGATCTGCAGCAAATCGTCATCGGGCCGCAGGGCGTGTGTGAAGAGGCCCACGTCACCGGAACGCAGCAAGGGCGGTGGCTGTCGCACGCGGCGACGGGCGCCAACGTCGAGTTCCGCGTGGTGATCTTCTTTCCGTGGGATCCGCAGAGGAAAAAGTTCAGAGGCGAGCGCGTGTTCGTTGCAAGCTGAACTGGCACGGATCGGAACCGCCGGTCAGCCCCGCGGGGTAGCTCCTTTCAAAGGAGGACCTGACAATGAAACGCACACTCGCTTGCATCATCGCGCTCGCGCTGAGCGTGGCTGCGGTCGCGTCCGCGCAGAGCGGCATCGCCGTGAAGGGTGGTCTCTCGTACGGCAACGTGTCCAACGGTGGGGTTCTGCCCGGCAACCTCGACTCGCGCACGGGCTTCGCCGTGGGTCTCTCGCTGGGGCCGGGGCACGACATCCTCGGCATCGGCGTCGAAGGCCTGTACGCGCAGCGGGGCGTCACCAGTAGCTCGTCCCCTGCGAACGAGCGCAAGCTCGACTACATCGATGTGCCGGTATACCTGCGTGCAATGTTCCCGTCGCCGGGAATCGCCCCATTTGCCTATGCGGGTCCGCAGGTTTCGTTCGAGCTGCGCTGCCGCGCGGGAGGCAGCGTCTGTCCCGACTCCGCTCGCCCGTCCACGACCTACGCCGCGGTGATCGGCGGTGGCGTGCGACTCGGTGCGAGCAGCCCGTTCAGCATCGAGGGCCGCTACGTCTACGGCTTGTCGGACCTGAAGATCGGCACCGTGACGAGCTCGGACAGTTACAAGACGCGTTCTTTTCTGATCCTCGCTGGGTGGGCGTTCTAACGCGGGCCTAGCGCGTGGCCCGGGGGGGGGGCGGGGGCGAACGTTTGAGTGGATGCGGATAATCCTCTTCGCATTCCTGATCCAAGCTTCGGACTCGCCCTCACCCCAAACCGGCGTCGCCGCCGGCGGAACTCCCTTCCATCCAATGGACGATGTAGCAGGCCGGCCCTAGTTGCGCACTTCCAGCCGGGAGCGTTGGGGTCTCAGTCATGCGACGTTCCCGCTGCTGCCACGCTGTGTCGCGTGCGGACACATGAGGGTCAAGCCCGAGCCGTTCTTCTATGAAGGGCGCGGACGCCGGTTCCAGTTGTGCCGCTGCAACCGGTGCACGCATCACCAATCTCCTCGCGCAACGCAACACGGTAGCGGAGGTGCTACCACTGGCGATCTGAAGGATCGCGGGCGAGACTTGCTGCCACACTCGTGCGCTCTCTTCTCCTCTTTCTCATATGTATGGTCTCCGCTACGAGCGGGGCCGCGCAGGATACGACGCGCTACGCCCGCGCCGACACGCTGCGTGGTGCCAACGGCCCGGGTCGCTCGTGGTGGGACGTGCAATTCTACAACCTGCATGTCAGCGTCAATCCCGGTGATTCGAGCATTGCCGGATGGAATGGCATCACGTATCGCGTGCTGCAGGCTCCTGCTGCCATCGGAATGCAGATCGATCTTCAGGTGCCGCTCGAGGTCGACAGCATCGTCCAGGATCGCAAGAAGTTGCGGTATCGGCGGGACGGCAATGCACTCTTCGTGACGCTGGGCACCCGGCAGCGCCCCGGTGAACAACGCACGCTCACGGTCTGGTACCACGGCAAGCCGCACATCGGCCGGCGGCTGCCGTGGGATGGGGGCTTCGCGTTCACGAGGGACAGCCTGGGTCATCCGTGGATCGCCACCGCGAACGAAGGGACAGGGGCAAGCATCTGGTGGCCCAACAAGGACTACTCGGCGGACGAGCCGGACAGCCAGCGCATCGCGATCACCGTCCCGGATTCGCTGATCGACGTCTCGAACGGCAGGCTGCGAAACACGAAGCGCAACGGCGACGGTACGACGACGTATGAGTGGTTTGTCGCTAACCCGATCAATAACTACAACGTGACGATCAATGCCGGCCGCTACGCGCACTTCAGCGATACGCTCGTCGGGGCAGCGGGAAAGTTGTCCCTCGACTTCTGGCCGCTCGCGTATCATGCAGACACCGCGCGCGGCCACTTCAAACAGGTCGTCACGACGCTCCAATGCTTCGAACATTGGTTCGGTCCGTTTCCGTGGTATGCCGACGGCTATAAGCTCGTCGAGACGCCGCACCTTGGCATGGAGCATCAGAGCGCGATCGCCTATGGCAACCATTACCTGAACGGCTACCGGGGCCGCGATTTGTCGGGCACTGGGCTCGGGCTGCAGTGGGATTTCATCATCGTGCACGAGACGGCGCACGAGTGGTGGGGCAACAACATCTCGGCGCAGGACCATGCCGACATGTGGGTGCACGAGAGCTTCGGCAATTATGCCGAGGGGATCTACACCGAGTGCCGGCTCGGGAAGATCGCGGGCGCAGCGTACATCATCGGGACCCGCGCAGGAATTCGGAACGATCGGCCGATCGTGCCGGCCTTTGGCGTCAATGCACAAGGGTCGGGCGACATGTATCCCAAGGGTGGGAACATGCTCCATACGATTCGCGCGATCATTGACGATGATGCCAGGTGGCGTGACATCCTGCGGGGGCTGAACAAGACCTTTTACCATCGAACGGTCACCGGCAAGCAAGTGCAGGATCTTATCAGTCGCGAAGCCGGGATGGATCTCAGCAAAGTGTTCGCGCAGTATCTCACCACCACGCAGATCCCGGTCTTCGAGTATCGCGTTCGCGATGGCGCGCTCGACTACCGGTGGGCCAACGTCGTCTCCGGATTCGACATGCCGGTGCGCGTCAACGTCCCGGGGATCGGCACGCGGGTCTTGCGTCCCACCGAGTCGTGGCAGGGGTTGGACGTGGCGTCGCCGAACGCGGGCGAGCTGCGTGTGGACGAGAACTTCTACGTCACCGCACGCAACATTGGGGCGGCCGCGACCGCTCCGACCCCTGGACCCTGACCCCCCCCCGTTTCCGATTCCTCACCGCGCTGCTCGTCCTTCTGGGTTGTGGACACGGGGCGTCGACGCCCGAGTCGCCTACACCGGCGGGAGAGCGGCGGCCCGCCGCCCCCCCCGCGCCTGCGCCTGTGCTGTCCCGGGCGCTGGACGACCTGTTGGGTGCCAACGTAGGTGCGGACTCGGCCTTTCCATGGTCCGCGACCCGACGGCTCACGTGGCGTGATTTCCGCGGCCGGCCCCCGGGCGACGGTGACGAGGTCGCGAAGACGGCGTATGCGCTGTTCTATGCGTGGAAGTGCCGGGGCAACGCGTTCGATTTTCGTGTGATCGCCGCGTTCCGACCTCGGCAGTCCTGGGTCAAGGCGGTGGTGCTGAACGACACCGTCCTGCGCCGGAGCACGCTGGGACACGAGCAGACCCACTTCGATCTCGCCGAGGTACACGCGCGGAGCATGGCGCGATACTTCGCCGCGCTTGCGAACGCTTGCCGCAAGACGGATGACGAGCTCACGAACCTGGCCGGGCTCCTGATTCAGGATGAGAAGGCCGAGCAACAGCGGTACGATGTCGAGACGGACCACGGATTGCGCTCAGACCGGCAGGCGGCGTGGACCGTCGAGGTTGCTCGGCGGCTCGGCCGTTCGCCGCGGAGATGAGGCTTGGTGTTATCTCAGACACGCATGGCCTCCTGCGCCCGCAGGTGTTCGAGATCTTTCGCGAAGTCGATCACATCCTGCACGGCGGCGACGTTGGGCCGGAGGAACTACTGATCGAGCTGCGCGCGCTCGCGCCCGTTACGGCTGTCTACGGCAACACCGATGATTCTGAGTTGCGCGCCAAGTTGCCGCAGGTTGCCGAGCTCGAGTTGGAGGGATTCTCGATCGTCGTGACCCATGGTGACCAGTTTGGCAGTCCCAATCCCGCCGTGCTGCACGAGGCCTTCCCGAACGCTGAGATCATCATTTTTGGTCACAGCCACCGGCCGTTGCTCGAGCTGGTGGACAAGACGGTTACGGTGATGAACCCAGGCGGGGCGGGGGCGTCGCGGTTTGGGATACTGCCAAGCGTGGGGATTTTGGAGTTGGAGCCGGGGATTCCGCCGAGGGGGAGAATCGTGCCCGTGGGTTGACGGCGATTGCGCGCACAAGAGGTCATCAGGGTCCGGCATTCATCGATGTGACGGTGGGTGGTCGCAGTCGTAGGTACACGGTGACGCCCGCCGGTGTGCGACTGCCATAAAACAGGCCAAGCTGCTCGGGTACGAAGTCGAGGTCCCCCCGGGCACCAAACCACACGCCAACCTTCCGCACTGTGGCGATCCGGCGGGCATAGCCCAATGCCACGTTGCCGATAAGCACCGTTTCGCTCACCGACCCAACGAGCGCGAGCTCTTCCGCCGTGCGGGTCACGTACTCCGCGCGTCCGAAGACCGCATTGCGCTCGTCGAGATCAACGTTGGTCTCGATGAGCGCCGTATTCAGCACGCGTCGGGTGTCCGCCGGCACATTCGCGCCCCAAACGAGAGATGTGGTCCAGGCGCCGCCGGGTCGCGGAGCGACGTGCATGATCGAAAGCCCCAGCCGGTGGTGCGCATGGTCGTGCACGCCGGGGCCCTCCGCCAGGTACGCGGCGTAACTCGACATGCTCCAGCGATCGCTCGGGTTTACGGTCACACGAGCGGCGAATGAATTCAGCTTGGCCCCGGCGTAGTCGAAGTTCGTGCGGAGCTCGTCGGGATGGTTGCCATTGAACGCCGATGCCTCGACATGGACGGTCGGACTGAACACGCCCACCGTCGCGACGCCAAAACTTTCGTGCGTGACGTCCTGGGAGTGATGGCCGAGCGGTGCTGTGGGGTCGTTTTCGGCTGATGGCCGGTGCAGGTAGGCGACCGGTCCGAGCGCCGGCTCGCCGACCGCCGCGAGGTAGGCGGACCACCGGACGCTCCTCGTGAGAGGACGATCGTACAAGACGGCCACCTCACTCAGCAGTTCATGGGGGTGCATGCGGTCTGTGACGATGCCGCCTTCATACGGCTGTGCGACCTGGAGCAGCTGCGGATAGCCCGCCTTGGTCAGCGTGAAATACTCGGCGCTCGCCATCGCTCGCAGCCGCAACGTTCCTCCGCCGAGCGAGCGGTACGCGTCGGCCATGATCCAGTTCATGCTTCCGAGCTGATAGTTGCCGCGCTGCCCGAATTCCTTCACGTACTGCAGGAACACGGCGCCGTGAATCATGAGGCGCCAGTCGGACACTTGGAGATGAAAGGCCCGCATTGGCGTGGCGGCGGGAAGCCACGATGTCCCTGACCCGAATGGCGGGAAATCCACGGGAGCCATGTGGCCCTCGTGCTGCGCCAACCCCGGCGTCGCCGCCAGGCACAGCGCGAGCTCAATGCACCAGAACTTGGATCGGTCCGTAGGTCTTCGTCGTGCTGTCGGCGAGGAACAGGACCGAGACGAACAGTGATCCCTCGGTGCCAGGTGCGGCCGTCGGTGTCACGTCTTTCAGGAAGGGCCCTTCGGGAACCGGAAGCGCCGTGGCGATCGTCGCCGGCTCGAAGCGGAACGTCACCTCGGCGCCTCCCGGGATCGAGGTGCGACGCCGACCCTCGGCGTCGTACAGTCGGACTTCAAGCCGAGCGGTGTCCCCCGTGAGGAGCGGGACGTGTGCCGTCACGTCGGTGTTGAAGGCATCGAATAAACGAAACTCAGCATTCGCGGGTCCCCCACGCTGCACCTCCACGTGAAAAGGACCAAACGTTTTGGACGGAGCGTCCGGAAAGAACAAGTCCACGATTTGCGTTCCCGCGGTGCCAGCAGGAGCGAGTGCCGTTACAACACGCTCGAGCGGTCTCCCCGGAACAGGCGCGGAAGTCGCAAGGGATTCGGGATCGAATCGCAATTCCATCATCACACCGCCGACGATCTCGGTGAGCCGATGGCCATCGGAGGCGTAGAGTCGTGCTTCGAGACGCAGCGATTGATCGTCGGGAAGCCCGGTGTGTACGCTGAGGTCGGCGCCCGAGGAGCTGTAAAGTCGGACTTGTGCGACGGCCGCCGGGGTACCTGTCGCCGCACCGGTTGTGGGCAACGGCCCGCCACAACCAGTTGCAACCGCGATGGCCCCGAGCGCAGACAGGTGGGGGATGCGCACACGGATAAATAAACTGCGGCGGGAGGGATTGTGACTATCGGATCTCACCCGACCCATGTGAATCCCGGGCTTGCCCGGGTTCGTACCTCTTCATTAGTTTGCTCCAAGCACCTCGCGCTGCACTGGACTCACGCACGAAAAAGGATGTCCCAACTGACATGATTCGTCACTCCACCGACACGCCATTGCCGCGTCGCATGTGGACGGGGCCGGGCACGCTGTGCCGGGTCGCGCCATTTGTGGACGATCGTGGGCGTATTGCGTCCGGAATCTCGGGCGCCGGTGGAGGTGGAGGAGCACCCTAGAAGTCGATCGGATCTAGTTCGCGCCGTGATCCGGCCTTCCGGGTGCTTCATGGGACCTGGAGGGCCGTTCTGTTAGTGGAATTCCCCCTGAAGCGAGATGGGGACAGCGGGTGAGGAAAGGATCACGGAAATGAGCACGTTGCAACAACATCTCGACGATCAAATCATCGCGCGCTATACCGCGCAGCCGGCCCGACTCCCGCCCGATCTGCGACGGGAGATCGAGCGCGGTTGGCACGGCGCCCCCGTCCAGCTCTACGCACTGGCCGACCTCGACCAGAGCCTCCGCCTTGCCGAAGCGTGGCTGGCGCTCGGCCCGCGGCACGTCGCGGTTGCCCGTCGCATGGTGGATGGATGGGATGTCCAAAGCTTCGAGCGGCGCCGGATCCAGGCCGTGCGCGAGGCACCGGGGCTGTCTGCGAATACGCTGACGATCCTCGGCACAGCTGACGAGCCCGCGCTCGCGCTCGTGCGCTACACGCATCGGCAGCGGCGCGCCTTCGAGAACATTCGGTTTGTGCTCGAAGAGCAGCTGGGGGGCGGGGGCGGGGGCGGGGCAGGACGCGAGATTCCCGGCATGGACGCGGATCGCGTGTATGCCGACTCGATCGCGCGCCCGATTCGCGACGCGCAGGCACTCGTGTCCGGTCGCCAGACCGCCGTGATTCGACGACTGCTCGGCCACCTGAAGCCGTATCGCCGGCAGCTCACGCTCGGCATGGCGGCGGCGACGGTGATCACGCTAGTAAGCCTGATCCCGCCGTACCTCGCGGGCGTCCTGATCGATCGCGTCGTCCGGCCGGCGCAGGCAGGTGCACTGCCGCTCGAGCGGGCATGGACGATCGCATGGATCGCCGTCGCGGCGATGGCGGTCGTGTACCTCGTCAAGCAGGCCGCGGCGCACGTCCGGCTGCGGCTGATGGCGATCCTGGGCGAGTGGGTCGCGCGTGATCTGCGCGACGCGCTGTACGAGCACATCCAGCGACTGTCGCTCGCGTTCTTCTCGCGCAAGCGGACGGGGAGCTTGATCACCCGTGTGTCCGCCGATACAGACCGGCTCTGGGATTTCCTGGCGTTCGGCGTCGTGGACGTGTCGCTCTCGCTCGTGCAGCTCCTTGGACTCGGCACAGTCCTGCTCACGCTCGACTGGAGACTCGGCCTGGTCATGACATTGCCGGTACCGTTCTTCTGCTGGGTGATCTACCGGCACGGTGAGAACATCAGCCGGCTGTTCATCAGAGCGTGGCGCAAATGGTCGCGCGTGACGGACGTGTTGTCCGACACGATTCCGGGCATTCGGGTCGTCAAGGCATTCAATCAGGAGCAGCGCGAAATCGGGCGCTTTGGCGAACGGAATGAGGACGTGACTGCGGAGTTCAACCGCATTCACGCGTCGTGGACCACGTTCTGGCCGCTGCTTGTCCTGGGTGTGCACACGATGACGGTGACGGTTTGGGTATTCGCCGTGCCGCGGCTGCTGGGCGATGGCGCGGCGCTGCCGGTAGGAACGTTCGTCTCGTTCTTGCTTTACACGACGATGTTCCTCGGGCCGATCGACGTGATCGGCCAGATGGCGCGCACGATCAATCGGGCGACGACGTCAGCGCATCGGGTGTTCGAGGTGCTCGACACCGAGCCCGAGGTGCGCGATGTCGCGGAACCGGTACGCCTCGAACCGGTCCGTGGGCGCGTCGCGTTCGAGCATGTGACGTTCGGCTACGACGGCGTCCGGCAGGTGCTCCGCGGCGTGAGCTTCGACGTCACGCCCGGAGAGCTGATCGGGCTGGTCGGGCCGTCGGGCGGCGGCAAGACGACGATCGTGAATCTGATCGCGCGCTTCTACGACGTCACGGGTGGCGCGATTCGGATCGATGGCGTCGACATCCGGCGGCTCGATACGGGGCACTTCCGCCGGCAGATCGGCATGGTGCTTCAGGACCCGTATCTGTTCCACGGGACCGTGCTCGACAACATCCGCTATGGCTTGCCCGATGCGCCGCTCGCGCAGGTCATCGCGGCGGCACAGGCGGCCAACGCGCACGATTTCATCACCAAGCTGCAGCACGGCTATGACACGGTGGTGGGTGAGCGCGGCCACACGCTGTCGGGCGGCGAGCGCCAGCGCGTGTCTATCGCGCGGGCGATTCTGCACAACCCGCGGATTCTCATTCTCGACGAGGCGACCAGCAGCGTCGATACGGAGACCGAGCGGGAGATCCAGCAGGCGCTCGAGCGGCTGGTGGCGGGACGGACCGTGTTCGCGATCGCGCACCGCCTCTCGACGCTGCGGAAGGCATCGCGGCTGTTCGTGATCGAGGAGGGCCGGCTGGTCGAGCATGGAACGCACGCGGAGCTCTTGCAGCGGTCTGAGGGGATGTACCGGAGGCTGTACGAGATGCAGTTGCAACTGGCGTAAATCGGGGCCCCAATCTCAGGAGGTTCCATGGAATCGATGGTAGTCAGGCGCACGGACGCTGCGGACACAAGGAAGTCCCCAGGCCTCACGCTCGAGTGGCGGGCCGACGGCTCGCTGTGGGCTCTGCGCGGGGATGAGGACCGGCCGGTATCCGTGCGGCGCTGCTTTCCCTGGACCGAGCCGACACGGCATCTCTCGCTCCGCGACGCGGACGAGGAGGAGTTTGCCCTCGTGCGCGACCCGATGGAGTTGGACGCACGGTCGCGCGCGGCGCTCGAGATGGCGCTGGCCGTCGCCGGGTTCGTTTTCGAGGTGATGCGCGTGCTCGAGATCGAAGAGGAAGTCGAGATCCGGCGTTGGCGCGTCGAGACCCGGCAGGGGCCGCGGACATTTCAGACCCGGCTCGACGACTGGCCACGCCTGCTGCCGCACGGCGGGCTCCTGATTCGGGATCTCGCGGGGGATTTGTATCACCTCGGCAAGACGGATCAGCTCGACAAGAAGAGTCGGGAGCTGCTGTGGGCGTTTGTGGACTGATCTGATACGGCGACGCTGGGAAGAGGCGACGCGCCTCGTCTTAGCGTCGCTTTATCATTTCTGGCACCGCCGACAGAAAGTCGTCTGCCGCCTGTCGATCTCGTGCGTCATCACGAGCTTGCGGCCGCAGTTCACACACTTCTCGCCGACTCGACCATACACGCGCAGCTCAAACTGAAAGCGGCCCTCCTCGCCGGTGCCCGTGCGGTAATCGCGTAGCGTCGTGCCGGACGACGCCAGCGCGCGCTGCAGCACGTCGATGATAGCGGCGTGCAGCCGCGCGAACTGTTCGAGGGACAATTTGTGCGTCGATTTCGCGGGATGGAGCCTGGCGTCGAACAGCGCTTCGTTCGCGTAGATATTTCCGACGCCCGCGAGCCGGCGCTGATCCATGATCGCTTTCTTCACCGCCGTACGCGTACCTCTGAGCCGGTCCGCAAACACAAACGGAGTAAACGTCTCCTCGAGCGGCTCCGGTCCAATGCGGCCAGTGTAGGCAGTCCAGCCTGCTTCATCGAGCAGCCAAACTGTGCCGAGTCGGCGCACGTCGCGGTAGACGAATTGGCGCCCGTCCTCGAGCGTGCAGATCAGGACCGCGTACTTGAGTTCGTGCCTCGCAAGCGCGCGGTCATACACGATCACCGAGCCCGTCATCCGCGGCTGGATGATCATGCGGTGGCCGCTCGACAGCCGGAACACCACGTGCTTGGCCCGCCGGTAGATCTGTTCGATCGTGTTGCCGCGCAGCGTCTTGAGCAGCCGAGGCTTGGAGACTTCGCGTAAGACGTCGGTTTTTCTCAGCTCGGCGCGCGCAATGCGAGACCCCTGTAGAACAGGCGCGATCTCACGTACGATCGTCTCGACTTCAGGCAGCTCCGGCACGCTCGATCTCTCTCCAGGCGACGTCTCGCCGCCAGGTCTTGCCTTCGAAGGCGATCAGCTCGGCGGCTTTCCTGCTGGCCCGCGCGGCGAGCGGAACGGTTCGGCCTAGTCCAGTCACGCTGAAGACACGCCCACCGGCCGTCCGTAGCCGGCCGTCCGGGTCGCGGAACGTTCCCGCGTGAAAGACGATCACATCCTCGCCGAGGTCGCCAGACGGCGGAAGACGGATGGCGACGCCTTTTTCCGGATTCTCCGGGTAACCGCGGGCGGCAAGCACCGTCGTGACCGCGGCCCGCTCGGCATCGAGCACCTGCCGCTGGGTGGGCAAATCCCAGCGACGCTGCGCGATGGCGATCAGATGTGCTGTGAAGCCTGGGGGCAGCGCCGGCAGGAGGACCTGGGCTTCGGGATCTCCAAAGCGCGCATTGAACTCGAGCACCGACGGCGTTCCATCGGGCAGAATCATCAGACCGGCATAGAGCACGCCTTCGTACGGTGCGCCCTGCGCGGCGACCTCACGCAACACCGGCTCGAATACATCCGTGCGCACACGGTCGAGCAGCGCGTCTGAGGCGATTCCGACTGGACAATAGGCACCCATGCCGCCGGTATTCGGCCCAGTATCCCCTTCGCCGAGCCGCTTGTGATCCTGTGCTGGCGGAAGAATGAGGATGCGCTCGCCGTCGGTCAGAGCGAGGACCGAAAGCTCTTCACCTTCGAGAAGCTCTTCCACGAGAACTTCCTTGCCCGCCTCTCCGAGTGACCCATCGAGCATGGCGCGCACGGTCAGCGTCGCCTCGACGCGCGTCTTGCAGATCACCGCGCCTTTGCCGGCGGCGAGCCCCGAGGCCTTCACGACCAATGGCTCCGGATGTCCGCCGATGTACTCAAGGGCAGGGCCCATCGCGACGAAGGCTGCGCTCGCAGCCGTCGGGACGCCGGCGCGCCGCAGCACTTCCTTCGCGTATGCCTTCGATGACTCAAGCCGCGCGGCGGCTGCGCTCGGCCCGAACACAGCGCGGCTTACCTCGGAAGCGCGGAGGCGATC
>JBIOXD010000062.1:0-86727 GCA_044869265.1 Gemmatimonadales bacterium
TGATGTTTGCCGTGATCGATCACGGCCCTGGCGTGCCTGTCGAGCTGCGCCAGCGGATTTTCGAGCCATTCGAGCGGTTCGATCCCCATTCTGGCCTTGGCACTGGATTGGGGCTCGCGGTGTCGCGGCGACTGGCCGAGGCGTTGGGCGGTAGTCTCGTCGTGGAGGAGACGCCTGGCGGCGGAGCGACCTTCATCCTGAAGATTCCTTCAGGATCCCTTTAGAAACCGTTCAACGGAGCGCGACTAGTCTCCTGTTCATGAAGATTCTCGTGGTGGAGGACGACCGAAAGGTCGCGGGCTTTATCGAGCAGGGGCTGCGTGAGGAAGGGTACGTCGTCGATGTGGCACTCGACGGGGACCAGGCCACCATGCTCGCGCATGTGTACGAGTACGACATGCTCGTGCTCGATGTCATGCTCCCCAAGAAGACTGGTCTCCAACTGGCGGCTGAGCTGCGGCGAGAAGGGCGGGCGACCCCGATCCTGATGCTGACCGCGCGGGATACGACCGAAGACGTGGTCCGTGGCCTCGACGCCGGGGCCGACGACTACCTCACCAAGCCGTTCAAGTTCGACGAGCTGCTTGCCCGGGTACGGGCGCTGGTGCGCCGCGGCGGCGCGGGCCGCACCGAGCTGCTGCGCTATGGGGTGGTCGAGCTCGACCGCCTGAAGCACAGGGCACGGGTTGACGGCAAGGCGCTGGATCTCACGCCCAAGGAATTCCATCTGCTGCAGCACTTTCTTCTGCACCCCGAGGAAGTCGTCCGCCGCACCGAGCTGCTGGAAAAGGTCTGGGACATGCATTTCGATCCGGAAAGCAACGTGGTCGACGTGCATGTCGGGAACCTGCGCCGCAAGCTGCGTGAGGCGACGGGCACCGACCTGATCGAGACTGTCCGCGGAGTGGGCTTCCGTCTCCAGGCGCCGGATCGCGCGGAGGCGTGAAGGTGAAGGCGTCGCTCCGCCGCGCGCTGGCTATCCGGTTCGCGGCGACGATGGCGGCGGGGCTGCTGTTCGCAACCGCGACATTCTACTGGGCCGCGACGCGCGCGCTCAGGGGTCCCCTGTCTACCGCCGTGCTCGAGCGCGACCTGCTGCTCGTGCTCGTCGCCATTGTTCTCGCTGGCACAGCCGCCACGCTGATGGGCGCCTGGCATTTCACCTCGTCGGCGGTGCGACCGGTTGGCGAAATCACTGTCCAGGCGAAGCGTATCGAAGCCGGAACGAACCAAAGGATCGTCGCCCACGCCGACACCGAGGAGTACGAAGGCTTGGTTGCCGTGCTGAACACCATGCTCGAGCGCCTCGAGCGGGGTTTTGCGGCGCAACGGCGGCTGACGTCAGACGTGAGCCACGAGCTGCGCACGCCGCTGACCGCCCTGCGGGGCGAAATCGAAGTCGCGCTGCGCGCGGAGCGATCGCCACGCGAGTACCAACGAGTGCTGCGCAGCGGGCTCGAGGAAATCGACCGCCTGACCACGATGTGCGAGGATCTGCTGCTCATCACCCGCGCCGACGCGCGGCTGCTACGGCTCCATCGCACGCCCACGAGCGTGGGTGCCCTGATCGACCGGTCGCTCGACAGTTTGCATCGACGGATCGAAGAGAAGGACATCAGCATCGGCCGCGCCGGGCGTGGCGGAGACGGTGCGTCGGTCGATCCCGAGCTGGTGCTCCGCGTGGTCGATCATCTGCTCGAGAATGCCGTGACGCACACACCGCCGGGCGGCCGCATCGATGTCGGCGTGGAGGAAGCGGGGAGTGGGGGCGTGAAGCTGACCGTCGCGAACTCGGGATCGCCCATCGCCGCTGAAGATTTGCCGCACTTGTTCGAGCCGTTCTACCGCGCCGACACGTCACGGACGCGCGGCAATGACGCCGGTACTGGTTTGGGTCTGGCGATGGTGGCCGCCATCGCGCAGCTGCACGACGGCACCGCGCGCGTCTCGGCCGAGCCCGCAGGAGGCGCTCGTTTCGAAGTAGAACTGGGAGGCTCGCATGGCTGAGGCGCCGCTGGATCAACATCCCAAAGGCACGCTGCTGCTCGTCGGACTCTACGGACTCTTGTTCGCGGCATCATGGTTCGCCGTGTACCTGTTCGTGTACCTGCCTCGTGGCGGGGTAACGCCATGAACGTCCCGCTCTACGAGAAGCTCTGGATGTGGGCCTCCGGCGCGCTCATCGCGGCCTTCATTGCAACGATCGTCGTGGGACTCGCGGGCAGCGCGCTCCAGCCACCGAGTCACGTCGAGACGATCGATCCCACTAAAGTGTGGAATGATCCGCGTTTCAAGCAGCGAGGGGTGACGACCACGCCCGAAGGAGCGACGGTCGTGATGATCGCGATGATGTTCGCGTTTCAACCGGCCGAGATTCGCGTTCCCGCCGGCACGCCGGTCACGTTCCGGCTCACGAGCTCGGATGTCACTCACGGGCTCAGCATCGTCGGCACGAACGGCAACACGATGGTGGTCCCCGGCTACATCAGCCAGTTCACGACCGTGTTCCGCACACCAGGTGAGTACCTGATTGTCTGCAACGAATACTGCGGGCTGAGCCATCACCTCATGTCGGCGAAGCTGATCGTCGAAGGAGCGCGGCCATGACCACGCCCTCCCGCAGCGGCGCGCGGCACATGGAGAAGCTGGCGTTGGCGCACCTCTGGGTCGCGATTCTCGCGTTTGGGATTGCCTCGGCGATGGCGCTGATGCAGGCGCTCTCCCGCGCCAACCTCGATCTGCCGTGGCGCACCGCCGGCATGTACTACCTCTCCGTCACGGCGCACGGCGTGCTCATGGCGCTGGTGTTCACGACGTTCTTCATCATGGCGTTCGGGTACGTCGTGGCGTCGCGCATGCTGGGCCGCGAGCCGGGTCCGCATGGTCTTGCCTGGGCCGGCTACTGGCTCGCGCTCACCGGCACCCTCGCGACTGCCGGAGCGATTCTGGCCGGTAAGGCCAGCGTGTTGTACACGTTCTACCCACCGCTCAAAGCGCATCCTCTCTTCTATATCGGCCTGGCGCTCGTCGTGGTGGGATCGTGGTGTTGGTCGGCGGTCATGCTGCTATCCTATCGCGCGTGGCGGCGCGGAAATCCCGACGCGACGACACCGCTCGCGATGCACGGCATGATCGCGACGGTGCTCATCTGGCTGATCGCCACCGTCGGCGTCGCCGCCGAGGATCTGATTCAGCTGATTCCGTGGTCGCTTGGCCTCACGCCGACGATCGATCCCGTGCTGGCGCGGATGCTGTTCTGGTACTTCGGCCATCCACTCGTGTACTTCTGGCTGCTGCCGGCATATGTGATCTGGTACACGCTCTTACCCCAGGTCGCGGGCGGGAGGCTGTTCAGCGATCCGCTGGCCAGGCTGGTGTTCGTGCTGTTCATCCTGTTTTCGACGCCGGTCGGCTTTCACCACCAGTTCATGGATCCGGGCGTCTCCGCCGGTTGGAAACTGCTTCACACGTTCCTCACGTTCGCGATCCTGTTTCCGAGCTTTATCACAGCATTCACCGTCACCGCCTCAATGGAGGTCGCGGGCCGAGCGCGCGGAGCGACCGGGTGGCTCGACTGGCTTGGCAAGCTGCCCTGGCGTAATCCGCTCTTTTCGAGCATCGCGCTGTCGATGATCCTGTTCGCGGTGGGCGGCATCGGCGGCGCCATCAACGCGTCGTTCGGCATGAATGCCGTGGTGCACAACACGGCGTTCATTCAGGGGCATTTCCATTTGACCGTGGGGAGCGCGGTGGCTCTGACGTTCATGGGCGCCTCGTACTTCCTCTTGCCGCGCCTCTGGGGCCGCGAGCTCGAGCTGGGCCTGCTGGCGCGCGTGCAGCCCTATCTGTGGTTTGTCGGGATGATGCTGTTCTCGTTTTCCAATCACATCACCGGTTTGATGGGGATGCCGCGCCGCATTTACGACGCGAGCTACGGCGGCAGCGCAGTCGCCGCCGCATGGCAGGGGCTGACCGGCGTGTCCGCCGTGGGCGGGCTGTTCCTGTTCACGAGCGCCGGCTTTTTCATGCTCGTGATGATCGGGACCGCGTGGGCGGGCCGCCGTCGCGATTTCGAGCCGATCGCGTGGGCCCAGCCGCTTCATCCAACGCCCAACAAACGGACGCTGTTCGATCGATACGCGCTGTGGACCGCGATCGCGATCCTGCTGGTGATCGTGGCGTACGCGTATCCGCTATGGACACACCTGCGCATGACGCGGTTCGGCGCGCCGGGGTTCAGTCCGTTTTGAGGATGGCTAGTGCTTCGACTGCATGTACGCGACGCCGGGGGCCACCGTCTCCCGCCATGCTGCCTCGATCGCGGGCGTGAATTCTCCGTCGTAATTCCTGACGGTCGCGATGAGGGCTTCGATAAAGGGCCTGTAGAGGGCAGGGTCGATGTTCAGATCGCGGCGGCTATGCCGTTCGGCGATCCGGGCCAGCAGCGCCGGTTCTTCCGCAGGCTGGGTGGGGAAGATCAGCAGCAGACCGATCGCGTGGCGCAGCAGCTTGGTCTGCCGCTCGAAGCTGGTATGGGCAAAACGCGGTGCCGCCTCCGGACACGCCGTCAGGAAGTTCCGGTAGAAAGCCTCCAGAAAGTCGGCGGCCTCACAACACCGATCATAGCTCGCTCTAGCCAGTGCCGTCACCGCTTTGTCGACCATGGGCGACAAAGCTGACGCGCCCGGCGTCTCCAGGCAACCGACGGCGCGCACGCTCCTGACCCTGGGTCGCGCGCTCGCGCGGCGGCCGATCGCGCTGCTCGCCGCTGCCGGTCTCGCGGCGGGCTTGCTGAGCAGTTCCGACATGATCTTCCTCGTCACCCTGCTCGCCGGCGGCGTGCCCCTCGTTCTGCAGACGGTGCGGGGGATGCTGCGCGGACGGTTTGCGGCCGACATCGTCGCGACGCTCGCCATCGTCACGGCGTTCGCCCTGGGTCAGTACTTTGCCGGCGTCGTCATCGTCTTGATGCAGTCAGGCGGTGAGGCGCTGGAGGCGTACGCGATGCAGCGCGCCTCGAGCTCCCTGGAGGCCCTGCTCGCGCGCGCGCCGAAAGTGGCGCATCGCGTGCGTGACAGCGTCGTCGAGGACGTGCCCGTCGAGGCCGTCATCGTGGGCGACGATCTCGTTGTCCGTCCCGGCGACCTTGTGCCGGTCGATGCGGAGGTAACCGAGGGGACGTCGAACGTGGATCAGTCGGCCCTCACCGGCGAACCGTTGCCACTGCGGGCCGTCGCGGGCACTCACCTCATGAGCGGCAGCGTGAACCTGGACGGCGCGTTGCGGATCCGAGCCATGCGCCCCAGCGCCCAGAGCCAGTATCAACAGATCGTGCTCCTCGTCGAGCGGGCGCGGGCGGAAAAACCCCCGATCCAACGGTTGGCGGACCGGTTTGCAGTGTGGTTTACACCGGTGACGCTGCTGATGTGCGTGTTTGCCTACGTCCTGACCGGCACGACCACAAGCATCCTCGCGGTGCTCGTGGTCGCCACGCCGTGCCCGCTGATCCTCGCCACGCCGGTCGCCGTCATCGCCGGCATCAGCCGCGCGGCCGACCTCGGTGTGATCGTAAAGCACGGCCGGGCGATCGAACAGCTGGGCCGCGCCCGCGCGGTGGTCTTCGACAAGACCGGCACTCTGACGCTGGGACAACCGGCGGTGGCCCACATCGAACTGAACGGGGGCGGTGTTCCGGCCGCCGAAGTGCTGCGCCTGGCGGCCGCCGTGGAGCAGCTGTCATCCCATCATTTGGCCCATGCCGTGGTTGATGCCAGTCGCGAGCGATTGGGCGGGGGAGCACTGCCGGCGGTCAGTGATTTTCGCGAGAATCCGGGACGCGGCGTGTCCGGGTCGGTGGAAGGGCGGCGCGTGCACGTCGGATCGCTGCGTCATCTACGCGATGTGGGGATTGCGGTCGCCGACACACTGGGCGACGGGACGGCGGCGTACGTCGCGGTGGACGGCCGAATCGCGGGCACGATTCACTTCGCCGATCGGTTGCGCCATCAGGTGCCGTCGCTCATGCAGCGCCTCGCCGTCCTCGGTGTGCACGACACGGTTATGCTGACGGGCGATCGCGAGGGGCCTGCGGAGGCAATCGCCGCACAGGCAGGAATTCGAACTGTGCGGGCGAACCTGTTGCCGGCCGACAAAGTCGCCGCGGTGCGGGAGCTCGCGCTGCGGTACGGGAACGTGCTGATGGTCGGCGACGGCATCAACGACGCGCCGGCCCTCGCGGCTGCGACCGTGGGCGTCGCCATGGGCGCTCATGGTACTGCGGTGTCGGCCGAGGCGGCGGACGTCGTGCTGCTCGTCGATGACATCGCCCGTCTGGGAGATGCGATGGCGATCAGCCGCCGCATGCGGCGGATCGCGCTGCAAAGCATCGGTGTGGGCCTGGGCGTGAGCTTTGTGCTGATGATCGTGGCGAGTTTCGGCCACATTACCCCGGCCTTCGGCGCGGTGCTTCAGGAAGCGCTCGACGCCGCAGTCATTCTCAACGCATTGCGGGTGCGATGAGCCGTGCGAGGCGTTCGGCGCGCGCTCCCGCGCGGAGGCCGCCGATGGAGATCACCGTGATCGCGAGATACATGACGAGCCCGTAGACGCACGGTGGATACCCTAGGATCGTGCCTGGTGCCCCGGGCGACGGGCATGTTGCCGCTCCCGCGAACACCTCGCGGTACGTTAGCGTGCCGGAAAACACGAGGCCGGCAAGCGCGAACACCAGAATGAGTTGCAGGGCTCGTTTCATGGCGCCGATGCTCCTTTCAGGGTGAGTCGCGCTGCCTCGCCCGCTTGCAGCGCTCGCGCCAGTGCCTCGTCCCATCCGTACGGATCCCCCGCGAATTCCACCAAGCCGTCCTCCGCCACCCACGCGGTCCAGTACACGAGGTGCACGGGAATCGGGCGGGGGAGCTGGACCCACCGCTGGCGGCCCTCTTGCATTGCCGCGTCGATGGAATCGGACGGCCACGGCGCCAACAGCAACGCCGCTAGTGCGGCTGCGTCCTCCACGCGAACGCAGCCGTGGCTGAACGCCCGCCACTGCTCGCTGAACGACGAGCGGCTGGGCGTGTCGTGAATGAACACACCGAAGGGCGTCCAGAACACCAGCTTCATTCCCCCCAGCGGGTTCTCGGGGCCCGGCTCCTGCACGAGCTGGAACCGAAAAGTGTTCTCAGTGACCGTTCTCCAATTGATGTCCAGCTCGACGCCAAGCGATGAATCGCTGAAGACACGAAACCCCGCGCGACGAAGATAGGTCGAGTCGCGCTGGATCAGCGGCAGCAGCTCCTGAGTCGCAATCGCTCGCGGCACCGTCCAGACAGGTCTGAAGACGACGTGCGTAGCACGGGAGCTGGTGATCGGCGTTGGCCAGTCGGTGCGGCCCACGACGGCGCGTGTGGTGAATGAGACTGTGTCGTGCTCGACAAGTTCGAGCACGAACGCCGCGGTGTTCACGACGATGTAGTGCTCGCCGAGGGAGCGGGGTAGCCACCGCCAGCGCTCGAGATTCAGCGCGATCTGCTCCGCGCGGCTCGCCGGTGAGACGTCCAGCTCTTTCTGGGTTGCCGATCCGACAACACCATCTGGCGTGAGACCATGCCGCGTCTGGAACCGACGGATGGCGGCGGAGAGTCCCGCCGTCGTGTCATAGCCCTCGCTTGCCAGCCGGCGCGCCAAGGGGGTCGGCCACTCACCCTGCTGCGCGAGGTCGCGATAGCGGCCGAGCGCTGCGCGCAGCGCCGCATACCCGGGTTGCGGCGGCGCGAGACTCTCGAGCACTGGGCCGACGCGCTCGGCGTCGAGGGCACCTTCCAGCAAGCCCACGTCATCGATGCTCCGCGGCGTTGCTGTCCATTGCGTGTTGACCAGCGACGGCTCGATCCGGCCGTGCGAAACGTCGCGGGCGTACCGGACGAAGGCCGCCGTGAGCAACGTGTCGAGCTGCCATGCTTCGCCCGGCAGCAGGTGACGGTGCAGCAGGGAGTCGATGGTGGGTGTGAGGTAATTCGCTGGGTCCATTCCCTCACGATCTGCTTGTGCCAGTGCTTCGAGCAGTGCGTCCCCGTCCCGACCCACGCTATACGCCTGAATCCATACAGGCTGTAACCAGCGCCTTTCATAAAAACGTGCGACGGACGAATCGACTGCCCCTTGAGCGGAGAGCGGGTTCAGCATGCACGCGAGCAAGAACAGGCTGGCGATCCTCATAGGCTCATTCTGGGCAGGTGGGCGTGAAGGCATCATGAGAGTCGGTTCATCATCGCTTCAGGCCCCGCCTGCCAGCTTGACCTTGGGAGAGGGGGGCACGATGAAAACGCTGCTCATCCTGTTGTCGGCGTTCTTGGTACCGACGCTTGCCGCGCAATCCAGGGATTCAATGGCCAAGGATTCAGTCATCAATCCTCGCGTGGGCCTGTTCATCGCGCGGGGCTGCTCGGAGTGTCACGGCATCGAGGCGCTTACAGTGAAGGCGAGCCGCGATGTGGGGCCTGATCTCACCACGGCCTATGCGGACGTACCGGCCCGCTACGGACTGTCGCTGGAGGCATTCTTCGATGAGCCGGCGGGCATCATGCGTATGGTTCTCGCCAGCCACGTCCAGTTACAGCAGGGAGACGCCGATTCGCTGGTGCGCTTGTTTCGCGATCTGTACAAAGAGCACCTCGCTCGACTCGACAGTTTGCAACGGCAGGGTCGGCCGGTGCTGGTTGAACCACGGTGACGAGGATCGGACTCCATCTAACGGCCCGGCGACACGGCCCAAGCGTGGGAGGTGCTGTATGAACGACAAGCCGATACGTTCCGGAGCGATCGCTGTGGCTGACGTCATGACGCCCCGGCCCATCACCGTGCAGCCCGAGACTCCGGTTGCGGAGGTCTTGCGCCTCTTCGATCGCCACGACTTCAATGCGTTTCCGGTGGTGAACGCCGACGGTTCCCTTGCCGGGATCGTGACCAAGCTCGACGTGCTGCGCGTTATTCGCCCGGACCTTGCGTTTCACATCCCGGACCCGGCGGAGGTTGCGGCACTCCCCGTCCGAGCGGTCATGCGCCGTGGCGTTGTCGACGTCGACGCCGAGGAGGCACTCAGCACAGCGACCGAGCTAATGGTCTCCACTCGGCTGCGCAGCTTGCCCGTCATCCGGCGTGGCACCGCGCCACCGCTGCTGGTGGGCATCGTGACCCAGGGGGATGTGATGCGGGCTTTTCAATCGCGGCTTCTGGATGCCGTGTCGGGGATTAAGGAGGCATCGTGAACACGTACACACCCAGACAGCGGTTTGCCGACCGGCGCGCAGCCGGAGACGCTTTGGCAAACGCCCTTTCGCACTATCGCGGCGCCGACGTGCTGGTGCTCGGCCTCGCTCGTGGAGGCGTGCCGGTGGCCGCGCGCGTGGCCGAGGCCCTTGATGCGGAGCTGGACGTGATCGTGGCCCGCAAGCTGCCGTCTCCGATCACAGCAGAGCTCGCGATTGGGGCCGTCACGGCGGACGGCGAACGCGTGTTGAATGAGGGACTGTGCAGTGAGCTCGACGTCACCGACGTGTATCTGCGCGCGATGACCGGGGTGCAGCGGGGGGAGGCGGCGAAACAGGAGGCCGACTTCCGTGGTCCCCGGCGCGCCGCGCGGATCCCGGGGCGCATCGTGATTCTGGTGGACGATGGCCTCGCCACCGGAGCGACAATGCGGGCGGCGCTGGCGTCGGTGCAGCGGCAGGCGCCCGCGCATGTGGCGGTGGCGGTGCCGGTCGGCTCACGGGAGGCCTGTGAGGCCCTGGCGCCTCTGGCGGACGAAGTCGTGTGCTTGTGGCAACCCGAGCCGTTTGGCGCCATCGCGCGCTACTACGACAAGTTCGTCCAGACCTCGGACGACGAGGTCCGCGAGATCCTGCAACAGTCCGTCACGGCTCGTGTCGTGGAGCCGTGGTAGCGCGGCACGAGCATGCGTTGCCGCTCGATGAAGTGCTGCGGCAGCTGCGCAGTGCTCCCGCGGGACTCACGGTCGCGGAGGCCCGCGCTCGGCTAGCCCGAGAGGGGGCGAACGTGGTCGCCCCCCCGCCACCCTCGTCCTTGTGGCGCATCCTCCGGCATCACGTCTCGAGCATCATCACGCTGCTCCTGCTCGCGGCCGCGCTACTCGCGGCGCTGTCGGGCGAGCGCTTTGACGCGCTCGCGATCATGAGTGTCCTCGTGATCAACGTAGCGCTGGGCCTCGCGACGGAACTTCCCGCGCGACGGGCGATGCGCGCGCTCCTCACCAGTGATGTTCCCCGCGCCACGGTGCTGCGGGACGGCCAGCCGCAGCACGTGGACGCCTGCGAGCTCGTGCCCGGGGACGTGATCGTGCTCGAAGCGGGCCAGGCAATCCCGGCCGACGCGCGGGTGCTCGAGGGCGTCGAAGCGCGGGCCGTCGAGGCGGTGCTGACGGGGGAGGCCGCACCGGTCGCCAAAGGCGCCACGGAGCTTCTTCCGCCGGACACACCGCTCGCCGAGCGCCGTAACATGCTTTATCGCGGCACGACGCTCGTGGACGGCGCGGCGCGCGCAGTCGTCGTCGCCACCGGTCCCCGAACGGAGGTCGGACGGATCGGGACGCTGATCGGAGCGGTACCTGAGAGCGTGACCCCACTGGAGCGACGCCTCGAGGTCATGGGGCGGCGCCTCGCGGTCATCGCGCTGGGGGTCGCGGCGGTAGTCGCGATCCTCGGCCGTTTCCAGGGGCGCAGCTGGAGCGAGGTCCTGCAGCTCGGACTCGCACTCGGCATCGCGGCGGTGCCCGAAGGGCTGCCGGTTGTGGCGACGGTGGCGCTCGCGATTGGGATGCGACGCATGGCGCGGCGCCGCGCGCTCGCCCGGAGACTCGCCGTCGTCGAGACCCTCGGCTCCACCACCGTGATCTGCACGGACAAGACCGGCACGTTGACGACGGGCGAAATGACGGCGACCGCTTTTGTCGTAGGCGGACGCGAAATCGCCGTGACGGGCGTCGGATATGCACCGCACGGCGTCTTTCACGAGCTGGGCGCGCCCATCGACCCGGGCGAGCGCACGGCTCTGCTGCTGGCGCTGCGCGTCGGCATCCTCGCCAGCGGGCCGGCGCTCGCCCTGTCTTCGAGCGGGGGCGTGCCCCCGGGGGATCCCACGGAAATCGCGCTGCTCGTCGCCGCCGCAAAGGCGGGACTTGATGCGGCGGCGGAGCGCGGGGCCGCGGGCCGGCTCGCCGGCCAGATTCCGTTCTCGAGCAGCCGGCGCTACATGGTCGTGTACTATCGTCGCGCGGACGGTACCCTCATGGCCTATATGAAGGGGGCACCGGATCGCGTGGCTGCGCGGTGCACGCTGGACGGCGCGGCAGGGCGTGACGTCATCGAGAAGAACCGTGCGCTGGCCACGCGCGGGCTGCGGTTGCTCGGCCTGGCGTGCGGACCCGTCGCGGCGCCGGACGAGGCGGCCCTGCACGGCCTCACGTTCGCGGGCTTCGTTGGTCTCGCCGATCCACCTGCCGATGGTGTCGAGAACGCACTCGGCACCCTGCGGGGCGCGGGTATTCATACCGTGATGTTGACCGGGGACCAGCGGTGGACGGCGGAAGCGATCGCGCGCCGGCTCGATCTCGTACGCGCGGGAGACGAGACGCTCGACGGCCATCAGGTCGACCAGCTCGACGACGCCGCATTGTCCGAGCGCGTCGAGCAAGTCGCCGCGTTCAGCCGGGTGACGCCCGAGGCCAAGCTCCGCATCGTCGCTGCGTATCAGCGGCGCGGCGAAATCGTCGCGATGCTGGGGGATGGCGTCAATGATGCCCCCGCATTGAAGAAGGCGGATATCGGCGTGGCGATGGGGCGCGGCGTCGACATCGCCAAGGCGACTGCGGGATTGGTTCTGCAAGACAACCGATTCGAGACGATCAGCGCGGCCGTGGAGGAAGGTCGCGTGATCTTTGACAATATCCGCAAGTTCGTCTTCTATTTGTTCAGCTGTAACCTCGGCGAGATCCTCGTGTTTTTGGGTGCGGGGTTGGCCGGGTGGCCCACTCCACTGCTGCCGCTGCAGATCCTTTGGCTCAACATCGTCACCGACACCTTTCCGGCCCTGTCGCTGGCCTTCGAGCCCGCGGAGCCGGAGCTCATGCGACGGCCGCCTCGCTCGCCCCGCGCCGCAATTCTCTCCGGAGCCATGATGCGGACAACCGCCGCGTATGCCACGCTCATCGCGCTGTCGACATTGGTCGCGACTTGGTGGGGCATGCGAAGCCGCCCGGACCTCCCGGCATATGCGATGACCCTGGCCTTCATGACGCTAGCCGTTGCGCAGGTCTTCCACCTCGGCAATGCCCGTAGCAAGACGCGCGTCATTCGCCCGGCCCGGATCATCGCCAACCGCTACGCGCTCGCGGCAGTGGCCCTGGTGTTAGTGATGCAGGCGTTCGTCGCGTACTGGCCACCCGCGGCGAGCCTGCTCGGCGTGGTGCCGCTGGCCTGGCATGACTGGCTGATCGTCGGGACGCTTGGGCTCGTCCCGGCGCTGGCGGGCCAGCTGGCGCGGCGGCCATGAACACCCTTTGAGATTGGCTTCATTCCCGCTTCATGAGTAACCGCCAGCTTCCCCTCTAGAGCCGAGAGGAGGCTACCGTGTTGCGGCAATCCATCATCGCTGGTGTGGACGGGTCACCGGAGTCGCTCCGAGCCGCGTCCCTTGCCCAGCGGATGGCCCGGGCGTTGGACGCGCACTGCATGCTGGTTCACGCAGTCCCCGATGTGTGGGTGCCGATGGGGATGGCGCCGCTCATGGACAGCGCTGAGGTCCTCGACCGCGTCACCGCCGACCTGCGGCAATCACTCGAACAGCAGTTCGGCGCGGAGGGCTCCGAGGGGGCTCGCTGGGAACTCGTGGTCCGGTCCGGCCGGCCCGGCGTCGTGCTTGATCAGGTCGCGCGTGAGTACGACGCGGGATTGATCGTCGTCGGCGGTCGCCGCCATGGAGCCCTGGTCCGTGGGTTTGGCGGCAGTACCGCCCACCATCTCGTCCGCACGTCCCCCGCGCCGGTGCTCGTGGTTGGGGCTGAGGGCCAAGTGCCGCGGCGAATCCTCGTCGCGACGGAGTTGGCGGCTGCGGCGAGTCCGGTGCTCTCGACTGCCTGGCGCTATGCCGATCTGCTCACGGCCCAGCTCCGTATCGTCCATGTCATCGAGCCGGCGAAGTTTCCGACCGTCGTGCCCCTGTCGATCGACAGCCGCGCGTTCGAAGTCTGGTCTCGCCGAGAGTTCAACCGACTGATCGAGCTGGAGCTGCCACGCATCCCCCCAGCGAATCGAGTCGTCCGTCGTGGCCACGCCGATGAGGAGATCGCCGAAGAGGCGGCAAGCTGGCGTGCCGATCTCATCGTGATCGGATCGCATGGCAGGGGATGGGTGGATCGGGCACTGATCGGTAGTACCACAGAGCGGTTGCTCAATCGGTTGCCGGCCTCGCTACTCGTCGTACCCATCAACCGGCCGGCGGCGAGCACGCGCGGACAATCCCGCAGGCGCAGCGATCAAAGGGAGGCGGTAACGCTATGAAAGTCGCGGAACTCATGCGAACGGATGTAAAGACCGTCGATCTAGACGCGACGGTCGGCGATGCCATCACGACACTCGCCGATGTGCACGTCTCCGCGCTGCCCGTCACGGATGCTCGCGGCCACGTCGTCGGTGTCTTGTCGACAACCGACATTCTCGGCGCCTTGTCCGAAACCACGGATCCCGAGGTCCGCGAGCAGCTGTTCGACGAGACGCCCGTGTGCGATCTGATGACGCCGCGGTCGCGCGTGATCGCCCCCGATGCGGACATCCTGGAGGCCGCGCGCCAGATGCTCTACCTCGACGTTCATCGCCTCTTCGTCGAAGACGACGGGCGATTGGTGGGTGTGATCTCGCAGACGGATATCGTCGCGGCGGTTGCGACCGCTAAGATCTAGGACTCATGAAGTCCCGCGAGGCTGACATGAATCGAAGCTTCGCGTAACCCTCAAGATGTCTTCATGAATCGCGCCCCAACTTCGGAATCGAACCCTCACAGGGAGTCGCGATGTCCTGGGGTCCGATCGTGGTGGGAGTGGATGCGTCGCCGGCGGCGGTAGGGGCTGCTTTGGTGGGGGAGCGGATTGCGAGACTCGCCTCAGTCCCATGCCGGCTCGTGCATGCGGTGCGGGACGCGTGGGCGCCGCTGGTTGCGGTAAGCGCGGACCCGCAGGTCGTCAAGATGCAGGAGTTGCAGCTCGGTCTCGCGCGGCATCAGGTGAACGAGGCGCTCGCCACGGTCGACCCACGTTGTTCCGCGCAGCTCGACGTGGTGTTCGGCCCCCCGGCTGCGATGATCCAGCAAGTCATCCGCGACCAGCGCCCCGGACTGGTGGTGCTTGGCGGCAAGCATCACTCGACACTCGAGCGGTGGCTGGGCGGCAGCACCAGCCTGCACGTGGTGCGGAGCGCCGAGGTCCCGGTTCTCATAACGGCCGGCAATCCCAGAGCATTTCGCCGGGTGCTGGTTGCGGCGGATCTATCGGCCGCGGCCGGTCCGACGATCGGTCTGGCCGAGCGCTTCGCCAGACTCGTCGGGGCGCAGCTACGCGTCCTCACCGTCTTCGAGCCTCTTCCCGATCTGCCCGGCGTTACCCCTGTGGATGCCGCCGAGTACTTCGGTCTTGCGCAGGAAACGCTGGCGCGCGATGTGTGGCCGCTCGTCAAGACGCCGGGTGTGGAGAAGTTCGTTCGGCACGGGGAGGTGGTGAACACACTGCTGCGTGAGGCGACCGATTGGGAGGCCGATGTCCTCGTGGTCGGATCGCACGGCAAGGGATGGGCCCAACGCGTGTTGCTCGGCAGTGTGACTGAGCGCCTCATCAATCAGCTGCCGACGTCGTTGCTGGTCGCACCTGTCGGCGTCGCGGCAACCGCGCTCAAGCGGCGCGTCCGGCGTCAACCCGCTGTGTCCGCGGGGTGAGGAGGTCGTATGTCGGGTCAACCAGTTGTCGTAGGGATCGACGGCTCGCCTGAAACGGGGGCTGCGGCTCGGGCGGGCTGGATGCTGGCACAGGCGGCAGGAGCGCGGTGCCAGCTCGTCCATGCCACACGAGACGTCCGCATCGCCTGGGAAATGGCAGGTACCGGAGTCGCGCTCGACGCGCTCGAGCTGGCGCATTTGAGGCGCGCTCGCCGCGACATTCTCACGGCGCTCGGCGACGCGGTTCCTTCGGCCATTGCCGAACAAGTCATCGTTCGACCGGGCCGCGCTGCCGCCGTGCTGTCGCAGGTGATCGCTGAGACGACGGCGCAGATGATCGTGCTGGGTGGCAAGCGCCACACGACACTGGGACGCTGGCTGGGGGGAAGCACCGTGCAGCACGTCGTCCGCCGTCTCGACGTGCCACTGCTCGTCACAACCGGTGAGTTGCGGACGCGGCCGCGCGTCATGGTAGCGGTCGACATCTCGTACGCCGCCGGCCCGACGATCGAGCGGGCTGAAGCGTTCGCTCAGCTGCTCGGTGGGCCGCTCCATGCGCTACACGTCATCGAACCGTCGGTCACGGTCCCCGAGGTCATATTCCTGCCCGAGCCGCTCGATTACGAGGGGTGGTCGCGCGAGCGCATGGAGCGCGACATCTGGCCGCTGCTCCCTATTCCGGATCAGCATAAAGTGATTCGGCGCGGGGAAGCGGTGAAAACCATCATCGAAGAAGCGGAGGCCTGGCGAGCGGACGTCATCGTCGTCGGGTCGCACGGCAAGGGTTGGGTCGACCGACTGCTGATTGGAAGTGTGACGGAAGACCTCCTGAGTGATCTTCCGGCCGCCGTCCTGGTGATTCCTGTACCGGCGCCGACGCAGCGGGTGCCGGCCCCAGTGCGGGGGAGTGCCGCGGTCGCCCACGCGTGATCACGCGTGCGGGACGCGTTCAGCCACGTCCGACGCCGAGCGCGTCCGCCACCCGGTTGATGTAATTGAACCAGGCGGCAATGAGGGTGATCTGCAGGATCGCCCGGTCATCGAAGCCTGCGGAGCGGAGCCGCTCGTGATGCGACGGCCCGATGCGAGTCGCATCGCGCGTGAGCTGCACGACGTAGTCGAGCATGGCGCGCTCCGCGTCGGTAATCGGGGCCTTCGCGTAGTCGTCTTCCAGCGCCTCCACCAGCGCCTTATCCAACGTCACCCGACGCAGAAACTCTGCGTGCGATTCGATTCAGTAGCGGCAGCGATTCGCCACCGAGACGACGGTCGTGATCATTTCGTGTTGACGCCGCGTCAGCGGCAGCTCCGGCGACATCAGGGCGCCGAAAGTCGCGAACGCATGGTAGAGGGCGTCGGGGATGAGGCTGTGCGAGGCCACGATGCCGGACGTACTGCCGTCCGGTGTCGGATGGACCGGGTCGGCGTATTCCTTGGGATAGAGCGCGCGTTGGGCCTCAATCGCCCAGCGCAGCTTCTCGTCCGCCTCGGGCAGGGGGATGGTGCGGATCCAGGTCATCAGCGGAAGTCCGGTTGCGAGTGAGCTTACCACGAAACGCAAAAAGGTACACAGGGATGCCGAGTGCCACGACGCCCACGCCCAGGGCCGCCTGACCCGGCTCGCCACCGGCGAACAACACGAGCAACACGGCGACGAGTATGAGAAACACGAATGGGGTGACGGGATACCCTGGGATCCGGTAGAGGCTGGCTCCTTCACGGTGTCGCAACACCAGTAGCCCGACCACAGTGAGGGCCAGAAATACGACGGTTACGAAGATGAAGTAGTTGAGGATCTGCTGAAACGTGCCGATCAGCACGAACACTGATGCGAGTATCGCTTGAATGGCCACGGCGCGTGTCGGTGTTCCGTACCGCGGATGTATGGCAGCGACGGGCTTGAAGAACACGCCATCGCGCGCCATTGCGTAATAGACCCGCGGCAACGCCATCAACAGCGCGAACAAACTTCCCAGAACCGCGAGGATCACGATGACGGCGAACACGCGTCCGCCCGTCGGCCCGAACAACGCTTCGCCCGCCTGCGCGGCGAATGTCTCTCCGGATGTCACCTGCTCGAGCGGCACCAGATACAGAAACACGGCGCTCGTGAGGATGTAGATCGCGGTCACCGCGATGACGCCGAGCGCCAGGGCCCGCGGCATGGTACGCGCGGGGTCCTTCGCTTCGCCGCCGAGCTTGGCGATTTCCCACCACCCACCGAACGCAAAGAACCCGCCGACCATGGCGGGGGCGAGCGCGCCCGGCAACGGAATCGAGCCCGAGCGCTGCACGAAGAACGGGATGAAGTTGGCCCAGCTCCCGGCGTGCAGCGCCAACGCGAGCAGGGCGAGCAGTGCCAAGGCGCCGACCTTGAGGAACATCATCAATTGCATCACGCGCGCGCCGAGTCGGACGCCCAGCATGCTTATTCCAGCGAGGACGAGGACGGCGCCGACCGCGATGGCTTTGAGCGCCGCACCCGAGATCCCCAGCGCGTACCCGACGTAGCTTGCGAGTGCCGCTCCGAGCAACGCGGTGATCCCCGGATCCATGACGAGCAGGCATTTCCACCCGTAGAGGAAGGCCACACCGGGGCCGTACGCTTCGCGCAGATAGACGTAGCCGCCGCCGGCCTCGGGGAAACGGGCGGCGAGCGCGCCGTAGCAGAGAGCGCCGCTCAACGCCATCGCGCCCATCAACAGCCAGACGACGAGCAGCCAGAACGGCGAGCCGACGGACCGCGCCATCGTCGCCGGGGTCAGGAAGATGCCGATCGCAATGACTTCGCCGACGACGAGCGCCGTCATCGCGGCAACGCCGAGGTGGCGCTGAAGGCCATTCATGGGCAGCTAACTTGGCCGCAACTCGAGCCTTGCGCGAGTCGACCGCCATGGCGTTGTGAAGATTTCCTCAATCCGCCCTCACACGACGTTAAGAGCGCTTCCTCCACTTTGCTCCCATGACACACATCCTGATCGTCTACGGTACGTCCGATGGGCACACGCGGAAGATCGCGCAGGTGGTGGCCGAGAACCTCCGTGCGCGGCGTTGCAGCGTCGACATCATTGATGCCGCCGGGTCGTTGTGGCGCCTGAGCCCGGAGGGCTACGACGGCGTGATCGTGGCCGCGTCGGTCCATATTGGCAGCTACCAACGTTCTGTAGCGCGCTGGGTGCGCCAGTACGCTCCCATGCTCAACGAAATGCCCACGGCGTTTCTCTCTGTGTGCCTGGCCGTGCTCGAGAAGGACCCGGCGGCACATGAGCAGATCGTCCGGATCATGGACGGTTTCGTCTCGCGGTGCGGCTGGCACCCGACCATTGCCAAGCTGGTCGCCGGCGCGTTGTTGTACACGCGCTATGGCTGGCTCAAACGCCACATGATGAAGCGTCTCGTGGCCAAGGCCGGTGGTGATACCGACACGACCCACGATTTCGAGTACACCGACTGGAACGAGCTGCGGGACTTCGCGCAGGACTTCGCGAAGCTGGCATCGCGCCGGCCGGCTCTCGTACCCGCATGATTCGCAGGATCCTGAGTTTTGCGGCACTCGCGCTCGTCGCGCTCATCACCCTCAAGATCGCGCTGGGTTTGCTTGGTGTGATTATCGGCGTGAGCGTCTCGCTGCTGTTCCTAGCGGCGATGGGTTTTGGCCTCTATCTCGTCGTCCGCCTGGCCAGTCCTGCCACTGCCGACCGCATTCGGGACATGATCCGCGGCCGTAGGGCTGCCACACCGTAGAGCCTCCAGTCCTAGACACCCTGTCGGACGCCGCTCGGCTCCTGGTGCCAACCGGTGATCGCGCGCCGCCGCTCGATCCGGTCCTGAAGCCGGGCTCAATCGCGGTGATCGGGGCGTCGCGCATGTCCAATACGATCGGCCATCAGATCTTCGCGAACCTGCTGCGCTATGGATTCACGGGCCCTGTCTATCCCGTCAATCCGCACGCGACGTCCATCCAGTCGGTGCGCGCCTATCCCGACATCGGGGCCTTGCCCGAACGGATCGACTTGGCGGTCATCGTCGTGCCGAAGGAGCGGGTGCTCGACGTGGCGCGCTCCTGCGGCCAGGCCGGCGTGCGCGGAATGGTGGTCATCTCGGCCGGCTTTCGCGAGATCGGTGGCGTCGTCGTCGATCGCGAGCGGCAGCTCATGGATATAGTGCGGCAGTACGGCATGCGGATGGTGGGCCCCAATTGCATGGGTGTCGTGAACACCGATCCGTCGGTTTCGATGAATGCGACGTTCGCTCCCGCGATGCCGCCACCAGGGCGAGCCGCGTTCGTGTCGCAGTCGGGCGCGCTCGGCGTGAGCGTGCTCGATCATGCGGCGGAATACGGCATCGGGATCTCGCAATTCGTCTCGGTGGGGAACAAGCCCGACGTAAGCGGCAACGATCTGCTCGCGCAGTGGGAGCACGATCCGGCCGTCGGGGTGATCCTCATGTACGTCGAGAGCTTCGGCAATCCGCGCCGCTTTCTCGATCTCGCGTCGCGGATCACCCGCCACAAGCCGATCATCGCGGTGAAGGCCGGCCGCTCGAAAGTGGGCGCGCGCGCGGCGTCTTCGCACACCGGGGCACTTGCCGCGAGCGACGTGGCCGTGGACGCGCTTCTGACGCAGGCCGGGGTTCTGCGAGCCGAGTCGATCGAGGAGCTGTTCGACATGGCGATGGCGTTCACGGGCCGTCCACTGCCACGCTCGCGGCGCACGGCGGTCGTCACCAACTCGGGGGGACCGGCGATCCTCGCTGCCGACGCGCTCGAAACCCGCGGCCTGGCGCTCATCGAACTGCAGTCGGCGACGGTCGCGCGACTCAAGCCGCTGTTTCCTGAAGAGGCGTCGATTCGCAATCCGCTCGATATGATCGCGTCCGCGACGCCGGCGCATTATCGCACCGCGCTCGACGCCGTGCTGCGTGACCCGAATGTCGATTCCGCGCTCGCCGTGTTCGTCCCACCCCTCGGCATCCGCCAGCAGGACGTTGCCGAAGCGATCGTCGCCGCCGCGGCGACGCACGTGCAGAAACCGGTGTTGGCGGTTCTGATGGGAAGCGAGGGACTGCCGCAGGGACGCGCCGAGCTGCACAAGGCCGGGATTCCGGCCTACGTATTTCCCGAGTCGGCCGCACGGGGATTGGCGGCATTATGCCGGCAGCGGGAATGGATCGGCCGGCCCGCACAGGAGGGTCCGGCGATCACTGTGGATCGCGCGCGGGCGGCACGCGCGCTCGCCGGCGCGGCTGCGGCGGGAACGCGCAAGCTCGGCGAATGCGAGGCACTCGAATTGCTCGCCGCCTACGGCATTCCGGTCGCGGAGGCGCGGCTGGCCGAGCATCCGGACGAGGCGGCCCGTATCGCTGCAGAGTTGGGATTCCCCGTCGTGATCAAGGCGGTGGCGCCCGAGCTCGTCCACAAGACCGATGCCGGTGGGGTACGCCTCGATCTCCATTCGGCGACGGAGGTAGCGACGGCGGGTGCGGCAATGATGCGCGCCGTTGCTGCGGTCTTGCCGCACGCGTCTCCCCGCATCCTCGTGCAACGCATGATCACGGGAGGCCGCGAGACGATTGTGGGCCTGAGCCGCGACCCGGCGTTCGGGCCACTGCTGATGTTCGGCCTCGGCGGCATCTACGTGGAGGCGTTGAAAGACGTCGTGTTCCGCATCGCGCCGATTGCGCCGCTGGATGCGCTCGACATGGTGAGGTCAATTCGCGGCGCCGCCCTGCTCAATGGAATACGCGGCGCGCCGGCGGTGGACATTCCCGCCCTGACCGACGTGCTGCTACGGGTGTCGCAGCTCGCGGTGGATCATCCGGAGATCGCCGAGGTGGACGTCAATCCCTTGCTTGCCTTTCCCGACGGGGTGCGGGCCGTCGATGCGCGCGTCGTCCTGGCGGTCACGGGGGGCGGTCCTTAAAGGCATCGTGAGAACTGCTTCACGGTCAGTTCACGGCCTCGCCGCCAGCTTACGGGCAGGAGGTCGCCATGAACGGTACCGACAGCGGACTTCTTGCGCACCACGCGGCGGAACCCGTCGTCATCCGCGCCGCCGACACGTTCTTGCAGGGAACACTCACGCTGCCGCCCTATCCTCTCGGGGTCGTGCTGTTTGCGCACGGCAGCGGAAGCTCCCGGTTGAGTCGCCGCAACCAGCAGGTTGCGAACGCGCTCGTGACCGCGAATCTCGGGACGCTGTTGTTCGATCTGCTGAGCGAGCGTGAGGAAGCGAAGCGCGGCAACGTTTTCAATGTCGAGTTGCTGGCCGGCCGCTTGCGCCACGCCACGGACTGGATCGCCGAACGCCCCGCGACGAGGGACTTGCACATCGGGTATTTCGGTGCGAGCACGGGGGCCGCGGCGGCACTCGTGGCGGCCGCGGACGACGCGCGGGTGCGCGCGGTCGTGAGCTGTGGCGGCCGGCCGGACTTGGCCGGTGACTTCCTGCCGCGCGTCACCGCGCCCACGCTGCTCATTGTCGGAGGGTCCGACCAGCCGGTCCTCGCGCTCAACCGCGCCGCCTATGAGCGGCTGGGCGGGATCAGGCGGCTCAAGATCGTGCCCGGTGCCACGCATCTATTCGAAGAGCCGGGCACGTTGGAGACCGTCGCCGCACTGGCGCGGCTGTGGTTCCTCGAGCACCTCGGCCACATGACGCCGGTGGGCAGTCGCGTGGAGGCCGTGCGATGAACGGGCTAGCGTCGAACTGGGGAGGCTATGTGAGCAATCAAGTCGCGCAGCGATTCACCGATCGACGGGCCGCCGGTGACGCGCTCGCCGACGCGTTGGCGTATTACCGCGGTGCGGACGTCCTGGTACTGGGACTGCCGCGCGGCGGCGTGCCGGTCGCGGCAGGTGTCGCCGAGCAACTGAACGGTGAGCTGGATGTGATCGTGGCGCGGAAGCTGCCTTCACCCATCTCGCAAGAGTTGGCGATCGGGGCCATCACGGCGGATGGCGAGCGCTACCTCAACGAAGGTTTGATCAGCGAGTTGGCCGTGTCGGACATGTTTCTCGGCGCGGTCACACGCGTGCAACGGGACGAAGCGCGAAAGCGCGAACAACAGTATCGCGGCGGGCGGCCGCCACTACGGGTCACCGGTCGCATCGTGATTCTCGTGGACGACGGCCTTGCGACAGGCGCGACGATGCACGCAGCCGCACGCAGCGTGCGCAAACAGCATCCGGCGCGTCTGATCGTGGCGGCGCCCGTCGGATCACGGGAAGCCTGTGACGCGCTGTCAGCCGATGCGGATGAAGTCGTGTGCCCGTGGCAGCCGGAGCCGTTTGGCGCCGTCGGCCTGTACTACCAGAGCTTCGCGCAGACGAGCGATGCGGAGGTGCGGGAGGTTCTCGACCATGCGCGGCCGAGCCGCTCGGTCGAGCCATGGTAACGCACGCAAGGGCGCCCGGCCACCTGCTCACGGGATCGCCAGACGATTTCGAGCCCGTGCTCCGGCTGATCGGGAACTCGCGCTTCGTGCTACTCGGCGAGGCGTCGCACGGGACCCATGAGTTCTATCGTGTCCGCGCGGAGATCACCAAGCGCCTGATCCGCGAGCAGGGCTTTACGTCGGTCGCCGTCGAAGCCGATTGGCCGGATGCGTATCGGGTCAACCGATACGTGCGCGGGCGCAGTGTCGACGACGACGCGACCGAAGCGCTCTCGGGATTCCGGCGGTTTCCGCAGTGGATGTGGCGCAACGCCGACGTTCTCGACTTCGTCGGCTGGCTGCGCGCGCACAACGATGTGCTGCCGCCCGAGCGCCAGACGGGATTCTACGGGCTCGACCTCTACGCCTTGCACACGTCGATCGATGCGGTCCTCTCCTATCTGCGCATCGTGGATCCTGACGCGGCGCAGCGGGCCCAGGCGCGCTACTCCTGCTTTGATCATTTCGGGTCTGACCCGCAGTCCTACGGCCATGCGACGAGTCTCGGTCTGGGCCCATCGTGCGAGGCTGCGGTCCTGGCCGAGCTGACGGACCTGCGCCGCGCCGCTGCCGAGTATGCGCGCCGCGATGGCCGGCTCGAGGCCGACGATTTCTTCTACGCCGAGCAAAACGCCCGGCTGGTGCGCAACGCCGAGCGCTATTACCGCGCCATGTTCGGGGATCACGCCCGGTCGTGGAATGTGCGCGACCGCCACATGGCGGAGATGCTCGAGGCGCTCGTGGCGTTCCATGAGACGCGGCTCCGGCGGCCGGAGAAAGTCGTGGTATGGGCGCACAACTCGCACCTCGGCGATGCACGCGCCACCGAAATGGGAACGCGCGGCGAGCTGAATCTTGGCCAGCTCGTGCGCGAGCGCCGCGGGCTCGATGCGGTCCTGATCGGGTTCTTGACCTACGGCGGAACGGTGACGGCGGCGTCCGACTGGGACGAGCCGGCCCAGCGCAAACGCGTGCGGCCGGCCCTACCCGGAAGCTACGAGGCGCTGTTCCGCGAATGGGGAGACGGGAAGCGCGAGAATCGGTTTGTGGATCTGACGTCGTCCGAGCCGATCATCCGCCGGCTAGCCGAGCCGTATCTCGAGCGCGCGATCGGCGTCATCTATCGTCCGGAGACCGAGCGGCACAGTCATTACTTTCACGCGCGCCTGACCCAGCAGTTCGACGGGGTCCTCTATTACGACACGACACGGGCGGTCGAGCCGTTGGAGCGGACCGGACTCTGGGAGCGCGGCGAGGTGGCCGAGACCTTCCCCTCGGCGCTCTAACCTCCGTCGAGCTCCTCGACGGCACCAGCGACGACTCTCATGGTCGTCCACGCCCCACGGCCGCGAGTAGCAGGCCATGCTCTTAGGCCGGCTTGGCCTCGACCTTGATCTGCCGAGCTCGTGGCTGCGCCAGCTTCGGCAGCGTGATCGTGAGGATGCCTGCGTCGTAAGTCGTCTTGATCGCGGTGCTCGCCGGGTCCACCTCAGCGGGCAGCCCCACGACCCGGAAGATCTGGTTGGAGGCGCGCTCCGAATAGACGGTTTTGCCTTTCTTCCGCTCCTCCGTCGCTTCGCGCGTCCCGGTGATCGTCAGCCGCCGCGGCTCGACGCTGACTTCAATGTCCTTCTCGGTGAAGCCCGGGACCTCGACGTCTACGGTGAGCGCCGCTTCGGTTTCGGAGATTTCCAGGTAAAGCGGGTGGAGCAGCTCACGTTCGGCCCGGAGCCAGTTGTCCAGGTCGCGGCCGAACATGCGCCCATTGGCCTCGAAGATCGCAAACGCGCGCCGTGCGACGGCGTCGATGGTGTCTTTCATCCGATCGAAGATCCGATCGGAACTGACGAGCCGCAGGTGCGTACCCCCGGTGGCTCGTTGCACTGCCGTGGCTTGCTTCGTCATAGTTTCCTCCTGGTTGTCGTTGCAGGACCCCCAACTGGAGATTACGGCGCGTGTCTGATGGCGTCGTGAAATCCCCGTGAAGGGGATGGCGCGGGAGACGGCGCAAGAGAGCTTCTCGGCGGCTTCAGCATCCCGTCATGCAAGGTTCTCGAGATTACCCCGGCAATGAGATTCTCACGGGAGAGAACATGAGCACGGTGGTGAAGGTCATCGAGGTGATCGCGCAGTCCGAGAAGAGCTTCGACGATGCCGCGCAGAACGCGGTGAAGGAAGTCGCGAAGACCGTCACGAACATCAAGTCCATCTGGATCGACAACCTCAGCGGCACCGTCCAGGGGGATCGCATTACCGAGTATCGGGTCAACGCCAAGGTGTCGTTCCTGGTGGAAGGACACAAATAGGAGCGGATCATGACGACGAAACAAAAACTCGCTGCCGCAACCAAACGGCTCATCGCCGTAGCGGATGCCGAGCTGGTGAAACAGGGCAAGGCCGCCAAGTCCCGGATTCGCAAGCGGGCGGTGAAAGCCGCGCTTCAGAAGGCGGCGAAGACGGTGGCGATCGCCGGCACGGCGGCAGCGACCGTGTGGGCTGTGCGCGCCACGCAACGGGCGGCAGCGCGGAGAGCTGCAGTCAGATCGGCTTGAGCGATTGGCTCGGCACCAGCTGAGTCCAGGCCTGCTGCAACTGCTTCGTCTGCCGGGCGATCGTGGCGGCGGTCACGCGTCGAGGATCGACACGCAAGGTCCCGATGACCCGCGCCCGCGTTGGCTCCGGCAGCAGCGCCTCCAGCATTCCAGTCAGCTGCGCAGTGCCGGCCAGCGCCAGCTCGAGCGTCGCATCCTGGTTTACGAGCGCCGCAAGTCGTGATGCAACCGCCGTTAGATGACGCCGCTGTTCCTCACGGCGCCGTCCATGGTAGGCGTGCTCACCGCGTCCCGGAGCGTCCCGACGGTCGCTATGGAACCTGGCACCGCGTGTCGCCGGCGTGCGCAGGCATGGCAGCTCGGCGGCGAATTTGGATTGCACGTCGAAGAAGCGCGCTCGTCCTCGCTCGATCAGAACGGCCAGGACACGCGTCACACGACCTCCGCCGGTTGCGCCGTGACTGGTTTCTCTTCCGGGAGTTCCGTCAATGTCGCCTCCGTGAGCAACAGCACGCTCGCGACCGAGACGGCATTCTCGAGCGCGATGCGCACGACCTTGGTCGGATCGATGATGCCGGCTTCGACCAGATCCACGTACTCGGAACGCGCGGCGTCGAACCCGAAATTGCCGCTGCCCGACCGCATGCGATCGACGACGACGCCGCCGTCGGCGGCGGAGTTCTCAGCGATCTGCCGCGTGGGCGTCTCGAGGGCGCGCCGCAGGATCAGGGCGCCAGTGCGCTCGTCGCCCGCGGCTTTTTCCGCCTCCCGCTCCACGGCTTCGATGCAGCGCAGCAACGCAAGCCCGCCACCCGGGACGATGCCTTCGGCGATCGCCGCCTTGGTCGCACTGATCGCGTCATCGAACGCCTCCTTGCGGCTCTTGAGCTCGGCCTCTGAGGGCGCGCCGACGCGAATCACCGCGACGCCCCCCGCCAGCTTGGCGAGCCGCTCTTCGAGCTTCTCACGATCGTAATCAGAGGTCGCGTCTTTGATCAGCCGGCGCAGCTCGTCGCAGCGGCCGGCGATGCTCTGTTTGGCCCCGGCGCCGCCGATGATCGTTGTGTTCTCGCGGTCCACCACCACCCGCGTGGCCCGGCCGAGGTCTTCGAGCTTCACATGCTCGAGCTTGACGCCGATCTCCTCGGCGATCACCCGGCCTCCGGTGAGAATCGCCATGTCCTCGAGCATTGCCTTGCGGCGATCGCCGAATCCCGGCGCCTTCACCGCGACACAAGCGAGCAGGCCGCGGATCTTGTTCACCACGAGGGTCGCGAGCGCTTCTCCTTCGACATCTTCGGCGACGATCAACAGGCTGCGGCTCAGCTTGGCGACCTGCTCGAGCAGCGGCAGCAGATCCTTCATGCCGGCAATACGCTTCTCATGGAACAGGATGAAGGACTCCTCGAGCACCGCCTCCATTTTGGCCGCGTCGGTCACGAAGTAGGGCGACAGGTAACCCCGGTCAAACTGCATGCCTTCGACGACTTCGAGCGCCGTCTCCATCCCCTTGGCTTCCTCGACCGAGATCGCCCCCTCGGGTCCGACCTTCTCCACGGCGTCGGCGACGAGATCGCCAATCGTCGGATCGTTGTGGGCGGAGATGGCCGCGACCTGCGCCTTCTCGCGTCTGGTTTTGACTGGCCGGGACAGCTTCTGGAGCGCCGCGACCGCCGCATGCAATCCCCGCTCCAAACCGTGCTTCAACTCGATCGCACTCGCCCCGGCCGCGACGTTGCGCACGCCTTCCGCGAAGATCGTATGTGCAAGCAACGTGGCGGTCGTCGTCCCGTCGCCGACGGCATCGCCCGTGCGCACCGCCGCCTCTCGCAGAACCTGAGCGCCCAGGTTTTCCTCGGGGTCCTTGATGCTCACTTCTTTGGCGATGGTCACCCCGTCGTTGCAGACGAGCGGCTCGCCCCATTTCCGCTCGATGAGCACGCATTTCGATTTAGGCCCCAACGTCACGCGAACCGCATCGGCAAGAGCGGTGGCACCGCGCAGCACTTTCTCGCGCGCCTCGGCCCGAAAGACCAGTTGTCTGTACGCCATGGCTGCTCCTTTCCGAGCCTAAATGTGGCTCGGGCGCCGTGAAGACAGTTTGAGATCAACCTCACAATTCCCTCACACCGCCTCGTCCTACCTTCGAGCAGAACCGCGAAAAAGGAGGACCCATGAACTGGCAGCCCATTGTTGTCGGAGTGGATGGCTCGCCGGAGTCGCTCCGGGCGGCATCCCTCGCCTGGCGCATCGCCAAAGCCGCGGACGCTCGGTGTATTCTCGTCCATGCCGTCCCGGATATGTGGGCCCCCGGCGCCATGGCGCCGCTCGTAAATTCGGCGGAGACTTTCGATTTCCTCGTGTCGGATATCCGCCACCTCATCGCCCGGGAGCTGAGCGGCGAGATCCCACCGGCGATTCAGCAGGGCCTGGTGCCGCGCCTGGGTCGCGCGGGGGTCGTTTTGACCGAGGTGGTGCGGGAGGAGAATGCCGCGCTGGTAGTCGTCGGCGGCCGGCATCACCGCGCGCTGGCCCGCGGGCTTGGCGGGAGTACGGCACATCATCTCGTGCGTACCTCACCAGCTCCAGTCCTGGTCGTCCGGGGCGCCGTCCGGAGACCGGATCCGATGCGCATGCTGGTCGCCACGGATCTGTTCGCCGCGGCGGGTCCTACTCTGTCGATCGCCCGGCGGTTTGGCGAGCTGCTCGAGATGCAGATGCGCGTGGTGCACGTCGTCGAGCCCGCCCAGCTCCCGACCGTCGTGCCGCTGTGGCTCGATGTGGACGCGTTCGAGGAGCGCTCCCGCGGTGAGTTCCAGCGGCTCATCGAGGTGGAGGTGCCGGATGTGCCTCCGGACGAGCGAGTCGTGCGGCGCGGCCGCGCGGACGAAGAGATCGCCGAGGAGGCAGCGGCCTGGCATGCGGACCTGCTCGTCCTCGGTTCGCACGGCAAAGGCTGGATCGACAGGCTGCTCATCGGCAGCACCACCGAGCGCTTGCTCAACCGTTTGCCGACGTCGTTGCTGGTTGTTCCCATCAACCAACCCGCCGTGCCGAAGCCCGCGGGCGTCATTTCGCAGACCGACATCGTCGCCGCCGTCGCGACGGCCAAGCGCTAGGCGAGGTTCAACTCGGCGTTGGGACTCGCGCGCCACTCCTCCAGGATCTGCGCGAGGTCGAGATCCGGGGCAATCAGACAAATGTGCCCATGCCCGGCCAGCACCCGCAGGGTTGCGTGCGGCACGCGCGCCGCCATGAATCGCGCCTGCTCGACGGATGGCACGAGGTGATCGCGGTCGCTGGCCAAGAACAGCGTGGGCGCTTCGATTTCCCCCAGCCGTTCGCGCACGTCGTAGTGCCGCAGCACGCGCAGGCGCTGCAGGTAACCGCGGCGCGTGGTCCGGGCCGTCAGCTCGAAGAAACGGCGCATCTCGCGCGCGTGCGTGTGCCGCGAGTGAAGGCGGAAAGCCGTGAGCCGGCGGACGAGGCTCATCACCCGCCACGGAAAAGGCAGTGCCCCCAGCACACCGATGGCAAGGCGGAGCCGTTGCTGCGGCAGGAAGCGCGGGAAGGAGTTCAGAATGACGAGACGGTCCACCATCGAGGGGTGGGCGAGCGCGAAGCTCAGCGCCACGGCGCCGCCGAAGGACTCCCCAATGATCGTGGCACGGCGCTCGTGTGCCGCCGACGTGATGGCGTCCGCCAGGTCGGCGACCAGATCGTCCATAACGGCATTCTCGCGCAGTGCGTACGTCGCAACTCGATGACGGCGCGCGAGCAATGGAACCTGCCGGTAGAAGAGCTCACCCGTGCCGTCCATACCTGGTACCAGGACGACCAAAGGCCCACTGCCGGTCAGGTGTACCTGAGGCGCGTACATAGGCCTACGATACTCCCCAACCTCTGAGACGATCGGGAACCCAGTGTGAGGAGTTGGTCCCCACAAGTCCTCATACGCGAATCACAACGATTTCAGGCTCCGTGCCATTTGTTTACTCCTATGCGCAACGCGAGGATAGCCATGCGACGTGCCCTGCGCGTGGGATGGGCAGGTGTCTCTGTCATCTTCGTGGAGAGCATACTGGTCGCGCTCGCCGCGGCGCCGGCCGTGTTGGTGCTGCAGTGGCTTGCACGAGTGACGGCTGGCTCGCTGCGCGCCGTGGTTCTACTGTGCACCTTCGGTCCGGCGTACGTGCTCTTCGCCATCTGCCTCATGTTCCTCTCTCCGCTGGTCGTGCGAGCCCTCGGTTGGCGCACGCCGAACAACGCCGAGCTGCGCATCGTCGCAATGGAGTGGCCGCTGCTCGACTGGGCGCGCTACCTGGCCTCGACGCATCTGGTGCGCCTGCTGGCAGGCGCGGTCTTTCGCGCCACGCCGCTCTGGACGATGTACCTGCGTCTCAACGGCGCGCGCATCGGCCGCGGCGTGTACGTCAACAGTCTCGAGGTCGTGGATCACAACTTGCTCGAGCTCGAGGATGGCGTGGTCATCGGGGCGGGCGCCCATCTGTCGGGGCATACGGTCGAGGCTGGATTCGTCAAGACCGGCCGCGTCCACCTGGGTCGCAACGTCACCATCGGGCTCGGCAGCGTCGTTGGCATTGATGTGACGATTGGTGCCGAGACGCAGATTGGCGCGCTGAGTCTTGTCCCGAAGCGCTCTCAGCTGCCTGACCAGGCGACCTACGCAGGCATCCCGGTGCGGCGTGTGGACGCGCACCGGGATCACCGCCGCGAATCTGTCCCGGGCTAAACGGGTACGCTGGGCTGCTGCTTTTCCAGCAGCTTGCCGATTGCCGAACCCTCCTGCGCCATCTGGGCGAGGATATCGTCGAGCGTCAGAATGCCCGCGACCCGTTCACCCTCGGCCGTCACCACCAGCCGGCGCGTGCCCGCCGCTGCCATCTTGGCGATGGCGTCGCCGAGCGGCGTGTCATCGCGCACCCGGAAAACGGGCCTCGTCATGATTTGCGCAACCGTCGCCTGGTCGGGATCCAACTGCTCCGCGACGCAGCGCAGCATGATGTCACGGTCCGTGACGAACCCAACGGCGCGCGTGACTTGATTCTCCCGGACGACCACGAGCGCGCCCACATCGAACTCCGACATACGGCGTGCCGCCGTCCGGACGCTTTCGTCCGGCGACGCGGTCGCCAAAACCCGACTGCAGAGCTGCCCCGCCGTCATAACTGCCTCCGCTGAACAATGTGCCTGACAATCTGGTGACGGGTGCATGAGGGCAGCTTGAGAAAGAAAGGAAAGAAGATCGCGTGAAGCGTGCGCGTAGTCGAACGCCCCTGATTGCTTTCATTCCGATTTCACGGTGCGTTGCGACCTGAAGCGGTAGTGTTCGATATCCTGGGAGGGATTATGGTGGCGGAGCGCAATTCGGCTGCGAGCCGTGCGTGAACCTCCCGTTCAGTGCGCGGGAGTTCTTCGAGGTCTTTGGCCGCTACAACGATGCCGTCTGGCCGGCACCGCTCATCTTGGTCGGGATCGCCGTGTGGGTGGTGATCGGTCTGCTGCGGCACGAACATCCGCGACTGATCCTCGTGTTGCTCGCGGTGCTCTGGCTCTGGGCCGGATTCGCGTATCACATCACCTTTTTCGCGAGCGTCAATCCGGCGGCCGTGGTTTTTGGTGTGCTCTTTGTGGCGCAGGCACTGATCCTCCTCTCGTTCGCGCGCACCTCACTGGTACCAGCGGAGCGCGCCCGCCCCGCTGCCCGCGTCGCCGGCCGGGCGTTGGTAGCGTACGCCCTGGTCGGATATCCGCTGCTGGGGTATGTGGCGGGTCATCAGTATCCCGAAACGCCGACGTTTGGGGCGCCGTGCCCGGTGACCATCTTCACGCTCGGCGTACTGTTGTGGCTCGAGTGGAAACTGCCCCGCTGGACTCTGGCGATTCCGCTCGCATGGGCCCTGATCGGCACATCGGCCGCTGTCCAGCTCTCGGTGCCGCAAGACTACGGGTTGGCCGCTGCCGGGTTCCTGAGTCTTTTCTTTGTCTTTCTCGCAAGAGATCGTTGGTCAAACAAGGCGCTGCACGCCTGACTCGAAACGCGCCCCGGATCAACACAAGTCCGCAGCCACGGACGTCTGAAGACGCGCTCAAGGCTGTCTCACAAGTCCTTCACGGTCCGGTCGATAGACTCCCCTGCGAGGCACCCAACCCCATCGCAGGGGAGTCTTCGTGAATTGGGCATACGTTCATCTCATACTGAATCACATCCCCGTGCTGGGCACGATCTTTGGGCTCGCGTTACTGGCCTGGGCGATCCTGCGGCGGAACGAGTCGCTGCAGCGCACCGCGCTGGCCACATTTGTCCTCGTCGCGATTGCTGCGCTCCCCGTCTTCTTCACCGGCGAGCCATCGGAACACGCGGTCGAGCATCTTGCTGGAACGGCCGAGCCCGCGATCAAGGCGCATGAAGCGGCCGCGCTCGCCGCGCTCATTGCAGTCGAGGCTCTCGGCGTCATGTCGCTCGGGGCGTTGCTGCTGTACCGCGGCCGAATGTTCTCCCGCACGCTGATGGCCGCTGAACTCGCGGTCGGTCTGGTCACGGCCGGGCTGATGGCGCAAACCGCCAATCTGGGCGGCAAGATTCGGCACGAGGAGCTGCGGGGCGCCGGCATCCAGACGGCGGATGAGGATGGGCATCATGATGGCGAGCGCGAGAGCGAGGGGCGCTAGCCGCGCCGAGCTTACGTCGAAAGGGGAGGATCATGGGCACCGCCACGTACGTCGGTCAGCAGCGGGCGCTCGAGGAGCGTCTGATCGAGCGGTTCGTGCCGGCCTGGGACATCCGAATCCGTCACGAGATCATCGTTCAGGCTCCGGCCAGTACGGTGTTCGCTGTCGCCGAGCACTTCGATCTGCAGTCCAATCCGCTGGTGCGTGCGATTTTCTGGCTGCGCCGCAGCAAGCTCATGGGCGCTCGCGCGACGCAACGTCGCCAGTCCGCCGGCCTGGTGGAGGAAACCAAGCGTCTGGGTTGGGGGGAATTGGCGCGGCGGCCCGGCCGTGAGCTGGTGATGGGAGCCGCGACGCAGCCCTGGTTGGCGGACGTGACCTTCCGCACGATAGCGCCGGACGATTTTCTCGGCTTCGGCGAGCCCGATTCCGTGAAGATCGCGTGGACGCTGGAGGCCGTGCCGATCGAGCCGTCTTTGACTCTATTGCGGACCGAAACGCGCGTTCGGGCTACCGACGCTCGCGCGCGGCAGAAATTCTTCCGGTATTGGCGCTTCGCTCAGGTCGGGAGTGCGCTGATCCGGTGGCTGCATCTGCCGGCCGTGCGGCGCGCGGCCGAGCTCCAGCACCGCATCGATCGCGCGCAACACGCGGCAACGCATGAGCGAAGGGGTTAGGAAGGAGGACACGATGCAGGGCGGGATGAGTAATGAGCTCTGGCTTTCGCATCAGCATGAGACCGAGCCGCAGGTGCAACTTCAGGACCGAATCTGGGACGAGCTACGCTGGCAGCCCGAAACCGACACCGCCGATGTGAGCGTGTGGGTCGAGGATTTCGTGGCCACCCTCAGCGGGTCGGTTCCGTCGTACTGTGCGAGCATCGCCGCCCAGCAGGCCACCGAGCGTGTGCGTGGCCTGCGTGCCGTCTCGAATCAGCTGCGTGTCGTGCTTCCCGCAGCCGACTGCCGACCCGATGGGGCGCTGGCGGCGGCGGCGGGTAATGTCCTCGAATGGGATATCCGTGTCCCGCACGTCAAGCTGTCGGTGCGGGTGGTGAAGGGGTGGGTCACGCTCGCAGGGTCGGTGGAACGGCAGTGCGAGCGCGCCGCCGCCGAGGACACGGTCATCCACCTCACTGGGGTTCGAGGCATCAGCAACGAGATCATGGTCGAGGCAGCCCGCAAGCCGCTCGAGTTGCAGCGGCTCGCGAAAGCCGCCCTCGAACGTGTCGAGCTGCGCGGGTCGCATATCTCGCTGGAGACCCGCGACCAGTCCGTGACGTTGCGCGGGCGCGTGCATTCGCTGGCCGAGCGACAAGCGGCGGAGCGCGCAGTGTGGGAAGTGCGGGGAGTGGCGTCTGTGGAGGACTTGCTCACGGTCCGGTAGGGCGGCAGCTTTGGTCCATGGCGCTACGCCGCGGGATCTACATCGTTCCCACGGACCGCTGGTATGTCGAACGGACGGTCTGGCTGGTTGCCGGGTGCGTCCTGCTCGCCAGCACGGCCCTCGCCGCGCTCGTCAACCCGTTTTGGATTCTCCTCACCATTGCCACCGCCTGGGCCTCGATCGCCGTCTCGCTCACCGGCTTCTGCATCGTCGGCAACATCCTCTATCGATTGGGATTGCCCCCGATGCTCGCTCAAGCGGGACGCGGCAGGTGGTACTTCATGCAGACCGACCAGTGGTATCTCGAGCGCCGGATTTATCTCGCCGTGGGGATCAATCTCACCGTTGCGTCGGTGCTCTCGATCATCCACAGCCCCTGGTGGTTGACGTTCACGGGCTTCGTGGGCGTCGCCATGGTGTGGTTCGCCGCCACGGGATACTGCATCATGGCCAACGGACTGTACTGGCTGGGCGCCGAGCCCCGCCTCGCGCCGGTGACCAAGACCAACCCCACGCCCGAGCGCTCGACCGCCTCCGCACGCGCCTGAACAAGCGAGTCGTCAAGCTGGTTGTTATGTGCACGCTGTGCCTCGCCACGTTTGCCGCGCTCACCCTCGTCGTTCTGCATTTTCGCAAGCCGTAAGAGATCTTCACACGTAATTCAGCAGTTCTGGCAGGCTTCCGGCGTTCTTAAGGGGGAGTAGCCCGACCGACCCTTGAGCCGGAGAAGAACCATGAAATACATGAACGAGGCAAACTGGGACCGAGCGCTGCGCATCGTGCTGGGCCTGGCGTTGCTGTATCTGGGCTGGACAGGAACCGTGGGCGGCACGCTCGGCTGGATCTTCAGGATCGGCGGCTTCGCCCCCCTCGTGACGGGCATTGTGGGGTGGTGCGCCCTCTACGCCGTTCTTGGGATCTCGACCTGTGAACGCGCAGCGGGTGCCGCATGAGCGCCGGCACGGGTGAGCGGTTCACGGTCGGTTTGACGCTACGCGACAATTACGCGTTCACCGTGGAGTTCGACGACGCGAGTGTGTCCCCGATCGTCGTCGACGAGATGCCCCCGCTGGGCGAGGGCAATGGCCCCAACCCCGCGCGGCTCCTGGCCGCTGCCGTCGGAAGCTGCCTCAGCGCGAGCCTGTTGTTCTGCCTGCGCAAAGCGCGCATCGAAGTCGGCGAGCTTCGCACGAGCGTGGAGGGCACGATTGTCCGCAACGAACGCGGGCGCCTGCGGATCGGGGGGCTACGTGTTCGCCTCGCGCCGGAACTCACCGAGGAGCAACGCGAGCGGATGGGACGGTGCTTGGACATCTTTCAGGACTTTTGCATCGTCACCGAGAGTGTCCGCGACGGCATTGCGGTGGATGTCGAGGTGGAGAACGCGCCGGCGCCAGCCGCTGCAGTGTGAGATCTGGCTGATCCGCGGTTGAGACGCATGAAGTAACGCTGCATGGCGCGATTAGCTTTTGCGCATGACGCAACGCTCCGCCGCGCCGGTCTTGGCTTTGGCCCTGCTGGCCACGGCACCGCTCGACGCCCAGGACCGCGCCCGAGCGGAGCCGCTGCCCGCCGGACATTTATTCGCACCGCTCGTAGCCGATCCCAAGCAGCCGCATTTCTTCGCCACCTGGCTGTGGGTCACTTCACCCATCGTCTCCGGACAGGTTGCGAGCGTGGGGCTGGGTGAAGACATCGTCGTGATCCGCGGCTCGCAGCGACGCTGGGAAGTAAGCGTCGCCGCCGGCGTATTCTCCCAGTTCAACATGGGAACCAGCTCAAACGATCTCATCAACACCGACTTCGTCATCGGCTTCCCGTTCACGTACCGCGACGGCCCGAGCTCGGCGCGCGCACGGATCTACCACCAGAGCTCACACCTGGGTGATGAGTTCATCCTCAACCAAAACCCGACTCGCGTGAATCTGAGCTTCGAAGCAGCTGAGGTGCTTCTCGCGCGCGACTTCGGGAGCTTCCGCGCCTACGTCGGTGGGGAGTACATCTTCCGGCACGAGCCGGCCGATCTAAAACCCGGTCTCCTCCACGCGGGACTCGAGTACCGGCAACCGCAGGCGCTCGCGCGAGTCGGCGGGCTGGGGGATGGCCGGCTCATCGCGGCGCTCGACATCAAGTCCACCGAGGAGCGCAGCTGGCGTGCCGGATGGAGCGGACGGGTCGGCATCGAGTTCCGGCCGGTGCCGGCAACCGGGGAGCGCAACGTGAGCGTCCAGCTCCAGGGCTACAACGGACCGGCGCCCTACGGACAGTTCTACCAGGAGAACGTCCGGTCGATCGGCGTCGGGATACACTTGGGGCTGTGACCTGCCCCGGAGTACCGAGGCTGCGCGCTCAGCAAATCCGCGGCAGCTGGTCCCCCGGTAGCATATCCACCACCCGATTGCCCCCGATGGCGGTGCTGAGCACCACCATGCCCGGATGCTCCCGCACGCATTTGCCGATCCGCGTCGCCGCTCGCCCAAGCGGGTGGCTGCGTAACGCGGCGACAGCTTCCGCCGCGCGGGAATCGGGCACGAACGCGACCAGCACACCCTCGTTCGCCACATAGAGCGGATCGAAGCCCAACATCTCGCAGGCGGCGGCCACCGGACTGGGGATAGGGAGCAGCGTCTCGTCGAGGACGATGCCGATGCCGGCGGCCGTTGCGATTTCGTTCAGCGCGCTCGCCATCCCTCCGCGTGTGGGATCGCGCAACGTATGCACGGCGTCGCCCACCCGTTCGCGCAGCGCGTTCACCAGCGGCGTCAATGCTGCGCTGTCGCTCGTCACTTCGGCCTCGAACGCCAAGCCTTCGCGGGCGGTCATGATAGCGATGCCATGGCGGCCGACGGGCCCGCTGACGATGACAGCATCGCCTGGCCGGGCGCGCGCCGGGGTTGGGGAGAACCCGGCCGGACGTAGCCCGACGCCCGTGGTATTGATGAAAATTCCATCGGCCTTGCCGCGCTCGACCACCTTCGTGTCGCCCGCCACGAGCAAGACTCCTGCCTCGCGCGCGGCATCGGCCATGCTCTGCACCACGCGATCGAGCACATCGAAGGGTAGTCCCTCCTCCAGCACGAACCCCGCGGACAGCCAGCACGGCTGCGCGCCCATCATGGCGAGATCGTTCACCGTCCCGTGCACCGCCAGCGATCCGATATTCCCGCCGGGAAATTCGAGCGGCTGCACGACGAACGTATCGGTGGAGATGGCCAGCGCTTGTCCGGCGACGTCGACGATCGCCGCGTCGCCGAGCTGACCGAGGATGTCGTTGCGGAAGAGGGGCAGGAAGCGCTCGCGCACGAGCGCCGCGCTCATCTTGCCGCCCGAGCCATGGCCCAGCTGTACTCGCTCCGTTGTTGCGATCGGGACCGGACAGGTGATCGTCATACGGCGCTCCGGAACCGGCCGTAGTTGTAGTAGGCGGCGCAGGCGCCCTCCGAGGAGACCATCGGGGCGCCGAGGGGACGCTCCGGTGTACACAGGGTTCCGAACGCGGGACAGTCGAACGGCTTCAGCACGCCGCGCAGCACATCTCCGGCCCGGCAGATCTCCGGCTCCGCGGTGTGGATGCCTTCGATGGCGAACCGGCGCTCGGCGTCGAACTCGGCAAACTCTGCCCGTACGCCGAGCCCGCTTCGCGGAATCGGTCCGATGCCGCGCCAGTTGCGGTCCACCAGCTCGAAGACGCGGGACACGAGATCCTGCGCCGGCTGGTTCCCGTCACGCCGCACCGAGCGCACGTACTGATTCTCGACCTCATGCCGTCCCTCTTCGAGCTGGCGAACCGCGAGCAGCATCCCTTCCAGAATGTCGAGCGGCTCGAACCCGGTCACGACGATCGGCACCTTGTACTTCGCCGCGATCGGCTCGTACTCGGTCCACCCCATGATCGTGCAGACGTGGCCGGCCGCGAGAAATCCCTGGACGCGGTTGTCGGAGGATTCGAGCAGCGCCGTCATGGCCGGCGGGACGGTTACGTGCGAGACGAGCACGCTGAAGTTCTTGACGCCGAGCTGTTTCGCGCGCCAGACGGCCATGGCGTTCGCGGGGGCCGTGGTTTCGAACCCGACCGCGAAGAATACGACTTCCTTGTCCGGATTCTTGCGCGCGAGCTCGAGCGCGTCGAGGGGCGAGTACACGATGCGCACCGAGCCACCCCGCGCCCGCACCTGCAGCAGGTCGCAATCGCTGCCGGGTACGCGCAGCATGTCGCCGAAGGACGTGAAGATCACGCCAGGCCGCGACGCCAGCGCGAGCGCCTTGTCGATCTGCTCGAGCGGCGTCACGCAGACGGGACAGCCGGGACCATGCACCATCTCGACGGCGTCGTCGAGCAGCTCGTCGAGACCCTGCTTCACGATGGTGTGCGTCTGGCCGCCGCAGACCTCCATGAGCACCCAGCGGCGCGTGGCGGCTCGCTTGATCTCGGCAACGAGCCCGCGGGCGACTTTGGGGTCACGATACTCGCTGAGGTATTTCATGGCGTGAGGTCCTTCATCCACTCCAGCTCGTCGAGCTGGCTCATCTCGCGCAACACTTCGAACGTGCGCTTGGCTTCCGCCTCATCGACTTTCGAAATGGCAAAGCCCACGTGTACGATCGCGTAGTCGCCGGGCTCGATCTGATCCGCGACGTATGCCAGGCACACCTCACGACGCACGCCGCCGAAGTCCACAACCCCCATCGGGAGTCCCTGCGTATCGTGCACGTCCACGATCCGGCCCGGAATGCCGAGGCACATCAGGATCTCGCCTTCTGCGGCTGCAGCTTCGCTTTAACGTAATCGCCGACCAGCACCGCGGCGGGGTACAGGACTTCTTCCTCGAGCTGCGCATGTACGGTGAGCTCCGCGGCGAGGCGAATGCTTTTCTCGTCGCCATCGGATTCAGCGGCCAGCGCGAATGCCCGCACGGCGCCGAGAATGGTGCGGTGCTCCTCGATCATCAGCGGCATCTCTTCCTTCAGCCGGGCGACGAGCGGCAGGATCTCCGCCATGTCCGGGGTGACCTGGCCGCGCGCGAGGCGGGGGAGGAGGCTGAGGGGCGGAATGGCGTACTCGTCTTCACGCAGGAAGTGCGGGTGCATGATCCGCTCGACTTCGCGCGCCGTCTGACCGAGCAGTCCGGGCATTTGTCCCGCTCGCGCGAGGTCGGCGTGGAGCTCCTCGTGCTCGCGGCGGAGTGACGCGGGCGCTTTCATGATCAATTCTCCTCCCGGTGGAGTAGGGCCGCGGCCACGGCTGCCTGCCCGTAACTCACGGCGCCATCGTTGGGGCCGAGTTGGCGCGGGACCAGCACCCGCAGCCCGCGCGCTTCGAGACGGGCTCGCAACGAGACCAGCAGGCGGGCATTCTGGAAGCACCCGCCCGAGAGCACGACCGTCCCCAGGCCGCCGTCGGCCGCGAGCCGGGCGGCGAGCTGATCCGAGCCCGCAGCGATGCTTTCATGGAAGCGCGCGGCCAGCTCCGCCACCGCGACGCCACGGGCCCGCTCTTCGCCCAGCGCGATGAGCATCGGGAGAGGATCCAAGATCCAGGTGCCCCCGGCGGTCGCCGCCATCGGGAAGGGCAGGGGTTTCGCGGGGCGCGCCCCCGCCAACGACTCGAGCAGCATCGCCGTCTGGCCTTCGAACTGATTGCCCAGCGACACCCCCAACACGGCGCCGGCCGCGTCGAACAGCCGGCCCATGGATGACGCGAGCGGAGCGTTCAGCCGGCGTACGATCTGTTGGAGTGCGATGTTGCGCATGTTGATATGCACGGCATCGAGCATGCACGTGAACGCGTGCGCGGCGTCGGGATCGAGCGCGAGGTATCCGAGCCCTGCGCGCCACGGTTCGCGAGCCGCCAGATCGCCGCCCGGCATCCGGGCGTAGCGCAGTTGCCCCACCCGCCGGTACGACGTCAGGTCGGCCTCAAAAAACTCCGCGCCCCACACGTTGCCGTCGTCGCCGTAGCCCGTGCCATCGAACGCAATGCCGATGGCGCGACCGGTGCATCCATGCTCGGCCAGGACAGCGGCGACGTGCGCGTGGTGATGCTGGACGGCAATGATCCGTTCGAGCCCGAGGTCGCCCGCTATGCGGGTTGACATGTAGCCGGGGTGCAGGTCCCGCACCGCCACCTCGGGCTCGAGACGGAATAGGCGTCGATAGGCATCGAACGCCGCGCGCCAGTGCGACAGCGTTTCGAGATTCTCCAGATCACCGATGTGCTGGCTGACGTAGGCGTCGTTGCCCTGCACCAGGGTGAAGGTGTTCTTGAGATGCGGACCGACCGCGATCAGGGGCGTGGGACTTGCCAGCGGCAGCTTCAGCGGCAGCGGGGCGTAGCCGCGGGCCCGCCGCAGAAACACGGTGGTTTCGCCCGCCACGCGTACCACCGAGTCGTCGTAGCGCGCGACGATGTCGCGGTCATGCAGCAGGAACGCATCCGCGATCGGCGCAAGTCGTTCCTTGGCGTCTTCGTTGCCGATCGCGATCGGCTCATCGCTCTGGTTACCGCTCGTCATGACGAGCGGGCGGCGCACGAGATCGCAGAGCAGGTGATGCAGCGGTGTGTAGGCGAGCATGACGCCCACGGTGTCGAGCTCGGGAGCGACCGAGTGGGCAAGCGCTCCGGGACGCTTGCGGAGCAGCACGATCGGGCGCTCGCGAGACATCAGCAGCGTGGCCTCCGCATCTCCGACAAGGCCGAGTTTGCCGGCCTCCGCGAGCGTCCGCACCATGACGGCAAACGGCTTCGCCTCGCGCTCCTTGCGCGTCCGCAACCGCGCCACCGCCTGCCCGCTGGTCGCATCGACGGCCAGATGAAAACCGCCCAGTCCACGAATGGCCACGATCTTGCCGGCGACGAGGAGGTCAACCGTCGCACGTATCGCGTCGCCCCTCTCCGGAACGGAGAGGGGGTCAGGGGGTGAGGACGGCGCTTCCAGCCAGAGTTTCGGCCCGCAGCTCGGGCAGCTATTCGTCTCCGAGTGATAGCGCCGATCCCCCGGTGTCGTGTACTCGCGTTGACAGGTGTCGCACTGCGTGAACGCCCGCATGCTGGTGCGCTCGCGGTCATACGGCATCGCGTCGATCACCGTGAATCGTGGGCCGCAATCCGTGCACGTAATGAACGGATAGCGATAACGGCGGTTGTCGCGATCGAACAGCTCGGCCTCGCACGCGGCGCACAGGGCGACATCGGGCGAGATCGGCTGGCGGCGGCCGGCTTCACGGCGGCTCTCGAGAATCGTAAACGTGGCGAGTTCACCGGGCGCGCACGCCTCGTTGCGCAGCTCGTCGATCTGCGCGAGCGGCGGCGCTTCGGCGCGCAGTGCGTGAACGAACGCCGCGATGTGGTCCGGCGACCCTTCGACGTGAATCTGCACGTCGCCCGACGCGTTCCTCACCCAGCCGGCGAGATCGCACCGCAGCGCCAGCCGGTGCACGAAGGGGCGAAAGCCGACACCCTGTACCACGCCGTGAACGAACACGCGCGCGGCTGCGCGCGCAGGCGAATGAGTCGCAATGGTGCTCATACTGGCACTCCTTGGCGTGCGTGCGCCCGGCAAAAGCTGAACCACTCGCGCAGACCGTGCTGCTTCACCGACGTCGTCATCAGGAACCCGAGCTCCGGATTGACCACGCGCGCGAGATCCACGGCGCGCTCCAGGCTGAACGGCACGTGCGGGAGCAAATCGAGCTTGGTGAAGACGACCCAGCGCGCCATCTGAAATATCTTGGGATACTTCGCGGGCTTGTCCTCGCCTTCGGTGACCGAGAACAGCGCGATCTTCGCGTTCTCTCCCAGGTCCCAGGCCGCCGGGCAGACGAGGTTGCCGACGTTCTCGATGAACAGCAGATCCGTCGCGGCGAGATCAATCGCGTCTAGCGCCGTTTCCACCTGCCGCGCATCCAGGTGGCAGGCGCCGTTCGTCACTACCGCCTGGACCAGCTGATCGGTGTGTCGCGCCAGCCGGTCGGCGTCGTTCTGCGTCTGGACATCGCCGGTGACGACGGCGATCCGCAGCTCGTCGCCCAGCGTCGCGAGCGTACGCTCGAGCAGCAGCGTCTTTCCGGAGCCTGGCGAGGAGACGAGGTTGAATGTCGGTACACCCGCGGCCGTCAGACGCGCGCGCACCCGCCCGGCGATCTCATCATTGCGGGCCATGACCCGCTCGCGAACTTCAATCGTCCGGACCGGCATCGTCGGTCACCTCGAGATAACTGAGATGCAGGGCGTCGCCGGGCTCCCGCAGGATTCTCGGCTCGGCACCGGAGAACGGCGGCTCAGCGAGCAAGGCCTCGAGACAGAACGCAAGATTTTCCGGCTCGACACCGGCGTCATCGCCGACGGTGACGCCCAGTGCCACGAGGGTATCCGTCGCCTCGCCCAGCCGCTCCTCGGCCAGGCGACAGACCTCGAGCGCGACGCTCATCTCATGCATTGACGGACACCGCGAGAAATGCTTCGGCCGGATACCCACGCCTGGCCAGCTCCTGAACGACGGCATCCGCCAACTCGCCCACCCGACAGCGAAGGTGGTCGCTGAGAGCATTGCGCAGCTCGACACTCGCCGGCTGCAAGCCGAGCGCGACGGTGTCCGCCGGCAGCGTCCCGCGCAGCTCGGCCAGTCCCAGGACGTCGCGCAGATCCACTTGATGTGGTGAAATCTTCGTCGCCAGGTAGCGCGGCAGGCGGTCATGCTCGAGGCGCACGAACGTACCGGGCGCTTGGCCGACATCGATCGCGTCGATCAGAATCAACTCGTCCGCATCCTCGATCACCGGCAGCAGGTTGATGCCCCAGGTGCCGCCGTCCACCAGCTCGACCTCAGGTGGCAGCGCGTAGCCGGTGCGCAGCTCGTCGAGGACGGCCAGGCCGAGGCCGTCGTCCCCCATCAGCGGGTTGCCGAGTCCGATCACGATGACGCGACGCTTATTCGTCGACATAGTCCACGTCCGAGCGCACGAACCGGCCGCCGCTGATGATGGAGGAGATCGTCCCGGTGCGTTCCAGCACGTCGGCGCGCAACGCGAGGTAGATGTGAATCGGAATGAAGATCAGGAACGCCCAGGTGAGGACGTGGTGCATGAAATTCACGACCTGGATTCCGCCGAGCAGCGGCACGACCCAGCCGAACAGCGTGTACCAGAAGCCGCCCGGCCGTGACTGCCCGTACATCGCGAAGCCGGTGACGACCTGCGCGATCGCGACAGCGTACATGCCCGTGTAGCTGAATTGCTGAAGCGGGTTGTGCCCGAGGTAGTGTGGCGCCTTCTCGGGCTGGATCATCAGGTAGAACTTCACCTGCTTCAGCCCGTTGATCCAATCTTGCTTGCGGATGGGGAAGAGCGCCTTCCAGCGCTCGAATTGATTGCCCGCGAACAGCCAGTACACCCGAATGATGGCCGTTGCCACGAATACTCCGGCGGCGGCAAAATGCAGGAAGCGCATCCACCCCATGAGATAGTGGGAGCTTGCTTCGCCGTGGGTGATGAAGTACGGCTTGCCGATGTAGAATCCTGTCACGACGAGCACGACAATCGACGCCGCCGCCGCCCAGTGCATCGCGCGGATCGGCCACTCCCACAGATAGACCCAGCGGTAGTTGCCGCTCGCTGGCGGCACCTTGTGGGCGAGCGAGACGCCCTGTCCCGGGCTCATTGGACCTTCACCGCGATCACTTCCTTGCCGGTCGCATCGAGCACGTGCACGCCGCAGGCCATGCACGGATCGAACGAATGGATCGTGCGCAGGATCTCGATCGGCTGATCCGGCTTGACGAGCGGGTGGTGATCCATCAACGCCGCCTCGTATGGCCCCGGCTGGCCCTGGCCGTCACGCGGCGAGCAATTCCAGGTGCTCGGCACCACGCATTGGTAGCGGGAGATCTTTTGATCCTCGATCTGGACCCAGTGACCGAGTGCACCGCGCGGCGCGTCGAGGTAGCCGTACCCCTGCGCCTTGGCGGGCCAGGTCTCCGGTTTCCATTTCTCACCATTGTGGGTCCGCACGTCGCCGCCCTTGATACGGGCGACCAGCTCGTCGTACCAGTGGGACAGGCGGCGTGACAGCAGCACCGTCTCGATGCCCCGGGCGCCGGTGCGGCCGAGCGTCGAGAACAACGCGGCCGGGCCGACCTCGAGCCGGTCGAGCACTTCCTTGACCTGCGCCCGCACACCCTCGTGTCCGGATGCGAAAGCAACGAGCATGCGCGCCAGCGGGCCGACTTCCATCGCCTTCCCCTCGTAGCGCGGCGCCTTCATCCACGTGTACTTCTTCTGTCCCTGCAAGTAGGTCCAGGGTGTCGGCGGGCCGTCGTACTTCGCCTTGGTCTCACCTTCCCACGGATGCAATCCCTCGGCGTCGCCCTTGGCGTACTCGTACCAGGAGCTGTTGATGTACTCCTTCACGAGCTGGTGATCGTACGGATACACCTTCGACAGGTCCTTGCTGAGAATGATGCCGCGCGGGAAATACAGCGAGTTTACGTCGCGCACATCACTGTCGGGAAATTCGCCCACAGCCAGATAGTTTCCGGTGCCCCCGCCGATCCCGGCCCATTCCTTGTAGAAGCCGGCGATCGCCATGAGGTCGGGCCAGTACACCTGCTCCACGAAGCGCTGCGCCCGCGCGATGATGTCGTGGATGTCGGTGAGCCGCTCCGCATTGATCGTCGCCGTATCGTCGAGGTTGATCGCCGACGCCATGCCGCCCACCAGGAAATTCGGATGCGGGTTCTTGCCGCCGAAAATCGTGTGCAGCCGGATTACGTCGCGCTGCCAGTCGAGCGCCTCGAGGTAATGCGCTACCGCCATGAGGTTCGCGGCGGGCGGCAGCTTGTACGCGGGATGGCCCCAGTACCCGTTCGTGAAGATGCCCAGCTGTCCGGTCCCGACGAACGTCTTGAGCCGGTTCTTGACCTCGGCGAAATAGGTCGCCGAGTTATTGGGCCATGGCGAGAGCGATTGCGCCAGCCGGGACGTCGCCGCCGGGTCCGCCGACAGCGCGCTCACCACATCTACCCAATCGAGCGCGTGCAGATGGTAGAAATGGATCACGTGGTCCTGCACGAACTGCATCCCGTGGATCAGGTTGCGGATCAGATTCGCGTTGGGCGGGATGCGGATATCGAGCGCGTCCTCGACGGCGCGGCAGGAGGCCACGGCGTGCACGACCGTGCAGACGCCGCAGATGCGCTGCGTGAATGCCCACGCGTCACGCGGATCGCGGCCCTGCATGATGATTTCGATCCCGCGGAACTGCGTCGAGGTGGCCCACGCGTTCGTGATCCGTCCGTTTTCCGCCTGGGCCTCGATGCGGAGATGGCCTTCGATCCTGGTCAATGGATCGACGACGATCTTAGTCGTTGCCATGGCCATCTCCTTCCTTCTTAGAAGGTCCGGTTTCTTGCAGGACCGGGAGCTTGCGCCGTTCTCGGACCTGATGGACGCCTGTCGCGATCGCGTGCGCCGCGACGCCGGCGGCGGCGCCGACGGCCAGTGCCGCGCCGATCGTATCGGCGTAGCGCTCCACGCCGAAGCCGGCGACGTCGGGTAGCCGGCCGTAGAACGGCGTCATCGTGTCCCAGAAATGGCGCTCGGTGCAGCCCAGGCACGGATGGCCCGCGCCGATCGGCCAGCTGGTGCGCGTATTCCAGAGGAAGATCGGACAGGGAGAGAACGTCGCCGGTCCCTTGCACCCGACGTGATAAAGGCACCAGCCCTTGCGCGCCGCTTCGTCGTCGAACGCCTCGACGAACTGGCCGGCGTCGAAGTTGGCGCGCCGCGGGCACTGATCGTGAATGCGTGCGCCATAGGCGAACAGCGGCCGCCCATCGTAATCGAGCGCGGGAACCGTGCCGAACGTGAGGAAATGCACGATGGTCGCCGTGACGACGTCGCCAATAGGCGGGCAGCCGGCGATGTTCACGACCGGTTTGTTCTTGACGATGTCGGAGACGCCGACAGCGCCGGTCGGATTGGGCCGCGCCGCCTGGATGTTGCCCCAGTGCGCGCAGGCACCGATCGCGATCACTGCCTTGGCGTCGCGCGCCGCTTCCTTCAGGATCGTCTCCGCGGTCCTTCCACCGATCGTCGTGTAGATGCCGCCGTCATTCAACGGGACCGAGCCGGTGACGACCAGCAGGTACTCGCCCTTGTTCTTCGCCATCGAGTCCTGCAGCGCGGCTTCGGCCTGATGACCGGCGGCAGCCATGATGTTGTGCTGGTAGTCGAGCGACACGACGTCGAGCACCAGATCGCCGATTGTCGGCTCGGCGGTGCGCAGAACGCTCTCCACGCAGCCGGTGCACTCCTGCAATGAGAGCCACACCACGGTCGGGCGTTTGACCGCCGTGAGCGCTGCGGCGACTCTCGGCGTCATCAGCTCCGAGAGGCCGAGCGCGGCGGTCATTTGCGCGCAGAAAGTAAGAAAGTCGCGGCGACTGACACCGCGACGTTCGAGGTACTGGCTGAGTGACTCTTCGGGGATCCAGGGATGCGAAGTCGGGAGATACATGCGTAGCTCCGGTTCTGCGTGGGCAACCCACCTTCATGTTTGCTGAGAGTAGCCCCCGAACCCGGTAGGTCTCTACAAGTCCGGGTGAAGAAACCTTTACCCCCGCTTCACGCTCGCCCGACCAGACGCGTGTCAGACTACACGCATGACACGTGATCCCGTTCACGCGGGCGATCTCGCGCGGTTGCTGGAAACCGAGCGCCGGCTGGGAGAACGGCTGCTGTCAGCGCGCGCCGAAGCGGACGTTTTGGTGGCGCACGCGCGCCAGGCGGCCGGGCAGCGCGAGGCGCTGCTAGCCGCCGAGCTGGAGTCGGACCAGCGGAGCATGGCGGATCGGCTGCTCGGTGAACGGGCCAAGCGCGAGCAGGAGATCGCCGTTGCCGCGCAGCGTCAGGTCAGCGCCTACGCGGACGTTTCGGACGAGCGCCTGACAGCAATCGCTCGCACGCTCGCGCGCCGCCTGCTCGACGACGAGAGCGCTCCATGATCATCGCGATGTCGAAGGTGCGGATTCTCGGCCCGCGAGAGCGGCTGCCGGACGTGCTTCGCACCCTTCAAGACCTGAGCCTGCTGCATCTCGCCGCGCCCCAGGTCACACCCGACGCACCGTTGGGTCGAGCGGCGCTTGGTGCGTCTCAAGAGCGTGAGCGGCGCCACTTGCAGCAGGTGCTGGCGGATATCGACGCTGGGCTGGACGAGCTGCACCTGCGGCCCCCACCCGCCGCCGTGTCGCAGTCGAGCGCGCGGCCAGCCGCAGCGGATTTCGTTCGCTGGGCGCGGCTCGCGTGGCGCGTGCGCAGAGAAGCGGAGCGGCTGCGGCAGCAGATCGTCGCGCTCGACGAGGAAAAGGCGCTCATCCTCAAATACCAGCAGTTCTTTTCCGCGTTTCGGGCGCTGCTCGAGGCCGAGACCCACTGGCCGCACGCGACCGCGTATCACGTGTTGGTGCGCGGCTCGGATGCGGGCGCGATCCCGAAGCTGCGGGCGAGTCTCGCCGCCGCGATCGGGGCCGATTTCGAGATCTACACGCAACCGCTCGCGAGCGGCGAGATCGCGTTGCTGATCGTCGTCGCCGCGCCCGCGGCGCGGCGCGTCGAACAGCTGCTCGCGCAGGCGCAGGTCCAGGAGATCCCGGTCCCCGCGCAGTACGGCGGCGGCGGCTTGGCGCAGGCCATACCGCGAATGCTCGAACGCCTGGGCCAGATCCCGGCGGCTCGTGACCAGGCACTGCGCCGCCAACAGCAACTCGCACGTGAGCACGGCGCGGAGCTGATTCGCGCCCGAGCGGCCGTGCACGACCGGCTCCGGGAGTTCGAGGCGGTGCCGCTGACCGGCGTTACGCCGCACGCCTTCGTGCTCGAGGGATGGGTGCCGACCCGGTCGCGGCGCACGCTCGAACAGCGGCTGGCCGCCCAATACGGAGAGGGGGTGGCCGTGGAGGAGATCTCTATAGAGGAATGGGCGTCGGAAGAGGCCCCCGTCGTGCTGTCGAATCCCCGCTTGCTGCGGCCGTTCGAAACGCTCGTCGGGGTGTTCCCGCTGCCTCACTATGGGACGATCGATCCGACTCCGTTCGTCGCGGTCTTCTTTCCGGCGTTTTTCGGCATGATGGTCGGCGACATCGGCTACGGCATCGTACTCGCCCTGATCGGCCTGGCCCTGCACCACTGGTCGCGTCCCGACACTCTCCTCCGCGCGGTGGCAGAAATCATCGGTCCCTGCGCGCTGTTCACGATCATCGCCGGTTTTCTCTTCGGCGAGTTCTTTGGCGATGTCGGCAGCCGGCTTGGCCTGAAGCCGCTCGCGTTCGACCGGCATGAAGCCATGATCCCCTTCCTGTTGCTCGCGGTGTCCCTCGGTGTCGTCCACATCCTGCTCGGCATGAGCCTCGGGATCGCGAGCGCGATTCGCAAGCATCCCCGCGAGGCTCTGGGACGCGGCGTGTCGATGATCATGGTCGTGCTCGTGATTCTGGCGCTGCTCGCGGCCGTCAAGGTGTTGCCAAAGAGCTTTTTCACGCCCGTCGTGATCGGCCTCCTCATCGCGTTTCCCGTGTTGATTGTGCTGGAAGGGGTCGTCGCACCGATCGAGTTGCTCTCCACGCTGGGCAACATTCTGTCATACGCGCGCATCATGGCGCTGGGGATTGCCTCGGTGATGCTTGCCGTCGTGGCGAACAAGATGGTCGGGGCGATCGGCAGCCTGGCGGTGGGAGTGGTCTTCGCGCTGCTGTTTCACCTCGTGAATTTCGCGATCGCGTTGTTCAGTCCGACGGTGCACGCGCTGCGCCTGCATTACGTCGAGTTCTTCGGGAAGTTCTACAGTCCGGGTGGCGTCCGCTACCAGCCGTTTGGGCATTGGACGCCGGCGCGCCCGGCCGCTTAGGAGAGGAGCCGATATGGAGGCGGTGCTCATTACGCTCGCGGCGGCGTTAGCAGTCGCCGTGCCGGCGCTGGCCACAGCGTGGGCGCAATCGCGGATCGGAACCGCCGCTGCTGCGGCGCTGGCCGAAAAGCCCGAGCTCAGGACGACCGCGATTCTGATGATCGCGATCCCCGAGACGATGGTGATCCTGGGGTTCGTGGTCGCGGCGGCGATCCTGTTTCGATGATCGACGCCCTGCTGGCGACGCTCGAACGCGAGGCGGAAACCGAGATCTCGCGCGTCTTGGACGACGCGCGGGCGCGGGCGGCGGAGATCGTCGCGGCTGCGGAGCAGCGAATCGCCCTGCGGCGCGAGCAGACGCTCGAGCAGCGGACAGCGGAAGCGCGGGCAGAGCACGAGCGCGCGTTGGCCGCTACGCGCGCCGCCGCCCGCGCCCAGGTGCTGGCTGCGCGCGCGGCTCTGCTCGATCGGCTGTTCGCCAGGGTGCGCGCCGAACTTCCGGCGCTCGCGGCGTCCGCCGCGTACCGTGCCGGCCTCGCTCGACAGCTCGAACATCTGAGTGCGTTCGCGGGAGACCGGTCAATCACGGTACGCTGCAATCCCGCGCTTACGGCCACCCTGCGGCACGTCATCAAGACGAACGGACGGTGGCCCGTCCGGTCGGACTCACACATCGCGGCGGGGTTTCGCTTGACGACTGCCGATGGAACGTTGGAAATCGACGCGACGCTGGAGAACCGGCTCGAGCGCCTGCGCCCGCAGCTCGCACTCGAAGCGCTGGCCGCACTTTCGATATGAACTCCCCGCGTTGGGAGGATCTCGCTACGCGCGCGAGGGGGCTCGGCACCCACCTGCTTGATCGCTCCGCCATCGCGTCGCTAACCGCGGTGGAGAGCGTGGAAGCGTTGGGGGATGCGTTGCGGGGATATGGGTATCCGCTCCCAGAGGGTGGCGTGACGGCCGACGATCTGGAGCTTGCCGTGCGCCGCCAGGCCGGCAGCCGGCTGTCGGTGCTCGCGCGCTGGGCTGGCAATCGCAGCGCGCTGCTCGCGGTCATTTTCGAGGATGAGGACCGGCGCAGCATCCGCGCGATCGTGCGAGGCGCCCTCCAGGGTGCGACCGCTGACCTGCGGCTCGCGGGGCTCATTCCCACCCCGGGGCTTCCCGAGCGGGCGCTACGGGAGCTGGCCACGCAACCCTCACCAGGCACCATCGCAGTCCTGCTCACCGCCTGGGGGAACGCCTACGGCGCCGCCCTGCTCCGCGAGGCGAAAGCGACGCAACCGGATCTCCTTGCGATCGAGTCCTGTCTCAACTTCACGTTCGCTCGGCGCGCCCTGGACGGCGCGCGCGCCACGGGGAGCGGATTGGTGCTCGACTATGTGCGAGACACGATCGATCTGGAAAACGCGACGGTCGCGCTGATGCTGGCCGGCGGCGAAGCCGATTTACCCGGCAAGACGGCATTCGTGGAGGGCGGGCGACGGCTCCCGCTTGCCACATTCCTCGACGCGATCGCGGCGGGGGATACTGCCGCGGCGGGACGATGCCTGGGGAAGGCGTTCCGCCCGATGCCACTGGCGGCGGCGTTCGAGCGCGCAGGCAATGCGTCCAGCATCGAGGAGCAATTGTTACGAGGCCGGATCGCGATGATCCGGGAAGCGGAACGGCGTGATCCCGCGGGCCCCGCGTCGGTGCTGGGATTCGCCCTGCGCGTCCGCATGGAAGTGTTCGACGTGCGCCGCATGATCTGGGGCATCGAGCTCGGTGCTCCGCGCGGCAGCTTCGCCGGCGCAGCGGTGGCGGCGGGCACCTGATGGCGTACGGCGTGCGCGTCCTGTCCCGGCCCGAAATCGGCGCCGGATTCGCGCTCGCCGGTTTGCGGCCGATCGAGGCCGCGAGCGCCGAGCAGGCGCGCGAGCGCCTGCAAGAGCTCATGGCCGCACCGGATGTGGGCGTCGTGCTGATGGAGGAGGGGTTCTACGATCACCTACCCGAAGACCTGCGCCGCCAGCTTGGTCGCCGGCCGCTGCCGATGGTGGTCCCGTTCCCGGAACCAGTGTGGGCCCGACGCGTCGAGCAAGCGGAGGCCTACATCGTCGAATTGCTGCGACAGGTCATCGGGTACCGCGTGAGGCTCAAATGAGTGCTCGCATCGTCCGCGTCAGCGGCGCGCTCGCCGAGGCCGCCCCACTGCCGGGCGCAAAGCTGTACGAGCTTGTTCGCGTCGGAGCGCGGGGGCTCCTGGGGGAGATCATTCGGGTCACGGGAGAGCGCGCGACCATTCAGGTCTACGAGGATACGGCCGGCCTCCAGCTGGGCGAGCCCGTCGCCGGTACGGGACAATCGCTCACGATCCACCTCGGCCCCGGGTTGCTCGGCGCGGTGCTGGACGGCGTAGGGCGGCCGCTCGCGATGCTGGCGCGGGAATCGGGCGACTTCATCGCGCCCGGCATCGCGGCTCCGACACTGGACACCGCAGCACGCTGGGAGTTCACGCCCTGCGTCGCGACCGGCGCCCGCGTCGCCGGCGGCGATGTGCTCGGGACGGTCGTCGAGCGCCCGGGCATGACGCATCGGGTCCTGGTCCCCCCGGATGTCGCCGGCACGATCGCAGCGATCGCCGCCGGGACGTACTCGGTTGCGGATCCCATCGGCAGGTTGAGCGAAGGCACGCAGTTGTATCTTGGCCACCATTGGCCGGTGCGCCGGCCCCGCCCGGCTGCGGGTCGCATTCCCGCTCGTCAACCGCTTGTGACCGGCCAGCGCGTGTTCGACTTCCTGTTCCCGGTGGCGGAGGGTGGCAGTGTCGCCGTGCCTGGTGGGTTCGGCACCGGGAAGACGGTCATCGAGCAATCGCTCGCCAAGTTCGCCGAGGCGGACGTGATCGTGTACGTCGGCTGCGGCGAGCGCGGCAACGAGATGGCGGAAGTGCTCGACGAGTTTCCCAAACTCGTCGATCCCCGTACCGGCCGCTCCATCATGGACCGCACGGTGCTGGTGGTGAACACGTCGAACATGCCGGTGGCCGCGCGGGAGGCGTCGGTCTACGTCGGCGTGACGATCGCCGAGTACTACCGCGACATGGGACTGCGCGTGGCGGTGATGGCGGACAGCCTGTCGCGCTGGGCCGAAGCGCTGCGCGAGATCGGCGCCCGCTTGCAGGAAATGCCCGGCGAGGAAGGCTATCCGACCTACCTCGGCGACCGGCTCGGGAAGTTTTTCGAGCGGGCGGGTTGCGTGCAGACGCTCGGCACGCCGCCGCGGACGGGGTCGGTGACGCTGATCAGCGCGATCTCACCGCCGGGTGGCGATTTCTCCGAGCCTGTCACGCAGGCCGCGCTGCGCGTCGTCGGCGCGTTGTGGGCGTTGGATCCGTCGCTCGCGCATCAACGCCAGTTCCCCGCCGTCGATTGGGAGACGAGCTACAGTCTCTACGCGGCCGTGACCGCGCCGTGGTTCGCGCAGCACACGGGTCCTGACTGGCCGGAGCTGCGCCGCCGCACGCTCGAGCTGATGCAGCGCGACCGCGAGCTGCGGGAGATCGCCGGGCTGGTCGGCCCGGAAGCGCTGCAGGATACCGACCGCCTGCTGCTCGAGTCGGCGCGCATCATTCGCGACGCCGTGCTGGCGCAGAGCGCCTTCGATCCCAACGACGCATCCTCCACGGTTGGGAAGACCCACCGCCTCGCCGCGCTCGCGCTTGCCGTACATGCGGCCGGTGCGGCGGCGCTGGGCAGCGGTCGCACGATCGAGCGGGTGGATCTTACGGGCGCGCGGCACGCGCTGGCGGCGGCGCGTCGCGCGGCGGAGCCGGACTTCGCGGCGCGCGTGGCGGACGTCGAGTCGGCCATCGCCGGAGTCGGGCCATGACCACGCGGCGCTACCACGGCGCGCAGTCGGCGTCAGGGCCGCTGCTCTATCTGGAAAAGACGCTCGGCGTGACGCTGGGCGAATGGGTGGCCATTGCCGCTGCGGGTGTGCCACCGCGGCGCGGTCAGGTCATCGACGCGGGTGAAGAGATCACCGTCGTCCAGATTCTCGAGGAGACCGTCGGCCTGCCTCCGTCCGAGGCCGTTGTGACGCTCACCGGCGAGCCCGCTTCGGTCATCGTGGGGCGCGAGCTGCTGGGTCGCGCGCTCAACGGGTTGGGCGCTCCGCTCGACGGGCTGCCGGCGTCAATCGGCGATGCGATCCGGCCGATCTGGGGCGCGCCCTTGAACCCGGTGCGGCGCGCGCGGCCGCGCGACTTCATCGAAACGGGCGTGTCCGCTATCGATGGACTGAACACCCTGGTGCGCGGACAGAAGCTACCGGTCTTTTCCGGTCCCGGCCTGCCCGCGCTCGAGCTGGCGGCGCAGATCGTCGAGGGCGCACGCGCGCCGCACGGCGAGCCATTCGCGGTGGTGTTCGCCGGACTCGGCATCACCGCGCGAGAAACCGACGCATTCCTCGCCCGCGTGGAGGCGAGCGGCGCCCGTGAGCGCAGCGTCCTGTTTCTCAACCAGACGCGCGACCCGACGATCGAGCGTCTGCTCGCGCCGCGCGTCGCGCTGGCAGAAGCGGAGTTCCTCGCCTTCGACGCCGGGATGCACGTGCTCGTCGTGATTGCCGACATGACGCACTACTGCGAGGCGCTGCGCGAGATCGCGACCGCGCGCGAAGAGATTCCCGGCCGCCGCGGCTATCCGGGGTACATGTATACCGATCTGGCGAGCATTTACGAGCGCGCCGGCGTGATCGCGGGACGGGAGGGATCGGTGACGCAGCTGCCGATTCTTACCATGCCGGACGACGACATCACCCATCCGATCCCGGATCTCACTGGGTACATCACTGAGGGCCAAGTCGTCCTGAGCCGCGAGCTGCATCGCCGGGGAGTGTTCCCTCCCGTCGATGTCCTGCCGTCGCTCTCGCGCTTGATGAATACGGGGATCGGAGCGCGTCGCACGGTCGCCGAGCATCGTGAGTGGGCCGACCAGCTCTACGCCATCTATGCGCGCGGCCGGGAAGCGCGGCAAATGGCCGCGATCGTCGGTGAGGCGGGTCTTGCACCGGCCGATCGCCGCGCGATGGCGTTCGCCGAGCAGTTCGAGCGGCAGCTGGTATCGCAGGGTGAGGCGCGCCGGCCGCTCGCGGAGACCATCGAGATCGGATGGCGCCTCCTCGACACGCTGCCGCGGGAGGACCTGCTGCGACTTTCGGAGGAGACATGGAACGCACGTCACCCACGCGCATGAACCTGTTGCGGGCCGCGCGCCGCCTGGGGCAGGTGACGCGCGGAGTTGGGCTGCTGCGCCGCAAACGCGAAGCCCTGGTGACGGAGTTATTCAAGCTGGCGAGGCCGGCCGCAGACGCGCGCGCGCTCATTGCCGACGCCGGTCTGCGTGCCTATCCGCTGCTCTTGGCGGCGCTATCGCTTCATGGCCGGGCCGGGCTGAGGGCGCTGTCCTGGCCGGAGCGGCTGCTTCAGGTGGAAGTCGAAGGCGGATCGGTGTGGGGAATCGCGGTGTCTCGGATTGCGGCACGCCCGGTGCTCGTGCGGACGTTGGCGGCGCGGGGGACCACACCAGGATTGACGGGGCCGGCGGCCGCGGCGGCCGCGAGCGCATTCGAGCGTCTAGCAGACCTGTTGCTCGAGGCTGCGCCGCGTGAGATGCTGATCCGCCGCCTCGGCGAGGCGCTGGCGCAGACCTCGCGGCAGGTGAACACGCTGGAGCGCCGGCTGGCGCCGGCGCTGCGCAGCGCCGTGACGGACATGCGCCGCACCCTCGATGAACGAGAGCGCGAGGAGCGGCTCAGGCTCAAGCGTTTGAAATCCTCACGCTCCACATAGGCTCTTGCCGGTCTCTCTGGTGGCGCGGAGCTTTGGGTCCGTGTCGCTCACCCGCCAGCTGGGCCTCGTTGCCGTCACGGCGCTCGTCGTCGGCGAAGTCATCGCTATCGGGGTTTTTCTCACGCCCGCGGGCATGGCCCGCTCGCTCGGGCTATCCCTTCACGCCGATCCTCTTTCTGGTGCTGGTGGCGCTCTTACTGGTACCGCTCGCGGGGCATAACCCGCTGCAGGCAGCCCTCGGGGCCGGGATCGTCGGCCTCGGCGTGCCCGCGTATCTGCTCCTGTTTCGTCGTTCGCTCACCCTCGAACCTGCAGGATCCCATGACGTGGATAAGAACCGTTCCGCTAACTGAGGCGGATGAGAAGCTGCGCCATGCGGTCGACGCACAGAAGGCGCTCTATCCCAAAGAGTACGACACGCCGGTCCATCCGACTCCGGACGGCACTTCCGGAATCGTCGCGTCGCACAGCCTCATTCCCGACGCATTGCATCACGCGTTCTCGACGTTCGGCGTGCTGATGTCGCCCGATCTGCCGCTCACGCGGCGGCAGCACGAGATGATCACAACGCTGGTCTCCGTGACGAATCGGTGTCGATATTGAATCGAGTCCCACGCAGAGTTTCTGCGTCGGATCACGTTGGATGAGGCCCTCATTGCGGCGCTCGAGGATGACTACACGAAAGCGCCGATCTCGGAGCAGGACCGCGTCATGCTGGACTACGTGGTGCAGGTGACGCGCGATGCCACCCGCATCACGCCGACGCACCATGAGGGGCTGCGGCGTGCGGGATTCGACGACCGCGCGATCCTCCAAATCACCCTCATTACGGCCTGGTTCAACTACATCAATCGCGTAGCGGATGCGCTGGGCGTGGGACGCGGGTAGCGTAGGCGATAATAAACAGAACTTCATAGAACCTTCACAGCCGCGTTATCCATCGCCGGATAGATCCTTTACCAATCTCCGGATATGTGTAGAATGGCCCTATTGGTCAACTTCGGGGAGAAGCTGCATGGGCGGAAATTGGCTTCGAGGGGTGGTGGCGGTCCTGGCGATCGGAGCAGCGGCATGTCGAGAACAAGGCAACCCGGCGGGACGAGCCGACACGACCACGATTGTCCAGCACGGTCTCAATCAGCGGGACGAGTTGTTGCTCGCCGCCGCGAATGTGGCGTTGCCGCCCCCCGGCCTAACGCCGGCGGATCTGCCGGAGCCATCCTCGATCGGGGCGCAACGCGTGGCCACCTACTGCGGGCAGTGCCACGAGCTGCCGTCGCCGCAGATGCACAGTGCCACCGATTGGCCGAGCATCGCGCGGCGGATGTGGCTGCGCATGGAGCTGCTGCCGCCCAGGCTCAGCGTAAAAGTCCCAACGGTCGCCGAGCGGTTTGCGATTCTCGACTACCTGACCACGAATGCGTTGAAGGTAAGTGGAGCGACGTTGCCGCCAGGGACGGGGCGGGAGCCCTTCTCGCAGGTCTGCAGTCGTTGTCACGCGCTCCCCGACCCGCGTGTGCATTCGCGCGAGGATTGGCCGACGGTGTACTCGCGGATGGAACGCAACATGGAGCGAATGAAGGTGCCGCCGCTGACTCGAGAGCAGGCATCCGACATTCTCTTGTATTTGCAGATGGTCGCGAGCCGGCAGTAGCCGCTCACAGAGAGAGGGCATCCGTATGAAGCTCAGCTACGTCATCGTCCTTGGGGTATTCGCACTCGCGGGGTGTACGGACGAGAAGATCGTCTATCGGGACCAACCGGCCTTCAATCCGCCGCCAGACTCAGTGAACGGCTTTCTCGGCTATTTTACGGCGAGCACCAAGCAGACGACCTGCGGCAACTGTCACGTCGGCGTCCAGGGAGACTGGGTGAGCACCAAACACGCCCGGGCCTGGAGCGACTTGCAACTCTCCGGGCACGCCACAGGCTCCTGCAATGTGTGTCATAGCGTGTCGGAGCTCGGCAATTTCGTCGGCCACCCCGCCGGTTACTCGACAGTGGCGGATTCCGCCTATCACGACGTGCAGTGTGAAAACTGCCACGGTCCCGGGCTCGCGCACGTCGAGAATGCCGACATCGAGGCGAATCACCCGCTGGCGTCCATCCACGTTGACACCGGCGTCGTGACGTCGTGCAGCGGGTGCCATACCGGCGTGCATACGCCGTTCGTGGAGCAGTGGAAGGAATCGGCACACGGCTCCGGTCCCGGCTTCGCGAATGCGGGGACCAATCCGAGCTGCATGCCGTGCCACGAAGGTCGCACGGCGATGACCATCAAGTTCGGGGCAAACACCAACTACCTCGAAAAAGGCAGTGCGACGCCCGAGCGAATCGGGTGCGTGACGTGTCACAATCCGCACGGCTCGCCGTACGAGCATCAGCTCCGCGCGCCGCTGTCGCAGCCCACGCGCGAACAGCTGTGCGTGACCTGCCATTCCCGCAGCGGCACGCCGCCGTGGTCGGTGGCGAGCTCGCCCACCGCTACCTCGCGCGGCGCGCACGGCGCGCAGGGGCTGCTCGTGCTCGGGGAGAACGTGGGCTGGCTGCCGCCGGGCTTCGCCTACGATACGACCCAGATGGCCAGTAGTCATGGCACGGAGGCGAATCCGAAGCTGTGCGCCACGTGTCACGTCGTGCGCACGACGATCACGGACGAGCTCACCGGAGCATTCACATTCCAGAGCGTCGGGCACACGTTCGAAGCCATTCCATGCCCCGATGCCGCGGGCATTCCAAAGCCCTGCAAGGACGCCGTCGCGCCCGATACGGTGCATGACTTCACGGCGTGCTCGACCGGCAATTGCCACATCGGAGGGCCGCAGGTCGCGAGGCTCGCCTACCAGACGCTCAAGGGCGAGCTGAACAACTACTTGGATCAGATCTGGCGTGACCTGGACGGCGACGCCGTCGTCGATTCGGTTCCGATCGACCAGGGCCTGATCGCGCAGCTCATGACGCGGGCAATGCGCGGGAGTGCGGCGGATTCAGCCGAGCTGAGCTTCCGGAACAACGTCACGACGGTCGCGAAAGGCACCCTCTGGAACGCCGCGCTCGCGGCCACCGAGGACCGGCCCTATTTCTTGAGCGGGAAGATGTTCGGCAACACCTTCAGCACGCACATGGCGTCCGGCAACGGCGTGCACAATCCGTTCCTGCTCAAGGCGCTGCTGACCTCGTCCATCGCGACGATGCACACCACGTACGGTCTGTCGGCTCCAAGGCCGCCCGAGTTGACGGGTCCTCTGCCGCCCGGCGTGCGGCTGCGTGCGAGCCAGCGGTAGACGACGGGCGTGCTGCACGCGGGCGAACCAAGGGCCCCGGAACCGGAGGGTTACCGGGGCCCGCCGTTGTTGTTAGCGTAAAACCCGCCATGGTGCCGCTCCAGCAGTCCACCGTCGGTCCCCCACCGCTGCCCGGCGGAATCGCCGCAGTCGTTCGCTTCTTCTTCAACCTGCCGTCCTGGCTCCAGATCACCGGCGCGGCGCTCGGTGCCGTGCTCGCCGTCGCCCTGCTCGTGGTGCTGTGGCGCCGGCGCCAGCGAATCATCACCTGGGTTAAGACCCGCCCGCGGAACACGCGCAGCGTGCTGATCGGGGCGGCGGCGGCGGTCGTCATCTTTGGCCTCGCGTTCGGCACCGCCAGCTGGAACTACATGCAACACGACAACGGCTTCTGCACCGGCTGTCACGTCATGGGAGCGGCGTACGAGCGGTTCACGCAGAGCGAGCACAGCACGTTGTCGTGCCATAACTGCCACCAGCAGTCGCTGTACGCCAGCATGCGGCAGATGTATTTGTGGGTTGCCGAGCGACCCTCGGAAATCGGGCCGCACGCCAAGGTGCCCAACGCCGTCTGCATGAAATGCCATGTGACGGGTGAGAAGGAAGTCTGGCAGCGGATCGCGTCCACCGCCGGCCACCGCACGCACCTCGAGTCCGACAATCCGGCGCTGCGCAACGTGCAGTGCGTCACGTGCCACGCGGTGGAGGTCCACCATTTCGGCCCGCTCGACCGCACCTGCGGCCAGGGCGGCTGCCACGAGATGAACAAGATCGCGCTGGGCGGGATGCGCGAGCAGACAACGTTGCACTGCACCACCTGCCACCGGTTCACCGCGGAGGTGCCGGCGCTCGCCACGCGCGATTCGGCGGCGGGCGCCCTGCGCCCGGGCGAACGCCAGTGCTTCTCCTGTCACGCGATGCAAGAGCGCCTGGCGGCGATGAACTTCGATCCGTCCCGCGATCCACACGGCGGCACGTGCGGCATGTGTCACAATCCCCACAAGCAGGAATCACCGGCAGCCGCGCGGCTCACCTGTACCACCGCAGCGTGCCACGCCGACTGGCGGAAGGTGCCGTTCCACACCGGTGCCGCCCACCGCGCGGCGACCGCATCCTGTATCACGTGCCATCTCCCGCACCAGGCGCGCGTGGACGCCAGCGATTGTACCGGCTGCCATGAGGCCGTGCGGGAGCGGTCGCGGCTGAAGCCGCCCCTGCCGTTCGACACCACCCGGGTGCAGCGCAGAGTCTCGGCCGCGCCGGAGCGGCCGCAGAAAGTCAAAGGTGATGCTCCGCCACTGCTCGATGTGACATCCTCGCCAGACACCTTCTCGCATCCCCGACATAAGAGCCTTCCCTGCATCACTTGCCACGTTACCGCACGCAGTGCGCGGCTCACCTTCACGCCACCACGGGGGTGCCAGCTGTGTCACCACCAGTCCCCGGCGACGAACAACTGCGCCCGCTGCCATGCCGCCGGGCGCTCGGGGGAGCACTCCGTGCCGGTGACCGTGGCGGTCGCCGGGCATGCTCCCCGGGAACGCGCCGTGACCTTCGATCACGCCCGTCACGCGGGACAACGCTGTGTGGCGTGCCATACCACCGAGGTCACGCTGGACGCAAATCCCACCGTGGCCTGTCGCAGTTGTCACGAACCGCATCATGCGGTGGGGCGCGACTGCCGCTCCTGTCATGGGGCCGCGGACCCGAAGGCCGCCCACGCTTCGCTCGCCGATGCGCACGTGGCGTGTGACAACTGCCATGTCGAGGACGTCGTCGCGCAGCTCGTTCCGAACCGCACGTTCTGCCAGACGTGTCACGCTGGCAAGACGGCGCATCACGCCGAGAAAGAGTGCACGACCTGTCATTTCCTCGCGGCGCCGGAGGAATTCCGCGTCCATCTGCGCAAGGTCGAGGGAGCATGAGGTCCCCCGCGGCGATCTCGTTCCTTGCGGGAGTGTTGCTGCCATTGACGGCCGCAGCGCAGGGCTATCGCGTGCGTGTCGACACGCGCTGGCAGACCGTCGCCTACCGTGGCGTCACGCTCGACAGCATTCCGGTTGCCGATACCGTGATCTCCCCGGGCAGCGGGCCCGTCTCTCCTGACGGGTTCGCGGTGCGCTGCCTGCCGGGAGCGGCGTACTGCACGTTCTTCCGCCCTGGCGCAATCCGGCGCGGGGGACCCGCCACGAGCGCGGTGGAAGCCTCGCTATGGGGTTTTGGCATCAAAGGCCTGAGCGTGCGGGCTGCGGCCCGAGTCGGGGTCGATCTTGGCACCGCCGACGTGTGGCCTGGAACGAGCCCCGCTGTGCAGCTTCTCGAAGGCTACGCTGAATACGCCGTGCCGCGGGTTACCGCACGGCTGGGCCGGCAGGTGATCCCCTCGCGGCTCGGGATGACCGGTTTCGACGGCGCGGGGGTGACTGTGCGCGACGCGCCGCACGGGATCGAGTTGCAGGCATACGGGGGGTGGGGGCTGGCCCGCGGCGCGGCGCTCCCCGTCACGAGTCCGGCGCTCGATCCCCTCGACGATTTTCAGCCGCTCGAGCGCCAATTGATCGCGGGAGTGGGAGGCGGCTGGACTTCAGCGCGAGTAGATGCGCGGGTCGAGTATCAGCGTGAGGTCGATCCGCGCGCCAAGAAATTCGTCTCCGAACGCATCGGCTTAGATGGCGCGCTGCGGCCCGCCAGGGACGTGCGGATCTCAGGAGGCGCTGATTACGACCTGGCGGCGGGATGGTGGGGGAGCGCGGAGGCCAGCGTCGCGTACGTCACGCGCCGGGTGCGCGGGACGCTGGGTGCGCGGCGCTACCGCCCACACTTCGATCTCTGGACGATCTGGGGAGCCTTCAGCCCCGTTCCGTATCGCGCGCTCGATGCGTCAGTCGCCTACGCGGCGCTGTCCCATGTTGAGCTGCGTGGCCGCTACGAACGGTATCGGTACGACGAGGCGGCGACGGAAACGCCGCTGTTCAGCGCCAAGCGAGACGGCTGGCGCGCCGCGCTGGGCATCACGGCGACCCCCGTTCCGGCGTGGACGGTTGATGCCGACTATCAACGCGAATTCGGACCCGGCGCGTCGGTGGCGGGTGCCGCGGCTGCGATCACCTACCAGCCGTCGCCCAGAATCCGCGCCACCCTACTGGGTTCGAGCTTCGATCGGCCGCTCGAATTTCGCTTCAACGACGTCGGGGTTCGGACGCTCGGCCTGGACGCGCAATTCGCGTCGTCCGAACGATTCCGCATCGGACTCACCGCCTATCACTACAGCGAAGCGCACCACCGTCCCGACGCCGGCGCGTTCGACTGGAATCACTGGCGCGCGAGCGCGCGCGTCGTCATGGCGTTCGGCAATGCGGCGGACCTGCGCGGCCTGCCTCCATCCATTCAAATGCTGCCCGGCGGCCGGTCGGCCCGGACTCCGCAGTGAGCGGCCGCCCGGGCTGGCTGCGGGTGATGCTCGGCTGCCTTGCAGTCTCGACCGGCGTCACGCGAGTGGCCGCGCAGGGACCCGCCGGATTCGACCACTCGCGACACGCGCGCGTCTTCCCGAGCTGCATCGCGTGCCATCCGGGAGCTGAGAATCCCGACACGACGTTCTGGCCCGATCCGGTCCGTTGTACGGCCTGTCACGACGGCACGACGATGCCGCGCATCGCCTGGCAACCACCAACGGCGCCGCATCCGAGTAACCTGAAGTTTGTGCATGACCTGGTGCCGCTGATGGCGCGCACGACACCGCAAGGGCCTCAGCCGCTCGCCTGCCGCGATTGTCACGTGCCCGCGGGCGCGGGCCCGATGGACGTGCATCGAGGCGTACCGGAGCGCTGCGTCGAGTGCCACGCGCCGGGGGCGACGCACCTGACGGTGCCAGATACTGTGTGCTCGACCTGCCATGTCCCGCTGGTGCGCGCGGCATCGTTGCGCCCCGCCGACATCGCCGGCTTCCCCGCGCCTCCCTCACATCGCACGCCGGGGTTCGTGACGGGCGGGGTTCATGGACGGCTGGCGACGGCAACGAGAGAGCCGGTGTCGCCGTCCTGCGCGGTGTGCCACGCGCGCGACTTCTGCATCACGTGTCACGTGGATGCTCCCGAGCGGGCGGCCATTCAGGCCCTGGATCCCGATCCGCGCTCGCGCGCGATCGCGGTCCAGCTGCAACGTCCACCGTCGCACGATGCCCCCTCGTTCTTGAGCCGCCATGGTGCCATGGTACGGGCCAATCCGCAGCAATGCGCGACGTGCCATACGCGGGAGAGCTGTCTCGGCTGTCATGCGCCGTCGCAAGCCGTGGGGGCGTCGCTGCACGCGGCAGGCGCGGGTCGCGGTATCGGTGCGCAGCCACGGCGCTCACCGCCGCCCTCACATCGCGAGAACTTCGCGCGCCGCCACGCGTCATATGCGGCCAGCGCGCCGGTGACCTGCGCCGGCTGCCACGTGCGCACCGATTGCCTGCAATGCCACCGCCCGGACGCCGCCGCGAGTCCTGCCGGTTATCACCCCATCGGATTTCTGCAGCGCCATCCGGCCGCCGCTTACAGCCGCGAGACGCGCTGCGCCGATTGCCACAACAGCGGCAGCTTCTGCCAGACATGTCATGCCACGGCGGGCCTGGTGAGTACTGGGCCGCTGGACGCCGGCTACCATGATGCGAGCAGCACGTTCAGTGCCGGACACGGGCAGGCCGCCCGGCAAAGTCTGGAAAGTTGCACCGCCTGCCATGCCGAGCGAGACTGCCTGACGTGCCACTCGGCCCTGGGCGGCCGGCGCTTCAATCCGCACGGCCCCGGCTTCGACGCCGAGCGGCTGCGGCGCAAGAACGCGCAGATGTGCACGGTGTGTCACGGCGCGGCCATCCCGAATGACTAACAGGAGAGCGCATGGCGACTGAAACGCCTGGCATCGTATCGGTGGGACGTCGCAAGTTCCTGCGGTGGGCGACGGCGATCGGGGGCGCGGCGTCTGCGCTGCTTGCGGGCGTCCCGGCGCTGCGCGCGTTTCTCTCACCGTCGTTCCGCCACCGGCGCGAGGAGAAGTGGATCCGGCTCGGCGAGATCGATCAATTCGATCCGGAGGTTCCCACGAAGGTCGATTTCGTGGACGCGGTACACGATGCCTGGGTGGAAACCCGGCGGCTCCGGAACGTGTGGATCTACACCGCCGATGGCGAGACCTTCCGCGTCTACAACGGCCGCTGCACTCACCTGGGCTGCAATTACTTCTTGGACGAGGAAAAAAACGTATTCCGCTGCCCGTGCCACACGGGATTCTTTGACCTCAAGACGGGGGCCGTGCTCGGCGGGCCGCCGCCGCGGCCGCTCGACACCCTCGAGGTGAAGGTCGAGGACGGCATTCTCTACACGCGCTATCAGGACTTCCATCTCGGCGTGACCGAGAAGGCTGACGTCTGAGCCATGGCACTCTTTCGTTGGCTCGACGAACGACTGGATCTAGTGCGCGCCAAGCGCGACCTGCTCGACCGCGAGGTGCCCGCCCGGCTGACCTGGTGGCACACGCTCGGCAGTGCGACGCTGACCGTGTTTCTCGCGCAGGTCATCACCGGAACGGTGCTTGCGACCTACTACTCGGCATCACCAGACCACGCCTACGAAAGCATCCAGTACGTCACGCGCGAGGTCGCGAGCGGCACCTTGTTGCGCGGCATCCATCATTGGGGCGCGAGCGCCATGGTGGTGCTCATCATTGCGCATATGATCCGCGTGTTTGCCGTGGGCGCGTACAAGTACCCGCGCGAAGTCAACTGGATGCTCGGTGTCGGTCTGTTTCTGGTCGTGATGGGGTTCAGCTTCACGGGATACCTGTTGCCGTGGGACCAAAAGGCCTATTGGGCCACGGCCGTCGGCACCAACATCGCCGGCACAACCCCTGTCATCGGTGCGGCATTGGTCGCGCTGCTGCGCGGCGGCTCGGAGCTCGGTGCGGCGACGCTCGCTCGCTTCTACGCATTTCATGTGCTGTGGCTGCCGCTGCTTCTGACGGTGCTGGTCGCATTGCACATCATCGTCGTCGTCCGCCAGGGCATCGCGGCCCGGCCGCGCGACCTCGAGGTGGGAGCGCCGCGCAGCACCAAAGATCCGGCATACCCTGGGTATTACCGGCAGGCATACGCCGCGAGCAAGCGTGGCGGCATGCGATTCTGGCCCGATATCCTGGGCAAGGACGCGGTTGTGTCCGCGGCCACCGTGCTCGTCATCGTGCTGCTGGCGGTGCTTTTCGGAGCGCCTCTCGAGGCGCCCGCGGATCCGACCGATACGTCGTACGTACCGCGGCCGGAATGGTATTTCCTGCCGATCTATCAACTGCTCAAGCTGGTGCCAGGCTCGCTCGAAGCGGTGATCGCGGTCGGCGTGCCGACGGTGTTGCTCATTGTGCTGCTGGGACTGCCGTTTTTCGACCGCGGTAGCACGCGCAATCTATTGCATCGGCCCGCCGCGCTCGCGGGGCTGGCCCTGTTGCTTGGTGGGGCGGGGTTTCTGATCGGTGCCGCGGGACGCGCGCCCGCAGGGGCGGAGGACCCGCACGCCGCGCTTACGTCGGTGCAGCGTGCCGGTCGCGCGCTGTATCAGTCACAGCAGTGCGGCGGCTGTCATCGCGTGGCGGGGCAGGGAGGTGAGGAGGGACCGGATCTGACGACCGTGGGGCTGCGGCACTCGGCCGGGTGGCTCCACAGTTTCATGGAACAGCCAAGCCGATTCCACGAGCAGTCGCGCATGCCGTCGTACGGCCCGCCGGCGCTGTCGCATCAAGAAATCGAGGAACTGGCGCAGTACCTTGCCACGCTGCGCGGCCGCGACGCCGCCGTGACCCCGCAGTTCTACGATACGTTCCCGCCGCCGCGGCGACCCTAGGGCCCGGCAGGCGCCGGCGATCCGAACGTCTTCACGAACTTCGCGACGGCGGCCATCTCCGCTGCCGACAGCCTGTCCGCGAAGGACTTCATGTCCTTCCCCTTTCCCTGCCGCAATATCGCAACGATGGAATCTACCGGGAGCCGCGCCTGTAACGCCGAATCGGCAAGCGTCTCGAGCTTCGGATAGAGTGTTACCATCCGGGCCGGCGGAACGCCTTTGGTACCGTGACAGGATCGGCAATGCTGCCGATACAGGGCCACGCCGACGGAATCCGGCACCGCCTGCGCGGCGGCGCTCGACGCCCAGAGACACAGCCCCAGAACGGCGCCGACCGCGACCGCTCCCACTTTCCATGATCGTGCACGCATCGTCCATTCCCTCCAGATGTGAGGAGCCCACCCGCGCGAATATCGCTTCACGGGCCTCACTGCGCTGTGATTTTTCACTGACCCCTAACCACCCTTCCATGAGGGCAGCGAGTTACACGATCCGCCTCCCCACGGGATCCCACGTTACTTTGCGCCCCTCCAGATACGAGCGCGTAGCCATGTGGCAGGTAATCGCCTCTTCGAACCCGCGGTCGATGTTGCAGCTCGTGTCGCCGCCGTTGCGGATCGCGTCGAGCCATTCCGCGATGTGCAGGTGATAGGCCGACACGCGGCGGCCGCCCCGATAGGTGTACAGCAGGCCGCGGCTGGCGAAGTACTCGGCCGTCGCCGACGTCACGGCGTCGATCCCCTTGGATCCGGGCCGATAGGTGAACATCGGCCGCGACGGATCGATGGTCCCGCTCTGAATCTTGTCGGCGAAACGCGTCGATTCCCCGTCGGCTGACACAGTCAGCGCGCCGCTCACACGCAGCGAGGCGTCGTGACCCATGAACACCAGCCCGCGGTTGTTGCCGTTGGCGAGCGTGGCGCTGTAGACGAACGTCAGGTCGCGGTCGGGATATTCGTACACGGCCTGGAACACGTCGGGCGCGTCGCGGCCGTCCTTGAAGAAGTAGACGCCACCCGACGCAACCACCGACTTCGGAATCCCCAGGCCGAGAACCATGTTGACGGCGTCGTACTCGTGCGACAGCAAGTCGCCCGACAGTCCCGTGCCGTAGTCCATCCAGCAGCGCCAGCGGAAGAAGCGCTCCAAGCTGAAGGGCACGCGTTTGGCGGCAGGCTCCTGGAACTGCGCCCAGTCGATGGTCTGCGGGTTGCCCTCGGGGTGAATGTCCCACACCCAGGCGCCCCAGGGCGAGTTCCGGTTGGTCGTCGACTCGATCAGCGTGATCGGGCCCAGGATCTTCGCGTCCACCACCTCGCGCGCCTTCTGGTGACTCTCCGACTGCCGGTTCTGGTGGCCCAGTTGGAAGACGATCTTCGAGCGCTTGACGGCGTCGTGCATCGCGACCGCTTCCGCTTCCGTGCGTGTCATGCACTTCTCGCAATACACCGGGATTCCCCGGCTCGCGGCATCGATCGTGATCCGCGAGTGCCAGTGGTCGGGCGTGGCGATGATCACCGCGTCCACCTCGCCGCTCCCCAGCAGGTCGGTGTAGCGCTTGAAGCGCTTGGCGGGCGGATTCGCCGCGCCGCCGCCGGGACGCTGCGTCACCTGCGACGCGGCGATGGCGCGCTCGGTGCGGACGTCGAACAAATCGCACACCGCGGTCAGGGCGACGTTGAGGTCGTCCTGGCCCAGATAGGTCTCGAGCTCCTTGTCGCGCGGGTCCTCGTCGTGGTTCTTCTTGGCCTCGTCGATCCAGTCGGGGTGCGCGAAGCCAGCGTGCCGCACCAGCGACTCCCCTTCCCCACCGTACCCGATGATGCCGAGGCGAATCCGCTTGCCCGGCGGGCGCGAGATCGCGTTCGGGATCACCGCGGGACCGCTCTCGCTCACACCGAGCTCGGCGAGCAGAGCGCGGCGTTTGACGTCGTCGCCCGCTTTCTTCCTGAGGAATTCCACGAAGAACACGCCGAAGACGGGGACCGACACCAGCGCCTTGAGGACGCTGCGGCGCGACATGGTCAGCCAATCGTTGCCGGTAGGTTTCTTTTGGTCAGTCATGGGCGGTGCTCTCCAAAACTGCGGGCGCGAGCGGCTCCGTTATCGAGCCGCTCGGCTTGCGGGCGAGGAATCGGTCCAGCCCGAAGCTCTGCTCCGTAGGATACGCAAGCACGACGAGTAGGGCGGCGAGCTCGATCAGGACCTTGTTCACGATCAGGTAACTGCCCTCGGTCGGGATCGGATAGGTGTACCCGACGAATGGGGGCGCCGCGATATAGTAGAGGGCGAGCAGCACGATGCCGGCAATCGCAGACCAGCGCGTGAAGAGCCCGAACATGAGGCCGAGGCCGATCACGATTTGGCCCCACATGTTGACGTAATCCACGACCGTCACCGCCCCGGGGCTCGCGGCGATGGCGAGGAACACGCCTTTGAACCACCACTGCGATTCGGCGAGGTAACCGGCCGACGTCCAGTAGGGGTTGAGCAGTTTGGCGAGTCCCTCGTACAGGAAGTGCCATCCGATGAGGACTCGCAGCGCGACCATCGTGCCGGCTTGAAATTTCGGGGAAGGTGTCCAGGGCATCATGGCTCCTTGCGCCATCCGCTGGTGCGGAATTGGCGGCCATCAGAGTCCAGAATCAGGCACTCGCAATGCGCGAGCGACTCGACGAGCGCTAGCCCGCGCGCGGCGTCGAGCACGAAGAGGGCGGTTGCCAGCGCGTCGGCGGCCATTGCCGTGGGCGCGAGCACCGAAACGCTGGTGTGATAGTCGGGTGAGCGGCCGGTTGCGGCGTCCACGATGTGATCGCCGCGTTCGTACTTGCCCGACGTGGCCACGGCGGCGTTGGCGAGACGGATGACGTCGGGAAACAGGCCGGGCGCATCGGGGTCCCACACGCCGACGGTCCAGGGGCGCCCATTTTCTCTGGCGCCCGCGCTCCGGATGTCGCCGCCGGCATTGATGAGGTAGCTGCGCACGCCGCCGCGCGTCAGGGCGCGCGCGATGGCGTCCACGATGTAGCCCTTCGCGATGCCGTCCAGCGTCAGGCCCATTCCTTCTTTGCCGAGCCGAATAGCGCGGTTCGACGCGGCGACGTGCTCGGCGCCCACCACAGCCAGGGCATCCGCGAGTGCGGCGCCCGGCCTGAGAAGCGGCTCGACGGAGATGTCGAACGCTCCGCGCGTCATTGCGTGGTAGCGGAGCCCACGGGCTACGACGTAGGCCAGCTCGGGGGGTGGACCGTCCAGCCGGCCGGTGTCGTTAAGGGCGGTGAGCGCCGACGCCGGTTCGAAGCGCGAAAAGATGGCGATGAGCCGATCCATCTCGCCGAATGCGCGGCCGATCGCCTCGTCGAGGAGCCCTTGCGCCGAGCCGAGCGCAGACACCGAGACGAGCGTGCCCATGGCGGGGCGGGAAGTCGTCACGATGACCGTGTTCCGGTCGATCTGTAAGCACTCTGTGGCGGTGAGCGCGATCTCCGCGCGCTCGAAGCCCAGATCGAGGAGCCGGTCGAGGGTCACACGAGCCCCGCGAGGTCTTCGTACAATCGCCAGCGCCGCGCGATCGCCGCTTCGGCCTGGCCGAAGAGCGCTTCCGCTTCTTGCGGGTTCGTGCGCGTCAGCATCCGATAGCGCAGCTCCTGCTCAGCGTAGTCCCGGAACCCGAGCGTCGGCCGCGGCGAATCGAGGGTGAACGGGTTCTCGCCCACTCGGCGGAGCTGTGGGTTGTAGCGCAGCAGCGGCCAATAGCCACTGTGGACCGCACGCCGCTGCTGGTCGATACCCATCCGCAAATCGTAACCGTGTGCGATGCAATGGCTGTAGGCGAGCACGATCGATGGACCCGGGTACGCCTCCGCTTCGCGGAGCGCGAGCAGTGTCTGCTGCGGGTTGGCGCCCAACGCAACGCGCGCGACGTACACGTTTCCATACGCGATGGCCTGCAGCGCCAGGTCCTTCTTTTCCGTCGCCTTGCCGGCGGTCGCGAACTTCGCCACCGCCGCGAGCGGCGTGGCCTTTGAGGCCTGGCCACCGGTGTTCGAGTACACTTCGGTGTCGAGCACGAGCACATTCACGTCGCGGCCGCTCGCCAGTACGTGATCGAGACCCCCCGAGCCGATGTCGTAGGCCCAGCCGTCGCCGCCCACGATCCATACACTGCGGCGTACCAGGCCGCCGAGCACCGACAGTAACTGCCGCGCCCCTTCGTTGCCCGCGTCCGCCAACGGCTGCAGCGCGGCTCGCGCCGCAGCGACGCGTGTCCGCTGCGCGCGGATGTCCCGCTCCTCGCGCTGCGGCGCCGCAATCAGCGCGTCCGCCAGCTCCCCGCCGAGCGCGCCGCGCAGCGCGCCGGTGAGCCGGCGCGCCATCGCGAGCTGGCCGTCGGCGGCGAGCCGCATTCCGAGCCCGAACTCGGCGTTGTCCTCGAACAGCGAGTTCGACCAGGCGGGGCCGCGTCCCTCGGAGTTGATCGCCCAGGGCGTCGTGGGGAGGTTGCCGCCGTAGATCGACGAGCAGCCCGTCGCGTTGGCGACGAGCATGCGGTCGCCGAACAATCGCGACAGCAGGCTCAGGTACGGCGTCTCGCCGCAGCCGGCGCACGCGCCCGAGAACTCGAACGTCGGCTCGAGGAATTGCGTGCCGCGCACCGTCGAGAAATCCACCTGCGCGCGCTCGGTCACCGGCAGCGACTCGAAGAATGCCACGCTCGCCCGCGCTCGCTCGAGAATGGGCTCACGGTCGGTCAGATTGATCGCTTTGCGCGTTCCGGCCGTCGGGCCGTCCGGCCGTCCGGCCGTCGATTCGGCCGGACACACTTCCACACACAGACCGCAGCCGGTGCAGTCCTCCACGTACACCTGGAGCGTGTAGCGCGTGGTGGGGAAGCCGCGTTCGTCGATCGGGGCCGATGGGAAACCGGCGGGCGCGCCCACGAGCCGAGCCTCTTCCACGAGGCCGGCGCGAATGGCGGCGTGCGGGCAGATCATCGCGCAGTTGCCGCACTGGATGCACGCGGTGGCATCCCACTCCGCCACGCTGTCGGAGATGTTGCGTTTCTCCCAGCGCGACGTGGCGCTCGGATAGGTGCCGTCCACGGGCAGCGCGCTCACGGGAAGCTCATCGCCGCGGCCGGCGAGCATCGGCGCCGTCACCCGCTGCACGAACTCGGGCGCGTGGGACGGCACGATCGGGGAGAGCTCGACGCGGCTCGTCGCGGTCGCGGGAACCGGCACCTGGCGCAGCCGCTCGAGCGTGGCGTCCACCGCCGCGCAGTTCGCGCGCACCACGTGCTCGCCCTTGTTGCCGTACGTCTTGCGAATCGCGGCCTTGATCTTCTCGAGGGCTTGCTCGCGCGGCAGGACGCCCGAGATGCCGAAGAAGCAGGTCTGCAGCACGGTGTTGGTGCGCCCCGGAATTCCGGCCTCGCGCGCCACGGCGGTCGCGTCGATGATCCACATGCTGAGCCGCTTGCGGATGATCTCTTCCTGCACCGGGCGCGGCAGGCGGTCCCACGTTTCCTCGGGACCGTAGGGGCTGTTCAGCAGGAACGTCGCGCCGTTGGCGGCGATGCCGAGCACGTCGATCGAGTGCACGAACGAGAACTGGTGGCAGCCGACGAACTGCGCCCGCCCCCGGTCGATCAGATAGGCAGACCGGATCGGCGCGCGCCCGAAGCGCAGGTGCGACACCGTGCGCGAGCCCGACTTCTTCGAATCGTAGACGAAGTAACCCTGCACGAAGAGATCCGCTTCCTCGCCCAGGATCTTGCAACTGTTCTTGTTCGCGCCGACGGTGCCGTCGGCGCCGAGGCCATAGAAGACCGCGCGGAACGTCGCGTCGGGCTCGGTGCGGAAATCGGGATCGTGCGGCAGGCTCGCATGCCCGACGTCATCATCGATCCCGACGACGAAATGATTCAGCGGGCGGCGCGCCTTCAGCTCGCTGAGCACCGCCTTCACCATCGCCGGCGTGAACTCCTTTGAGGAGAGGCCGTAGCGTCCGCCGATCACGGGGACCGTGCGGCCGCCTTCCGCCAGCGCTGCCACGATGTCGAGGCACAGCGGCTCGGCCAGCGCGCCGCTTTCTTTCGTCCGGTCGAGCACGGCGATGGCGCGCGTGGTCGCGGGGAGCGCGGCGATGAAATGCCGCACCGAGAAGGGCCGGAACAGCCGCACCTGCAGCGCGCCGACGCGCTCGCCGCGCGCCACCAGCCACTCGACGGTCTCGCGCGCCGTCGCGCCGCTCGAGCCCATCAGCACCACGACGCGCTCGGCATCGGGCGCACCGTTGTACTCGAACAACGCGTACCGCCGGCCCGTGCGCTCGGCGAAGCGCCGCATCGCGCGCTCCACGATCCCGGGCGTGCGCGCAAAGAACGGATTGGCCGCCTCGCGGCTCTGGAAATAGACGTCGGGATTCTGCGCGGTGCCGCGGATGAACGGGGTGTCGGGGTTCAGCGCGCGCGCCCGGTGCGCCCGCACCAGCTCGTCATCGAGCAGCGCGCGCAGGTCGTCGTCGGAAAGTCCCACGATCCGGGACAGCTCGTGCGACGTGCGGAACCCATCGAAGAAGTGCACGAACGGCACACGCGCCTCGAGCGTCGCCATCTGTGCGATGGCCGCGAGGTCCTGCGCTTCCTGCACCGAGCCGGACGCGAGGAGCGCGAACCCCGTGGGCCGCACCGCCATCACGTCCTGATGGTCGCCGATGATGCTCAGCGCGTGCGCGGCGATCGAGCGCGCGGCGACGTGCAGCACCGTGCTCGTCAGCTCGCCGGCGATCTTGTACATGTTGGGGATCATCAGCAGCAGGCCCTGCGACGCCGTGAACGTCGTCGCGAGCGCCCCGGCCTGGACCGCGCCGTGCAGGGCGCCCGCCGCGCCGCCCTCGCTCTGCATCTCCACGACTTCGGGGACCGATCCCCAGATGTTGGTCCGGCCTTCGCTCGCCCACTCGTCGGCCAGCTCGGCCATCGTGGACGACGGCGTGATCGGGAAGATCGCGCACAGCTCGTTCGTGCGGTATGCGACGCTCGCGCACGCCTCGTTGCCGTCAACGATCAGCGGCGCGGCGGTCACCGTGCGCCCAGCGGCTCGGGTGTCATCTGAATCGCGTGACTCGGGCACTGCTCGAAGCACACGGCGCATCCCGTACAGCGATCGTAATCGAACTGATAGCGGAGCCCGGGTCCCAGCTTGGTGATGGCACGCTCGGGGCACGCGCCGAGGCAGGCGTCGCACTCGAAGCAGTTGCCGCAGGACAGACACCGCTTTGCCTCGAACAGCGCCTCGCTCGCCGTCAAGCCCTGGACCACCTCACCGAAGTCACGCCGGCGGGTCGCCAGAGGAGTCCGCGCCTGCGCCTGCGGCGACACGAGCCGGGCGAACCAGAGCCGGAGCTGGTCAAACGTCGCGTCGCCACGCACCGCCGGCTTCTGGTACACCGCCCCGCGCAGCCACGCGTCGATATGCCGCGCGGCCTTCTTGCCGTGACCCACGGCGACGGTGACGGAGCGTTGCGCAGGCACCATGTCGCCGCCGGCGAAGAGGCCCACCCGGCCCGTCATCATGCGGTGATCCACTTCCACACTGCCGTCCGGCTGCGTGACGACGCCGCCCATCTCGGCGAGAAAGCGGGTGTCCGCCTCCTGCCCCACGGCCAGCACGACGGCGTCGGCTTGCAGCGTTTCGTACTTCCCGGTGCCGTGCGCTTTGCCGTCCGCTCCGACCTCCATCACCTCGATGCGCAGGTCGTTACCGTCCGCCGACGCAATGCTGCGCAGCCAATGAATCCGGATACCCTCTTCCATCGCCTCGTCGGCTTCGAAGGGTAGGGCGGGCATGTGGGCGTAATCGCGCCGGTAGATGATGAGTGGCTCATGTCCCATCCGGAGCGCGGTGCGGGCGGCGTCCATCGCGGTGTTGCCGCCCCCGTAGATGGCGACGCGCCGTCCCAGTTTCGGTGGTGCGCCGCGGCTCACGTCGTGGAGGTAGCTCAGCGCATCCACCATGCGCACCGCGTCGGTCGCGGGGATGTCCACTCGCTTGGAAAGGTGCGCCCCAACCGCCACGAACACCGCGTCGAAGGCGCCCACCGACCACTCGCGCTCGAGGTCCTCCACGCGGTGGTCGAGCGTGATGGTGATGGCCATCCGCCGGATGCGTTCCACTTCAGCGGCCAGCACGTCGCGCGGCAGGCGGTAGGCGGGAATGCCGAAGTGCATCATCCCGCCGGCCAGCGCGCTGGCGTCGCGGATCTCCACAGAGTGTCCTAGGCGGCGCAGGTGGTAGGCCGCCGACAGGCCGCTGGGGCCCGCCCCCACGATCAGGACGCGCTTGCCGGTCGGCGGCGCAACATCGGGCGTCCAGCTTTCGGCCAGCGCGCGATCGCCCAGGAACCGCTCCACCGCGTGGACGCTGACGGCCTCATCCAGCTCGGCGCGATTGCACGAGGTTTCGCACGGGTGATAGCACACGCGCCCGTGCACCGCCGGGAACGGATTGTCGTCCAGGATTCGGAGCCACGCCTCGCGGTGCTTGCCCGCCTGCGCCAGAGCGAGCCAGGCCTGGACGTTCTCCCCGGCGGGACAGGCGTTGTTGCACGGAGGACGCAGATCGACGTACTCCGGCCGTCGTGTGCGCGACGGACCGGTGCCCCGCTTGCGTCCCAGATCCACCGGCGGTGTGAGATCGGCCATGACCGTCCTCCCTCCAAGAGATCCCTGCGTGGGAGAGGGTGTGGTGAAGAACGGGTGAGGTTTCCTTCAGGGCTCCTAAAGTCTTCTTCATCATACCCACAACACACCTTTCAACGTCGGCCGGTAGGCTTGCATCTGATGACGAGCGTCGCAAGCTGTCACGGAGAGGCGAGCGCGGTGACTGGCTGGCCTCGCGGTCTGCGCGTAGCCCTCGTCGGCGCGCCGAACGTCGGCAAGAGCGCACTCTTCAACCGCCTCACCGGACGCTACGTCACGGTTTCCAACTATCCCGGGACATCGGTCGAAATCGCTCGGGGCGCAGGGACATTCGGCGGCGTCGCAGGCGAGGTGCTCGACACGCCGGGACTGTACTCGCTGTTGGCAACGACCGACGACGAGCGGGTCGCGCAGCGTCTCCTGCTGGATGGCACGGCCGACGTGGTCGTCCACGTCGTCGACGCGAAGAATCTGCCGCGCATGCTGGCGCTAACCCTCCAGCTCCTCGAGTTGGGCCGTCCGCTGGTCATCGCCTTGAACATGATGGACGAGGCCGAGCGGCTTGGCGTGTGTTTGTTCCCGAGCGACCTCGCGCGGCGTCTTGGCGTTGCGGTCGTCCCGGTGGTGGCGGTGACGGGGTGGGGAATTGCCGAGCTGCGGTCCGCGATCTTGCATGCGCGCACTTCCCCCGTGCCGCTGCCCCCCGTCTACGGAAACGGTGTGGGCACCGCGCTCGGGAGGCTCCGCGACCGGCTCGCGGGCGTTTACCCTGTCGATCCGGCGGCCGTTGCGGCCCTGCTCCTCCAGGACGATCCGAATGCCCAGGCCGCGGTGCGCCGTCACGAGCGGGACGGCGGTCGGCGGGCGATCGCAGCGGCCCGCGAACTGGCCGGTCGTTTCGATGCTCCGGTCCCATACCGGCTCGCGGTCGAGCGGCAGCGCGCCGTCGAGGCGCTACTCGATCGCGTGCTGCTGCCCTCACCTCGCCGCGGTGGTGCGTACGACCGCCGGCTGTTGGACTGGCTGGGTCGCGCGCTAGGCCGCCCTGCCGTGGGGGTTCCCGCGCTCGGCGTCGTACTGTACGTCGGACTGTACCTGTTCGTCGGGCGATTCGGAGGCGGCACCCTCGTGGATTGGCTCGAGCATGTGGCATTCGGGAGGTGGATCAGTCCGTTCTTCGAGCGTCTCTTCGCCGGGCTGCCCTCGGACGCCCTGCGCGCGCTGTTCGTGGGCGAGTACGGGCTGCTCACGCTGGGACTGCGGTATGCCGTCGGCATCATCCTGCCGATCGTTGGCGCATTCTTCTTGTTTTTCGCCGTGCTCGAAGACTCCGGCTATCTCCCGCGCATCGCCTTGCTCGTCGACCGCGTCTTCAAGCGCCTCGGTCTCTCGGGGCGCGCCGTGATTCCTATGGTCTTGGGGTTCGCGTGCGACACGATGGCGACGATGGTGACCCGTACTCTGGAGACCCGCCGGGAGCGCGTGCTGGCCACATTGCTCCTCGCCCTCGCGATCCCCTGCTCGGCGCAGCTCGGCGTGATTCTGGCCCTCATGGCCGGCCAGCCGCTGGTGCTTGGCGTCTGGATAGCCGCAGTGGTTGGCACGTTCGTCCTGGTTGGCGCCGTCGGCGCGCGGGTGCTTCCCGGCGCGCCGCCGCTGTTTCACATGGAGCTGCCGCCGCTCCGCGTCCCGCGCGCCGGCAATGTGCTCGTCAAGACGTACACGCGGATGCACTGGTATTTCCTCGAAGTCCTGCCGCTCTTTCTCCTGGCCAGCGTCCTGCTGTGGATCGCCGATCAGACAGGCATGCTCGCGGCTGCCGTGGCCGGGGTCGAGCCCGCCGTGGCCGCCATCGGCCTCCCCGCGGATGCCGCTCCCATCTTCCTGTTCGGCTTCTTCCGGCGCGACTACGGCGCGGCTGGTTTGTACGATCTCAATCATCAGGGTTTGCTCGATCCGGTCCAGCTCGCGGTGGCGGGCGTGACGCTCACGCTGTTCGTGCCCTGTATCGCCCAGTTCCTGATGATGATGAAGGAGCGAGGAGCGAAGACCGCGCTGGCGATGCTCGCCTTCATCACGCCGTTCGCATTCGGCGTGGGGTTCCTAGTGAACATCGTGTTGCGGTGGTTGAGATGATTGCCCGGCGCGTGGTGTGCGGCTTGTGCGCGCTGGAGTTCCTGGAGGACATGGGACAACCGGTTTGTCGTGCCTGTGCGCTCGCCGGCATCTGCCACAACGTCCGTTGCCCGAATTGTGGCTATGAGAACGCCCTTCCGCCCGCCTGGCTCGCGCGCCTCGCGGGGCGATTCAGTCCGTGACGACGATCGAGTGGCTGCGCAAGCGCCTGCTGCCCGGCACGCCACGCGGCTGGGCCGATGAGTGCCCCACCGGACTGCCCGTACCGGAAGCCGACCGCTGCGCGGCAGTCGACTGCGAGTCGGTGCCGCTCACCAGCTTGGCAGAGGGCGAGCGCGGGTGTATAACGTGCCTGCAGGATCCTGGAGCAGCCAGCGCGGGGAAGGTGGCTGCGCTGGGCGCGCTCCCCGGGATCGAGCTCGAGCTCGTCCAACGATTCCCAGCATTTGTGTTCCGCATCGGCTACGCGGAGGTCGCTGTTGACACGCAACTCGCTGAGTCCATCCGCGTGCGCCGCATAACTCGACCGAGAGGAAGGTTCAAATGAAACGGATTCAACTGATCGGCATCGGACTGTCCCTGATCGCCCTGCCGCTCGCCGCCCAGGACACGACGCGCCCGCGACCGCCGGGCCCGGGGCCGCGCGCCGGGATGGGAATGCACGGACCGCATGGCGGGGGTGCCATGATGGGCATGATGCACGACATGATGGGCCCCATGATGAGGGTCATGGCGTATGAGCCGGGGCATTTGCTAGCGTGGAAGGACTCCCTGCGACTCACTAACGATCAAGTCACCAGACTCACGGCGATCCGTGACGCGGCCAAGGCGGCTCATGACGCGGCTGCGGGCGGCGCGAAAACGCACATGAATGCGGTGTCGCAGGCGTTTCAAGCGGCCGCTCCCGACACGAATGCGCTGCGAGCGCATTTCAACGAGGCGCATGCGGCGATGGGCAAGGCGCATGGAGTGATGCTCTCGGCGGCCGCGCAAGCGAAAGCCGTTCTCACCGACGCGCAGCGCCAGCAGGTCAACGTGTGGGCGGACGCAATGCAGCAGCGCATGCTGCAGCAGCGCATGATGTGACGTCTCATAATTGATTCAAGGTCGCTTCACGACGTGACTGCTAGGTTGTACGCGGCCACCAGGAACGGTGGCCAATGCGGGACGATGCGAGTCGCCGGCCGCATGTTCACCGGATGGAGTGAGGATTCCGGTATCCGAACGCGAAATCCGACGACCTCCAGCCCCCGCTCGATTTCGGAACGAGCGGGGGCTGATTCTTTTCACGGGCGATTCACCGAGGATTCACCCCCATACGGATAGATTGCCCCGCGGCACCAAGAAGGTGCCGACCCCAAAGGAGGTGAATTCTATGTTCGGAGTGATTCGCAAGACCCCGCGTGATCCGTGGTTCGAGCTGCTCTATAACCTCGAGCGGCGCATGGGCCGGGGGTTCAATGAGCCCTTCATGGGCTTGGATTGGCCGGGTGTCGAGGCGAGCACCGCGGCGTGGACGCCCGTGGTGGACATCTTCGAGGAGCCGGAGTATCTGCGCATTACCGCGGAGGTGCCGGGTGTGAAGCCGGAGAACGTGAAGATCCTCGTCGAAGGCAATCTCCTCACGATCCAAGGCACGAAGGAGCAGCTGGCAGAGGCAAAGACTGAGAAAGTGCATCGCTATGAGCGGACGTATGGCTCGTTCGAGCGCTCCTTCACGCTCCCCACGACCGTGGATCCGGAGCACATCAAGGCTCAGTATGAGGCCGGTGTGTTGACCCTGACGCTGCCCAAGATCGAGAAGGCCAAACCCCGTCAGATCGCAGTGGAGATCACGCCGGAGAAGAAGCTGAAAGCGTGAGCTGGGTGCCGGCGTGTAAACCGTCAGCCCTCGCCCCCGTTGAGCGAGGGCTGATGTGTGTCTAGTGCTTTGCCTTCATGTATTCGACGCCGGGCGCGAGTGTCGCCCGCCATGCCGCCTCGACGGCCGGCGTGTACTCGGGATCGAATTGTTTCACCGTGTCGATAAGCGCATCGATGAAGGGACGGTAGAGGGCAGGCGCGATGTTCAGGTCGCGCCGGCTGTGCCGCTCGGCCACGCGCGCGAGCAGCGGCGGCTCGTTGACCGGTTGGTTTGGGAAGATGAGTAAGAGACTGATGGCGTGGCGCAACAGTTTGTTCTGGCGCTCGAAGTCGGTGTGGGCGAAGCGTGGCACCGCCTCCGGGCACGCGGCCAGGAAGTTTCGGTAGAACGCCGACAGGAAGTCGGTGGCCTCACAACAGCGGTCGTAACTCGACCTGGCCAGCGCAGTCGTCGCCTTGTCAACCATGGTCGACAAAGGTGACGCCCCAATCGCGGCACGGCAACGTCTGCGGCCGGGTTATGAAGTGCGCCGGTTGATTCCCAGCAAGGTGTATACGGGGCACGTCCGGAACAGCGCGGTGCCAATGAAGATCAAGCCGATGAAGCCGAGCGCGAGCGCCGCGAGAGGCCGGTCCTGGAGCGTTGCCGCGTTCAGCAGTAGGACGCTTCCCACAAAGCCGCGGATACCGGCGTCGCGCCATCCCACATTCTTTGAACTCATGGCAACAATGTGCAAGAGAGGCCGTGAACCTCGTGGCAATTGGCTGTGAGCGCCTCTTCATCCGTGGTCGCAGGGCCGCGGGCGATTGTATAATGACTCATGGCGGAGACTCCCAAGGCGACCGTCGCCTGCCCCTTCTGCGCCACCCTCAATCGGGTGGACCTCGGACGCCTCGTCCAGCATCCCCAATGCGGCGAGTGTGGCAAACCGATCCTGCTCGACCGGCCGATCGCGGTGTCCGACGCCACCTTCGATCGCGTCACGACCGATACGACGGTACCGGTCATCGTCGACTTCTATGCGGACTGGTGCGGGCCGTGCAAGATCATGGCGCCGCTGCTGGATGACGTCGCGCACCACCGCGCGGGAGAGCTGCTGGTGGTCAAGCTCGACACTGACCGGAATCCGGTCACAGGCCGGCGCTTCGGGATTCGGGGTATCCCGACGCTGATCGCATTCCGCCAGGGGAAAGAAGTAGGGCGCCGCGTGGGCGCCGTGCCGCCGGCCGAGCTCGAGAGTTTTCTACAGTCGATCTAGCTTCACGCGAGCTGGCGAAGCACGTATTCCAGAATCCCGCCGTGCTTGTAGTACTGCAACTCCTGCGGTGTATCGATTCGCACGAGCACTTTGAATCCCGTCACCTTGCCGTCGTTGCCGGTCGCTGTAACCGCCAGCTCCTTCGGCATGTCACTCAGCCCGAGGATGTCGTAGCGTTCCTTGCCCGTAAGACCGAGTGACGCAGGATTCTGTCCCGGCGCAAACTGGAGCGGCAGAATACCCATCCCGACCAGGTTCGACCGGTGAATGCGCTCGAAGCTCTCCGCGATCACCGCGCGCACGCCGAGCAGCCGGGGTCCCTTCGCCGCCCAATCGCGGGACGAACCTGAGCCGTACTCCTTGCCCGCCAGCACGATCAGGGGAGTCTTCTCCGCCGCGTACTTGAGCGAGGCGTCGTAGATCGTCATCACTTCACCGGAGGGCAGATGGGCGGTGAAGGGTCCTTCGGTGCCCGGCGCCAGCTGGTTCTTGAGGCGCACGTTCGCGAAGGTGCCGCGAATCATGACCTCGTGATTGCCGCGCCGCGCGCCGTAGGAGTTGAAGTCGAGCGGCTGAACGCCATGGTGCACGAGGTACTGGCCTGCGGGGCTCGTCTTGCGAATCGAGCCGGCCGGCGAGATGTGGTCGGTGGTGATGCTGTCCCCGAGAAGACAAAGCACGCGCGCGCCGCGAATGTCACGAACCGGACCGGGTTGGACGGGCATACCGTCGAAATACGGCGCGCGGCGGATGTAGGTCGACGCGGGCTCCCAGGCGAAGCGATCGCCCTCGGGCACCGGGAGCCCGCGCCAGCGCTCGTCGCCCTCGAAGACCTCCGCGTAGCTCTTGTGGAACATCGACGATTTGATCGACCGGGCAATCACCTCGGCCACTTCCTTGCTGGACGGCCAGATGTCGCGCAAGAAAACGGGACCCTTGGCGCCGATGCCGAGTGGCTCGTTGTGGAAGTCGATGTCGATCCGGCCGGCCAACGCATAGGCAACGACGAGCGGCGGGGACGCCAGATAGTTCGCCCGGACTTCCTGCTGAATGCGGCCCTCGAAGTTGCGATTCCCCGAGAGCACCGAGCAGACGACGAGGTCGCATTCGGCGATGGCAGTCGACACGACTTCCGGCAACGGACCGGAGTTGCCGATGCACGTCGTGCAGCCGTAGCCGACCAGATGAAACCGCAGCGCCTCGAGCGGCTTCGTGAGTCCCGCCAGGTCGAGGTAATCCGTGACCACCTTGGATCCCGGCGCGAGACTCGTTTTCACCCACGGCTTGGAGCGCAGGCCAAGCTCAACCGCCTTTTTCGCCATCAGTCCGGCCGCCACCATCACCGAAGGATTGGATGTGTTCGTGCAGCTCGTGATGGCGGCGATGACCACCGAGCCGTGGTGCAACTCGCATTCTACGTCGTCGATGCGCAGCTTCGCGTGCGACGGCCGCGGTGGTGTGAACCCTGCCTGCCCGCCTTCGCCCTCCCAGCGTCCCACGGATTTCTGACCTGCAGACGCAGCGGCTACCACTGCAGGCGGCGTCGTCGGCTTTATGAGCGTCGGCAACGCTGCGGCAAACTCGCGCGGCACCTCCCGCAACCCGACGCGATCCTGCGGCCGGCGGGGCCCGGCCATGCTGGGCTCGACGGTCGCGAGGTTGAGCTCGAGTGCATCGGTGTAGACAGGTTCGGGTGCGTCGGGCGTATGGAACAGGCCCTGTTCCTTCATGTACGCTTCCACCAGCTGCACCTGCTCGGGCGGGCGGCCCGTGAATTCGAGGTAGCGGAGCGTTTCCTGATCGACTGGGAAGATGCCGATCGTGGCGCCGTACTCTGGCGCCATGTTGCCGATGGTCGCGCGATCGGCGAGCGGCAGCGTCGAGACGCCAGGGCCGTAGAACTCGACGAATTTCCCCACGACACCCTTGGCACGCAGCAGCTGCGTGATCGTGAGCACCAAGTCCGTCGCCGTAGCGCCTTCGGTCAAGCGCCCGCTCAGCCGGAAGCCGACGACCTGCGGGATGAGCATCGAGACCGGCTGACCCAGCATCGCGGCCTCGGCTTCAATCCCACCGACTCCCCATCCGACTACGCCGAGCCCGTTAATCATCGTGGTATGCGAGTCCGTTCCTACGAGGGTATCCGGGTACGCCTGGGGCCGCCCATCCGCCGATCCGCCCACCCGCCCATCCGACGTAAACACGACTCGTGCCAGGTATTCGAGATTCACCTGGTGCACGATGCCGGTGTCGGGCGGAACGACCTTGAATCCCGAAAACGCTTTCTGTGCCCAGCGGAGCAACGCGTACCGCTCGCGATTCCGCTGAAACTCGAGGTCGGCGTTGACCTGAAAGGCCTTGGGCGTTCCGAACTCATCGACGATCACCGAGTGGTCGATGACCAGCTCGGCGGGCAGGAGCGGATTCACCTTCTTGGGGTCGCCGCCCATCTGCACGATGGCGTCGCGCATAGCGGCGAGGTCCACAACGGCAGGCACGCCCGTAAAGTCCTGTAGCAGCACGCGAGCCGGCATGAACGCGATTTCTTCGTCGGGAACCTTGCGCGGCTCCCAGCGCGCCAGCTTTTCGACATCCTCGGGCCGGACCACTCGGCCGTCTTCGCGGCGCAGCAGATTCTCGAGCAGGATCTTGAGAGAATAAGGAAGGCGGGCGACGGGGAGGCCCCGGCGCTCGAGGGCGTCGAGGCGGAAAATCTCGTAGGTGGCGCCCCCCGCTTTTAGTGTTGCTCGGCTGCCGAAGCCGTTTGTGCTCATTGCGGCAACACCTTCACGGCGACCACGAAATACTCCGTCTCGCCAAAGCAGGTCGTGGGCACGCCTATGTGCTGCTGGTAGGAGAGCGCAACCCGCCTGCCCATGGATGAGTTGATGTGCTGCGCGACTTGAGCATCCCTGACGCTGAAGAAGAACTTCTCGGGATTGGTGCCCGGCATCGCAACCATCGCGAGCTCGCCCTCCCAGGTCTTACACAGCCAGCCCTTCTTCGAGAATTTTTGCACGAAGCCGGCGCGCTCCCCTTCGGAGAAGCTCCATTGCAGCGCGGACCAGGTGTACAGGGCGAACAGCAGGATGGGAGTAAGCAGGATTCCCGCGATGATGAGCTTGCGCTTGCGCGTAAGTTGGAAGTTGAAGTTGAGTTTCACGTGGCTGAATCTACCTCGTACGTTTCGGTGCGATAAGGCGTGAAGCCGCGCGCGACGTAGTTGGGGAGCGCATTGGGATGGTCCAGCGTACAGGTGTGCAGCCAGACACGCTTGGGACCGAGCGCCCACGCGTCCCGCACGGCGCTCGACAGCAGGTGCTTGCCGAAGCCGCGCCCGAACTCCGCCGCCACTATGCCGAAATACGCGATTTCCACTGAGTCGTCGTCGGTCACGCGCCGAAGCTCGTACCACCCCGCGAGGGCGGCGTGGTTGGTCCCTTTGGTCCGGGTCGCGACGAACAGCTGGATCGCAGGATCGGAGAGATGCTTCTGGATCTCCGCATCCGTCCAGTCCCACCGGTCGCGCCAGTGAAATGCTTCCCCCACAGCCCGGTAGCACTGGCGATACAGCTCGGGAAGTGGCCGTTCGGCGTGTGTAATCGCGATGTCGCGAAACTCGCCGAACGCGGCCTTGAACTGCGCGCGGTCCTTGAGCTCCAGGTAGGTTCGGGTGACTTGCATGTCGAGAATCCAGGTGTCTGGTGTCAGGTTTCAGGTGTCCGCACGGGCATTCCCGACACCTGACACCTCACACCTGACACCGTAATTTATGTCCATGACCTTCAACAAAATGGGCACAGTCCCTCTGCCGCTTGCGCTCCATCTCGCAACGCACACCGTGATCGGCTTGTTCTGCGCCTTTGCGGGTGGGCTCAACCTCATCGATCCCACCAAGATCATCCCCAACGCGCTGATCTTCCTCGGGCTTACCGCATTCAGCTGGGGATACGTGTTCGGCATTCTCATGGCGCGCAAGGAAGTGCTGGGCTTGGGTGTCGTCGCGAGCATCGCGTACATCGTGGCCGGCATCTGGCAGCTCGGCCCGCGTTGGCCACTCGGCGCGCTCCTGCTCGCGATCGGCGTGTCCGGCGTGGCGACACTCGCGCTATACCGTCGCAGGATCCTGGAAGCCTAGGGAACCGCGGGTTGTTCTTGGGGCATGAGCACTATTCTCACCTTGGCGGACGCGGGCGAGGGTATGTCCAGCGCTCCGCCCGGCCCAAGCCAAAGTCCTTCCGATGCTGAGCTGCTGGACGCTTACTCACGGACCGTCAGCGGCGTCGTCGAGCGCGTAGCACCCGCCGTCGTAAGCGTCGAAGTCCATCACCGCCGCTCCAGAACCGCGCGTGCCCAACGAGAAGAGCGAGGTCATGGATCGGGATTCGTCTTCACGCCGGACGGATTCATTCTCACAAACAGCCATGTCGCACACGGCGCCACCAAGACTGACGTGGCGTTTGCGGACGGTCGTCGGCTGCGTGCCACGCTCGTCGGCGACGATCCCGATACCGACCTCGCCGTCCTGCGAGTCGAAGACTCCGCGCAGGTCACGGCGCCCACGGCGCCAATGGGCGATTCCGCGGCATTGCGGGTCGGCCAAGTCGTGATTGCCATCGGGAACCCGCTGGGGTTCCAGAGCACTGTGACGGCCGGCGTTGTCTCCGCGCTGGGCCGCTCGTTTCGCTCCGTCTCGGGGCGGTTGATCGATAACGTCATCCAGACGGACGCAGCACTCAACCCCGGAAACTCTGGTGGGCCGCTGCTCGATTCGCGCGGCACCGTCGTTGGGGTCAACACGGCCGTGATTCTGCCTGCACAGGGAATTTGTTTCGCGGTCGCGGTCAACACGGTGAAGCTCGTGGTCGGCCAGCTGATTGCGTATGGACACGTTCGCCGCAGCCGCATCGGTGTCGGTGGGCAGAACGTGTCGCTGCCACGGCTCGCTGTTCGCGCACACCGGCTGATTCAGCCGAGCGGTGTCTTGATTACGACGATGGAGGCAGGGAGTCCCGCCGCCCGCGCGGGAATTCAGCCCGGCGATATCATCGTGGGATTCGATGGGCAGCCGGTCCACGGCATCGATGACCTCCACCGCCTGCTCACCGGCGATCGCATTGGCATGGCCACGAGCGTCACTGTGGTGCGCAAAGCGGAGCGTCTGGAGCTCTCGATTACCGCTGCCGAGACGGTTCAACCGGAGACGGTTCAACCGTAGCTGTGACAACGTCGTGACGCGTCGCCGTTGACCATTGCGGGCTTGTGTTTGTACCATTCCTGCCATGATGACGTGCGCCTGCCCCAAGAATATGCTGCACATCGGGAACCTTCCCGGACGGGCGGACGCTACCTGACGCGAATCAAATAGTCGCACACGCGCGGAGCGGCCCGCCCCAGACTGGAGCGGGCCTTTTTCGTGCGAAGCCGTCAACGAAGGGAGATGGGATGAAGAGGCATTACCTGCTGGCAAGCGATTTCGATCAGACCTTGAGTTTCAACGATTCCGGCATTGTGCTGAGTGAAATGCTCGGAATTCCGAGCTTCCGTGAAAGAGTCGCAGCACTCGCACAGCTCAATCTGGTGCAACAAGGTGCCGAGCTCGCCTACCTGCTCGCGCACGATCCGGAGTATCGGCGGGTCACCCGCAATGATCTGTTGCAGGTCGGGCGCCAGGTCCGTCTCAAACGCAACGTCGAGCTGCTTGCGCGGATGCTGGGGCAGGGCATCGATGGCCATCGGTTCGACTTCTACGTCATCTCCGCCGCGCCCGAAGAAGTCGTGCTCGCAGCGTTGGACGGCATCGTGCCGGCCGATCATGTGATCGGCACGCGTTTCCAGTTCCAGCCCGACAACGGGCAAATCGGCCCGCTGGTGCGGGTCGCGGCCGGATTCGGCAAAGTTACCGCCGTCGAGGACATCCGGGCCCGGCACGCAGTTCCGCGCGACCAGGTCGTGTATGTCGGCGACGGGCAGTCGGACATTCCCGTCATGCTGCACGTGAACCGCGGCGAAGGTTTCACCATTGCCGCTTCTGAAGCGCGCGAGGTGGCACAAATCGCCAAGCGGACCGTGATCAGTGATGACGCGCTGTCGGTGCTGGTACCGATTCTGGAAGAGATCGCTGGGTTCGGGCCGGCACAGATCCGCGCGCTGTTCGAAGATCAGGGGCTCGTGATTCAGGAATGGGACCGCGTGCGCACCGACTGGCTGACGATTCGCGACGGCGCGAGTGACGGCGCAGTGCGGCTCGACGTTGCAACGGGGATGTAGGGGAGGCTAACCCCTGATCGCACCGGGGAATCGAGCGACCGCCGGCGCATACCCCGGGAACACTGGAGAGAGGTCCGTAGCGCCGAGGTGGCGCGTCAGGATCTCGCCGAACAAGTCGCGGAAGTCCGTTGTGACCGGCACATCACGGCCTTCAAACCGCCGCTCCATCTCGAGGCCCGGCCACAGGCCGAGCACGCGCCCGCCGTTCACCGGGCCTCCGGCAACGAGCATGGCCGTCGCGTGTCCGTGATCGGTGCCGCTGTTGCCGTTCTCGCGAATCGTCCGTCCAAATTCGGACATCGTCAGCACGACCACTTTGCGCATTCGATCGCCGAGATCACCCGTGAATGCCGACAGCGCGAGCCCCAACTCACGCAGACGCGCAGAGAGCTGTCCCTCGCTCGAGCCCTGATTCACGTGCGTATCCCATCCGGTGCAATCGGCGAACGCGATCTCCAGTCCAACATTTGCTTTGATCAGCTGCGCGATTTGGAGTAGCGTGCGGCCGAGGCGGCCGGGCGGGTACTGGATATCGCCCGCGGGCCGATACTGCATAGGGTCGGCGCGTTTCAGCATCTGGATCGCTTCGAACCCTTCCCGTGATGACGACGCCAACAGACCGGTTCCAGCACCGTCGTATAGCTCCTCGAACGCCCGTGTGAGCCGGTCGCGTGTCGCGTCCTGCGGGACCCGCAGGCCGAACGCCTGCAGATCGTCGATCGCCAGGGATGGCGCGGTGCCCGCGAGAATCCGCGGCAGCTGTGGTCCGAACGCCACCGCCCGAAACGGCGTGTCGGCATGCTCCCGATCGTGGCTGCAGTAGCGATTCAGCCAGCCGTCGCTCGTCGCCTTCAGTCCTGGTGTGCCCGATTCCATGTAGTCCTGAGCATCAAAATGGCTGCGGGTCGAATCGGGAGAGCCGATCGCGTGCAGCACCGCAAGACTCTTGTTGTCCCACAGCGACTTGAGCGGCGCCAGGGACGGGTGCAGGCCAAAGTGCCCGTCCAGGTCGATCACGTCCTTCGCGGGGATCGCGATGCGCGGCCGCTCCCGGTAATAGAGGGATTCGCCGTGGGGCACGATCATGTTGAGGCCATCCACTGCGCCGCGTTGGAAGAGGCAGACGAGAATCGGGCGGTCGGAGGCGGTGAGGAGCGACACGCGGCGGGAGCTGGCGAACGCAGCCCTCGCGAGAAAAAGCGGATCCAACCCGAGGCTCACGAACGCGAGACCGCCTGCCTTTACAAAAACCCTTCGCGAAATCGTCATACCACCCTCCGCGTTTACCGCCCTCGACCGCCCTCGACCGCCCTCGACCGCCCTCGACCGCCCTCGACCGCCTATTGCTTCTGGAAGTCCGGCCCACCCAACGCGAGCCCAACAGCCAGCACGCGGGCCCGGACAGGGTCGGTGATATCGGTGAGTTGATTCGTGATGACCGTCTTGGTGCGCGCGGACATGGTACCGCCAAGCACCTGATCACTTACGAGATCAACCAGTTGCTGCCTGTCATTCGTCGTGGGAACCACGCCGCCCAAGTCTCCTGCGACACCGGGCAGTTTCCCCGCGGCGAGGGCGATGGCGGCGTTCATCCGGGCGAGCAGCGCGCCACTGTTCACCCAGTGCGACTCTGTTTCTGCGTACCCTGTGGGCGCGGACTGGAGATAGAGCGGCTGGCCGAGCCGTGCGACGACTTGCGCCAGTCGCGGTGTCGTATCGGGTGCTGCTGCCACCGCCCGCACCGCGCTCACGACGAACTCCAGCGGCGTTTTCACCTTCGAGCGGACGGCTCGTTGGGCCCAGAAATCTGGTGACGTGAAGATCGCACGCAGCACGGCGCGGACGTCGCCGCGCGTGTTCCGCCATGCGGCCACCGCCGCATCGATGCACCCGTCGGGCGGCTCATCGGCGACGAAACGCGCGCACAACTTGGCGCTGACGTGATGCATCGTAGCGGCATGGTTGGCAAGAAACGTGAGCAGCTTGACGCCCTCGCTCTTGCCTTCGCCGCGGAACGACAAGCCCATCACACGCTTGTCGCCATAGTCGTGAGCCCAGTCGCGGAAGACAAAGCCGGCGCCGCGGTCCGGCCGTTGAATGCTCCAGCCCGTGAAGATGCGTGCGACCTCGACGACGTCCTGTTGGGTGTAACCGCCATCGACGCCGAGTGTGTGGAGCTCGAGGAGCTCACGCGCATAATTCTCGTTGATCCCGCTCGGACGCCGGCGCCGGTCCTCCGGCATTTCGTTTTGGCCGAACCGGCCGCGTCCTAACAGCCGGCGAGGCGGCGAGGAACCCGGTGCCACACTCTGCGCATTGTCGAGATAGAACAGCATCGCGGGGCTCTCCGCCGTCGCGATCAACAGGTCTTCGAAGCGCGCGAGCGCGCGGGGGCGAATCGTCTGTTCGATGTAGGAAGGCAGCAGAAAACGATCGGCGCCTTTGGCCGCGAAGACGTTGAAATGATTCGTCCAGAAATCGACCATCACTTCGCGGAGCTGCCGTTCCGACACGGTGGCGCGCAAGACCACCAGTTGCTGCAGCTCGCCGGCGA
>JBIOXD010000063.1:0-39504 GCA_044869265.1 Gemmatimonadales bacterium
TGCGTCACCATGCACACCGTCGCCCCATTGCGATGCAGGACTCTGAGCAGCTCCATCACCGCCTCACCGTTCGTCGAGTCGAGATTCCCTGTCGGCTCGTCGGCGAGCAGGATCGCGGGATCACCGACCACGGCGCGGGCGACGGCGACGCGCTGCTGCTGGCCACCCGAGAGCTGCACCGGGTAATGCTTGGCGCGGTGTACCATCCCCACCTTCTCCAGCGCCTGCTGCACGCGCTTCGTGCGCTCACTCGCCGACATGCCGCGATAAGTGAGGGGGAGCTCGACGTTTTCGGCGACCGTCAGATCGCCGATCAGGTTGAACGCCTGGAACACGAAGCCGATGCGCCGATTGCGAATGCGCGCACGCTGCGCCGGCGTCAGATTTGCCACCGGCTTCTCCTCCAGGAGATATGTCCCGTCACTCGGCGTATCGAGCAGGCCGAGAATCGAGAGCAGCGTCGTCTTGCCGCAGCCCGACGGCCCATTGATCGCGACGTACTCACCCTCGCGAATCTCGAGGTGCACGTCGGCGAGCGCGTGCGTCTCGACTTCGTCTGTGTAGAAGATCTTCCGGATGCCTTGGAGGCGAATGAGTGGAGTACCATTACCAACCATTGGTTCTCTCCTTTATTGGGCCTGGGGCCTCGGCCTGGGGCTCGGCACTTCACCCCCCAGGCCCTAGGCCCCAGGCCCCAGGCCCTATTTCAGTTTCACCCTCTCCACGTTGTCATACCGCGTCATATCCGACAGCACCACCGAATCGCCTTCGGCAAGGCCGGCCAAGATTTCGACTGCATTCACGGAAGTGCGGCCCAGCTTGACGGGGATGCGGACCGCGTAGCTGCCCCCTTCGACGAGCTTGAACATCCCGATCGTGGCGTTTGGCTGGCCGTACGCCGGCCGTCCCGTAAACAGCACATCGTTCAGGCGCTCGAGCGTGATGGTCGCATCGACGCTGATGTCGGGCCGGGCGCCGGCGGGGAGGGCGTCGTCGAGCGCGATGTCCACGGTGACCGTGCCTTCCTGCGCGGCGGGGTCGATTCGTATTACGTGTCCCGACACGAAGCCGGTTCGCGTATCGACGGACGCTTTCTGACCGATCACCAAGCCGGGCGCCTGTGTCTCCGGGATGCGGATCACGGCCTTGAGCTTTTCCGGCTGCACGACTTTGGCGAGAATCGTCCCTGGCACCACCCACTGGCCCGGCTGGAGGTTGAGCTCCTGAAGTGTCCCTTCCTCCCCGGCCCGCACCTGCAAAGAGTTCAGACGGCTGAGTCGGAAGGACGTGATCGCCCGCAGCCGCACGACTTGTTCGCGCTGCACCGCGAGCTGCGAATCCACCGTCGAAGTCAGCAGATCGAGCCGTTGCTGCTCGATCTCATATCGCGTTGCGAGCTCTGCGGCGCGTTCGCGAGCCAGACTGACATCATTGAGCGAGAGGCCACCGATCCGCTCGAGCGAGTCCGCCCCGGCAGCTTCACGCTTTGCCTGGAGGTACTGGCTGCGGGTTGACGCGACCACGCCGGCTTGCGACAGCCGCTGGCTTTGCAGGCTGGTCCGCAGATTCACGAGCTCGCCCTCGGCGGCCGTAAGCTGCCGCTGCGCGTCGAGCGCCTCGATCTGTACGTCCGGGTTCGCCAGCTCGAGCAAAGGAGTGCTCGCGGTCACGCGCGTTCCTGGTTGAACGAAGATCCGCTCGACGCGCGCCGGGGTGAGGGCGGAAATCCAGCGGATATGCTCGGGGACGAGGGTCCCGGGACCACGGACTTCGCGCACCAGCACACCACGACGCACGCCATCGAGCGACAGGATCTCCCGATCGACACTCGGCGCCGCGGGCTTGAGACTGCCGAGCAGTAGCGTGAGGACGATGATGCCGCCGGCGGCTACACCACCTTGGATGTAGCGCTTGCGGCTTTTGGTTGGCGTGCGGGGAATGTCCACGTAGCGACATTCAGGCACGGACCGTACCACAACACGCCGGCAACCAAGTGATGAAGCCGTAATGTGTTGCTGTCAGTCGCGCGCTTCGAACTGTTCGCTTGTGGGATTTGCTCGTCCCAGTACCGAACACTAGGTGGGCTCGCGGACGTTCTTCGGCCGCACCCGCGCTCGCCGACAACTCGGACGATTCGTCAGCCGGCGCACGTTGAACATTGGAACTTCGACCCGCAGCTTACGCGATGAATCCGTGGATCGCGAAGGCCGTGATTCTCGCCGCAATGGTCGTGATGGTTGGGATCCGCGCGCCGCACGGCTCGCGTAGTCGAACCGTCAAGGTCGTGAAGAGCCGCAAAGGCCCGCTCGAGACCGTCCTGCTCACGCTCGCCTGGGTGGGCTTCTTCGTGCCGCTAATATGGATCGCCTCACCGCTGCTGTCGTTTGCCGACTATCGGCTGCGAATGACCACGCTCCTCGGCGGCATCGCAGGCCTCGTCGTCGGCCTTTGGCTCCTCCAGCGCTCGCACGCGCACCTCGGGACGAACTGGTCCGTCACGCTGCAGGTGCGGGAGCACCATCGCCTCGTCACCAACGGCGTTTACCAGTACATACGGCACCCGATGTACACGGCACTGTTCGTCTACTCGCTCGGGCAGCTGCTTGCGCTGCCCAACTGGGTGGCCGGTCCGTCCTACCTCGTGACTTTCGGAACCCTCTTCGCCCTCCGCATCCATGCAGAGGAGCGGATGATGCTCGAGGAGTTCGGTTCGGACTACGCGGCGTACATGGCCCGCACGAAGCGGTTAGTGCCGCACGTCTGGTGATGAAACGCTGGTAAGAACGGAGGCGGCGCGTCGCGCAGACCTAGCAACTCGGCGGGGAGCCGCGTGGCGGCCTGGGCGCCGCAGGCGCCAATTCCGAACAGCGCCTAGCGTCCGAGCCCTATTCAGTCCTCAGCACCCGCATGGGATTCAGACGCACCGCGCGCAATGCGGGCACGAGCGATCCTGCCAGCGTCATGCCCACAACGACGACGACCACCCCAAGAATCGTGGCGGGATCCGCGGGGGCGATGCCGAAGAGCAGGGCCCGCATTCCGCGCGCCGCCGCGTAGGCGAGAGCCAAGCCAGGGGCGATTCCGACGAGCGTGAGCTTCATCCCCTGCGACACAATCAATCGCGCGACGCTCGACGGGTCAGCGCCGAGAGCCAGCCGAACGCCGATCTCCCGGGACCGCTGGGAGACGGTGTACGCCAGCAGCCCGTAGATCCCGACGACACTGAGCAACAGCGCGATCGCGGCCAGGGCGCCCAGGATGTTGAGTTGCGCCCGCCGCGTGGCAGTTTCTCCCGAAACCACGTCCTCCAGGGTGCGCACGTTGGAAATGGGCTGCTCGGGGTCCGCCGCGCGCACAATGCCGCGTACGGCGGAGAGCAGCGCGCCGGTCGATCCGTTATAGCGGACGACGAGATCCTTGGGATCGTCATTGATGAACGCCGTGTCGGCCACCTGGGCGGCGGAAGCATACAGTTGCGGCTCGTTGTCGCGCTCCAGGCCGCGGACCTTCACATCTCCCACGATGCCGACGACCGTCCGGACACCGCCTCGACTGTCAAATGTCCGGCCGATGGCGTCGTCATTGGGCCAGTACTGCTTGACGAAGGATTCGCTGACGACAGCCACGGCTGTGCGACCCTGGATGTCGCCATCCTCGATGTCCCGCCCGCGGAGCAGCGGAATCCCCATCGTCCGGAAGTATTGCGGCGTGACGAATCGGATGCTGGCGACATCGTCCCGAAACGTCGTGGAGACTTCACGTCCCGGAATGACTATGCCCGTCACCCTGCCCGTCATCACCATCGGCAGGCCGGTGATGTATGCTGCGCTCTGCACACCGGGCAACCCTCGCACGTCACTGAGGACGCGATTGTAAAACTGCAGCCGGCGCTGGGTCATGTCGTATTTGGGTCTCGGCAGCACCGTCTTCAGCGTGATCACGCGCTCGGCTACAAAGCCTGGATCGACGGATTGAATGCGCCACACCGCGCGGATCAGCAGGCCGGACGTGATCAGCAGGACGACGGACAGCGCGACTTCGAGGCCGACCAGGATGTTCCGGAGTCGCTGCTTCTGCCCGCCGCCCGCACCTGCTCCTTCGCGCAAGGCGCTCAGACTCGTCCGCGCGCCCGCACGAAAGGCCGGCACGAGACCAAATCCCAGCCCCGTGAGCGTGGTGACCGCGACTGCCAGCACGAGGACTCGCAGGTCGAGGCGCGGTTGGCTGGCGACGGGCAACGCGTAGGGCACGAGGAGCGCGAGAAGCGGTACGACGGCGGCGGCCAGCGCCACACCCAGGGCGCCGCCGATCACCGCGAGCGTCATGCTTTCGGTGACAATCTGCCGCACCAGTCGCTCTCTGCCGGCGCCGAGGGCGGCGCGCACCGCCAACTCGCGTTCCCGTGCTCCCGCACGTGCCAGAAGGAGGTTGGCCAGGTTGGCGCAGGTCAGAAGAAGAATGCACAGGGTTGCCCCGCACAGGCCGAGCAGCATCATCCGGTAGCGCGGTGACATGTTGTCGCGCATCGCGAAGAAGCTGAAGCCGGCGTCCGCGTTGGTCTGGGGATAGTCGCGCGCAAGTCGCTCGGCCACGACGTTCAGGTCCGCACGTGCCTGACTCATCGTGACGCTGGGCTTCAGGCGTCCCACGGCCTCCAGATAGTTGTCGTCGCGATCCTCGTAGTTTCCCTCACGCAGCACGAGATGGGTCCAGAGCTGCACATCCCGGTTGGGAAAGTAGAACCCGGCGGGCATCACGCCGATCACATGGTACGGCGCACCGTTCAGGTTCACGCTGCGTCCCAGCACGCGCGCGTCACCGCCGAATTGCGATTGCCAGAGACCGTAACTGAGCACCACGGCGTCGGCATCTCCAATGTCTCCACCTGCGGAGTCGAAGACCCGTCCGAGCACCGGGGCGAGACCGAACAGCGGCAACACGTCGGATGTCACGGTTGCCCCGCTGATGCGCTGCGGTTCGCCGGCGTCCACCAGGTTCAGGGAAATGCCCGTGAACGCCCCCAGGGCCTGGAACGACGACGTCATGTTCTTATAGTCGCGGTAATTGGCGGGCGACAACTGGTTCATGCAGCCCCACCCGCCGCCGGTGCGGGGACCCCAGCACAGCCGTATGAGCGTCTGCGGCTCCGGAAACGGCAGCGGGCGGAGGAGAACGAAATCCGCGACGCTGAACGCGGCCGTGTTGGCGCCGACGCCGATGGCCGTGACGAGGATTGCGGTGAGCGCGAATCCTGGTGCGCGCGCCAGCGTGCGGGCCGCATAGCGCAGGTCCTGCCGCAGCAAGTCCCAATGCGCGGCGACCGCATTGCCCAGCACGTCCAGCACGGCGCCGATCCAGATCCAGAGCGACTCGATCGCCCACGACGACCCCTCGAGCCGTCGCGCGAAGTCGGCGCTCATTTCGGCGCCGTACTCGCGCCGGAACGAGGTTGGGAAGAACCACAGCAACCAGCGGTAGGCGCGCATCACGCCCGTCCCGGCGCCAACCCTTCGCCGCGTGCCATCCGCACCAGACTCGCCAGCCGCTGCGTTTCCGCCCGGGCCACCGCCTCCCCAAAAGGCGTGATGCGGTAGTAGCGACGCCGCTCATCGTCCAGCTCCGGCGCGGGCCGCTCGATCGTTTCGCTGATCAAGTCTTGCTCCAGCATGCGCTGGATCGAGCGGTACAACGTTCCGGGAGAGAGGCGCAGGGCGCCGTCCGTGCGCTTTTCGACATCCAGCATGATGGCGTAGCCGTGCCGGTCTTCTTGGGCCAACGCGAGCAGGATGTGAAACGTCGCCAGCGGCAGCGGTAACAGCGCGTTGATGTCAGCGCGGGACGAGACCATGGCCGATTATATCCATGGTGGATATAGTGTCAAGCGCACCCCAACACGTATGTTGGAGCGACTCCAACCCCCCGGCACAATGGCCAATCGTCCCTGGCTCCAGCATTACGATCCCGGTGTTCCTCACGTCGCGAAGTTCGAGGATGTCCCGGTGCCGCAATTCCTCGAACGCACGGCGTCATCCCATCCCGACACCACCGCCCTGGTCTTCCTGAACGGCCGGCTGACCTATCGCCAGCTCAAGGATCACGTGGATCGCTTGGCGACTGCGCTGGCGGCGCTTGGCGTTGCGAAAGACAGCCGCGTCGCCATTCAGCTTCCCAATCTGCCCCAGACGGTCATCGCCTATTACGCGACGCTGCGGCTGGGCGCGCAGGCGGTGTTGACGAATCCGCTGTATACGACGCGCGAGATGGAGCACCAGTGGAAGGACGCGGGATGCCGCGTCGCCATCGTCACCGACTTCACATTCGACCAAAAGATCAAGGATCACCGCTCAGAGTTGCCGATCTTGCATTACGTGATCGCCAGCATCCCCGAGTATCTGCGGTTCCCGCTCAACCTGCTCGCGCCTCTCAAGCTGAAGAAGCAAAAGCCGCATCCGGCGATCGCCAAGGTAGCCCCCGGGGCGGGCATTCATTTCTTCAAAGAGCTCATTGCGCGCACGGAGCCTCGTCCGCCGGCCGTGACCATCGGCATGGACGACATCGGTGTGCTCCAGTACACGGGCGGCACGACCGGTGTCTCCAAAGGTGCGATGCTCACACAGCGCAACCTCTCGTACAACGTGCAACAGGCGCGCGCCTGGCTCCCCGCGCTCCGCGCCGGAGAGGAAGTGATGCTCAGCGCCCTCCCGATCTTTCACGTGTTCGGGATGACGGTGTGCATGAATCTCCCGGTCTTCATCGCCGGGACGATGGTATTGCTGCCCAACCCGCGCGATGTCCCGGCGCTCATCAAGGCGATCGAAAAGCGCCGCGCGACCATCGCGCCGCTCGTCCCGGCGTTGTTCAACGCGATCAACCAGTTCCCGGGTGTCGAGCGACGCGACCTCAAGAGCGTCAAGGTCTGCGTTTCGGGCTCGGCGCCACTGTCGGTGGAGGTGCAGCAGCGTTTCGAGTCCCTGACCGGCGGCAAGATTTGCGAGGGCTTCGGGCTCACCGAGACATCGCCGATCACGCACATCAACCCGCTGCAAGGCCTGCGGAAGATCGGCACCATCGGCGTGCCTGTTACCGGGACCGACTGCCGCATCGTGGATATGGAGTCGGGGACGCGCGATCTGCCGCCCGGCCAGGAAGGCGAGCTCCTCATCCGCGGCCCGCAGGTGATGCGCGGCTACTGGAACAAGCCGGGGGAGACGGCGAACGTCCTTCGCGACGGTTGGCTGTACACTGGCGACCTCGCGGTTATGGACACCGACGGCTTCTTCAAGATCGTCGGGCGCAAGAAGGAGATGATCGACGCCAGCGGTTACAAGGTGTATCCGGACGAAGTCGACCGCGTGCTCATGAGCCATCCGGCCGTGCTCGAGGCGGCGACGATCGGGGTTCCCGATCCGAAGCGCGGTGAGACCGTGAAGTCGTTCGTGGTGCTGCGACCGGGAATGCGCGCGAGCGTCGAGGACCTGGCGGCGCACTGCCGGGAGAGCCTGGCGCCGTACAAGGTTCCCAAGGAGATCGAGTTCCGCGCCGAGCTGCCCAAGAGCGCGGCGCTCAAGATTCTGCGGCGTGAGCTGCAGGACGAGGAGGTGCGGAAGAGGAAAGTCGGTTAGATGAACGACGATTACCTGCGGAGCCTCAACCTCCCTGACCTTCGCCTCCGTCACCACAGGTAACTCGCACAGGCTCGCACAGCTGATTACGAAGAAAGCCTCCTGAAGATGATCGAGCCTCACAGGGACCGTCCCTGTGAGGCTCTTCCTTGGGTAATTCAACGCAGGTCCACCACCACGAGCTGCTGCGCGAGGTGGGGATTCCCAGAGACTCCGACGAGCCACGATCCGCTCGCGACCGCGATGAACCGATAGAATGTCTGCCCGGTCCGGACCGTGTCGACGACGATTCCGTCGGCTGTTCGCGCCTTCAAGTACCCGCCGTCCATTGCCAAATAAGCTGCAGACCGTCGGGAGAAAGCGCGCTCGAAGGGCCGAGCGTGTACGTGGACGACGTGAACGTGCGCAGCAGGTTCAGGCTGCCGTCGAACAACGATTGGTCGACGAGAAAGTGCGACCCGCTCCGGTCGGCGGACACACGGGGCGTGTAGCGGTCCGCGGTCGGACCCGAGATGGCGAACGTATCCGTGGCGGTGTGATAGAGGCTCCCGGTCTCAGGGCAGCACGCATTGTCGAGGATTAACAAGAGGCGCGAGCCGTCCCCGGCTCGCGCCATCGGGACGATCTCAGTGACGGGGGCGTCCGTGCGCGCGCGGCGGTTCAGTGTGCCGAGATCGAGCTCCCACACCGCTCCTCCGATATCGGCCGTGGCCACGAACGCCTTGCGATTGGCCATGACGCGCACGTAGCCCAGCGACGGATTACCGTTCGGGTTGAGCGGGAGATTCGCCGTATCCACTTGACGGGTCTGAAGATTGACGATAGCGAGGCTCCTGGTCTGACTCAGTGCCACCACCAGGGAATCGCCTCCGGGCGTCAAGTCGAGTCCTGCTGGCCTGAACGAGAAATTGATCGGCGCGGCGAAGCTCTTCGTCGCGAGCGAGAACACCCTGACACGTTTGAGGCTCGGCTCCGAGAAGTAGACGACGTTTCGAGCGGAGTCGTAGACCAGGTCGGGGATGCCGCCATTGAGCGGAAAGACGAAGGTCGGGCGGCGGATGCCGGTCACGACGGTCGCAGTGCCGAGCGAGGTCTGGACGAGATACCCCGCCGAGTCGCGCGTGAACGCCGTCACGGTTTGAGCGCCGATCCAGGCCGATGACGGGATCAGTGTGAAGCTCCGACTCGCGTTCCTGCCCGTGACGGCAACCGAATCGCTCAGCGACGCGGGCGCGCCGATGCGATACCCCACCCAGGCCAGCTTGTAGTTGTCCGAAGCGTTCACCGTGAGTCGCAGCGTGTCGTTCGCGACGAACGTCAATACGGGCTCCGGGCCGGACGCGACACCATTCACCGCTGGCAGCCCGTGGTCGTTCACCTGGATCGGGATGGTCACGGCGCTATCCCGATGGAGCGCCGGGTCGGCCACGATCACCTTCACCGTAAACGTGCCGTCCATGGTGGCCGATGCGGGAACCGGGATTCGCACCGACCGGCTCACCTGCTTCGCGAACCCCTCATCGACGGAGTCGGTGGCCGTGAACGCACCGCTGATCCGGACGACGGTCCACCGCAGCCCCGCGTTGTCACGGGCTGAATACGTCACCGTCAGCGTGTCGGTGGGGGCCAACAGGATCGGTGTCGCATCCACCGCCGTCAGCTCCGGGGGAAGGAGATCGGCGACTGGGGCCGTGTGCCGATCGGTGGCGCTCACACCGCCACCCTGAGCGGTCGCGGTGAACGCGACGTTGCCCGACGCCGGGACGTAGGGGAGCGCGTAGGTCCAGGTGTGAGCGTGGGGCCCATCGCCCGAGAAGTGCATCGAGTCCGCGGCGGTCACGAGCCCGGCCGCGCTCAGTCGAATGACGTCAACGACCGCGCCGCCTGAGGGAACGGCGTTTACGGTGACGCGGAGCGAATCCCCAGGGAGCGCAGGGTCAGGCCGAACCGAGATCGACAGCGCGATCTTCGGCCGCAGGCCGGTGAAAGGATCACCGCCACAGGCCACGGCCATCATCACACCCGCGGCCGCGATTCCGACGAACACGATTCCGCGCATCCGCATCAAGGCCCGCACACCGGTCCGCCTGCATTCTGCGTGAACGTGTTGCCCAGTGCGGGGTCGGTGAAATCAGTGGACCACGCCGGTTGGCTGATGATGATGATGGCGCAGCCCGCCGTGTTGCTGATCGTCGAATGGCGAATGACGGCCCCGATGTCCTTGTAGAACTGGAACGCTCCAATGAACCAAGGGTCGGTGGCTTGCTCGACGATCGTGTACTCGAACATCGTGGATGAGTCGGCATGGGTGCCGATGGTGATACCGCTCCAGGCATCGGGACGGTCGGCTTGTCCCTTGAGCGTAATCGGCTGCGCCACAGTCCCGATCGCACGGACCGCGCCTGGCGCGTCCCGACCGACCAGAAGGTGCGAACCACTGGCAAACGTAATGATGGTGCCCGGCAACAGCGTCAGCGTGGGGTGGTTGGTGCTGTCGCCAACGGAGATCCCAGCGAACGTCGCAACGTATGGGAGCCCGAAGTTCGGGAAGGTATCGTCGCGCACGACCTCGATGCTCGTGAGCGAGATCTGGTCGAGAATGGTGCCCGTGTAGTTCCCTGGCGGGATGGAACTCGGCGAGCTCCTGCCGGTGATTGAGATCGGTGGTCCGAACCCAAAACTGTGGGAGGGACCGCTCACACCGATGACCGTCAGATCGGCGGATCCGGCGCCGAGGCGCCCACCGGACCCGAGGCCCAGGCCCACGCCGAGCGCGTTCATCGTCACATGGCGAAGCACCGGGGCGGGGTCGGGGAGGACGCCGTCGTAATCGCCGATCACCGATATACAGGCCCCTGTCCCATAGGGGGGCCAGGCGTTCTCCACTCTGCCACAGTTGTCCAGTACGGCATTCGTGATGCTGCTCGTGATCGTATTCCAAAGGAACTCGATTCCGCCCCAGCTCGTGTCAGCGGCACGCAACATCGCGATCGGCCCGCTCTCGGTTCCGATCCGCAAACCTCCCGGCGCATGGTAGCCGACCACGATGCTGCCCTTCAGGAGGATGGTATCGCCGGCGGAAATGGTGAGCACCGGTGCCTTCGGCCCTTCGATCAGGACCTGGTTCATCACGGTCCACGGCACTCCCGGGGACCAGGTGACGGAATCCCGCAGCGTGTCCTGCGTCAACCGCACTTCATTGGAATCATTGGCGGTGAAGGCTCCGCCCAGCGGGAACCGTGCGGCTTCACGGGCGCGCATTGTGGCGGCGTACCCATGCATGTGGAAGACGGTCAGCGTGGTCGATCCCGCTGCGAAGTGCGCGTCGTTCGACACCACGACGGCGCCGCCCCTCGCGTCGTGCACGGTGACGTGATCGATGAGCAGCGTCGGGTTTTCGTTGGCGTGAAGTGGACTCCCGAGTACCAAACAACCGGTGGGCAAGCTGTCGTAATAGATCCCGCAGCCGCTCATGTCGACGTAGTGCAGCTCCGAAGCCGTGTTGCTGCGGAACGAAAACCCAAACCAATGGTCGGGCGTGGACGTCGAGTCGAGGCTCCGCAAGGTCACCGGTGCCTCCGGCGTACCAAGGGCGCGCACCGTCCCCGATTCCACGCTCCCAAACGTCAGCCCCGCTGCGGAGTCGAACAGCACCGTCGCGCCGGCCTCGATCGTGAGCGTGGCGCCGTAAGAAACGAAGAGCCGCCCCTGCACGATGTGCGGCGACGCCGCGCGGGTCCACGTCTCATCCTTGATGACTGACGCCATGTGGGTCGTCTGCGGGCCCGTAGGGTCCCCGCAGCGCAGGACGAGGATGGCGGCGATGGCTACGAGCATGGTACGCATGGGGATATATAGGATGCGGGCCGCAGGGATTCGCAAGTAGGGGCGCACCAAAGATCATAATGCGCACCGCCGATCGTCGGCACCGATTGTCGCATCGTGGACATGGAGTCGAGGACGCGTGATCTGCCGGCCGGTGAGGAAGGCGAGCTCCTCATCCGCGGCCCGCAGGTGATTCACGGCTACTGGAACAAAATGCGCGCGAGCGTCGAGGACCTGGCGGCGCACTGCCGGGAGAGCCTGGCACGGTACAAGGTTCCCAAGGAAATCGAGTTCCGCGCCGAGCTGCCCAAGAGCGCGGCGCTCAAGATTCTGCGGCGTTGCAGGACGAGGAGGTGCGGAAGCGGAAAATCATGGTGTGACGCCGCTCACGGCTTAAGCACGCTCCCATCGCGTTGGTGGTCTTCATCACCACGCCGAGGCGCCGCGTGCGCGATTATCGCTCTGCGCTCAGAGCAACGCCCGTCGGAGGATCACGACCATGAGCCGCAGGTTCTCGTTTGTTACCGCGTTTGCCGCAGCGCTCGCCCTCGGCTGTGGGCTCACCGCGGCCGGACCCACCGTCGATCGGATCGACGCGATCGACGTCTCTCCTCCGCTCTTCTCGCTTCTCCCGTTCCAGTCGGCGGAGCTCAGATTGGTCGTCACGACTTCCCGCGGGACCGATCCCTCGGCGGCGCTCGTTTGGTCGGCGACCGGGGGCGTGATCACCAGCAATCAAGTCGTTGGCGACGTCCGCTACATCACCTATCAGGCGCCCGCGAGCGCCGGCAGCTATCTGCTCATTGTTACCGCCGCGACCGGCGCGCCCGGGGACACGGCCGACATCCTTGTCACGACGACCGCGGTCCCCGTCAATGCGGTCACGATTACGCCGGGCAGCGTGTCGCTCGCCGTCGGTGATACGACGCGACTCCGCGCGACACTGACCGAGTCGACCGGTCGCGTGGTCGTCGGCCGCGCCACCGATTGGACCACGAGCGACGGCGCTGTCGCCACCGTCCTTGCTACGGGGGCCGTTCGGGCGATTGGCGTGGGTACTGCGACGATCACGGCGACCAGCGAAGGCCACAGCGGCACGTCCGTGGTTACGGTGACGCCCTAAGACTGGTAGCGTTGTCGCTTCACTCCGCCGTGGAGCATCGCAGTGAGCGACAATCGAAAGACGGGCGCCACGGGATCCACGTGGTATCGCTGGGACCAGGTTGAGCGTGAGGAACTGCATGAGCGGCTGTCGCGTCGCTTGATCACGGGCGACCAGATGATGCTCGCGCACGTGTACCTAAAGAAGGGCTGCGTCGTTCCGAAGCACTTTCACATCAACGAGCAGTTCACCTATATCCTGGAAGGCGCGCTGCGGTTCCTCGTCGGCGACGACGGCGCCGAGGAGATCGTGGTGCGTGCCGGAGAGGTGCTGCATCTGCCGGCCAACGTGCCCCACGAGGCGCACGCGCTCGAGGACACCCTCGATATGGATGTGTTCTGCCCACCGCGCGAAGACTGGCTCAACAAGACCGACGCCTACCTGCGGAAGTAGGCCCGAGAGTTAGCGTCGCGGCATCAGTGCACGAGGCCGTGTTCGAGCGTGTACCGAATGATCTCGGCGTTCGATCTGAGAGTCGTCTTCTCCAGGACTCGAGCGCGGTAGGTGCTCACGGTTTTCACCGAGAGCTCCATCACGGCGGCGATCTCCTTGACGCTCTTTCCCGCACCTAAGAGACAAAGCACCTGATACTCGCGCGCTGAAAGCCCTTCGTGTGGTGGACGGTCGGCCCCGTCAGCCACCGTGGCGGCGAGGCGCTGGGCGAGGGTGGGACTGATGTAGCGCCCGCCGCGGGTGACTTCATGGATCGCCGTCACCAGGTGTTCGGGAGACAGGTTCTTGGACACGTATCCCGAGGCGCCGGCCTTGAGGGCCCGAACCGCGAACTGATCCTCAGGCTGCACGCTGAGAACCAAGATGCGTATTTGCGGGCGCAGCGCCTTGAGTCTCTGGATCGTCTCGACGAATCCGGGCCCAGGCATGGTGATGTCGAGCAGGACAACGTCCGGTTTCAGGGACTCGGCCTTGGCGAGAACCTCGTTGCCGTCGCTCGCTTCCCCTGCGACGGTGATGGTACCGCCGGGCGCGTCCTCCACCACCCGCCGCAGCCCTTCGCGCACGATTGGGTGATCATCGGCGATGAGCAGGCGCGTCATGAGCCCCCCCCCGCTCCCGCCACTTGACCGAGAGGCACGCGCGCCTCGAGCACCGTTCCGCGCGGTTGGCGAGAGGCGATCCTAAGCCGGCCTCCCTGCGCGCCGAGGCGCTCCCGCATCCCAGCGATGCCGAGCGAGCGCGGGCCGGTGACCTTCCGGTCGCCCAGACCCTTCCCGTCGTCGGCGATCTCGATGACGAGCTCGCCGTCTTTGTGCTCCATCCGGATGTCTACGCGATGCGCCTCGGCATGGCGGGCGACATTGGTGAGCGCCTCCTGTACCACGCGGAACAAGGCTGTCGAACGCGCGTCATCGACGACGGGTGCCTTGTCCGGCAGCTCGAGATGGCAGGAAATCCCGGTCCGCGCGGCGAACTCGTCCGCCTGCCACTCGAGCGCCGCGAGCAGGCCGAGCGTGTCGAGCACGGCGGGTCGTAGCTCCGCGCCGATGCGGGTGACTGATTCGATCGCGGCGTCAATGTGGCCGAGTGTCCCCTGAGCGCGCTGGCGCACGGCGAGGTCGTCGGTGGGGAGCCGACGCTCCAGCCAGGCCAGGTCGAGCTTGATGCCGGTGAGCGCCTGCCCCAGCCGGTCGTGGATTTCGATCGCGATGCGGCGCCGCTCCTCTTCGCGCACGACCTGGAGCCGGTTCGCCAGCTCGCGCAGCTGCTCCTCCGAGAGTCGCAACTCTTCTTCGGCCCGGCGCCGGGCCGTGACGTCGCGCTGCACGCCGAAGTGACCCACGATGCGTCCCTCGCCGCAGTCCTCGTGGAGGCATATGTAGTCCCCCTCGATCCGGACCGGCGTGCCGTCGATCCGACGCTCGTCCGTTTCCACGTGCAGTCGCCCGGCGTCTAAGAAGCGGCGCCAGATCGCACGGCCTTGCGCGAGGTCGTGCGCGAACAGGTCATTCGGGGTCCGTCCGATGAGCTGGTCGAGCGTCGCGCCGTACTGGCGCAGCATCGCATCGTTGACCTTCGTGATCCGCTGATGGGCGAACACGTAGTCGAGTGTTCGGTCCTTGTCCACGGACTCATCCCATCGCACCGGCTCATCCAGCATCATGAAGAAGCAACCGTCCAGCGACTGGGAGAAGAACAGTTCGAGCAGCCGCTCGCGCTCGTGCAAGGCGTCCTCAGCGGTCTGCTGTTCGGTAATGTCCTCGGTCAGGCCGGCGATGCGGTACACCTCACCGCGCCGGTCGCGGATCGGGAATGCTCGGGAACGCACCCAGCGGACCTGTCCGTCGGGCCGCACCACGCGGTAACGCTCCGCCCACCCTGGCTGCGCCAGGGAAGGGAGTGAATGCCGCAGGCGCGACCGGTCGTCGGGGTGCACGGTCTCGAGGAATGCCTGCGGATCCAGGTACACCGCATCGCGGGGGCGGCCGAAGATCCGCTCGTAGGCGGGACTCACGTACAAGAGCTCTGAGCGGTCCGGGGTCATCAGCCAGAACACCTGTTCGATGCTCTCGGCGAGTTGCCGAAATCGCTCCTCAGCCGCGAGCACCTCGCGCTCTGCGAGGACCCGGTCCGTGATGTCCTGATAGATCGAATACACCGCTTCGCCGCGGCCATCGCCGCCCGCGGGAATCCTCGTGCAGTGAACCGAGACATCCACGAGGGTGCCGTCTTTGCGGCGTCGGACGGTGGCTGGAATGTCCTTGACCCCGTCCAAAGCGAAAGCGCTTTCGTCGCGTGCCTCGGCCAGCAGCTCCTGTGGTACGATCAGATCGTCGATGGAGCGCCCGGCCACGTCCGCCTGACGGTATCCAAACAGATCATTGAACCGCCGGTTCACGCGCTGGATGCGCCCCGCCTGATCGCTCAGGACAACGGCCACCGGTGCGTGCTCGAACAGCCGCTCGAAATCCTCGCCCGTCCTGCGGGCGGCCAGGCCGGCGCGCGCGGTGCGCCGGCGCGACAGCACGACCGTTGCCGCGATACCGAGTATCGCGCCGCTGAATACGAGAGCCAACGACAAGAGGACCGGCATGCCTGATCATCTTATCCCACCCTGCAACGCGAATCAAACCGGAGCACCCGGTACCTGCGTGTCGGTTCCAGTCCTACGCGCGCGTGCGCCGAATCCCGTCGTAGGGGACGTTGTCCTACAGGACGACGCCGGAGATTCCGGCAGCCCAGCACCTGGCTCCCCGATACTTCGCTGAGCGTCGGGACGGTTACTTGGTCACACCGCGTTGGGTGCAGATGCGCGGTGACCTTCGACCAATCAGGAGAGTGTTATGGGCACGTTCAGATGGATGGGCTTCGCAGCATTGGCAGCCGTGATGGCATGCAACGATTACTCGGCCGTCGCACCGGATCCGGGACCACAGGCGACGGTGTTCGTAGCCAACGGCAACATCGCCGCTGAGGTTGACAATTTTCGGAACGCGCTGGGACCGTCGAACGGCGGGACCGCGGGCGAGCAGCCGGCCGGCCGCCGCGAGATCAGTTGGGATGGCGCAGGTGCCAACCCGTTCAACAATCGCGACGATTTCCCCGCCGCCTTCTTCAACACAAACGTCAAATCCGGCGCAGTATTCACGACTGCGGGCACCGGGTTCAGGAACGACTCCACGTCGTTCAGAGAGGTCAACCCGACGTACAGCGCGGAATTCACCGCGTTCAGCCCCACCAAGATCTTCGCGCCGGTGGGGAGCAATCAGCTCGATCAGTTGTTCCAGGTTGCCGGCCAGCCGACGCCGGCGGTTGTCAACGGGTTCGGCATCGTGCTCAGCGATGTGGACGTGGCCGATAAGACCACCATCGAGCTGTTCGCGCAGGACGGCTCGACGCTGGGTACCTACGCTGCCCCCGTTCGATCTGACGCCGCCGGTCTGTCGTTCATCGGCGTCATGTACGCGGAAGCCATCATCGCCCGCGTGCGCATAACGCTCGGGACTGGTGCGCTGGGCGCCAACGTCAACGACATCAGCGCGGGCGGCACGCTGGATCTCGTGGTGCTCGACAACCTGATCTACGGTGAGCCGAGGAAGGCGTTCTGATGCTCACGAGGAGGCTCCACATGCGATACGCATCCTGGATTGTTGCAGCCGCGTGCTTCGCGCTCGTGGCCTGCAGCGACTCCACCGGTTCCAGCGGGGGCAGCGGCGGCAGCAGCACCACAATCGCCGTGCGCAACGATTTCTACAGCCCGACACCCGACACGGTATCGGCAGGAACGGTGACGTTCTCGTGGGCGACCCCGTCGAACGGCCACACTCTGACGTGGGACAGCGGTCCAGGGACCCTGCCGGCGAACACGGGGACGATCACGTCGGGGACACGGACCGTGACTTTGCAGGCAGGCACCTATCAGTATCACTGCGCAATTCATGGTGGACCGGGAACGGGAATGCACGGGACGATCGTCGTGCAATGATTATGGCGGCACCCGGCGCCTCGCGCGCCGGGTGCCGGTAGCGGAGAAGAGCCTTCCGGTCTAGAATCGGCTCGAACGATTCACCGGGGGGACACTTGTACAGATCACTGCTGCTCTCCATCAACGCCCTCTGCGCCTCGGTCGCGTGGGCGCAGGCACCGGCACAGGGCAAACTCTCGGTGCAGTGGGAGGAATTGACGGCGGCCGAATTCAAAGACGCCATCACACGCGCGCAAGGCACCTGCGTCTTGCCGTTCGGCGTCATGGAGAAGCACGGGCCGCATCTGCCGCTGGGTAACGATCTGCTGAATGTGCGACACGTGTCGCTCAATGCCGCCCAGCAGGAATACGCAGTCGTCTTTCCCGCCTACTACTTCGGCCAAATCTTCGAAGCGAAACATGAGCCCGGCACGGTGGCCTACAGCCGGGGGCTGCAGCTTCAGTTGCTTCAGGAGACGACGGACGAGATGGCGCGGAATGGCTGCAAGAAGATCATCATCGCGAACGGTCACGGCGGCAACAACAGTTTGCTGCCGTACTTCGCCCAGACCCAGCTGGACACGCCGCATGACTACGTGGTGTACATCATGGGCATCGCGCGCAGTGGGCAAGGCGAACCGAGGCGCAGATCGAATCCGGCGACCGACATGCACGCTGGAGAGATCGAAACGTCTGTGAGCATGATCGCGCGGCCCGACCTGGTGCATCTCGATCGTGCCGCACAGGAGTCGGGTGCCGATCAAGCGCGATTGAAGCTCCCGGAAGGCCTCTACACCGGCATCTGGTGGTACGCACGTTTCCCCAATCACTATGCCGGCGAGGGCGCGGTGGCATCACGCGAGCTCGGCGAGTTCGCGATGAAGAACTGGATCAACGGTCTCACCCAGGCCATCCGCGCCGTCAAAGCCGATCAGGAGAGCTTGCGTTTGCAAAATGAGTTCTATGAGCGGAGCAAACGTCCACTGGAGACACGCCCATAGATACCGTGCGCCTGTCGCTCGCCATCTTGCTTGCCGCCGCCGTTTCAACCGCGGCAGCCCAGAGCCCGCCCCCTCCCCCTCCCGCGGCGACGGAGACAATCTCCATCCGCGTGCACGAGGGCACCGTCCTGAGCTTCGACCTCTCGCCCGATGGACGCACCATCGTGTTCGATCTCCTCGGACAGCTGTGGCAACTCCCGGCCACCGGTGGCGACGCTCGGCCGTTGACCGACGCAGTGCGCGACACCGCCGAGGATCGCGATCCGTCGTTCTCGCCGGATGGCGGCCGTATCGTCTTTCGGGGAGAGCGGGACGGCCGCACCGGGCTCTGGCTGGTCGAGCCGGGCGGCGGGCCACGCCAGCTCACGCAGCTTGCCAATCCGGACGGATACGACGGCAACGCCGCGTGGTCACCCGACGGCAAGGGCATCACGTTCCTGCGGCTCGTGCTGCCCGATAGCGCATCGCCCCGGCCTCGCATGCGCGCGATGTGGCTCGATCTCGCGACGCGCGAGACCCGCGAGTTGCGGGTTCCCGACACCGTCGGTCCCGCGCTGCGCGATCTGGCGTGGGCACCCGATGGCCGGCGGCTCGCGGTTGTTGCGGCGATGCCCGGATCATCTGTTGGCGGTCGCCTCTGGCTGGTGCAACCCGACAGCGGGCGCGCCATGCCGCTCATGCCGGAGTCGAGCCGGGCGCTCGCACCGGCCTTCGCTCCTGATGGCCGGCGCCTCGCGTTTTTCGCCGCCGACTCAGGCGACCGGATGCAAGTGTGGGTGCTCCGCCTGGACACGGCTGGCGCAGCGCCAATGCGTGTCAGCGATCATGCCGACGTCACACCGACCCGCGTCCGCTGGACCTCGGATGGGCGTCGCTTGGTGTACAGCGCCGACGGGCGACTCTGGTCCGTTTCCGCAACGGGCGGTCCGCCCACGGAGATTCCCTTCACGGCGAGCCTGTCCTTCGAGCGACCGCGTCGCGTGCTTCCACCCGCTCGTTTCCCCGAGGCGGGCAAGGCACAGTCCGCGCGCGCCTTCATGGGGCTCGCCCTCGCTCCTGATGGTCGTCGTGTTGCGATGCTCGCTCTCGGCACGTTGTGGGTCATGCCGGTAGGCGGAAGTGCCCGTGCCGTCGCGGACGTGCCGTTGAGCGCGCGTCACCTCACCTGGTCACCAGACGGTTCCGTCGTGTGGTGGGCTGGAAAGTTTGGCGAGGAGAATCTCTTCGCGACCGACGTCGCGACCGGCAAGAGTCGCCAGCTGACGGCACTGCCGGGTCGCGAAAGCGCTCCGGTGTTCGCCCCCAATGGACAGCTCCTGGCCTTCCTTCACCAACCGAACGAAGACACGACGCTGATCCGCGTGATCGACCCGCGCGGCGCAACGATGACCGATGTGGGGCAGGGGCGGACCATCGCGACCGAAAGCGGCGCCGACTTCGCATGGACTCCGGCGTCGGACGGATTGTTGATCATCACGGGCGGCTGGAGCCCGCGCAGTCCCACGAAAGGGACCATCGTCCGGTTTGCTGGTGAGCCGGGCAATGTCGCCTCCCCCAGGATGCCTGACTCTCCGCTCTCGTTTCAATGGGTCGGCAGGTCGATCGTCTACGTCCGCCACGCCCGCTTGTGGCGTGCGCGCTTTGATTCCACGGGCATGATCGGCGATGCGGAGCCGCTGGGGGTGGGGGGGGGCACCGAGCCGGCGATGTACGCCTCGGTCGCCAAAGACGGCACAGTCCTCTACATCTCGGAAGGCGGCTTGCGGCTTCGTTCCCCGGACGGACGCGAGCGTAGGCTGGGCTGGCCCGTTTCCTATACTCCGCCCGTTCCCGCGCCGCTGCTGATTCGGAACGCCCGGGTCATCGACGGAACCGGCCGTCCGGTGGGGACGCCCCAAGACCTGCTCGTGCAGGGCGGCCGGATCGCGAGCATCGTCCCCGCGGGGACGCGCTCCGCTCCTGCAGCCGATACGCTCGACGCCGGCGGCCGCTTCATCCTTCCCGGCCTGATGGACTTGCACGCGCATGAGTATCGGCCGTCCTTGCTGGTCGGCTTTGCGTACTTCGGGGTGACGACGATCCGCGATCAGGGATCGCACATCGGGCCGCTCGTCGCGTACGCGGATGCGATCGCCGCAGGCAAACTGGACGGACCGCGGGTGGCCTTCGGCGGATTTCAGTTCTACACGGACTGGGCGTATGACGCGGAGGACCAGCAAGGCGTGGAGCCGGAGGCGGATCCCGATCATGCGGCGCGGGCGGTCGAGATGGCTCGGATCTTCGGCTCGCAGCACATCAAGACGCGCACCTTTCGGCGCTGGGATATCAATGCGCGCTTAGTCGCCGAGGCACACCGCCGTGGCATCCGCGCCACGGGTCACTGCGCGCATTTGCTGCCCTTGGTTGCCGCCGGGATGGACGCGAAAGAACACGCCGGGTTCTGCGACCGCACCGACGGCATCATCTACGACGACTTCGTGCAGCTGTACCGGGCGGCCGGCATCGCAGTCGTTCCGACGATCACCTACTCGGCGTTCGCCGTACAGTTGAACGAGCACCCCGATATGCTTGCCGGCGATCGCGAGCTCGCCCCATTCCTGCCGGAGCGCAGCAGTTTCGCCTGGATGCTCCGGCTCAACCCGACACGGCGCCAGATGTTCGCGGACTTTGCCCGGTCGGCGCGCACGGGAACTGCCAAGCTCGTGCGCGGCGGGGTGGTGGTCGGCACCGGTACCGACATCTGGCAAATCCCGACGGGCGTTCACATGGAGCTCGAAGAGCTCGTCGCGGCGGGACTGTCGCCGTTGGAAGCGATCCGTGCCGCCACGGGCGACGCCGCGCGGATCATCGGCGTCGAGCAGGACCTTGGCACGATCGCGGTCGGGAAGTGGGCCGATCTGGTCATTCTCGACGCCGATCCGGTTGCAGACATCCGCAACTCGCGCCGCATCTGGGCAGTGCTCCAGTCGGGGCGGGTGATCGATCGAGCAGCGCTGGTGGCGCGAATCGGAAAGTGACCTCTAGCCGGCGCTACCTTCCGGACTGTTCGGCGTCTCTAATGACACCGCGAGTTTCATGACGTAAAACAGCGCGCGCCCGCCCAGGCTCTCGAGCTCGCGGTGGTCTTCGGCCGAGATCATCTCCAGCTCGCGCGCCAACTCCAGATACGCCCCGAACTCGGCGAGCGCCGCGGCTGTTCGATCGACGCACGGCCGGAACAGCTTCGTGTTGCGAAATCCTGAGCCCCGCGCGATGCGGCTCGATGCCACGATTCCCGCGGACCACAGCCGTGCCGCAAGCTCACCATCTCGTTCCTCGAGCCGCGTCTTTACTCGAGCCACGGCGAGCGTCAGTTGGTGACACGCCTTGAACGCGTCGAGATCTTCGAACGTTGACATGGCTCGATATTACACCAGGACTCCCAAACACCACCCTCAATCGAGCGCAGGCTCAATCAAAAAAACGCAACTAGAGATGATTTGCACGGGCGTTGATCTCCGCGAGCGCATTGCTTGCCACGCCCTCCGGGCACGTCTACGTTCCGGGCATGACAACCCCTTTGATGACGGCTGAGGAGCTGCTGAAGGTCGATATCCCTAACAAGCGCACCGAACTCGTGCGCGGTCATCTCATCGTTCGCGAACTGCCAGGCGGACGCCACGCCAGCGTCGCGATGAATCTCACGATTCGACTCGGCACCCACGTTGAGCATGCCCGCGCGGGACAACTGTTCGGCGCGGGCTTCACACTGTTTCGCGCTCCGGATACCGTGCGGGCCCCGGACGTCGCGTTTGTTCGTCGTGAGCGCATTCCCGATCCAATTCCGTTGGGTTACCTGGAGTTTGCCCCTGATCTTGTTGTGGATGTGCTTTCGCCTCGCGACCGCCCCGGGGAGATCCTCGCGAAGGTTGCTCAGTGGCTCGAGGGTGGCGTCCGGCTCGTTTGGGTGATTGACCCCCAACGACGGGTCGCCCGGATCTATCGTGTGGACGGAACGGAGTCCGTCATCGATGAGAAGGGCGTGCTGAACGGCGAGGACATCTTACCAGGATTCAGCTGCCCTCTCATCACAATTCTCTAGGATGCGTTCCCCCTCTTCCAACGGGAGAGGGGGTCAGGGGGTGAGGAAGAGCCAACGGGCGAGGGGGTCAGGGGGTGAGGAGGAGCAAGCGGTCGATCCTGTTGCTGACGTCGCGCAGGTACGCCCCGTCGCCCCCGTCGAGCTCGGCGATGACGCTGCCGGCATAACCGATGTCCGCGAACGCCTGGCGCACGGCGGCCCAGTCCACGTCGCCATCGCCGAGGTTGACCCAGTCGTAGCCGCCCTCTTTGCGCTTGAAGTCCTTCAAGTGGACTTTGACAATCCGTTTGCCGAGGATGTGAATCCAGTCCTGCGGATAACCGTACAACACGACATTCCCCACGTCGAACCAGGCTCGCACCCACGGGCTGCGAAACTCGGCGATGTATTGGACCATCTCGAGCGGGCTGAGCAGGAACTTGTTCCAGACTTCCTCGATCCCGATGACGACTTTGAGCTCCGCCGCCAGGGGAATGAGCTTGCGAATTTGCGCTTGCGAGCGCGTCCAGGCATCCCGATACGAGGTTTGTGGGTTTACGACAGCGGGGACGAGCAGGACGACATCGGAGCCCCAGACCCTGGCGTTGCGTAACGACGTGCGCATGCCGGTGAGGCTCTTCTCGACGACGGCGGGATCGCTGGAAGAGAGCGGATACTCCCAGTGATCCACGTTCATCACCGAATCGATGCGGATGTTCGCCGCATCAGCAGCCTGTTTCATTTCCTCTGCTTTGCGCTCGTCGGGCTCCGTCAGCGCCTGCACGACCTCGAAGCCCGAGTCGCGGACCAGCTTGAAGCGGTCGGCATAGCTCAGCTTGTCGGAAACCATGTCGAAGACGAGGCCCTTCTTGATCGTCGGCGGAGCCACTCGACCGCCCAGCTCCGCAAACCCCGCCACGGCCAGCGATGTCTTCAGAAAATCGCGACGTGTCGTTGGCATGTGATCCTCTCAGCTCAGCTTGGCTAAATCGAGGCGTGCATCCCAGACCTCCGTGGACTTGAGCAGCTCATCCCAGGTGATCTCCCGCCCCTTGTACGCGGCCGTGCGCGCCATCATGCAGGAGAGCGCCGACTCGGCGCCCTTGTCGGCCTGGTTGTGAAACTTGCCGCTGTTGATGCTCTCGATGAACGCCTTCTTCTTTTCTGGATCGGCGGCGTCGAGATTCGATGTGAAGTTGCCCGTCACCGAGAATGCCGCTGGCTGACCGGGTTGTTGGACGAGCGGAGCCTGCCAGGGCTCATCTCCCCAAATGCCGAGCGGACCCGTGTAGGGCGAGATCGCGGTGCCCTTCGTGCCGAAGAAGCGCTCGCTGACGTCCCACCAGCCCTTGGCGAACTGGGTCGAGCTGAACGTCACGTCCACGTTGTTGGGATAGTGGAAGACGGCGTTGTAATTGCCATAGCAATCGCCGTCAGCGGCGGGACGGCCCTGCCGTCCGCCGGTCGCGGTGACTTTCACGGGATGCGCTTGGAGCACCCAATTGCAGATGTCGATGACGTGGATATTCTGCTCGACGATGATGTCGCCGGACAGCGCGCGGTCGTGTACCCAATTCCGCAGTCGCCGCTCAGCGGGTGACGCATTGGGCCAGAGCGGGCGATCGATATAGCCGGTCAAGTAGTAGGCTTCCCCGCAGACGATGGTGCCGAGTGCCCCCGCATGAATTCGCCGGACGAGCTCGACAAAGGGTGGGCAGTCGCGGATCTGAAACCCCACGTCGAGGCTGAGCTTGCCCTGCGCGCGTTTGCCGATCTCGATGACGCGCTTCGCGCCCGGGACGTCGATGGCGACCGGCTTCTCCAGGTAGACGTGCTTGCTTCCGGCGACCACGGCCTCGAGGTGCTGCGGATGGTAGTAGGGTGGCGTCGCGATGACCATCGCGTCCACTTCCTTCGAATCCGCGATTTGCTCGAAGGCCCGCGGTCCGACAAACAATTGCTTCGCGTCGAGGGCCGCGTACCCTTTCGCCTGCTGCAGTTGATCGAAGTGTGCGCGCGCCGCGTCGAGCTGGTCCTGAAACAGGTCAGCCAGCGCAACGACACGCGCGCCGCCGGTGTCCACCAGATTCGCCGCGTCTTCCGTTCCGCGTCCCCCACAGCCGAGCACGCCGATGCGGATCGCGGAATTCGCGCTGCTGCCGCGCACCAATGCGGGCTTGATGAACATGGCTGCGGCCGCGGACGCCGTAACACCCAGGAACGTGCGCCGGTCGACGTCTGCATCGCGTGACATACGCCCTCCGAGTTGCCCGATGAGGCGAGCCTAGAACACGACCGTCTGAATGGAGTGCGGTCGCGTCTGCACCGTCACGGCGGCAGCACCGACGCGCAGGTGATACCGTCCGCTGCGGTCGCCGGGATTCATCACCACGACCGCGACGCTGCCATCCGAGTTCCGGAATCCCGTGGCGAGCAGCATGCTGCGGCTTGGCGCGACAACGATGCGCTTGGCGCCCGGACGGATGAACTTGGAAAAGTGCCCAATGTAGTAGTACGAATTCGTGTAGATCAGCGCGCCGGTGCGCGTGTCGCCGTGGATCGGTGCGAAGCAGTAGTTCTCGACGTGATTCGGTCCGCCACGCTCATCGAGCAGAATGTTCCAGTCGGTCCACCCTGCCGCGCCTGAATTAAAATCGTGAATCATCGACCGTCCGTACGCCTCGCCGAGGCTCCAGCGTCCATACGCGGTCGAATCGAAGTTCGCCGGCGTCCCTTCGGTGAAGATGAGGTGCTTGTCCGGATAGAGGCGATGCACGAGCGCGACATTGTCGTACATCTGCACGCCGCCCGACCAGTCTTCGTACCAGTGGAATCCAATGCCCCACGCGTACCGCGCCGCGGCGGAATCGCTGAAGATCGCGAGCGCGCGCTGCACGATCAGATCCCGATTGTGGTCCCAAACGATGATGTTGACGTCACGCAACCCTTGCTGCGCCATCGTCGGACCGAGATGGTCGCGCAGGAAGTCCCGCTCGTCTTCGGCCTGGTAGATGCAGGACTCCCAGCGCTGCGTAGCCATGGGCTCGTTCTGGATCGTGAGGCCCCAGACGGGCACGCCCGCTTGGCGGTAGCTCTGGACGAACTTCGCGTAATAGAGCGCCCACGCCTGCCGGTACTCGGCTCGCAACTTCCCACCGTGCAGCATGTCGTTGTTGTCCTTCATGTACGCCGGTGGACTCCACGGACTGGCGAAGAGCTTGAGCTGGTTGCCGCTTGCGGCCATCGCGCGCTTGATCAGCGGGATCTTGTATCGAAGGTCGGGCGCGATGTTGAAGGTGCGGAGGTCCCGGTCGCCTTCGGTCACGTACGTGTAGCTCGCGCTCGAGAAGTCACAGCTGTTGATGTTCGTGCGGGCGAGCGTGTACCCGATCCCGCGCTCGGCGCTGTAATACGCCTCGAGCAGCTGCCGTTGCCGTTCTGCGGGAAGCTTGGCGAACGTCTCGGCCGACGCATCGGTCAGCGCGCCGCCGATGCCGATCATCGTTTGGAACGTGCGCCGCGGATCGACGAACACGTGCGCCTCGCCTTCCGTGGTTGGCGCCCCTGCCTGGAAAACCAGCGTGTCGGTGGGCGAGAGCCGCAGGTTCGAGCTGTCGGCCGTGGTGTACACGATCGCCCGCTTTCCCAACACCTGCTGCGCCGCCAGCGCCGAAGCGCCAAGCACCATGCAGCTGAGTAGCAGGCGGGTCACGCGCTTCCTCGTCAGCGGCATGCGGAAGGTTCGGATTTGACGTAATAGGGTTTGTAGTTCGACGCCTTCGGATCCATGCAGCCGACGAGGTTGAGGACTTCCACCTTGCGGAAATCGATTGGGTGACTCTCGCTCTGCAGCGCGATGTAGCCGCCGGTCAACGGTTTCCCGTCCTGCTTTACGGCCGGATCGAAACGATTGACGACTTCGCCGCCGATCTGCGGCTTCGAATACTCGAGCACCGTGTCGCCGTTTACGATGTGACGGATCAGCGAGTCGCCGAACACCTGTACTTCTGCCCGGACCCACTGATCGCCGTGATAGGTTTTCGACCGCGAGTTCACGCAGTGCGGGGTGAACAGCTTGCCGTCCATGACGACGTGCGTACCCGGCGTACACAGATTGGCCGTCGACCGCTCTCCGCTACCGCTGCCGCCGAGCAGCTGCACTTCGATGGAAATCGGGAAATCCTGGTCCTTTGCCATGCTGCGAGCCGATTGAGCGTGCAGCATGATGCCGCTGTTGCGGAGTGCCCAGTCAGGACCGCCACGAACCTGCTCGCCGACAAAGCGGTATTCGACCGCGATGATGTAGTAGCTGAACGGCTGGCGGTAGAAGATGTGGCCGAAGCTGTCGTCGAAGGACGCGTACTGATCGTAGCGCACCTTGAGGAGGCCGTCCTCGACGCGGAATGTCCTGCCGAAGTTGTCGTTGAGACTGTGGCCGGTGATCTTGATGTCCCAGCCGTCGAGGTTCCTTCCGTTGAACAGCTGAACCCAGTCCCCTCCGCGAGTGGCGGGGGAGTTCTGGACGAGCATGAGCGCGAGGAGCATGTTCACGTATCGCGCAAAGTGGCTCCGTTAAACGGGGGGCGCAATCCGCTTCCATCCTCGGGCTCTGGCCTATGATTCGCGTGCTACCAAAGCCCAATAACTACCGGCGGTCGGCGACCGATACGATACCACAACGCGTGCCCGCAACCTGATCCGAACGCGAGGACTTTTCATGCACCGACTCTCGACTTGCAGAGCAATGGTCTCACTGCTGGTGGTGGTCGCGCTGCTGGTATCCGGCAGCGACGCGCAACAGAAGGCCCCGCCAGGGAAGGGCTGGGTACCCCTCGCGTCCGGGAGTCGCTTGTATTACGAAGTGGCGGGCACCACCGGGGATACGATCGTGGTTCCAGGCGCCGTATTCTGGTCTTCCGCCCTCGCGCCTCTCGCGCAAAGTCATACGGTGATCTTCTACGACCTTCTCGGTCGCGGGCGTTCCGATTCAGCGAGTCCGTCACGCATCGTCATGGACTCGATCGTCGGAGATCTCGAGACGCTGCGGAAATTCTTCAGCATAGAGCGGATGGGCCTCGTCGGTGTGTCGGTGAACGGTCTCGTGGTTGCGGCATATGCGGCCTCGCACCCGAACCGGGTGGCGCGTTTGGCGCTGATCAACCCGGTCGCTCCAACGGCGGACGCACAGACGGCCTACAAACCCCCTGAACGCAATTCGCGGGTCGACTCGAGCGCCAACCGCGAGCTCCTCCGGCTGCGGGAAACTGGTGGCAGCCGGGAAGCGATGTGCCGGCAATTCTGGAAGGCGAGTGGCGGGTGGTTCGTCGGCGATCGCGCGGCGGCGTCGCGGATCAACCCGACGTGGTGTGCCGTGCCGAACGAGACCGTTGACGCCGCACTGTTATGGCTCGGCTACCTCAGCAGCACGGTCGGGTCGTGGGATTTCACGAGCGCGGCACGCACGATCAAGAGCCCGACGCTCGTGGTGCGTGCCGAGCGTGACTACTTCGCGAACCCGGAGGGAGGAAAAGCATGGGCCGCCGCCATCCCCGGCGCCCGGCTATTGACTCTCCCGGGACTAGGCCATCTCGCGTTGTTCGAGAAACCGGAAGCGGTGAATGGCCCGTTACAGGAATTCTTCGCGGGCCGTTGGCCGGGTGGTGCAGTAGCAGTGGCCGTGTCCGATCGTTAACCTCCACCCTTCCTCTGGCAAGGAGTTCAGATGGCTATGAAGAAGAAAAAAAAGAAAAAGAAGTAAGCAGGAGATTTGGAAAAGGCGCCCGGGTCGGATCGACACCGGGCGCTTTGCTGTGGCTCTCTAGCTGTGCGTCCGCTTCGATCCCTGCTTGTGCTTCGCCAGCGCCCGCACGCAAAGCGCGAGCAGCCCTGCGCTCACCTCTCGCATGACCTTGCGCATCTCGGGATAGGGCGGATGAAACGGCGTTGACGCATGGCTGCGGCCCCACTCGATCGTGAAGGCGATGAGCTTCCCATTCTTCGGATCGACCCAGTGTCGGCTGTACGCGTAGTCATCCGACGAACCGGCGGTGGGATAGAGGCCCACTGACTGCTTCACTTGGTACTTGCGCCCGCGGACCAGCCGGATGCCCGCCGCCATCTGGCGTCCCATCGCGATCGCCTCTTGCTTGTCCGCCGTCGGGATGTACTCCCGGTAGTCGTCGTCGTGGATCAAGCCTCGCTTGCCGTCGTACGCCTTGTTCCGGAAGCTCATCTGCCGGTTGCTGGACTGGTTGTCGTCGCTGCCCCAGCTGTGCAGGATGGTCTCGCCGTAGCTGTGGAGATCCACGTAGTAGCGGATGTTCGGAAACCGGTCGAGCAGCCAAATCACGTTGCGGGTCTCCGGCTCCGAGGCTGGGCGCGGGCCGATGTAGGTCTCGTAGTCGCCCGGCTTGTGCGTACTCTCCACCGTGCCCGGCGCGAAGTGCCGGTCGAAGCGCCAGAGAAATGGGAAATTGCGATTCAGGTCCACGCCGATCGATCTGAATCCCTGTCCCCGGGGCGCCGGGCGGCGGTTCTTCCTCCAAAAGGGGTGCCGGTTCATGCTGAAGGCCCGGCCGTCGGGATTCACCTGGGGCAGCACCACGATGTCCATGGTTTCCACCAGGCGGCGAATCAGCGCCGGCGAGACGCGCTTCTTGCCGAGCCGGAAGCCCTGGCGGTCGCGGTAGGCGCGCAGCAGTCGGACGGCGAAATAGATGAGGATGTCCGGGCCGCCCCATTCCCGTCCGTGGACGCCACCGACAAGGCACACCGCGGGTCGATTCCCGCCGGTACCCTTGCCGATGCGGAAGGCGTGACAGCGGCGTTTCTCCCACGTCAGATTCGGTAAGGGGATGCGCTCGAAATACCCGCCGTGATTCTTTTCGCCGAGCGCCATCGCCTTCTCGATTTCGTCGGCGGTGAGATAGCCCCCACCCCAGATGACGTCGCCGTACTTCCCTTTCTTGAGGCGCCGGGCGACGGCGACGCGCCCTTCCTTTTGGCGAGCGCGGTCGTGTGCGTCGACCACTTCCAAGCGCTTCACCCCGTACCCCTGGCGCTCCAGCCACGCGACCTTCTCCGAGTTCACGTAGGCGTCCACGACGGCGCCCCGCTTGTCTTCGCGATAGCCAACAACCATGACGCGCAGCTTGGGTCCGAGGGCGGTCAGGTGACGCTTGTCGCGTCCGGTAATGGCGACGTGGAGGATCGACACGGTGAGTTCAAGTGAGTCCCTGCAGACGACCCGATCCAGTGTCCGAAGGGTGTATTCCTTGACATCGCGCGCCGTTACATCGTTATTGCGATGAACATGGCGATCATGACGAAGGTCTGCCCCTGTAGTATGGCCCTCACCGGGGTCGTGCTGGGCGCGGGTTTCGTCATAGCGTAACCGCTTCACGAATCACGCGACCGGCTGCGGCCCCGGGGAACCGGGAGTGGCCGGTCTTTTTGTTGGGGCCTGGGGCGCGGGGCCTGGGGCCTGGAAAACATCCGAAGGAGGATTTATGCCTGAGATGCTAGCGCCGGTCGCCGAGATCACGGCACGCGGGTACGCACATCCCGAAGTGCTGGTATCGACGCAGTGGGTGGCCGATCATCTGAACGATCCGACCGTGCGGCTCGTCGAATCGAACGAGGACGTCTTGCTCTACGAAACAGGTCACATTCCCGGAGCGGTGAAGATCGACTGGATTACCGATCTCAACGATCCGTTGATCCGCGATTACATCGACGGCCAACGATTCGAGCGGCTGTTGCGCTCGAAGGGGATCAGTAACGACACCACCATCGTCTTCTACGGTGACAAGAACAATTGGTGGGCGACCTATGCGTTCTGGGTGTTCCGGCTCTTCGGCGTGAAGAACCTGCGTGTGATGGACGGCGGGCGGCTGCGTTGGGCGAAAGAGGGTCGCGAGCTCGTGACGACGGTGGCGCGGTACGCCGAGGGCAACATCATCGTCTCCGAGCGCGACGACAGTCGTTACCGCGCGTTCCGCGACCAGGCATCGGAGCACGTCAGGCGCGGCAACCGGTTGGTGGACGTCCGCAGCCCCGAGGAGTATCGCGGCGAGCGGCTCCACATGCCCGAGTATCCCAATGAGGGCGCGCTCCGGGGCGGCCATATCCCAGGCGCCCGAAGCATACCGTGGGGCAGGGCAGTGAATCCCGAGACGCACACCTTCAGACCCGCCAGCGAGCTGCGGACGATCTATCAGGAGGAGAACGGCCTCGAACCGGACGGCGACGTGATCGTGTACTGCCGGATCGGCGAGCGTTCGTCTCACACCTGGTTTGCGCTCACCTATCTCCTTGGCTTCACCAACGTTCGGAACTACGACGGCTCGTGGACCGAGTGGGGGAATCTCGTGCGCGCGCTGGTGGAGAAGCCCTAGTGGATCGGGAGACGCGCGTCGCCTGGCTGGTCGATCACTATCAACGGCCCCGACACCGCAAGAAGCTTCCGGACGCGGACGCGCAGATTCAAGGCGGCAACCCGGGCTGCGGCGACATCATCACGATGTACCTCAAAGGAACAGCGGGTGAGGATCGTGTGGATGCGGTGAGCTTCGAAGGTGTTGGGTGCACGCTGAGCCAGGCGGCCGCGTCGATCCTGGCCGAGCGCATGAACCAGCTCAAGCCGACGTTCGAAGAGGTTCTCGCGTTCTCCTACGAGGAGATGGTGGATCTCCTTGGCCGCGAGATAGCGGAATCGCGCCCGCAGTGCGCAACGCTTGCGCTCGGCACGCTGAAGGGCGCCGTCAAAACGGTCGAGATGAATCGTCGCCTGCGAGCGGCGGGGCGTACCTCTGAGGAGATCATCGAGCTGCGTCGCGCGGTTGCCGCACAGGCGGACGGAACGGGCCTGGTGATCGGGGAGGGGGCCGAGCAGGCGGCGCTCAGCACGCCGGTACGCCCTGCCTGAGGCCGATGTCGATGGGCTGTACCTCCGCGACACGCGGGTCCGGACGCTGCTTCCAGTCAGACCCTGATTGCTGAGGGCTACGTGCTGCTCTGGTTATTCGTCATTTTTCTTGGCATCGCCTTGGGAGCCGGACTGTACGAGGCGCGTGTCGTCGTCCCGCTTTGGACCAGCGCGCCACCGGCCTCCCTGGCGTCACCCGACAGCGGCCATCGTTTCTGGGCTTTCGTCACAACCGGGCCGCTTACGCTCTTGACCCTCGCAAATCTGATCGCCGCGTGGCAAAGCGATGGGCCTGCACGCACCTGGTGGGTCGCCGCAGCGCTCGTAAGCCTGGTTGAGCGCGCGGCCACATTTGGGTACTTCATTCCGACGATGGTACGCCTGCAGCGCTGGTCTACCGGCGGCGACGCGGGTCTGCGTGCTGCGCTGGCTCGCTGGGTCCGCCTCAACTATGTCCGCAACGCCCTCACGTTGCTCGCGTGGATCGCGGCGCTGAAGGCTCTCTCAACATAGACTGGCTGCTCTACCGCGGCTGCACCACGAAGCGCACCGTGTCGATGGCGGCCGAGGCTAACGGGACGTGCTGCCAATCGGCGAGCACCGCGATGATGCGATGCGGGCCCGCCGCAACGCTATCCCAGTGATACTCCGTCTGCGCGCGTCCCAGGTGGACGATGCCGGTAACGCCGGAAGGGATCTTCTGATCGAGGGGGCCTGGGTCGACGTCCAGAAACAAATGGTGATGGGCCGTCCCGGGGCGCTCGTCAGCAGCGGGTGCCAGCTCTACGCCGCCGGCGGAAAGGGTCACATGCACAGCCGCGCCACGAACAGTGTCGCCTGCCGTGGGAGTGTCGATAGTCACGCTGGCACGTGAACCCTTCCGGCACGCCGTGAGGAGCGCCGTGCCAAGCATCAGGGCTACGGTCCACAAGTGGTGACGGGCCACGGGACTCTCCTGTCGATTCCGATGTGCGGGCTAGCGAGCTAACTGCCGGACCGCACCCGCGAGCGTCCGCACCTTCGCCGCATCAGTCGCGCTGGCGGCATCACGGTCGAGCTGAGTAGCCAGCGCGTTCAACGTGGTTCGGCGCCGCGATACAGGCAGGCCCTCCGCGTTCCCGAGCGCCGCGCGAACGGCAGTGATGCGATCGGCAGCGAGACCGCGCGAGCGCTCGAGCTGATCCAGGTACGCGCGCGCGACGACAAAGCTCGCCGGCCAGGTCAACGGCTGCTGCTCCTGCACGTTTTGATATGCCACCTTCACCACCTTCGCCGCGTCGAGTTCGTTTTGCGTCAGTAGCGCATTGGGCTGAAGCTCGAGCACATCGAGTCCACGCGCGATCTCGGAGCTGTAGATGTAGCCGTTGTACCAGTAGGCGGACCAGCTGCCTGACATCTGGAGCTTTGTCGAGTCCATGGGACCGCGATCGAAATACGCAATCTCCATTGGACGCGCCGGATCGGTGAAGTCCAACACCGAGATGCCGCCCTGATACCACCCTTGCACCATGATGTCGCGGCCGGGGACGGGAATCAGGTTGCCGTTGTGCGCGACGCAGTTCTCGGTGGACGTTTGCGGCGCCGGCAACTTGAAATAGCTCCGGAATGTCAACGCGCGTTTGTTTTCGACGGTGAAGATCGCGTTGGCGCCCCATTCGGGCCTGTCCGTCGCACGGCATCGCGGGCCCACGCCGCCACCCCACTCGTCGGTGAAGAGCACCTTGCTCGCATCGTTGTTGAACGTCGCCGAGTGCCAGTACGCGAAGTTCGAGTCAGCAGCGGCTGCGAGGCGCACGGGGTGCGCGGGATCTCTGATGTCGAGCAGCAACCCGTACCCGGCGCACGCGCCGCCGGCCAGGCCGACTGCCGGATACACGGTGATATCGTGGCACTGATCGGGGCCGAGGCGCACGCCGCCCGGGCCGATCGGCGACAGAAACATGTTGTCGACGTATCCCTGAATGCCGGCGCGCAGCTCGGCGCTATCGGCCGCTGTCGGCGGGCCCGTCCGGGCGTGGCTCTTCACGATGCTGTCGAGGAGCTCGTTCGCGAATCCCGAGGGAGCGACCATTGGGAGTCCCTGGAACGTGACGACGAACGCACCGGCTGCCCGCGCGGAATCGGCCTCGCGCGCGGCCTCAGCGGCATCCGCGGGGGCCGGACCATGAACGCGCGGATCGGCCAGCGCCTCGAAGATTCGCGGCCGGCTCACGATCGCGGCCTGCTCCGGATGAGCGAGCGGCACGCGAATGATGTCGATCCGAAACTTCGCCGAGGCGGTGTCCTGAGCCGGGAGCGCGCCGGAACACCCGGCCAGCTCCTCGGCCGGACGCACGGGCGCTTGTCCTGAGACATAGATGTAGACGACGCTCGTGTCCTTCGGATCGGTCACGAGCGTATGCGTGTGCGATCCACGGCAGGTCTGCACGTTCGCGACGATGCGCGGCTGCGTGAGATTCGATATGTCGACGACGCGCACGCCGCGCATGCGCTGCGGACTGACGGGATCAGTCACCCCACCCGTGCCGCAGTCCACGCGTCCGTTCCCCGACTCCCCCGACAGAAACAGCAGGTTCCGATACACCGACACGTCGTTCTGTTGCTCGGGGCAGACCATCGTATGCACCATGCGGGGCTGAGCGGGGTCCGTCACGTCCCAAACGGAAAAGCCTTGGAAGTTGCCCTGGAAGACGTAGTTCCCCTTAAACGCCAGGTCCGAGTTCATGTAATTGAAATCGCCCGCCTCGGCCGGGATGAACGGCGTCGCCGGTCGACTCGTCGAGACCAGACGAAGGTTCCAAGCCGCACTGGCGGCATCCCACCAGCCGGCGCGCAGCCCGACTCGGGGGTCGGGAGACGGCGCGCCGTTCTGCGCGGCGAGCGACGAGGCCACGAGTACCAACGATGCGAGAGCGGCTTGCTTGAGGTGCTGCTGGCTCACGGTGCTTTTCTCCGGTCGAGGGGGGGGCCGATGAACGTACGGCCGCCCACCCGCATCGTCAACGCGAAGTAGCGGCGCCGCATGCTGCCCCCCTACTTTTCAGCGCGCCCGAAGGGGACCCGCCAGCTTCACGATCTTGCCGCCGCGGAGCACGTTCACCCGGATGCTGTCGCCGGCACGGAGCCCGCTGAGGTAGTTCTGGATCTGCTCGAGCGATGCGCCGTTCGGCGTGATATCGATTCCGCCCACACCGAGCACGATATCCCCGCCGCCGAGGACCTGCTGCGTGCCGACCTGGATCCGCACGGCACCCGCGCGCACTCCCAGCTGCGCACCCGGTGAGCCGGCCGCGACCTGCTGCACCAGCAATCCCGCGGGCTGCGGCACGTTGAAGACCTGCGCCAGCGTATCCTGCAGCATTACGAAGTCGATGCCCGACCAGAACGATCTCGCCGTGAGCAGCACGCGCTGCGCCACCTTGGATGGAATGGCGAACCCCAGACCCTCGAACCCGCCCGACTGCGTCAGGATGCGGCTGACGATCCCGACCACTTCGCCGTTCATGTTGAACATCGGTCCGCCGGAGTTGCCCATGTTGATCGCGGCGTCCGTCTGGATCAGCTCCATCGGCGCGCCACTGACGATGCCTCCGGAGGCGATGCGGCCACTGATGTGGCCGACCGTCAGGCTGTGTCCGAGCCCGTAGGGCGCCCCGATCACGATGACCTCATCGCCCACTTCCAAGCTGTCGGAATTCCCGACCTTGGCTGGGGCCAACGCGATCGGGAACTGATCGAGCTGCAGCAACGCCACGTCCGCGCGCAGTGACGAGGCGACCACGTGTGCGGGGTAGATCTTCCCGTCCTGAAACTGAACGCCCACCTTGTCCGCCGTCTGCACGACGTGGGCCGCCGTCATGATCTTCCCGTCAGCGCTGATCAAGACACCGGAACCGAGCCCGGGAATCGTCGTGAGTCCAGCCGAAGGCTCGGGCGACACGCTGCGTTCGACGGTGCGGACCAGAACGACGGACGGGCTGACCTTACGAAACAACTCACTCAGCTGTTGTGCGTGAGCGGGTCCGGCCACAGACAGCGCCGCCACGCCCGCCGCCAACGCGACGACCACACGTGCCAGTTGTCTCACAGATTTCTCCCTACGCCCTGGATTTTTTCGCGCAACGTTGATGATTGCGACGGATCTTACCGCCCGCCGAGGCTCTCGCAATCAAACCAAGGTCCACTACACCATCGTGACGCAAGTCACACTCGCTTGGCTCGCGCGACGGAGTGTTGCACTGAAGTGACATCTACCGTGCACGCTGTTCATGGGAATAGTTTCGAGTTCAAGTGAATCAGCTCAAAACTATGGAGGTTGCATGCAGATCACACCTCGCATACTGCTCGCCGCTCCGGCAGCACTCTTGCTCATCGCGTGCGGCGCCACCGAACCCAACACGATGCACCCGGTCAATCTGTCTGCTGCGATCGCGGGGGGCGCGCCGACTGGCGGTGGCAGCACCACGAATCTGATCGTCGGTGACCAACGCGGATCGGTGAGTATCTCCTCGGCCCAAATGCTCCTGTCCCGCATCGAGCTGGCGAATAACCAATCCTGTACTGGCGGCTCAAGTCCCATCAACGCGAGCAATCAGGACGACGATGAGCCAAGCGACTCGAGCGACGTCGAGGATGAAGAGCCAAGCGACTCGAGCGACGTCGACGATGGCGATGGAGAGGCAAGCGACTCGAGCGACGTCGACAATGGCGATGGAGAGTCAAGCGACTCGAGCGACGTCGACGATGACGATGGAGAGGCAAGCGACTCGAGCGACGTCGACGATGACGATGGAGAGGCAAGCGACTCGAGCGATGTTGATAATTCGCCAAGCGCCTCCAGCTGCGTGCCCTTGCAGACAGGGCAGGTACTCGTCAATCTGCCGCTCGACGGAGCCACCAAAGGTATCGCCGATGGGTTGGTTCCTGCCGGGACGTACACGAGGCTGCGCGCGAATCTGCAGACCGTCAAGGTGGTCGGGGTGTACACCGATGCGAATGGAACCGCCCATCAGTTCACGCTTACACGTCGCTTGAATGTGGTGAGCGCGATCAGGTTGGATGCTCCCGTCACGGTGGACGCCAGCACGATCAACCTGATCCTCGACGTGGGTGTGAGGAGCTGGTTTACGGATCGAACCGGAGCAGTGTTCGATCCCACCAGCGCAGCCAATCAGAGCGTGGTCCAACGCAACATTCTCAGATCGCTGCGCGCCCGTTCCTAGACGGGGAACAGGGCGGCGACAACGAGCCCTGCTGCGACTGTCGCGGCGGGGCTCTTTCTTTGCGGAGTCTGCATTACGTCCTGGGCGCCGCGGGCTTGGCCGCATAGATGAAGTCGTAATACTCCCGCAAGGTCAGGCTGGCGGCGGCTTCCTCGTCCACGATCACGATTGCGTCCCTGTGGAGCTGCAGCGCGCTCGCGGTCACCATGCTGGTGACCGGCCCTTCGACCGCCTGCGCAATCGCCTTGGCCTTGGCTTGGCCGCTCGCCACGAGAATCAGCTTGCGGGCCTCGAGGATCGTGCCGACCCCCATAGTGATCGCGTAGATCGGCACGTCGCCGCGCTGCTCGAAGAATCGCGCGTTGTCATCGATCGTCTGCTTGGACAGCGTCTTGAGTCGGGTGCGTGAGCTGAGGGAGCTCGTCGGCTCGTTGAATGCGATATGGCCGTCCGTGCCGATGCCGAGAATCTGCAGGTCGATCCCTCCGCACTCCGCGATGCGCCTCTCATACCATTGGCAGAACGCCGGATAATTGCTGGTCGTGCCGGACGGAATGTTGATGTTGTGCGGCGGGATATTGACGTGCCGGAAGAAGTGCTCGTGCATGAAGTAGTGGTAGCTCTGCGGGTGATTCACGTTCAGGCCGACGTACTCGTCGAGATTGAACGTCGTCACGCGCGAGAAATCGAGCTGTTCTTTCTTGTGCAGCCGCACGAGCTCCTGATACAGACCGAGCGGGGTTGAGCCCGTCGCCATGCCGAGCACGGCGTTGGGTTTCGTGTTGAGCAATTCCGCGACGATGTGCGCGGCGACCTTGCTCATCTGCGCGTAGTCGCGTTGAACAATGACTTCCATCTCGTCGATCCGTTGTGGGGGAGTGGATTTTGTCCCCCGTTTGCGAGCGACGCTAGTTCGAGCCCTTAATAGCTTCGGCCAAATCCCACTGGATAGAGCGGTTTGGCGCTGTCGTGCGGCAAATCCGGCCGCTGTGCGGCGACGGCATCGATCGACGATGGAAGCTCAAACGGCAGTTTCCCCTGCGGGCGCGCGCGCCCGGTGAGAACATCGAACAGCGCGGCGTCGCTCACGCCGAAGTTCGCGATGACCGCGCGGGCACCATTCCGAATCGGTGTGAGGATCGCGGGGCGATCGAGGAACACGGTCACGATCGTCGGGACGGCGGCGCTCACGCGCTTGAACGCCTCGAAATCGGCGTCGCCGTCCTTGAACGCGAGACTGCCCTCATGCAGGAATTGGCCAAAGACCCATTGCGGGTGCAGCTGCTCGAACGGCGCGTTCAGCCGCATGATCGCGACCTCGGCATGCGCAGGATCGGGGACCACGGTCCAGCCTTCCCGTGCCGCGGCATCGGGGGAGACGCCGTGCACGTAGACGCGCAGCGGCCGGTTGGCTCTTAGCGGGAGCAGCGCGTTCTTGTTCTCCAGCAGGACGAGCGCGCGCCGCTGCGCATTGAGTGCGGCCGCCTGAAACGCGGCGCTTCCGACAATCTGCTTGGCCGTGTCGACGTTGACGTACGGATTCTCAAACAGACCGAGCGCGAGCTTTTGGGTCAGCACGCGCGCGACCGAAGTGTCGAGCTCCGCTTCCATCAGCTCGCCCGCGCGCACGGCATCCACCAGCATGTCGGCGCGCTCTGTGCCGCCGAACTGATCCACGCCTGCCTTGACGGCTTTGACGAAGCGCGCGCGCATCGACAGCTCTTCGACGCCCCATGGCATGCCGAGATCGGCGAATGACGGCCGTTGCCCCGCCGGCGCGCCGTTCTTACAGCGCTCATTGCAGTCCCACGTGACCGCCCAGTCGGTCACGACGATGCCGCGGAACCCGTAGCGCCCGCGCAGCATGTCGGTGAGCAGCTGCCGGTTGTAGCCGGCGCCTACGGCCTCGATCGGCCGTCCACCCCAGGTGGCGCCCTCGAGGATCGAGTAGGTCGGCATCACCCCGGCGGCTTTCGCTGCGAAAGCGCCGAGGAATGGGCGGATGTGATAGTCGAGACTGTTGCCCGAGAAAGCGGCGAAGCGTCCGTAGTAGCTGTGGCTATCGAAGCCTTCCTTGGCGGCACCGTAGCCGACCCAGTGTTTGACGACGGTGAGTACACCTCCCGTGTCCAGTCCGGCGGCACCGTGCTGAAATCCCACTACGTACGCCCGCACCAGCCGATCGGCCAGCGCCGCATCCTCGCCAAATGTGCCGATGATCCGGCCCCAGCGCGGCTCGGTCGCCAGGTCGGCCTGGGGCGAGAGCGCCATGTGGATGCCGACAGCGCGATACTCCTGGCGCGCGATGTCGCCGAAGCGGCGCACCAGGGCCGTGTCGCCGATGGCGCCAAACCCAAGCGCCTCCGGCCACTGCGAGAATCGGTTGTTCTGCGTCGTTGCGCCGACCACGAACTGGAAGTGGTGTCGCGGATCGGTGCTGATGGTGAGCGGAATGCCGAGGCGCGTATTCTCCGCGATGCGCTGGAGGGCGTTGTTCTGGGTCGCCAGCGTGGCCGGATCGCCCGCAAGCCGCGTGATCATGCTGTTGACTTTGACGCTGTCGATCAGCGCACGGTTCGCCGCCGAGTCGTACAGCGAGCCAAAGCCGACAGCTCCCGTCGGGCCGGCGGTGCGGGCCGTGCCGTGCATCATGACGCCCGCCTTCTCCTCGAGCGTCATGCGTGCCACGAGATCCCGCGCCCGCCGGTCCGGTGTGAGACGCCGATCCTCGTAAGGATCGAGCACGCCGTTCCTATTCAGATCCCTGAATTGCAATCCGTCCTGCTGAAGAACCGGCGCCTGAACGGCGAGCAGCAGCGCGGTGAGAAGGATCGTCCGCTCCGGTGAAAGAGCGTGGATTTTGCCCCAATCCCGGGTGCCTCGCTAGTCATGAGGATCGCGGCTCCTCCCCTCGCCAGTACCGAGTCGCGTCAGCCAGACAGTCGTAGCGGGCGAGGAGCGCGTCGATCGTTTCGTTGACGGGTGGATGGCGCTCGGGCGGCTGACCGCCGGCGGCGATGAGTGCTTCGATGATCTCTGCCGAGCGATCGACAGCGCCACCGTGCGCCGCCCGCCAGATGGCGCCTTCGACGAGACTGCCCCACTCGGTGCGAGTGTTCGGATTCGCCCCCCGCGCGAGCAGCAATCGCACGACGTCGAGACGATCACCCAGGATCGCGTAAAAGAGTGCTGTCTGGTTGTCGCCATGGTGCGCGTCAATCGCCACGCCGCGATCGAGCAAGAACGTGACGATGTCGGGCTGTCCA
>JBIOXD010000064.1:0-6025 GCA_044869265.1 Gemmatimonadales bacterium
GATCAGGTCGCGTACGTCATCCGCCTGATCGAGCGCTTCGGCGCGGGCGCGCTGAGTCAGCAGCCGCTGGCGGTACTGCGGCACGTCGGTCGCCACGGTGCTCGCACGACCCAGGGTGCGGGTGCGCCCGGCCAGGTAATCGTCGACCGCGCGCCGGGTCGCGAGCAGCGCCCGATGGATGGACTCGTCCGCGGTACGGTTCGCTTGTATCGACGTCACGCCGAATGTCACCCCGAGCACGGCCACGACGAGCAGCGCCGAAGCCAGGAAAATCTTCGCGGTGAGTCCAAACGCAGGTCTAGTAGCGCTCGCGTCCGGCATTGGTCGGATAGTTCTTCCCGTACTTGTTGCGATGCGGCTCCCAGCGGTAACCCCTGGCGTCCAGCGCAATCTCTAGCGACTCGTTGGTCCCGTTTCCGGCGGTGATGTCCTGGACGACTTCCGCAGGGATGCGCTCGTGCCAGACATGCAGCCGATACTTCCCTGGAGGCACGTTACCGATCGTGAAGCTGCCGTCCGTGCTGGGTTGCGTAAAATACCGGTTCGCCATGATCTGCACGTACGCGACCATGCGCGGATGAATGTTGCAGAACACGCGGACCAAGCCCGGATGCGCGAACGTCTGGCTCCGCGCGACGCCGCGCCCGTAGAGCCCCAGGTCAAATGCATTCGGTTCGCTCGCGGAAAAGACATTGTGGTTGAACGGATCGTGGTTGGGAAAGCGCACCGATGAGCCCACCGGAACGACGACCACCTCAGGGGCGTATGTCTTGTCTGTGATCGCGATTTCCACGGTGACGGGTTGTGCGGCGACTACCGTCGCGATCGGACCTTCCAGATACAACACGGCGTGCCCGAGATCGGGGGAGGGCTTGTTGCTCTTCTCAAGGATTGTGATCCGCCCGCTGACCTGGACTGTGCCTGGCACCGGGGTCTGAGCCTGTCCGTTCAGTGGTACAAGGAGACCGGCGAGAATGACGAACCCAATCAAGCGTTGCATCTGAGGGCGTGGAGCTTACTAGATTGCAACCAAACTCGCCAGGAGTGGCGCCGTGATGCAGGGCGTGTTCCTTCTCTTGTTTACGACGCAGCAACCTGCGGCACCGCAGAGTACCATCGAGTTTACCGGATTCGTCCTCGCGAACGGCTTCTATAACTCCGCCAGCGTCAATAACAGCGACGTTCCACAATTCGCCAACGTCGATGCGATCGGACTCGGCGCCGTTGGCGGGATCATTCGACAAACCCGGCTCGGCGTGCTGGTCAACGATCCCAACGTCTTGCGCGGCGTGTTCTCCGGCGAGATCGATGTCGACTTCTTCGGCGGCCAGCAGCCAAGCTCGGGAGGCCGCACCTTCCCGCTCTTGCGACTGCGACGCGCGCTGGCGACGCTCACCTGGACGAATGCCGGTTCGTCCATGCAGCTCCTCATCGGGCAGGAGGGTCCACTCGTCGCCGAGCGGAGTCCGCGCTCGCTCGCCTCCGTCGGGTTCCCCGATTTCGCGGGGGCGGGCAATCTCTGGCTCTGGATTCCGCAGGTTCGGCTGACGGGGGAATTCGGCAAGACCCTGCGTCTCGCCTTGCAAGGTGCCGTGCTCGCGCCGGGAACCGGGTCGCCCCAATCGACTTTCACGACCCAACCCGATTCCGCGGAACGATCGGGGCGCCCGTCCCTCGAGAGTCGGCTGCGCCTCTCCTGGGGGCCGACCGACGATCCCAACGAGGTCGGCATCGGCGGCCACATCGGTTGGTTCCTCGGCAACGATACGCTCAGCGGCGACACGCTGCTGGTGTCGCAGTCCGTTTCCGCCGACGGTCGGTTCAAGTTCGGAATCGCCGAGTTGGTGGGCGAGGCGTTTGCCGGTAAGGCGCTCGCGGGACTCGGCGGCGGCGGGATCGGTCAGAACACGGGCTCGGCAGGCGTGCCCGTGCAAACGAAAGGCGGCTGGGGCCAGCTCAATCTGCGCCCCACGTCAGAATGGATCCTCGGCGGAGGCTGCGGCATTGACGATCCCGACGACGCCGACGTCGCCGCCGGTGGCCGGCTCAAGAATTTCGTCTGCGAGGGCCATCTGGAATGGCGGCCTCGGGGGCCGATGGTCTTTGGATTCGAATTCCGACGCTTCAAGACGACGTATGCGGTGGGCGACTTCAACGCCGGTCACGTCAACCTGGCCGCGGGCTACCGCTTTTAGGCCGTTACTCTTCTTCCAATCGTTTCGGGTGTTTACCTCGCCGCCGATACGCCTTTTGGGAACGGTGAACCTTGTGGGAGGGAGTCTTGAGCCGTTCCTTGACCGGCGCATCGGGATTCGGCACGCGGATCGTCACCTTCTCTTTGTCACGCTTGCGACTCATGTCCTGAGGCGCTGCCGAATCTGCCGGGCGTGGTGGCGCGCGTGGATGACGTGGAAGTGCATCCATTCTTCGATCGTGAGATCGCCCATGCGGGGATGCTTCACGAACAAATCGACCCGTCGCGCGGGCAGCAGCGCGCGATCGACCTGATCCCACGCCTCCAGCCCAGCGAGGAAATGCATCTCCGCCGCCGCGCGCGTGATCTGCGCCACGGGGGTGGTGCGTTCCGGCGCTTTGCGACCCGGCGGAAACCAATGCAGTCCGAAGATCAGGAACTTCGCGACTTGCTCGGCAGGCGTACGTGGGCGCCGGGACATCGGGGCGTGATCGCGGCGCTTCTGGAACGTTTCCGCGCTCAACGTCAGGCCGAGGGCGAGGTGCTCGACGATTTGCGCCAGCGTCCATTTTCCTGCCGGGGCACGTTCCCATTCGCCGTCACTGCGATCCTGCAGCGGGGCGAGCACCAGCGAGCGCAACTCCGCGAGCCGCTCGTACGGCGCCGTCATCATCGCGTGCGGGCCCGGCGACCTGTAGTTTCCATCCGACCCGACATGCGTGGAATCTGCGAGTGAACCTGTTACGCCGCCACCCGGTTGCGATCGCGCTGGTGGTCCTGCTGTTCGTGACGGCGATTCGCCCGCTCCCCTCTCTCGTCGACGCCGTCACCGGGTCCGCGCCGGGCGACGTCGATCTCGACCGGCCAATCTTTTATGTGCTGTTCGCGCCGCTCTCCAACACGCTCGACGCGCTCACGTTCTTTAGCCTGGCCCGTGCCGAATGGGCGCTCGGCGTGTGGGTGCTCGCGTCCGCGGCTTGGGGCGCGCTGCGCCGTTCCACGCCCACGGGGACGCCGCTGACCGTGCGGCGCAGGATCGGCCGCGCCCTGGTTGGCCCGCTCGCCATCGTGCTGCTCGCGGTAGCTACGGTCCTGCTCCCTCGACCCGTTCCGCGCTTGAGCTCGACCGACGCCACTGGAACTGTCATCGACTATCACGCCCACACCGAAGCGTCACACGACGGCCGCCCCGGCTGGACCTTGGCGCGCATGGCCGCGTGGCACCGGCGGCAAGGCTTCGACGCGACGTACGTCACGGATCACAACGTCGTCTATGACGGCTCGCTCCCCGCCCCGCCGGGAACCGGCATCAGCCTGCTGCCGGGGGTCGAGTGGAGCGTCTATCGCCAGCACGTCATCGCGATCGGTCCGGTCGCGCCGCTGCCGCGCGACAGCTTCGGCGGCACCACGGCGCGGATGACGCGGATCTTCGACGCCATCGAGCGTCAGGGCGCGTTGAGCCTCGCGTCGCTGCCCGAGTACTGGCGCAACCACTGGGATGATCTCGGCGCGTTCGTGGTGGCGGGTGTCGACGGATTCGAGATCGTGAACTGCGCGCCGAAGCCGCTCGCGTTTCCCTCCTCGGCCCGGCGGGAAGTGCTGACGCGAGCGGCGAGGCACGACCTGCTGGTCGTGGGCGCGAGCGACAATCACGGGTGGGGCCAGGTGACGTGCGTGTGGAACGTGTCGCGTCCGGGCGCCCAGGGATTTCAGACCAATCGCGTGTACGCCCGGCCGCTGGCGCTCGCGCAGGGCGACTGGGCGCCGTGGAATGCACCGCTGAGCCAGCCCTGGCTGATGCTGCGCTCCTTGAGCTGGAGCGAGCGAATCAGTTGGCTGACGTGGGTCTTAATCATCCTGCTCTATCGCGCCATGCCGCGCCGCCAGGGCCAATCGGCCGGGATCGGGATCCTGGCGCGCTCGCTCCTCGTCCGTCCTCGCAAGGAAGCCGTTCCTGACCAGATTCCGACATGACATTGCAGAAGGAGACGGCGAGCTTCTTTTCCTCCCCTTTTTGGAGACGCACCATGCAGTCAGCTGCTCGTTTGCTAGCACTCGCTTCACTCGTCGTTCTATCAGCGCAATCGGCGGGCGCACAGGCCCCGCTCCCGCTCAAGCGCGCGCCGCTGCGCACGCAGGCGCCCATCACGCCGGCCGACTTGATGACCCGCATCTATCTCTATGCCGACGATTCGATGATGGGACGGGCGGCGGGCACCGAGTACAATCTCAAAGCGACCGCGTACATCGCGGCGGAAGTAAAGCGCCTCGGGCTGATTCCGGCGGGAGACTCGGGCAGCTACTTCCAGAGTGTGCCGCTCGTCCAGCGCGGACTCACGAGCGCCTCACGCCTGGCGGTCGACGGCGCCGAACTGCGGCTGTGGGAGGATTATCTGCCGCGGGATCAGGGAGGGCCGACGCATTCGATCGATGGCGCACAGGCAGTGTTTGCCGGCGCGTGGGGCGACTCCGCCATGCTCGCGCCCGACCAGGCGGCGGGCAAAGTCGTGATCATCGCGACGCCGCGTCGTCCGAATCCTGGCCAGCCGTCGTGGTTCGTGCCGCGCGCCGGAGCAAGTGGCCGTTACAGGACAGCCGCCGCAGTGGCGATCGTGAGCTTCGATTCGATGCCCGCGCAGCTCCGCGATTTCTTCAAGAATCCGCAAGTTTCCATGAGCGGTGGCCCCACGCCTCCCGAGCAACCCTCGTACCTGTATGTGACCCATGCGGCCGCGCGGCTGATTCTCGGTCGACCTGTGGACAGCGCGACGGTCGGCCTCACGGGGAAGACGTTCCAGGGTAGCATGAACTTTGTCGAAACGCCGGCTCCCTCGCGCAATGTCGTCGCCGTCTTGCGAGGCAGCGATCCTCAACTGCGGGGTGAGTACGTCGCGATCGGCGCCCACAACGACCACGTCGGATTCAGCGCCTCGCCGATCGACCACGATTCGATCCGCGCATACAATGATGCCCGCCGCAAGCTCGAGCTCGCGTCACCCAATCATCAGGTGAGCGCCGAGCAGGCTGCGCAGATCAAGGTGAACGTGGACAGCCTGCGCCGCGTGCATCCCGCCCGACGCGATTCGATTTTCAATGGCGCCGACGACGACGGTTCGGGAACCACCGCGGTGCTCGAGATTGCCGAAGCCTTTGCAGGTGCAAAGACGAAGCCCAAGCGCTCGCTGATCTTCGTTTGGCATACCGGCGAAGAACTCGGTCTATTCGGCGCGCAGCACTTCACCGACCACCCGACGGTGCCGCGCGACTCTATCGTCGCGCAGCTGAACATGGATATGGTGGGCAGAGGTCGCGCTGATGACGAGCCCGGCGGCGGGCCCGGCTACCTTCAGCTCATCGGCACGCGCCGTCTCTCGACGGAGCTGGGTGATATGATCGAAACCGTGAACAAACAGCGCCGTCAGCCGTTCACGTTCGACTATCAGTTCGACGCTTCGGGTCATCCCGAGCAGTTCTACTGCCGCAGCGACCATTACATGTACGCGCGCTACGGCATTCCGATCGCCTTCTTCACGACGGGCAGTCACCGCGACTACCACCAGGTGACGGACGAGCCGCAGTACATCGATTACGCGAAGCTGAAGAACGTGGCGCAGCTGGTGCACGACATCGGCATACGGGTCGCGAACCTGGATCATCGCGTCGTCGTAGACGGACCGAAGCCGGACCCGCACGGGCAGTGTAAACAGTAAAAGACACAGAGAGCACCAACGAAAAGGCACCAGGGATTCCCCTCGGTGCCTTTTCGTTTCCCTCTATGGCTTTCGCGTTATTTCCGTTTTTCGATTTTGACGGAAGTGAAAACCTGGATGG
>JBIOXD010000065.1:0-27567 GCA_044869265.1 Gemmatimonadales bacterium
AGAAATCAAAGAACTGGACCGCGTCGAACCTCGACGGGTCACTCGGGAAGAAACCGAAGTTCGCCACAGGCGGTGGCGTGACCTCGAGACGGAATGTCAGGGGGAAGCTCGTAATGAGGGGCGTGCCGAGCAGGAAGTAGTAGGTCACCCCGGCTTCGGCCCGGAACGTCGCCTTCCCCCCGAACGACCCACAGCTGAGCTCGATCAGGTTCCCCAGATCACTACCGCGGTAAGCGGCGACCACATGCGGGGCTCCGGCGTTAAAGGTGAAGGCCGATATCGATCCGGTCTCCGTCGGCGTAAACCGGTACCAGGCGCTGCGGTTGACGAAGCCGCACGCCGACGCTGGCTCCTCCGGCTCGACGCCGGCAGCCACCAGGTGCACCACGTCGTCAAACGGTAGAGCGCTGATGGACGTGGCACCGAGGAAGGCGTCGTTCGGCGGGGCCAGGATTTCTTCGACATGGAACTCGAGGGACCCGCCGCCGAAGATGTTTCCCACCTGGAGATAGTATGTCGTGTTTGCTTGCGCCTCGACGATCACCTTCTCACCGAACGCACCACAGGCGACGGGGTTCAGATCGGCCAACGCTGTTCCCGTGTAGACGGTGATGGCAGTGGAGAAAAAGGCGTTCGACACGCTCGCCAGGACCCATCGGCTCTCGTTGGGTGTGAGCGCATACCACACCGTCTTGTCGGTGGCGCCGAAGGCGCAAAACGGCTGTCGCTCGTCCAATTCCAAACTCGCCGCATTGAGATCGACGACGTCACTAAACGGGAATGCGAGAATCGCTTCCGCATTGACGAAATCGTCATTCGCTACGGGGCCGCCGTTTGCCGCCGTTTGGCTGAACTCCGGACCGGAACTCTTCGAAGCGACGAGCCGATCAGTATCGCTACACGCGGTCAGAAGTACGGCGAGGACGGCAGCCAGCTTCGGAGCTGCTGAAGTCGAGAGGCGCATCGTCCCCCCTAGAAAGAGTACAAGTTCTCCGTTGACGCGAACCCTGACGCGTCCGAAGGTCTTCACCGCTTCACTTTGGTCGCCGGAGCAATTGCCTCGTTGTCAGCCGGCAGCGCGTCGCGCGCGCCCATGACGGTGGCGACGGCCCGGAACGTCACCTTCCCCAGCTGGGCATCGGCGGCCGAGAACGTGTAGCTGAAGCTGAAATCCGTTGTGCGGTTCGACGCCCGCACCGGCACCGATTGGGTCAGGACGCCGACCAACTCAAAGCCACCAGGCACACTCTTGAAGAGCTGAACCTGGACCGTCTCGGGGTAGCGCTTGCTGTTGAGCCCGACCGTAATGCGCCGGGTTTGACCGGCGCTCGCCGCCGTCGGTGCGGACAACCGAGTGATCGCCACGTCATGGGTCTTGACGACGACCGTTTGGGACGTCGACGCCGTGCGGCCATCCGGGGTTGCGACCGTGAGCTGTGCCTGGAAGTCGCCGTCGCTCGCGTACGTATGAGTCGGACAACAGCCGGTGCCGCTCGCCCCGTCGCCGAACTGCCAATCTTGCGACGCGATCCCCAAGCCTCCGGGGTCGAAGGAGAAATCGAAGAACTGGACCGCGTCGAAGATGGAAGGGTCGCCAGGGAAGAAGAAGAAATTGGCGACCGGCGGCGGCGTGACCTCGAGGCGAAATTCGACCGGACCGCCCTGGTCGGACAGGCCACCAACCAGGAAGCGGTAGGTCGTGCCGGCCTGTGCACGGAACCTGATGCTCCCGCCGAACGTGTTGCAACCCACTTCGCTCAAGGCGGTCAGCGAACTGCCAGTGTAGGCCGTCACCACCGTCCCAAACGAGGCGTTGACCTGGGCCGAAATCGAACCGCTCACGGCCGGCACAAACCGGTACCACACCGTCTTGTTGACGTCAGAGGAGGTCGCGCAGGTCGGCGTCTCCTCCCCTGCCTCCGTGCCGGCCAACAGGATGTTGCGGACCTCACTAAACGGCAGGCTGGAAATCACGGTGGCGTTGGCAAAGTCATCATTCGGGGGAGGAATCCGTGCGAACCAGGATGGACCACCATCAGCGATCCCCTCATTGAATGTCAGTTGGGTAGGGTCGGTCCCATCCGCGTTCATGACGAAGATCTCTTCGTCGCCGAGGAGAGTGCTCGAGAACACGAGTTGCGTACCGTCGGGCGACCATTCGCCAACGCCATCCACGAACCCGGCGTTCTGGGTGAGCGGGGTGACCCCACTCCCGTCCGAGTTCATGACGAAGACATCGATGTCGCCCCCATCACGGTCGCTGTTGAACGCAATCCGGGAGCCATCGGGGGACCACTTTGCGCCTCCGTCGTTCCCGGGGTTATTGGTGAGCTGAGTCATGCTTCCAAAGTCCAGATTCAGCACGTAGATCTCGAAGTTACCGGTGGAGTTATTCCCGAGTAGCAGTTCCCGGCCGTTGGGCGACCAGTCGGTCACGAAGTTCGGCCCGGCAACTTGCGTTAAACCGCTTCCATCCGCGTTGATGGTGTAGACCGCGCCCCCCCCGCTAAACGCAATGCGGTTGCCGTCGGGCGACCAGGCTCCCGGGAAGCCATCGTGGAAGATGGAATGCGCACCCGTTCCATCAGCATTGATGACCATCACGTCGCAGACGTCGGCGCAGTTGCCCCCGTACGTCATGCGCGTGCCGTCCGGCGACCAGAGGGGCAGGAAGTCACCGAGTGTGTTGTTGGTGAACTGCCTGACGTCGCTGCCGTCGGCATTCATGACGAAGATCTCGAAATCACCACCTAGGTCACTGTGAAACGCGATCTCGCCCGCGCCATTCGTGGCGGTTTGGCTGAACTCCGGTCCGTAGCGATTGGCGGATACTGGCTGGTTGGGCTCGCGACAACCGGCGAGCAGCGCCGCGACGGAGAGCAGCGGCGCGACGGAGAGCAGCGGCGCGAAGCGTGTGGTGAGTCGCGAGCGCATGGACTCCTCCTCGGGTGACACCGTGTGGGTGCCCGGTGTCGGAAGAAGTCCTAGGTCGCGACGAGCTTCGAGCCCGCAATCCTAAAGACGAAAACCGGCCGAGCGAGGACTCTCTCAGCCGGTTTCGCGATTTGCTCCCCTCGTGGCATGGGCGACCCTAACGACGACGCCGCGGGGATCAACGCATCTGAGGGGTTTCAATATGCACCGAGACCGCCCGCTCGCAAGGAGAGGCCTGCATTCGGGCGTATCAGACGCCGAGGAACGCATCCGCCGCGTGGCCACCCGCGAGCGCCGCCCACCACTCGAAGAGCTCATACCAGGCACTAAAGGCGAGGCAGGTCGCCCTTACGAGGACAAGTAGCCACCGGCCCGGCTGCAACGGCGACGTGCGCAGGAGGATCTCGCGAACGAGAGTGGCGGGGATGAAGCCTTGCGCGAAATGCCCGAGGCGGTCGTAATGGTTGCGCGCCAGGCCCAGGAGGTCCTGGACCCGGAAGCCAACGGGCACGCGTGCGTAGGTGTAGTGGCCACCGAGGATGAGAATGAGAGCATGGACGGCAAGCAACGTGTAGGTCAGCGGAGTTATAGGAAAGCGACGAGCGGAGACCAGGAGCACAGGAACGGCGATCAGCACTGGAAAGATCTCGAGCCACCAGGTAGTACGATCGTACGGGGCGATTCCCGAGACGAGGAGCGCGCCGCCGACGATGACCAGCAGGATGGCGAGGTATGCCTTCATCGCCACAGTCCACCACATACGCGGCGCCATTCGCGACGATGACCTGGGAGCATGCTTGCGCTCGTTGCAACGGATGCGCGGCGGTTCATCATCGTGCTCCTCGCACGCCTCAACGAACGTGACTACGTGATCCGAAACTGACCCTGTGCCACCTGCAAAGTGTTACCCATGTTCCCGGTCTACGCTGTTACCTGTGTCCCCGGTTGCTCACACGACCGTCTAGGCTCGGCGGATGTCACCGTCATCCGCGTCAGAGGAATGTGACTGGTCGAGAGGATCATTGGATGAACGCAACCGCGATACGACTAGCCCATAGCCAGCCAGGGCCCCTGTCACCACACTGTACAGTACGATTGGAGCATGGGCCCATAGCTCTAGGGAGGTTCCCAGAACGCGGGATTCAACCCCACTCTCCACCAGGACGAAAAGGATGAGCAGGAGCCACAAGATCTGAATGGGACGTTGGCGCCATCGTGTCAGAGAGTAGTAGAGTCCGATCGGAATGAGAACGAGGAACGTAGGCAAGCCGGTGAGGATCGCGATCCCAAGCGCGATCACCTGGGAAAGTGATTCATCAGGCAAGATACCATCGGCCAAGGAGTAGCTTAGTAGACCGAGCGCCCAACCGAGAAAAGCAGCGCTCGCCCACCTGAGGCCGCTTCGGTTCCAAGTGTCAAGTGATGACGGCCACCGCGCCATGTGGAACATAGCGGAGCCGACCGGAACGGCCACAAGGAGGGCGAATCCGACCATGGCGAGGGGGGTAGGATCGCTCATGCTCATTTGCGCACGCCGCCGCCTTGCATATCGATTCTTCCCTATACTGTGGTCAAGTTCGTGTGGGCGATAGCCCGCAACGGCAGTTGCTCCGGCGTCCCTTCACGCCTTAGAAACCGTGCGTGGAAATGTGCCACCCCAGTGTGCCGATGAACAGAAGCGGTCCATAAACAAGGACGTAGATCAACACGGCCATGACACGCGCGCGCGGCGACTGAGGTATGCGCCAGACGAATGCTGCTCCGAGGGCGACGCTAAATGGCAGGCCGAGCATGAATGTATCGCTGGATAAGACGGACCCCCAGAAGACCTGGGCGGCGATGGGCAGAGCCAGCGCACTCAGGGCGAAAAGCAAGCGCTTGCTCTCCCCGCGCGTATCAGGAGGTTCCGGTGCTGTCGAGCTGGCCGCGCTACCACGTGCCGCGATGCGCCCCTTCTCGATGCAGGTATCGCAAAGCGACATGAGAATGCTGGTCTTGGCGCCACAGCTTGTGCACTTGCCCATCGCTAGGCTCGTTCACGGGTTGGAGTTCGAGGTCATCCTCCGTTCAGTTGCCTGGTATGACCAGTGTCCGCTCGCCAGGGCCGTTCGTGTAGAACCTGCTCCCATCCCGGGCGACGACGATCCAGGAAGGCACCAACACGAACCCCCACGACGCCGTCACGGCGAGCGACGTCGCGTCGTATCGGACGACGTCGCCCGAGAGAAAGTACCTGTCTCCAGGGCGGCCTCCGGTCGACTGTGACGCGAATATGTGTGTGGCGGTGACGAAGAAATCGAAAAGATTTGGCGGTGAGAGCCGGTTGCTGAACGTCAGGGCCGCAGTGTCCCAGATCTCGATGACGCGCGGGTTTGTCACCAGCAAGTGGAGTCGCGCGCCGTTCGGGCTCAGCTGAATCGCCTCCACGCCATACGAGATGGATTGCGTGTCGACGACGCTGATGTTGTCCGTGGTCACGTCGATCTTCCACACCTTACCGTAGCCGGCGGCGTAGAGCGTGTTGTTATCCGGCGATACAGCCAGCGGCGGGCCGTCGCCGACCATGCTGGGATCCGTGGAGAGGATGAGCGCTCCCACCTCGTTTCCCGTCGCCACATCCACGACCTTGATGGACGACTCGCCGCTCCCGTAGTCCGCGTGCGCCACGTAGATCCGCCCGGCGCGGCCCGCGACGAGCGAGCCGGTTGCGGACGTGCCAAACGGTAGCCTCACGGCCGCGACCGGGACGAACGTGGCCGCGTCGAGGGTGATCAGCGAATCCGTCCCAAATATCGGGAAATACGAAATGACATGGATGGAAGTACCGTCGCTGCTGACCGTGAAGGGACGGCGTCCGATGAATCGCCCTCGGAGAACGGAGTTGGTGACGGTGGAGACCGCCCTGAGGGTATCGTCCAACCCGGTGGTGCCGGGGACTGCTCCCTGCAAATACAGCTCGTCCCGAGTCGGACTCACCCGGGGCCGGTACGCGCGGTCCCCATAGGGCGCGAGGGGAATGGACGACCCGTACTCCGTATGCACCGGCTGGCTCGCGGCGACGTGTGGGCCGTTGTGTACCTGAACCTGGTAGTCCATGGTGAGCCCCTGGAGCGCCAGTATTCTCGTGTCGAGAAAAGTGGTTGTCGCGACATCGGGGATGGAGTCGCTCGCAGCACCCGGGGTTCCTCCTCCGTGATTGGCGTCGAAGACCACGCGGTAGTAGCAAAAACTCAGGGGGTCGGCCGGCGTCCAAGTCAGCCGGGGGAACCCGCCCTCCCAGGTGACCGACTGCAGGGTCACGGGAGCCGGCATGGTAAAATCGACGTGGACAACTGCCGAGTCGATGCCGGCGCCTGCGGTCGCCACGATCGAGACGCTGCCCACGCCGCGGGGCGTGACCCCGCCCGTCGCGTCAACCGTCGCGATGGACTCGTTCGATGAGTGCCACGTGATGGTAGGGTTCTGAACCGTTCCGCTGTCGGTATTGAGCGCGGCAGCCGCGAGCGTCAACGGACGACAGGACGTGAGGTCGACCTGTCCCGGCGTCACCGTGATCTCATCGATGACCAGGCCGCGCAGGAAGACGAGAGTGACCCCTGCGTCCACGATGGTGAGCCGGTCACCGCTCACGGTGCCGGTGAAAGGACCCTCGCCATCACCGGCATCACCAAATCGGACCGTGTTCCCTGCTGTGGTGAAGGTCCCCCCGCCCCGATCCACGCTCCAGAGCGGACCTCCACCCAGGTCGACCCGGGCGGCGAGGGCAATGGCGTACCTACCGTTGGGGTTCAGCCGAAGTGTTGCTCCGGTGATCCGGGCGGAGCCGCCTGGCCCGAACACATCGACCGGTACGAGTGCCCCATTGACTGTCGAGAGAAGGAACGAACCGGTGATGGTCACCGGCCCGTTGGGTCCCGAACTCTCGCCACATGCCGCGAGCGACGCCATCAAGACGAGGTGCGCGAGGCTCTTTGAGCGCACGGACTCCTCCTCGGTGAGACCGATGCCCGGTGTCAGAAGAGTCCTAAAAAACGAAAACCGGCCGAGCGAGGACTCTCTCAGCCGGTTTCGCGATTTGCTCCCCTCGCGGCATGGGCGACCCTAACGACGACGCCGCGGGGATCAACGCATCTGAGGGAGTTTCAATATGCACCGGGGCGAGCGAACCGCAAGCGCCTGGAGCAGAAACGCGACGCGAATGGGCCAGTCCTCCCTAGGCGTTGCTACAACCAAAAGAAACCCTCGAGCCCTACGTTGTGCGACCACGCCATGACAACGAACCCAGCCAGCGCCGCCAGGAAAAACAGCCAAGCCAACGCCCACGATGGTCAAGTTCCGGCGGGTCCGGGTGGTGGAGTCGCCGACAAGCTCGATAACTGCTAGCGCCACGCCCGCCGCGAGCGCCAATGCGATGAGGATGGATAGCGGCAAGAGAACGGCGCCCAATCCGCGAACCGCTGGTGCTCCGCGAGCGCTGCGTCGTCGACGCTGCTCCCCGCTCCCAAGCGCTTTCCCATATCTCCCCAGCGCCTCCTCCACGCGCGCTTCCACCGCCGTGATCCGCCCGCACTCGTACGTCGCGGCGACATCGTTCAGGTAGCCGAGCGCCGCGGGAGGAGGGAGCTCCGTCATTCCACGCACCTGCTGGCCGGGGCCGCGCTCGAAATCGGAGCCGAGCAGCAGGGGACGTTGCGCGCGATCGCGGAGCGAGCTGTTGAGCGCGGCAACTGCAGCGCGTGTGCCGCCAAACAGAATGAAGCCGCCGACTCCCGCGGCGAGCGCCTCGGCGATGTTCGATTGCTCTGAGCCGAACGATCCGCGCCGCCAGCGCAGCGCCGGACAAACCAGGCGCGCGCGCGTCATACGGAGCGAGTGTCAGATGTCCGCACGCGACTATCGCATCGTCTCCGTGCCCGACTGGACCTGCGTGTCTCGACTCGCAAGCACCAAGAGGAACGCACACGTAAGAATCGATGTGACGAGGCGGGCCACTTCGTGACCGCTGGCGAAGAGCCCGCCGTTGTTGGCGAGGAGCAGGAGATAGACGCCAGCGATTAACAGGGAGTCACCCGCTAGCTTTGCCCGCTTCCTCCGCACGAAGCCGAGCAGCAATGCTGCCACGGCAGCGATCGAGTACACCATCCATCGGAGCCCGGCCACGGCAGCGAACCCCTCGAACGGTGAGGCTTCGTCCGGTGCTAGTAGGTCAACGGCCAGGGCTGTGACTTGTAGCACGCTGATCACGATCGCGATTACGAGCAGCACCTTCAGTGTACGGCTCATGCGCCACCTCCTCATGTGGACACACAACGAAGTGCAGGCCGTTCGGAACCACGATCAGGCGCGTGTCTGGTTTGGTGGAGTCATGCTCCGGCGTGGCCGCAAGAGCAGGCCGACCCCAAAGACGACTGCGGCAACGACGAGCAGCATTATTCCCGCTCGCGCCTGCATGGCGCCGCCCTCGTTCGCACCGACGGTCGCGCGAAACAACCCGATGACAAACATGACAGCGCCCCCGAAGGCGGAGAGCGCTCCCAACACCATCGCGATTTGGGCGATCGCAAGTCGCACTGGGTGTCCCGGAGTCGCAGACGTGCCCGTGGGCTCGGGTTCGACTCTCTCATCTAGGGCCACCTTTCAAAGACTGACCGCAGGGGAAAGTGGCGTCATCATCGGTCCATTTTGGTCGGCGGAGCGATCACCTCGTGCGGAGGGGTTTCAATATGCACCGCGACCGGTCGCCCGCAAGGCTATCGCAGTTCCAAGTCCACCAATGCGCCGTCGGCCGGCTTGGTGGACACGCCGGCCCTCGCCCGTGCGTCAGCATGCACTGCCGTGCACTTGAAAATCTTCACGAACGCGCCCACGGCGAGCCCGACCTCCAGAAGCCCGAGGAATTTTCCGGGACAGACACGCGGGCCATGCCCAAAACCAAAGTGCAGAATGTCCTTTGCCGAACGCCCCTGTGCGGCAAGCACGTCCCACCGCTCGGGGGAGAAAGACTCCGCCGAGTACCCGGTCAGCGCCGCTCCCCAGAAGTCCTCACACCGGTTTGCGTGCCACACGTCCAGCACTACATGCGTGTGCTGCGGAATGAACATCTTCCGACCGTCGGCCGTCTCGATCCAGGTATCCACAGTCGTCCAGCGAGGAAGGAAGTAGAGCGAGGGCGTGAGGCGCAATGTTTCTTCCAGGACGCGATTGAGCATTACGGCCTGCCCCAGGTTCTCCGGGTCATAGACATTCACCGTCTTCACTTCCTCATAGACGCGCTCCTGGACCTGGGGTGCGCGCGACAGATGCGACAGGGCCCAACTGGCGAACGACGTCGTGGCTTCGAGCGCGCCCGCCAAGAACACCCGGATATTGCTGCGGAGCGCATCATTGCTGGCATCGGATTTGAATTCGCCCCACAAACCCGAACCGCGCGCACGCCCGGCCAACGCGATATCGGTCAGCACCTCAAACGCCGCGCGCGCTCGGACGACTGAGCGATTTCGCCCTGTGATGCGATCGAGAACCGCATGAAGCCGGCGCGCGAGCGTGTCCCGGACCATGTGGTCGATACTGTATGAGAGCGCTGGAACGAAGCGGTCGCGGAGTTCCTCATATGCGACGTTCCCGCCAAAGAAGTTGTTCACCAGCATCTCGAGCATCACGACGACGATCTCCGGCTCGAGCGCGATGCGCGTGATTCGCTGACCGCTGGCTGCCTGGCGGGCACGAAGCAGCTCCAGTCGCTGGGCGACCGTCTTGCGAAAGGTCTGCTCGAATTCGTGAAACTTCTCTGGCAGAAACAGGTTCGACCGGCTGAACGGTTGCGCGGCCAGCTGCTTTTGTCTGCGCCACAGGGCGCCGTTCGCGTACAGCAGCGAATCTTCGCCCGTCGCTCGCGCGATGCCGGTGGTTGGCGCCGTATCGCGATCGAACTGGCCCGGTTTGTCGCCGGTGGCGCCCAGGACGGCCCGGATTACGGCTGGTTCGCGCGTCACCAGGACAAGCGGCATGCCCGGCACGGCAAGATAGCGGTTGTGTTTTGCCGATCCGGTTTCCTGCTCGATGCCCCAGAAAAACGTTTCGAGAATGCGGAGGGGCTCGCGGTAGTTCCACAGATGCGGGAACGGCAAGCTCGGGCGGCCAAACCCGAACAGAGGGACCCGACTGGGCGTCCAGTCTCCAGCGAACGGGTTCGCGCCACGGCTCATGACGGCGGGATGGGTCCCAGGACGCGGGGGCCGCGCGCACCGGTTGCGGCCGGAAGATTGCCCGGCTTGCCGAGCACCGTCTGAAGCCCGAGAAACGCGAACGCCACTGCCTCCTTCGCTTCGCCATCAAAGAAGACGTGGTCGAACAAGACCACGCGGCGGGGCAGTACGCGCGCCGCGAGACGCTCGATGATCGCGGGGTTCTTGGCGCCTCCCCCCGACGCGACAATCTCCCCATCAAGGCTCGCTACAGCGCGCGCGATGGTCTCCGCCGTCAACGCCGTCGCCGTCGCGATCGCGTCGTTGTCCGAACCGCCGGCCTTCTTCACGCGAGCGAGCAGTTTGTCGGCATATTCGATCCCGAAGCGTTCACGACCGGTGCTCTTGGGCGGTGGCTGGGCGAAAAACGGATCGGCGAGCAGCTCGTCGAGCAGCTTCGCCACGGGCCGGCCGTGCCGCGAGCGCTCGCCGTTCTCGTCGAACGGCGCATCGGGATCGATCCGCCGGGTGATCGCATCGATCAACGCGACGCCCGGTCCCGTGTCGAACGCGAAAGCACCCTCCGTCACGCCGCGCCGTGGCACCCACGTGACATTCGCCATTCCGCCGATGTTGAGCAGCCAGCGACCGTGCACCTCGTGGCCAAACAGCATCACGTCGGCAAGCGGCACGAGCGGCGCGCCCTGCCCTCCCGCCGCGACATCGCGCGCGGAAGTCGCTCACCACCCTCACACCCACTCGCTCGGCTAGTACCGCGGCGTCGCCGAGCTGGAACGTCGCGCGACCCGGCTCATGCCAGATCGTCTGGCCGTGCGAGGCGACGAATGCAAGATCCTTGGGAGAGACACGAGCCTGAGCAAGCAGGGCCAACACAGCGCCCGCGAATCGCTCGCCGAGGGCAACGTGCAGGAACGCGACATCCTTTGGCGTGCCTCGCGCCATGGCGTCGATGATCGAGCCACGCTCGGCGCCGGTGTACGGCTCCTGGCGAAACGCGACTAGTTCCGCCGAGTCGTCGTTCAGTCGGACCAACGCGGTCGAGATCCCGTCCAATGACGTGCCCGACATGACGCCCACGGCCAGCACCTTGGTCATGATTTCAGAGCGATGGCGCCCGGGAGAGTGACTGCGGCCAATATGCCGCGACGGTACCGACCTGCAAGGCGGCCGTAACAACCTTGAGTTGCCGACTGCTAGCGCCGGCGTATTTTGTGAAACAGATCTGTGTGATCACCTCATCAATTCACGCAGGCAACATGGCCCCTAAACTCCGCGCGGCCAGGCGGGTACTCGCTTTCTCGGCGTCCCTGTCGGTGTGGGCTGCCGCCTTAGCGGGGCAGCACAACATGATCCCGCATCGGACGCTGTTCCCCGTCCGAGAGAACGGCAGATATGGGTACATCGATACCGCTGGGAGGATCGTCATCCAACCCCAGTTCGAGACGGACCTGCCGTTCTCGGAAGGACTGGCGGCGGTACGCGTGGATCGGAAGTGGGGGTACATCGACACAACCGGAGCCATGGTGATTCCGGCACAGTTTGATTATGGATCTCACTTTTCTGGCGGCCGGGCAGCGGTGGAGACCGGGGGCAAGTGGGGATACGTTGACCGCCCGGGAGCCTTGGTTGTGCAACCGCAGTTTGAGCATGCCTTTCCATTTTCCGAGGGACTGGCTCGCGTTGACGCCGGCCGGAAAGTCGGCTTCATCGATTCGACCGGCAGAATGGTCGTACCACTCCGGTTCCCGCATGTCGAGTGGCGGTTCTCCGGCGGCCGGGCCAGCGCGCGCATCGGCGACCTCGAAGCAGACGGCAGTTGGGGCTACATGGACCGAGTGGGAAACCTCGTGATCCAGCCGCGGTTCGACTGGGCCAAGAGTTTCTCCGAAGGGCTCGCCGCCGTACGCACGGGCGGTTGGGGCAAGCCCGGGAAATGGGGGTACATCGATTCAACCGGCGCGTTCGTCGTTCCGCCGCAGTTTGCCGAGGCGGAGGATTTTTCCGAAGGGATGGCGGTGGTGTGGGTAGGCAAGAGCGCGGGCTTCATCGACACCCGCGGGACTATCGTGGTTAAGCCACAGTTCGACCGCGCGGAACATTTTTCCGGAGGACTGGCCGCGGTGCGGGTCCGCGGCAAGTGGGGCTACATCGACCGGTCGGGTCGCATGGTGGTTGCGCCGCAGTTTGATAACCAGCACGGCAGCGACTTCTCGGAAGGGCTGGCCGCAGTACAGATCGGCGACCAATGGGGCTACATCGACACGACAGGCCGCGTCGCGATCGCGCTGGAATTCCGCAGTGCGGGGAACTTTTCCGGTGGAGTCGCCGCGGTTGGGACAGTCGCGGGAGCCGGCTACGTCAATCGAGCGGGAGTTCTTGTCTGGCCGCCGCGCCGCTGACGTAAACCCCGGAGACGGCATTGAGAACGCGGCAGCGCGGCATTACGACTGAGGCTCTGAGGCTCGCTTGCGAAGGTTCCTGGCGATGTCCACCACGGCCAGGGGATTACGCACCCCGGTGAACCGCACCTCGAGGTCCGCCTGACGGTCTCGGCGGAACACGATCGTACCAATTCCGCCGGCCCTCCATGATACGCGCGCGTCTCCCCAATGGGTGTGCACATCCCACGTCACGTCCGGCCCGCGCACGACCAGAACCCGGCGGGTCGTAATCGCATAGCAGATTGCCCGCGCTGCCGGACGTCGCAGCCAAGGGGTAATCCCCGCGGCGATCGCCGCTCCCAGGGCGAGCAGCACGGCCAGAAGCCCTACCGTCACAAGCAGCAAGTACGGCACGAGCATGACTGCCAGGATAGAAGAAAACGCGAGCAGGACGACGAACAATCGCAGCGGTCCGGAAAACAGGTCGACCGCTTCGTTGGCCTGCATGAAGCTGTGGCGGAGATTCGCGAGCAGCGCGCCCACGCGGCTGGGACGCTCGCACCAGAGCAGCTCTTCCCCGGACCAGAGGTGTGGTTGAACGTCGCTCACGATCACTGACTGTGCCACGTAGCTCCCGCGTCGGTCGTGCGCAGAATCGTTCCCCCTTCGCCAACGAGCACGCCGGTCATTCCCCCGAAGAATCCGCCGAACAAATGCATGCGGGTGCCGATGCGCAGCGGCGACCACGAGGCCCCGCCGTCGGTGGTATGGATCGCCCGCCCAAAAAAGGTCACCGCAATCCAATGGCTGGAGTCGGCCGGGAGAACGGCGCCTAGGCTCTCGTAACCCCGGGTTCGCAGGCTCTGCCACGTCGTTCCGCCGTCGCGCGTTATGAAGAGCCCATTGGCGATGCCTGTTTGCGCAGCGAAAAAGAAGACGGAAGTGAACGTCGGAGCCTGTTGGGACATTCGGTTGACCCACGTCGCGCCTGCGTCGCTCGTCTGCAGGATCGTCGCGTCCCCGACGGCGATACCGTTGAGTGGTGTCGTGAATACCACCGCGTGCAGAGGCTTCTGCGTGCCGCTCTGCTGGCGGCGCCAGGTCGCGCCGCCGTCCTCGGTGCGGAGGATGACGCCCTTGCGACCGACGGCCGCACCCGTCAGCCTGTCGGCGAACCACACATCCAAGAGCTCGGTGTCGGTGCCGCTCGGCTGGCGAACCCACGATTCACCGCCGTCGGTCGTGGCCAGAATGACGCCACTGTCTCCGACCACCACCCCGCTCGTCGAGTTTGTGAAGGTCACGGCGTTGAGCCGCAGGCCAGTTCCGCTCGCTTGATACGTCCAGGTCGTGCCGCCGTCGGTCGTGTGGACAATCGACCCTCGCCACCCAACCGCAGTCCCGGTATCAGGGCTGGAGAAGTACGCGTCGACGAGACCAGCGTGGTCGCTGACGTGGACGGCCTGCCACGTCTGCCCGCCATCGCGGGTGCGCGAGATTCGGCTGTGTCGACCCACGGCGAGCCCGGTCCGGCCGTCGGCGAATGCAGCATTGCCGCTGCCTTCCGGCACATCCGGACTGCGGCTCCACGTGACGCCCCCATCGCTCGTTGCGAACGCCGAGCGGGGCCCGAACGCGACGCCCAAGGGCCCATCAGCAAGCGCGACGGACCGAAAGTCCGGCGACTCCTCCCCAAGGGCAATGGCTGCCCCGAGGGCCGCAGCCAGATCGCCGCGCACCACGGTGACGTTGCTCGTCCTTCCTCCCATTTTCTTCCACTTCGCCCCTCCGTCAGTCGAGCGGAGAATGGTTCCGAACATGCCGACGGCGACAGCAACCGCGCCCCCGCTTTCCCGCTTTAGGACTGCACCGTTCAGAAGGACGTCCGTCCCGCTGCCTTGCGCGCGCCATGTCCGGCCCGCATCGGTCGTGCGGAGAATCGTACCGCGATCTCCTACGGCGATCGCCGTGTCAGATCCCAGACAGGCGACATCCTGCAGCCCGTTGCGTTTGGGTGCCGAAACAACAGCCCATGTCGCGCCGCCGTCAGCGGAGCGGAGGATGATCCCACTATCTCCTACAACGAGACCGGTCCCCGCTGTCAGAAAACACACGGCATTCAAATCGACCGATGTCACCGGCGCTGGCGTATTCCACGTGCCGCCGCCGTTTGTTGTGTGAAGCAGCAAGCCGCTCTCGCCCACCGCCACGCCGGTGTCGGGCGCGGAGAACGCGACATCCGCCAGGAGCAACGTAGTACCACTCGCCTGTCGCACCCAGCTCGCGCCACCATCGGTTGTTCGCAGGATGACGCCGTTGTCACCCACGACTGTCGCCGTGTTGGTATCGCTCATGGCGACTCCGGTGAACCGGAACACCGGATCCCGCACCTCGCCGCGCGGATGCTGCTGGGCGACAAGAAGCTTGAGGGACGGGAGACACACCGTAACCAACAGAAGGGAAAACCGAGCGTATTTGGTCATCTACCACCTCCGCTCTTGGCAGCCCAGATTGGGCCTAGCGAGATGAGGACCGGAGCGCGAGAATCCGCCCGTCCGCAAGCACGGCCCACGGTGTGTCAGGGTACTTCTTCCTGAATGCCGACCAAGCCGCGATCTCTCTCTTCGCGTCGTAAGTCAACTGATACTCCGGCGGCTTATCGCCAAGTAGGTTGACCTTGCCTTTCACTACTACCGTGCCCAGATAGTGAATACCACTTTGAGACACGGTCACATTGATCTCGAGACTCGGCGGTGTATGCAGCGCAGTTTTTCTGGGTCGGGGGTCTCCACCGGAGTAGACGTCCACCCGCAAGAACCTGAGGGAATAGCTACCCGGTTGGAGGGTGTGAAACATCACCAAATCGCCGTTCATGGGGGCGGCCCGGATCGGCCCGCTGGCATCCGTTACCACAGCTGCGCCCTTGACCTCGCTATTGCCGAGGCTGCCCTTGAGGTCGATGTCCAGGAGCAGCACCGCGGCCGTCGTAGGGTCCGTGTCCAGCCGGTTCGGTGGTTTGGGATAGTTCGCTTCGAGCTCCTCCTCCAGGGACGCACGTTGGGCGGAGAAGTCGCCCAGCTTACCGAGCGGATCGACCAACGAGGCGTCGTGTACGACACCGGCCAAGGCTGGATCCTGCGCGGCTACACCTTCCTGGCTCACGACGTAGAATGTGAACGTTCTCGTCAAACTGTCCTTGACATACACTCTGATCATGTGCTCCCCAGCCGGGTCTCCCTTGGTAACGCACCAGGTGTTGCCAATCCAACCGTTCTGCGGCCGCTCACGCTTTCTCGTAACCAGGAGCGTGGGGTCCTTACCTGGTGTGGCCGGAAGTGTGAACTCATCTCGCCATGCAAGCTCGCTCATTGAGTTCCCAGAGACGTGAAGTCGCCATCCGTAACATGCGTCTCGTGGTCTTAACGGGACTCGATCCGTCTCCTGAACGCTCCATTTACCATTTGGGCTTTTCGTCGCCGCGATGAAGAGGGCACGGTCGATCTCGAGACCGGCGGTACTCTGGCCGTGGACGAAGGCCGGAGTGACAACGACGACAAGGAGGGCGATCCCACAGAGAAGGAAGGCTGCGTACGACCGGTCGTAGCGGCGGCCAAGAATCATCCGCATGCTGGCATCGCCTCCTTTGTTGCCGGGGGAATTGGCGTGGAACCGACAAAGATGGCGCAGACCGTTTGGGTGCTCGCGTGCCCCATCGTGGCGGTCCAGCCATCAGCAGTAAGCTGCAGGCTGAGCAGGACGTTGCCCTCGCGCAGACGGAAGTTGACTCCGCCTGGGCCGATCTTGGAGCTGTACTTGACCGAATCGGCGAAGAACGCCTCCTCGGCAACGACGAGGTTTCTCAGGTCGGCCTTCATCGCCGCTACGTGCGCCGGTTCTTCCCCTCCCGACGGCGCGGCCGCTGCACCCGCATGCTCACCGGACACCACCCGCGTTGGGACGGTGCTGCAAGGCACCTCGGAACACATTGCAGGACCAGTCATCATCCCGCTGCCGACCTGGCCCCTCGCATTCTGCCCCCAGCAGTAGGCGGCGCCGGCGACCGTCAGCCCACAGGTGTGGTAGCCGAGGGCCTGCCCGCTTCCACCGGCCTGTACCGCGGCGAAGCTCACGTCGCCCGCAAGCCGCACGGGCGTGGGCCGTCTGGTCGTGGTCCCGTCGCCGATTTGACCCTGCTCATTGGAACCCCAGCAATAGGCGGCGCCCCCGGCCGTGACGCCACAGGTGTGGATGAACCCGGCGCTCACGATTGTGTAGTTCCCCCCGCCCGCTACGAGCACGGGGCGCGACCGATTGGTTGTCGAGCCGTCGCCAAGCTGCCCTTCGGAATTGGCTCCCCAGCAGTAGGCGCCGCCTGTGGCTGTGACCCCGCAGGTGTGGAAGCCGCCCGCGCTTACGGCGGCGAAGCTCACGTCGCCAACCACGCGCACGGGGGTCGATCGACTGGTGGTGGTACCGTCGCCGAGTTGGCCGTCGCCGTTGCCCCCCCAGCAATAGGCGGCGCCCGCGGCCGTGATGCCGCAGGTGTGGAAATCGCCAGCGCTCACGGCGGTAAAAGTCAGGCCGCCCGCCACGGCCACCGGTGCCAAGCGGTCCGTCGAAGTCCCGTCGCCCAGCTGGCCGGCGTTCCGGTTCGCACCCCAGCAATAGGCGGCGCCCGCAGCCGTGACCCCGCAGGTGTGGCGGAATCCGGTGCTCAGCGAAGTGAAACTCAGGCCGCCCGACACGGGCACGGGGCTCGACCGATCAGTCGTCGTCCCATCACCCAGCTGACCAACATTCAGCCCCCAGCAATAGGCAGCGCCGGCGGCCGTGAGCCCGCAGGTGTAGCGGTCGCCGGCGCTCACGGCGGTGAAGGACACGTCCCCCGTCACACGCACCGGGCGCGATCGCTCGTTCCCGCTGGTCCCATCGCCGAGCTGGCCCCTGCTATTCCAGCCCCAGCAAAAGACGGCGCCCGCGCGCGTGGCGCCGCAGGTGTGGATCCCGCCGGCGCTGACGGCAGCGAACGTCAGAGTATCAGCACCTTGGCCGTGCGCGACCCCCGGAACGCCCGAGAGTCCGACGGCAATCAGCGCGGCGACGTGAATCAACGATCGAGTCGACATAGTTCCTTCCTCATTGTCGACATAGTTCCTTCCTCATTAGTGACCATCGAAACGCCGCAGGTCGTGAACGTCAGCGAGAACCAGGCCCCCTCGAAGCACAGCGGGATGATCGTCTTGCCCGTCGAGTCGATGTAGCCAGGACAGCCTAGCTCCCGTGATTCGATGAAGGCGCGGGCGCTGCTGTGTAGTCGCCTGCCGAAAGGCAGGTGGCCAGAGCGAGTGCTCTCGCGGCGGCCATGTCGGTGGTCTACCCCCTGCCCCGGCGCTTCGGCGGATGGCCTGGACGCGGCAGTATGGCGCATAGATCGGGCAAACAAGAACCAAGAGCAGCGCAGCACCGCACGCGACGATGAACGCGAATCCCCACAGGTATTCCATGCTGGGCGTGCTGCGCTCAGAACCTCACGCTTACGGTGACGTGGTACATCTGGGCCGAGGTACCTTCGCCGAAAGCACGTCGGGCGCTTAGGGCGAGGCCTGTTTACTGCCCAAGCGCAACCCGACCCGGATAGGAATCGTGGCGAAATTGACGCCGTTCAAGGTCACGCTGGTAACCTGGGCCTCCAGAAACAGACCCAGGCTGCCGGCGCGCGCTCCGTATCCGACACCGGCACCGCCCCCAAAGCCCACCCGCGTATCGGACGACGGTGTAAACCCGGGGGCTGAGAGCCGCACATTGTACAGGCCGATGCCCGCGAGCAAATAGAGACGAGTCGAGCGAGCCGGTTCGCCGAACGCATACACGACGTCGGCCCCCCCGCCAGCAATCTGCGTCGTGTGATCCGACAGGCAGCAGGCACCGGCTCGCTGTCGAGTCTGATTGAAACTGGCCTGGGCGCGGATCCCGATGCGGCCGGAGGAGAGCCAGTAGGTGGCGTCCGCGCCAACGCCCCAGCCCGTCTTATCGATGTCGGCGTAATCGATGATGGGCACCGCCAGACCGCCACCGAGGCCATAGCGTACACCCTGCGCCGCAGCGCAGGGCGTGCCCACCACGACCGTGCCGATCGCCGCCAAACAGAAACTCGCTACGGTTCTCGCCACGGCTTCCTTTGTTCATAGCTCTTGAGGTGCCTGCGGTACTCGTCCCGCGTGGCGCCTCGTCCTAAGCGGTCAACGGCGGCCCGCTGGGTCTTCACCGCATCATCGAAACGGCCCAGCTCGGCATACGCGGCGGCGAAGGTGTCCAGGTACGCCGCGTCGTCTCGCCTCCAAGCCACCAATTGTTCAGCCAGAGCCAGGGCTCGAGCCCCGTCCCGGACAGCGCTGTCCGGTGCAGTTGCCAGCAACCAAGCCAAGTTGTTCTGCACCCAGCGACGGGCCCTACTTCGACTAACGTCAGTGGATTCCGGTTTCATTTGGATGGCTTCTTCGTAGACCCGAGCCGCGGTAGCGTATTCGCCATTGCGAACGTGGGAGAGTGCGATGCTATTCAGCTCGTGCATCCGTTGTTCTACTGCAGCACTGTCACCTTGGGATTGCACACGCGTTGGAATGAACAAGCCGGCGGCAGCAACGATCGCAATTCGTGTGATCACGACGGTGCTGAAGCTTCGCATGGTGGCGCGCCTCGGGGTTCAACGCATCTGAGGGGTTCCAATATGCACCGTGGGCAGTCGCTCGCAAGGTTCGCGGCCGACCAGCTGCCCTGCGCGCGCTCGATCGCCTCGCGCGCCTCAGCTCGTCCCACATCGCAGCACTCCATCACGACGCGCTCGCCGCTCGTGATCCGCCAGCTCAGCCGCGGTTTCGTGGCATCGATGCCAAGGGGGTTGGTCAGATACTCGACCCGGAGCCCAGTCACGCCGAGTGGCGCCTGCTGTATCGCGGCGAGCACCGTGACCAGGACGGTTGCGATCATCCTAGCCGGCTCGACCAAACTGGCGCGCGTATTTCACAATCAGCGACCTGGCCTGTGGCTGATTCCACTGGAAGACGCCGTCCGCCGCTCGCCCTTCGTTGTAGACGATGAAAAAGCCGTTTCCAGCCGTGCTCAGCCAACTGAACCGCGCATTCGCCGTAAACACGTTGGCCTGGTTACTGTACTGCACCAGCGTCTGGAACATGACGCGCGGGGTGAAGAAGTAGGCGACGCGCGTCGCCACGAGCGAGCGGATGAAGTCGCCCTGATCGAGCCGCACGTCGTTGTACTCGACGGTGATCGATGTCGTGAGCGCACTACGATACCGCGCGCCGACCGTAATTGCGCCCCCCCGGCGCGTGCCGTTGTAGAACTCACCAAGGTCCGTACGGAACCTCAACGTTAGTGGCGCGCTCGGGTTGGTCGTGAGGTCGAACGCGAATGTCGTGAAGTCGTACGAGCCGACCGGGAGCGTAACGCCGGGAGCAATCTCGAACGGCTGCTGGAGGCCCTGGTGCTCGACGTTCATTTCGGGCCCGAAACTCCCGCCGTTGGCGAGCTCGAATTCGGTCACGTCGATGTGAAGCCGCCCCTCCTGCCAGAAGTCGTCGAGGCCGTAATAGCCGCGGTAGTTCACGTGCGGGATCCACTGCTTGAGCCACGGGACACTCGGAAAGCGGTGCTTGTACATGGCGCCCGCCTCGTAGTAGCGATAGCCACCGGGCCGGTTCAGGAATCCCACTTCAGGATTGAAGTCGCTGCCGACCTTGATGAACCGCACTGTGTTGTCCCAATGCTGCGTCTGGTACGCAACACGCGAGCTGTAGGCGGCGGCGTCTTCATCAGGACCCGGCCCGGCGGATTGGGCACCCCACCAGTCGATCGTCCAGGGCTGACCGATGCCGATGCGGCCGTCGACACCAAAGACGCGATTCCAGTCCTTGCCGTCGCCCGTCGCCAGGCGCTGGACACCAATCACGCCCACGCGTGAGCGCGTGGCGAGCTCGCGACCGATGCGAAGCAGGGAATAACCCTGGTCGTCCGTGAAGATTTCCAACCCACCCACCGTGAGGCCAGCGATCCGTCCGGTCAGCCTGCCGCCCCCGACGATCGGCACGGGCTGGCCGAGGGCGTTGATGCCGATGCGACGGCTGAAAAACAGCTCGACGGCCTGGGGCGTACCGGCCGAGAAGATGCCCGCATTCTCGAGGAAGAACGGCCGCTTTTCCGGAAAGAACAGCGGAAAGCGGGTGAGGTTGGTGCGTACCTCGTCCACCTCGACCTGCGCGAAGTCGGTGTTGTAGGTGAGGTCGAGGGTGAGACTCTGCGTCACCCCGAATTTCACTTCGCCGCCGAATTCCTGCTTGTCGCGCGCGGTCGAGTCGATGACGTAGTTGCGCTCCAGCCCCGCGAGGGCGTAGGGCGTCGCCGTCAACACGCGCCGCGACGGCACCTGGACGCCCTCGAGCGTGCCGGCACGGGAGATTTTCATCAGGCTGAACTGGCGGGGAATGAAGGACCAGAATGCCTCTTCGCTCTTGCGGCGAATACTGCGCACGAGGTTGAGTCCCCACGTCTGTTGCTCGCCGGTCCCATAGCGCAGCGTCGTGAAGGGAATGCGGAACTCAGCGTACCATCCTGCCGAATCCACCGACGTGGCAACGGTCCAGGTCGCATCCCAATTGAGGTTGAAGCCTCCCAGCGATCCGGACACCGTTCGCGCCTGGCCCGGCACCATTATCCCGCCGCCCTCGCCCTCGTTGACGACCTGCGCGTCGTACTCGATGGCGGCCGGCGTGGTCGTGAAGACGAAGCCGTTCTGCCGATCGTGGTACGTATCGAGCAGGATGCCGAAATAGTCGGCCTTGGCGATGTCGCCGTCTCGCACCCGCTCGCCGGTTTCGATCGCAGTGGGGTCGCTGTCATACAACCAGGCGCCGACGTAGAGCGCCTGCGCATCGGTGATGATGCGAACCTCTGTGCGCTCGGTGACCGGCTGGCCTTCGTGCAGCTCGCGCTGGATGAATCCGGTGATGGGCGTGCTTTCTAACCAGACGGAGTCCGTGAGGCGACCGTCAATCATTGGCGAGGTGGTGACGGCGCGCGCGGTAGCAGTAGGGGGAGGCACCGAAGGGGAACGGCCGGCACCGGGGGCGGCGGGGGGCGACTGGGGGTCCTGGCTGGCAAACAGCCCACGGGGGAACAGGAGCCCGACGAGAAGCGCACGTGCGAAGGGCATGCGATAACTTACGCGCAAGCCAGAGGGGACGTATGACGCATCCACCGCCAGCCCAGCCCGCCCCCGAGCCGGACTGCGCGGCCCTCGTCGGTCACCCTGATCTCGTGCTGGTCGTCAGCGATCTCCACCTCGGCGACGGCCAGGATCCCGAGACGGGACGTTATCACCCGCGCGAGAACTTCATCGCCGATCGTGCGTTCAGCGCATTCCTCGAGCATCACGACCCCAGGTCGCGCAGCGGCACTGCCCTGCTCGTGATCAACGGTGACGCGTTCGATTTCCTGCGCATTACCAACATCCCCGTGACGGACGCCGACTTCGAGCAGTGGAGCCACACGCTCAAACAGCTCGGCGTCCATCGTCCACCGGTCGAGCTCCGGCCGCTGCTCCCGCGTGAAGTTCGGTACGGCTTGCGCACCAACGACTACAAGTCCGTGTGGAAGCTGCGCCGCATCGCGCGCGGCCACCCTCGCTTCTTCGCGGCGCTCGGCCAATGGCTCGAGTGGGGTGGGTGGATCGTGTTCGTGAAGGGTAACCATGACCTCGAACTCTACTGGCCATTGGTCCAGCAGGCGATCCGCTCCGAGATCGGGCATGCGCATTCGCCGGCGCGCGGCCGTCTCGAGCGCGTGCTGTTCTGTCAGGAGTGCTTCCAGCTGGGCAATCTCTATATCGAGCACGGGCACCGGTTCGAGGCGACCACCGCCGTGAAGGGACCGGCGACCCTGCGCTGGGCGCCCAGCGAGCTCACTCTGCCCCTCGGGTCATTCGTGAATCGCTACATCATCAACCGGCTCGAGGGCCTCGAGCCGTTCCTCGACAACATCAAGCCGGTGCAGAACCTCCTCTGGACACTCCTGCGCCGCCATCCCGCTCAGGTGTTCTCGATCGCGCGCCACGCGCTCCCGTTTTTGCTGCGTGCCGCGCGACCCTACTGGCTGCGCGACGGCCTCGGCTTCGGGCTGTACTTCCTGTCGATCTTGGTGCAGCTCGTCACCATCGCGGGCATCGCGTTGTTGATCCTGTGGCCCGAGTTCCGGCGCGCCGTGGCGGGATTGCTCCCTACTGCCATCTACGTCATCGCCGGCTTGGGCCTCGTCGGACCGTACTTGACCGGTTTCATCCGAGACCTGCTTCCCAGGCGAAAGCCGAAGGCGGGAGAAGACGCCTTCGGGGAGGGGATTTACGGCACCATGTCGGCGCTCGGCGTGCGGGTCGACTATCCCCGGCTGTATGGGGTCGTCGGGCACACGCACGTTCCCGATGTCCAGCGTCTCCCACACATCGGGCGAGTCGAGGTCCTGTACCTCAATTCGGGGACGTGGATTCCGGTGTGGGATGAGAATCGGCCCGACCTGACCGGGCGCGTGGTGCAAACGTTCATCCGCTTCACGAAGCAGCTGGCCGGATGGTATGGTCACGAGCATCTCGAATGGCACGAGCAGACTCACTCGGCGTTGGAGAGCGTGATCTTCGCGCGGGGCCCTTAGAGAGGACAGCGCGTCACCCTCCGGCGAGGTGCTCGCGGGCAAACCGCTCGGTCGCATCATCGGTGGGAAAGAACGCTTCGATCCGAAGCTCCTGCGCGGTGATATCGGTGGGTGCCCCAACCGTGGTCACCATCGAGAAGAAGCTGAGGCTCAGCGCGGCCTTCCGGAACTGCACCGGGTGAAACGGGAGGTCGGCGTGGGCCGCCGTCGGCGGCGAGCCCGGAGCGGGCGATCCCGGATACCTTCGCAACTCTTCGAGCAGTGACAGCACCCGCGGATCGGGAACCCCGGCCACAGCCTCGCGAAAGACGCGCTGCACGAGTGTCTGGGCGACGATATCCCAGTTGGCGATCCACGGCCTGAGGCCGGCCGGATCGAACATGGCGCGCAGCAGGTTGCGTGGCTGCGGCAGCGCCGCGAGGTCCACGAAGTGGGCAAACAGCCGTGGAGCAGCTCGGTTGGTCTCCAGGACGTTCCACTGCCGGTCCAGGACGACGGCGGGATACGGCTCCTGATGATCGAGGAGCCGCGTTAACGCCAGGCGCACCTGGACAAGCTCCGACGACGCGAGTGCTCTCTCCGGGTAGAGGGGCGCGTACCCCGCCGCGACCAGGAGTGCATTGCGCTCCCGCAGCGGTACGTCGAGCGCCTGGGCCAGCGTCTGCACCATGTCACGGCTCGGCACGGAGCGCCCGCTCTCGACGAAGCTCAAGTGCCGCGGAGAGATCTTGGCTTCCAGAGCGACGGTGAGTTGACTCTTACGGCGAACTTGCCGCCACTGTTTGAGGAGCAGCCCAAACGCCCGCCGAGCTGGCACTCGTTGGTCGGACACCAAAGACCTCCTGTTGGGCTCAAGAGTCGGGGCTAACCTGACGGCCCGCACTTCCCTCCGAGGGAATTGAGCCGGGGCGGTGGCGGCGCAAGACTTCGCCCGAACCCACACGGCCCTAGTCCGGCTGGAGGCTAATCATGACGCCGTTCCCGATCCATACCATTGACACCGCCCCGGCAGAATCCCGCGAGACCCTCCGGCACGTCCGAGAGTCCCTCGGCATGATCCCTAACCTGGCCGCGGGCATGGCCGAATCGCCGACCTTGCTGCGGTCGTTCTTTGCGGTGCGGGATCTGTACGCCCAAGGCACGATGAGCCCCGTCGACATCCAGGTGCTCTCGCTAACCAACGCCTTCGAGAACGGCTGCGAATGGTGCATGGCCTTTCATTCCGCCGCCGCCCTCAAGGAGGGGCTCTCGAAGGAGGATCTCGCTCGCCTCCGTGCCGGGCGCGCGCCGGTGGATCCGCGACTCCGAGCCTTGAGTGACCTGTCCCGAGTGATGGTACGGAATCGCGGCCAGGTGAGCGAACAGGACCTCGAGGCGTTCTATTCCGCTGGCTTTACAAGGGCGCAGGCGTTGGAGGTGGTCCTCGGCGCAGGGTTCTCGGTCATGGCAAACTTTGCGGGTCACCTAGTGCAGGCTCCGCTCGGGGCGGCGTTCGAGCCGCAGGCGTGGACCAAACCAGTGCGGTAAAGCTCGGACGTGTCGATCCCGGAACGGGAAGCGGGCGCGCCGGTCCGCTAGATTTGTCTCGATGGCCGCATCGTCGCTGCCCGCCACCTCACTCCGCGAACCCGGGGCCATCCTTCTGGTCTCCTGCTACGAGCTTGGCCATCAGCCGCTCGGAGTGGCGTGGCCCCGCGCGTTCCTAGAGCGGGCGGGCTACGCGCCCGACGGGCTCGATCTCGCTGTCGAGCCGCTCGATGAGGGCAAAGTTGGGCGCGCTCGGCTGATCGCCATCGCCGTTCCGATGCACACGGCGTTACGGGTGGGCGTGCGGGCGGCCGGGCGGATGCGGGAGCTGAATCCGGGCTGCGTCATCGTGTTCTCTGGGCTGTATGCCGTCCTCAACGACGACCACCTGCTCCGCGGGTGTGCGGACGTGGTGCTGGGCGGGGAGTACGAAGGGGCGCTCGTGGCGCTCGTCGAGTGGATCGAGGCGGGCGGAACGCTGAACCCAGGCTCCGGGAGGCACCTGGACCGGCTGACATTCCCCGTGCCGAGCCGTGGCTCGCTGCTCGCGCTCACACGCTACGTGAGCTTATTGCGCGACCGCGCCCTTACGCCCGCCGGCTACGTCGAAGCGAGCCGCGGCTGCCTCCACCACTGCCTTCACTGTCCGATCCCCCCGGTTTACGGCGGGCGCTTCTTCGTGGTGCCGCGCGAGGTCGTGCTCGCTGACATCCGGCAGCTCGTGGCCGCCGGCGCGGGTCACATCACCTTCGGCGATCCCGATTTCCTGAACGGCCCGGGCCATGCGCTGAAGCTCGTCCACGCGCTGCACGCCGAGTTTCCGCATGTGAGCTACGATTTCACCGCGAAGATCGCGCATATCGTGCGCCACCACGAGCTATTCCCTGAGTTCGCGGCAACGGGATGCGCGTTCGTCGTGTCGGCGGCGGAATCACTTTCCGACGTGGTGCTGGCTAACCTCGAGAAGGGACACACCCGGAAAGACGTGACAACCGCGCTCGATACGGTGCGCGGCGCGGGGATCGCGCTCCGCCCATCGTTCGTGCCGTTCACTCCCTGGGCAACACTCGACGACTATTTCGACCTGCTGGACTTCATTGCGGCAAACCGTCTGATCGATCACATCGACCCGGTCCAGCTCAGCATCCGGCTCCTCGTCCCGCCGGGCTCGCTCCTACTCGAGCGACCGGCGATCTGGCCGTTCCTGGGCGACCTCGATGCTGCTGGACTCACCTACCGTTGGTGGCATCCCGACCCGCGCATGGACGAGCTGCAGCGCGACGTGAGCGCGCTCGTCGCCGAGGCAGCGCGGTCAGGCGAGGACCCCGCCCGTACGTTCAGGCGCATCTGGTCGCTCGCGACCGAGTGGGCAGGCCGAAGAGGGCGACGGACGCCCTTCCGGGAGCCTCCGCCCGAGCGTCCCATTCCTCCGCGGCTCACCGAGCCGTGGTTCTGCTGAGCGGAACCGACCGAGAGCCAGTTGGCTCTGTGAAGCGGGGAGCATGATGGGAACGATGATGTGTTAGAGCGGCGAAGCGCGACGCAATTCAGTCTTGCGTCGCGCTTCCAGTTGCCCCTCCTGGGATCGAACCAGGACTCTCCTGATCCAGAGCAGCGAACCGATTGTGGTGCAACGAGTTACAAAACGTCACCGGTTAGGCAAGCGATGTCGTGCGTGTGTCCGACTCGGGTCGTGGAGATGTCGCAGTCGGTCGGAGTTTGTTGCACGCGATGTCGTGCTCAGACCGCAGGCAAGGGTCGTTGGCTATACTTGAGGGAGGCGCGAGTCATGACCAGAGAACAACTGCTTGCAAGGATCTCAATCGATCCGAACGTCTGCTTCGGGAAGCCCTGCATTCGGGGCCATCGGATCTGGGTTTCACTGATCCTCGATCTTTTGGCCGGTGGCACGACAGTCCAGCAAATCCTGCAAGAGTACGCGCAACTTGCTGAAGCGGACGTGCTCGCCTGCATCGCGTACGGCGCCGAGATGGCCCGGGAGCGGTATGTCGATCTCCCAGCGGCCGCTGGTCGTTGAGGTTCAAGCTCGACGAGAACATTGGGACCCGCGGTGCGGATCGCCTCCGCGCTGATGGTCATGATGTCACAACCGTCACAGAGGAATCGCTGGGCGGGGCTGCTGATCGCACTCTGATCGCAGTCGCTCAGCGCGAGAAGCGTTGCCTCATCACCTTCTCTTCGACCCCACGGCGTACAGCGGCATCGTGGTGATCCGTCTCTCGAAGCCCGCACGGCGTACAGCGGCATCGTGGTGATCCGTCTCTCGAAGCCCGCGACGCTCAGCGAAATCGGGCTTGGCATCGAGACCCTGATCCGCGGAATTGGGCTGGGGCCGGTGGCGGGAAAGCTCTGGATTGTCGATCGAGGAATGATTCGAGAGTATCAGCCGCCAGAGCGATAGCAGCCGAGCTATTCGCCTCATTACCCGCGACTGGCGGCTCTACCGTGGCGCTGCGGTTCGAGCTCCCGCTAGGTCGGCGTCGGAGCATAACCGAGACGCCCGAGTTGCCCCTCCTGGGATCGAACCAGGACTCTCCTGATCCAGAGCGGATCCCCGCCAAATCGATTTACCGACAACGCGTTATCACTCCGCGAGTTCGCGTCGGCCGTTGTCGGGAAGAAAAACCGAAATGTCGGGGGTTGTCGGGCCTAACGGGGACAGTAACGATGACACCGAAGGATGGCTGATTCTGGGTCAGGAGAGTGCGTGGCGTTGCCTTCGAGAGGAGTAGATTGGCTCGCGACGTCGTGGTTGGGCGGCTAGACTGATCACGCGAGTTCTG
>JBIOXD010000066.1:0-5940 GCA_044869265.1 Gemmatimonadales bacterium
GTTGCCGGGAAGCTCGCCGATCGGCCGTCGCGACGCGGGCCACTTATTGTCGGAGGGTATTCCATCGCGGCCGCCGTCCGGCCGATCATCGCGATTACGGCAGCGGCATGGCAGGTCATCGGATTGCGGGTCGTCGATCGTCTGGGAAAGGGGCTGCGCACACCGCCCCGCGATGCCCTGATTGCGGACGTTACCCCCGCTCCGCTCGTGGGACGAGCGTTCGGATTGCAGCGGGGGCTGGACCACGCGGGCGCGGTGATTGGGCCGCTGGTGGCCTGGTGGCTGTTGACTCACGGGGCGGATGTCCGAGGCGTCATCCTAGCGAGCTTTGTGCCGGGGGTGGTTGTCGTACTGCTTGCCTACTGGGCGGCACAGGGCGGCAATGGGCGGCAACGGGAGGTTGTTCCCGAATCGCAGTCACCGTTGCCGCCTGTTGCCGCCCGTTACCGCCCGTTTTCTCCAGCCATCGCCGCCATCGCCCTCTTCTACCTCATCCGCATGCCCGAGACCCTGATCATCCTCAGGGCCCAGCAATTAGGCATCGCCGTCGCGCTCGTGCCCCTCCTATGGGCCGCTGTACACGTCGTGAAGTCGTCGAGCAGCTTCGTCGGTGGTGCGTTGTCGGATCGCTTCGGGGCGTCGGCGACGATGTGGCTGGGATGGGTGTGCTACGCGGCGCTCGCGGCGGGAATGGCACTCGCACAGGGACCACTGACCGCGTGGGTCTTTTTCCTCGCGCTCGGACTGGTCGCCGGTCTGACCGAGAGTCCCGAGCGCGCGCTCGTCTCGGGCGTAACGGGTGGTCGGCGGGGGAGCGGCTTCGGTGTCTACCACGCCCTCACGGGGATCGCCGCCCTCATCGGGGGCATCGGATTAGGGGCGGTATTCGGGTCGAGCGGTGGACCCGCGGCGTTCTTTGTAAGTGCAGCAGGCACTTTGGGTTTGGTGATCCTGTGGCCTTTCTGGGCGCGCACGCATAGCGTTCGTCCCCGGTGACAACGCCACACTCCAGCAAGCCCATGACCCCATCATCTTCCGGCCCGCCACAAGCGTCCAGCTCCCACAGCGCGCCGCAGCCGCGCGGTCGATATCTCGCGGCTCTCGCGCTCACGGCGTTAGGCGTGGTGTATGGGGACATCGGGACGAGTCCCCTGTACGCGCTGCGCCAAGCGTTTCACGGCACCCATCCGATGCCGCTCAATAGCGGGAACGTGCTGGGCGTGCTCTCGATGGTTTTCTGGTCTCTGATTCTCATCGTGTCCGTGAAGTACCTCGTGTTCGTAATGCGTGCGGACAACAAGGGTGAGGGCGGCATTTTGGCGCTGATGGCGCTGTTGCAGCGAGGACGGTCGGCTCGCGGGTTGACCCCGCATCGGTTGATCGTCACAATCGGCATCTTCGGTGCCGCGCTGATGTACGGTGACAGCGTCATTACCCCCGCTATTTCGGTGTTGGGCGCTGTAGAGGGGGTGGGCGTGGCGGCGCCGGCGCTCAAGAATTGGATCATCCCGCTGGCTCTCCTCGTGCTCGCGGCATTGTTCATGATTCAGAGCCGCGGCACGGCTCGCGTCGGCTCTCTGTTCGGCCCGGTCATGATCATCTGGTTCCTCACCATCGCCCTCCTCGGCATCCTCGAGATTGCCCGGGGCCCGCGAGTCCTAGGTGCGATAAACCCGTACTACGCCGTCGAGTTCTTTGGCGCCAACGGCTGGGCGGGCTTTCTCGTGCTGGGAGCCGTGTTTCTGGCCGTGACCGGTGGGGAGGCGCTGTACGCCGACATGGGGCACTTTGGGGTGCGGCCCATCCGTCTCGTCTGGTTCGCGCTGGTGCTGCCGAGCCTGTTGTTGAATTACTTCGGGCAAGGGGCGCTATTGCTGCGCAGGCCGGATGCGGCCGTGAATCCGTTCTACCTGCTGGCGCCGGCATGGGCCCTGTACCCCTTGATCATCCTGGCGACGGCTGCAGCTGTCATCGCGTCTCAGGCGGTGATCTCGGGCGCGTTCTCACTCACCCGCCAAGCCGTACAGCTCGGCTATTGGCCCAGAATGCAAATCGAGCATACGTCCTCCCGTGAGATGGGTCAGATCTACGTCAAGGGAGTCAACATTGCGCTCGCGCTGGTCACGATGATCCTGGTGATCGGATTTGGGTCGACGGATCGGCTTGGCGCAGCCTATGGCGTCGCCGTTTCCGGAGAGATGATCCTGACGACCGTGCTCCTGTATCTGCTGATGCGGGCAGGATGGGCGTGGAGCCGAGCGCGGGCCTTGCCGCTCTGCGGTCTCTTCCTCGGCCTTGAGCTCGTGTTCTTCGCGGCGAACGCGCTGAAGATTCCGCATGGTGGTTGGGTTCCCTTGGCGATCGGCGTGGGCCTGTTCGTGCTGATGACGACATGGAAGGACGGCCGGCAGGTTCTGTCCCGTCGCATGGCGGAGCAGTCACTGCCCGTGAAAATGCTACTAGCGGAGATTGCCGCCGAGCCACCGATCCGCGTGCCGGGGACGGCGGTCTTCATGTACGGCACGGCGGACGGCACTCCCCCTGCGCTGCTCCACAACCTCACGCACAATAAGGTGCTGCACGAGAAGATCGTATTCCTTACGGTGATCACCGAAGATGTGCCGCATGTGCCGTCGAGCGAACGCGTGACGGTAAGGCGGGCGAGCAAGGGGTTTCACACGGTCGTCGCCCACTACGGATTCATGGAGGACCCCGAGATTCACGACGTCTTGGCCGCATGCAAGGACCAGAATCTCGACATCCCGATGCAAGGAACGACGTTCTTCCTCGGTCGCGAGACGCTGATCGCCTCCGACCGCCCTGGAATGGCGATGTGGCGGGAACGGCTGTTTGCGTTCATGTCACGAAATGCGATGCGTGCGACGGCGTTCTTCAAAATTCCGCCGAATCAGGTCTTCGAAGTTGGAGCGTACGTCGAGTTGTAAGCACACCGTTTCTAGAAGACGCGCAGACGCAGCAGTGGTGAACAGCGTCTCGATGGAAGGGAAATGACACATGAGACTGCAACTACTTCTGGCGGTTGTTGTGGCCGCATCCGCTTCCGCGCAACAACCGAGGGATACGACGCGCGCTCAGAAGCGCGTGATTCGGATGCCGGGCTCGCTGCCGGAGTTGCCGTTCTCGAGTGCAGTGCAAGTCGGGAATGTTCTGTATCTCTCCGGAGCGATTGGCGTTTTGCCCGGGACGCGGCAGCTCGCGGATACGGGGGTGGCGAAGCAGACGCAACAGACCCTGGAGAACATCAAGGCTGTGCTCACACAGGCGGGCAGCTCGCTGGATCGCGTCTTCAAGTGCACGGTTTTTCTTGTGAGCATCAGGGATTACGACGAGATGAACCGGGTTTATGCGTCGTACTTCCCCAAGGATCCTCCCGCGCGCTCAACGGTGGCGGGCAGCGGGTTAGCGCTGGGGGCGAAGGTTGAGATCGAGTGTCTGGCGACGGTGGGCTAGAGCTTTAACAGGGCGATCAGGGTACCGAGGGTACCTACCCAGAAGAGGAACATCGATCGGATCGTACGTGCTTCGAACGCAGCCATTCTGGTGTCCAGACGGCCGATCTCGCTAACGAGCTTCGCCTCGAATCTTGCGAAGTTCAACTCATTCAGTTCCCGCAAGTCCGACCGATACGTCGCGTCCACTTGATTGATCGATTCCACGAGCTCGTTGGTCAGCTCATCGCCGAACCTCTCGTAGAACTTCCGCGACAGCTTGGCGGTCACCGGCATCGAGAGCTCCTGAAGATCCGGTGATACGTTTACCATACGCTCGGCGCTTCGAGGAATCAATCCGTTGCGGCCGACATCATGCCAACGCTAGTCACCTGCGAGCATGGTGGTGGGGACAAACGGCGCCTCGTGGACCATCCCCGGCTTGCGCCGCGACAACACGAGCCACCACTCTCGCGCCGACGTAAACACGAGCATTGCGACGACTGCCATGAAGAACAGTGCCACGACCGCATTCAGCCGATCACTGATTATTAGCCGCGCCGCATCGGGTCCAGCCGAGTGCGCGAGCGACGCAGCGTGCGCCAGAAAGCCGAGCTTGGGGTCAGCCGAGAAGACTTTCTGCCATCCCGCCGTCATGGTCACCGTAATGAGCCAGCAGAGCGGGGCAAGTGTGACCCAGATATAGCGCTGCCGGCCCATCTTGATCAGGATCGTTGTCGCAACGCACAGTGCGACGGCTGCGAGCAGCTGGTTCGAGATCCCGAAGAGCGGCCACAATGAATTGATGCCGCCCAATGGATCCACGACCCCCTGATAGAGGAAGTAGCCCCACGCCGCGCACACCGCCGCGCTCGCCGCCACGACACTCGGCAGCCAGGATGTCTGCGCAAAGCGCGGCCACACATGACCGACGATCTCCTGCAGCATGAACCGTCCGACCCGCGTGCCGGTGTCGATCGTCGTCAGGATGAACAGCGCCTCGAACATGATCGCGAAGTGATACCACAAAGCCGTCAGCGTGCCGCCGCCGAGCGCGCTCGTAAGACTCGAAAAAATGTGCGCCATTCCGACTGCGAGTGACGGCGCGCCGCCTGTGCGCGCGACCAGCGTCTGCTCGCCCATCTGCTGCGCCAGGAGCTGCATGTGCTCCGGTGTCACGACAAAGCCCGCTTGACTCAGCGCCTGTGACGCGCCCGCCAGCGCTGCGGGCGTTGTGTTCATCGCGAAGTAGACGCCCGGATCGAGCGTGCACGCCGCGATCATCGCCATGATGCCGACGAACGACTCCATCAGCATGCCCCCGTAACCGATCATCCGCGCGTCGGTCTCGCGCGAGATCATCTTGGGCGTCGTGCCGGAGGCGACGAGCGAATGGAAGCCGGAGATTGCGCCGCAGGCGATCGTGATGAACGCGAACGGGAACAGCTTACCGGCAAAAACCGGCCCCTCCCCGGCCGTCGCAAACGGCGTCAACGCGGGCATTCGCAGCGGCGGCAGGATGATCAGTATCGCGATGCCGAGCACCAGCACCGTGGTGATCTTGAGGAAGGTCGAGAGATAGTCACGCGGGCACAGCAGCATCCACACCGGCAGGACCGACGCAATGAAGCCGTACGCGATCATCATCCAGGTGATCGACGTCCCGCTGTGCGTGAAGGCCGCAGCGAGTGTTGGATTCGCGGCCACACTGCCGCCGCCAACCAGCGCGACGAGCAGCAGCAGCGCCCCCACGACCGAGGCTTCGCCCACCCTCCCCGGGCGCCAGCGCTTCATCCACCAGCCCATCAGGAGTGCGATGGGAATCGTGCACGCGATCGTGAACAGCCCCCAGGGCGATGCGCGCAGCGCGTTCACCACGATCAGCGCGAGCACTGCAAGGAGGATGATCATGATCGCGAGCACGGCGATCATGGCGGTCACGCCGGTCACCCGACTGACTTCTTCCTTCGCCATCTGGCCCAGGGACTTGCCGTCGCGGCGCAGCGAACAGAAGAGGATCGTGAAATCCTGCACCGCGCCGCCGAGCACGACCCCGATTACGAGCCAGAGCGTGCCGGGCAGGAATCCGAACTGGGCCGCAAGCACGGGTCCGACCAGCGGTCCCGCGCCTGCGATGGCCGCGAAGTGATGACCGAACAGCACCCAGCGGTTCGTCGGGACGAAGTCGTGGCCATTGTTACACCGCTCGGCCGGGGTGGCGCGGCGCGGGTCGAGACCAAAAACGCGGTTGGCGAGAAACTTGGAGTAGAAGCGGTAGCCGATGGCATAAGTGCATACCGCGGCCGTGAGCAGCCAGGCGGCATTGATGGTCTCGCCCCGGGCCAGCGCGAGCATGCCGAACGCCGCGGCACCCAGCAGCGCCACCGCCGCCCAAACGACTCTCGCGACCAGTCGCACGTGGGCTAAGTTGTGGCGCCGCTTGCCGATGTTCAAGTTCGAACATAGGTTCGAACGGCTTGAGCCAGTCCCA
>JBIOXD010000067.1:0-70661 GCA_044869265.1 Gemmatimonadales bacterium
CTCGCGACGAGATCGGGCGATTCACCACGAGGGTTCGCAGGATGATCGTGCGCGCCTGACCGCCCGTCTCGACGATTTCAATCCGCCGCACCAAGCCATCCTTCTTGCTGATCCACACCGTCGCCGCTGAATAGGGAAGGTCCGTCGCGCGCGGCCCGCGCGGCCTCAGCGCGATCACGTCGACTCCCCCCCCCCCACCCCCATCCCCTGCCGAATCAGCGCGCACGTAGCGGGCGTCGAAGCGCTCCCGTGGATTCTCGATGAATTGCCCGATGAGATTTGGACCGCTCGTGCCGCTCGCCGGAATGGCGGTGCGTATCACCTGTCCCGGCGTGGTGCTCGGCGTGTACAGCCAGAGCTTCTTGCCGTCGGCGACGATGCGATCGCTTTTCGGGTCGCTGAACCGCATCTCGAAGAAGTTCGGACGCTGCTGATAGAGCCGCCCCCGCGTCGTATCGGGGTCGCCGATCATCGGATTGTCGACGATTTGCACGAAGTCGGCCTGGAGGGTTTTGACGGTGTCGTAGGACGCGGAGGCGCGGTCGAGAATCGGTAACGGGTCCTGCGTTGGACGGTTGGACGGTTGGACGGTTGGAACGAGCAGGATCAGTCCAACGGTCCAACCGTCCAACCGTCCAACCTTCACGCGCTCACCGCGGCCGGCTCCGCCACCCGTCGCCCAATGGCCTCCGCAATTATCCGGACCTCCCGCATCAACTGCGCGAACTGATCGGGAAACAGCGACTGCGCGCCGTCCGAGAGCGCCTCTTCGGGGTTCGGATGCACTTCCACCATGATGCCATCGGCGCCGGCGGCGACGGCCGCGCGTGCCATCGGGATCACCTTGTCCCGCAGCCCGGTGCCGTGCGACGGATCGGCAATGATCGGGAGATGTGAGAGCTTATGCACGACCGGGATTGCCGTGAGATCGAACAGATTCCGCGTGGCGGTATCGAAGCTGCGCACCCCGCGCTCGCACAGAATGACATCGTGATTGCCCTCGGCGAGGAGGTATTCCGCCGACAGAAGCAGCTCCTGGACCGTGGCGCTGATGCCACGCTTGAGGAGCACGGGCTTGCCACAGCGGCCGGCCACTTTGAGGAGCGAGAAGTTCTGCATGTTGCGGGCGCCGATCTGGACGATGTCGGCGACCTCGGCGACCCACCCGAGCCCGGTTTCGTCCATCGCTTCGGTGCAAATCAGGAGTCCCGTTTCCTCGCGTGCCTTGGCCAGGAGCCGCAAGCCGGGTTTGCCAAGTCCCTGGAACGAATACGGTGAGCTGCGTGGTTTCCAGGCGCCGCCACGGAGCACGACCGCGCCCGCCTCTTTGACCAGACGCGCGGCCTCGATGATCTGCCGCTCCGCCTCCACCGAGCAGGGTCCCGCAATCGCGACGACCTCGCTACTGCCGAACGCCACTCCTCCGGTCAGGCGCACCACCGTTGATTCGCTTTTCCACTCGCGACTGACCTGCTTATACGGCTGAGAGACGTGGATGACCTCGTGGACACCGGGCAGGCCTTCCAGACGCGAGGCATCCACGCGGCCGTCGTTGCCGACGAGCCCCACCGCCGTCCGCTGCGCCCCAGGCATTGGCTGCGCCTGATAGCCCATCTCCTCGATGACGGAGATGACTTTTTCGACTTCCTCGCGCGTTGCCCCATGCCGCATGACGATCAGCACTACGAGCCTCCTCGTCTCCCGTCTCCAATGGTGAAGCGGTCACCGTCCCTGGCGGCGCTGACAGGTCCGCTGAAGCGTGTGGCTGCCAGCTTTGCCGGGTCCGAAGTTTCTACTGGAGGATAGAAGTGCGTCAAGACTAAGCGGCGCGCTCCCGCTTCGTTAGCGAGGTCGCCTGCCTTCTCGGGCGTCAGGTGAGTGTCCATGGCGCGCGACTCGGGCAGCGAGCACTCCGCCAGCAGCAGATCGCAGCCCGTTGCCCATCGTGCCAGCTCAGAGCTGGGACCGGTGTCGCCGGTGTAGACGAGACGGCCCTCCGGCGCTTCGAGCGAGATGGCGACGCTCTCGTCCGTATGCGGGACGGGAAACGTCTCCAGGTTCACGTCTGCGTTGAGCGGGAATGGCTCGCCGTCGCGGACATCGAGAATGCCGATGGGGAACCCGGGATCGAGCAGCCACTCGCCATATCCCTCGGCCAGCGTACGCAGCAGCTGCACGACGCCAGGCGGCCCGAGTATCACGAAGGGGTCGGTCCGCGGCGGCTCGGTCGTGTATTTCAGCGCATATACGAGCATCGGCAGCTCGCCCCAATGATCGGGGTGGAAGTGCGAGACGATGACGTGAGTCACCTGGTGCCACGGCAGTCCGAATTCCGCGAGGCGATGGAGGGACCCGGCGCCGCAATCGAGGAGCACACGCAGATCCCCGCGCGCCACCCAGTGACAGGGGCAGGTGCGGCGGGCGGACGGCGCGACAGTGCCGGTGCCGACGGTGACGAGTTCCATACTCACTTTCCGCGAAAGACGATGCGCTTGAACACGAGCAACCCGGGCGCCTTGAGCTTGGCGAGATATACGCCCGCAGGCAACAGCCGCCCGTCATCGGCTCGACCATCCCACATCAGCCGGGAATCGCAGATTCCTGAGCCGCCGCTCGTCCCCCGGCCGTAGCGGCCGGCTTCCAGGATGGCGGGAAAGTCCGGACCCGGCACGAAGCGCCGCACCGGGTTGCCTCGCAAGTCGACGATATCGAGCTCTACCACTCCTGTGGTGGCGACGTCGAACCAGAGACAGGTCACGTCGCGGCCATTCGCGGGGAACGGGTTGGGAAAATTCTGGTACAGAATCGTGGCCGTCGGGAGGTCGCCGTCGGCAACCAGGAACGGCCCCGCGCTCCGGACGCGAGTGGTATCGCTGCCCGCGTGGACGATGAGCTCCCAACGGTACGTCATGTTGTGCTCGAGCGGCTGCGGCAGCGTAAATGTGGTGTCCCGCAATCCCGCGACACCGAATGCATAGAGTCCGTTTTTGACGCGCTGCACCGCCAGATCATACGCAAACGGACCGGGCGGCGACGTCACCGCCGGCGACGACCACGTAAAGGTCGGTTGCGGGCTGTTCGTAACGGACCCGGCGGGATCGTTCAGCGTGGTCAACGTCGCCCAGGCCGGGACCGGGATGGGTCCAATGCCACCGGTTGACGCGGTCTCACCCGACGCAGCGGTCGCATCCACCTGCCAGAAGAGCGAGCCGGGCCTCAACGCGCGCGGCACGGGAAATGTGTCGATCGCCAGCACAGTATCGATGAGCGGGGCGGCGAGCGCGCTGTCACCGGCGATCCGCAGGCGGTAGCTCACGGGCTCGGCGGACGGTGGCGGGGCTCCGACACTCCACGAAAACGTCGGAGTGACGGTCGTCAGGGCGCCACCTGACGGGAGTGGCGCGAGCGGGGTCACGCCACCGGGGAAGACCAGGGCCGCACCAAAGTCGGGGAGTCCCCAGCCGCGAATCGTATCCGGCGTCGTCCGATTGTTGCTTACGTTGCGCAGCGCCGCGCGGATGCCCATCGGCGTGAGGGTGGGTTGGACCTGCTTCAAGAGGGCGATGCCGGCGGCGAGCAGCGGCGTGGCGAATGAGGTCCCGTTCAGTCTGGCGAGCCGGCCAACGTCGGCCACGACGCAGACGGCGACGCCCGGGGCGGTGAAGTCGGGTTTGATGCGGCCGTCGGCGGTCGGTCCTCGCGACGAGAAAGACGCAATGGTGCCGAGTGAGTCTTCCGCGCCGATGGCGAGCACCGAATCCCCGTCGGCGGGTGTCCAGATGGTCCGCGATCCGGGCCCGTTATTACTGGCGGCGGTTACAACCAGGATGCCGCGACTGGCGGCCAGGTCTGCGGCCACGGTCGTCACGGCAATGTCGCCGTTCAGTTGTGAAGGAGCGTAGTTGAATCCATTGTCGAAAACGAGATACGCGAGACTCGAGGACACGATGTCGACGCCAATCGAGTCGGCCCATTCGAGCGCCGCGACATAGTTGTCTTCTTCAACGCGCGTCTCATTGCGCACGTCTTCCGTCTTCGCGAGCAAGTAGCTGGCGCCCCGCGCGATACCTCGAAGCCTGCCCGGCACATCGCCCGCGAACAGTGACCACACCGCGGTGCCGTGAAATGCCGCATCGAACGCGCTGTCCTGAGGCGTTTGATTGCGTACCACGCTGTCCCGATACACGAAGTCGTACTGCGCGGTGACCGTGATGCCGTTGAAGGCGGGATTCAGCGTGTTGAATCCGCCATCGAAGATCGCGATCCGGACCCCCGTGCCGTTCACGCCCTGGTCGGTGAGCGGCCGCAGATTGAGCCTGCGGTATGGCATTTCGGACGGGCCGAGCACCGGATCATCGCCCGGCGTCACCCCACAGGTATCCCCCGGCCCCTGCTGGGGGGCGAGAACCGTCGGTGGTGCCGCTTCGATCTGCCTCCGCGTGTGGCGGGGGCCAAGCCGGAACCGACCCAGTGGCTGAATGCGGCGCAGGTCGCGATCCTGCGCGAGCACTCTCAGCGCGGCGGTCGGCGCATCGACGCTGATGGCATGGAGCCAGCGGCTCTGCATCCGTACGCGCGCGCCCAGTGCCGCAGCGCGGTTACCAACCGTGGCGAGCGAGGCATGCGGGCGTACGAACAACCAGACGGTAAGCGAGGTGTCCTGCGCGCGTTGCCAAACGCGCGGCAGCACGGGAGAGACCGAGGGCCGCTGCGCCGCCAAGCCGGCGGGCAGGAGCAAGAGCCAGACCAGTTGCCGCATCAAACTGGGGAAGGGGTAGGGGGACGAAGGACGGGGAAGGCGTTCCTTTTACACGGGTTCCATTTGGCCGAGACGCACTCCAACGATAGTAGAGACGCCCGGTTCTTGCATAGTCACGCCATACACGGCGTCCGCCGCCTGCATCGTTCGGGGGTTGTGCGTGATCACGATGAATTGCGTTTGGTCCTTGAATTCCGCCAGCAGGCGCACATAGCGCCCGACGTTGGCGTCGTCGAGGGGCGCGTCTACCTCGTCCAGCAGGCAGAACGGGCTCGGCTTGGCGAGGAAGATCGCGAACAGCAACGACACCGCGACGAGCGTGCGCTCTCCCGACGACAACAGATGGATCCGCTGTGTCCGCTTGCCGCGCGGCGCCGCGTGAATCTCGATTTCACTTTCCAGCGGCTCGTCCTCGTTGGCCAGGCGCACGTCGCACTCGCCACCGCCGAACAGGGTCTGGAAGACCGAGCGGAAATGCTCCCGAACTTTCCCGAAGGAATCGAGGAACATCGTCTTGGCGGTCTGATCGATTTCGCGGGCCGCCTGTTGTAACGAGCTGCGTGCCGCGACGAGGTCGTCGCGCTGCGTCTGCAGGAACTCCAGGCGCTTGGTTTCTTCGGCGTGCTCCTCGACCGCCAGTGCGTTCACGGGACCGACGGCATCGATCGCGCCCCGCAGCCTGTCATTTTCCTGGCGCAGCCATTCGAGGTCGCCCGGCACTTCGGGCGCCTCCTCGAGGAGTTTATCGAGCGGTTTGCGCCACTCGGTCTCGACGCGCTCCACCAGTCCGCGTTTGCGTCCCTCGACCTCGGTCCGCTCGAGTTGCAGACGATGCTCTTCCTCGCCGAGCGTGGCGAGCGCTTTGCGCGCCTGATCGAGCGCGCCTTCCGCCTGGGCCAGGTCGTCCTCCGTCATGGCCACGTTCGTCTCGGCCTCGCGAGCGGCATGCTCCAGCTCGCCGACAGCGAGACGACGCTCCTGCAGTGTGTCCTCCCACTGCGCGCGTTGTGCCGACAGGGCTGCACTGTCAGTCTCGCTGCGCGTGATCTCATCCAGGCGCGCCGCCGCCTGCTCGCGCGACCCGGCCGCGTCCGCGTGCGCCCGGCTTGCGCGCTCCGTCGCGGCCGCCAGGCGGGCTTCAACCTGGGCGGCCTCGACCTGCCAGCGGACGCGCTGCTCGCGCGCCGCTTCCTGCTGCGCCTCCAGATCGGCGAGTCCCGTCCGTTCGGCGCTCAGCTGCTCCGCCGCGCGAACCCGTTCGAGCTCGCGTTCCTGCAGCTCCGCGTGCACGCCGTTGAGTCTGGTCTCCACTTCCGCCAGCCGGCGCGTGAGCCGGTCCACCTGCGTCGCGATTTCTTCGGACTCACGGCGCGCGTGAATCAGTCCGCGATCCGCTTCGCCTTTCTCCGCGCCCGCCTCCAGCTCGGCACGACGTGCCTGCTCGGCGGCGTGCGTGGCGGCGGCGAGCGCCTGCTCTGCGGCCGCGAGCTCTTTGGCGCTCGAGTCTTCGGACGCCCGCGCGCGCTCGAGATTGGCTTCGGCCTCATGAACATCTTTCTCGAGCACATCGAGCTCGGCACGCCGCTGCAGCGGTCCGCCCACGGTGGAGGTGCTGGTGTCGAGGAACACGGCGCCATTGGCGCGGCGCAAGGCGCTCGGGCTGAGAACTTCGTGGCCCGCGAGCAGCGCGCGTACCCAGGCGGCCGCCGGTCCGTCGACGCGCAACTCGTCCTTGAGCGGATGCCCATCGGCACCCAGGCGGGGTCCGGGGACGCAGGGCAGCAGCACCAGTGGACCCGGCCGTGCTTCCGCATGCCACTCCTGGATTGCGTCGATGACGGACGCGTCGCGCACCAACACGGCATGGAGCCACTCGCCGAGCAGCCGCTCGGCGAGCTCGGCGTCGCGCCGGCTGGTGCGAACGAAGTCGGAGAGGGGACCCAGCACCATGCCCTCGCCGAACCGGGCACGCGCTTTCAGCAATGCCTGCGCCGCGGGTGCGAGGCCAACACGCTCGCGATCCAGCTCGCCTAACGCATCCCGGCGGGCCTGCAGCTGCGCCAGCGCGGCTTCGGTCTGGCGGCGTGCGGAGCGGGCGTTCATTTCCTGCTCCTGCAGCGCAGCAAGGTGTCGCCGCGCGAGCTGCAACGCCTCCACTGCGCGAACCGCCGCATGTGCGTCTCGCGCGAGACGCTGTCCCGCCGCCTCCGTTAGTCGCGCTGCACTGCTTGCTGCGGTATCGCGATCCTGGCGCTCGCTGGCGGCGACCGCGAGCTGTTCGTGCAACTCACTCCGCTCGCGGTCGAGGGCGCCACCCTCCAGCTCGAGGGCGCGTGCCGTTTCGGCGCGGCGCCGCAGGGCTTCCTCCAACTCCCGCACCGCCGCCCGCTCGACTGTCAGCCGCCCGCGGACGTCGTTTTCGTCGCCGGTCCGCGCGGTCAGCTCGCCCTGCACGGCAGTGAGATCTCGGTCGGCGGCCACGCGTTCCGCTTCCGCGGCTTCGTGCTCGCGTTCCGCCTGCGCCGCGCGGCGCTCGGCGTGCGCCCGTTCTTCGGCAGCGGTGTGGCGACGCTGTTCCGCGTTGCCCAGCCGCTCGGCGGCGAGTGCGAGATCGCTTTCCAGCCGGCCGACCTCGAGCTTGGCCTCGCCGAGGCGTCGCTCGACCTCGGTCCGGCGCGCTTCGGCGGTGTGGCGCGCCTGCACGCGCGCTTCGCGCTGACGCTCGGCGTCGCCGAGGCGCGCGCGCGCCGCGGGGATTGTCTCGGCCAGCTCGCGGGCGCGCACGCTGAGCGCGCCGAGCGCGAGATCGAAATCCTCGATCTCGCGCCGCACCAGGGTCATCGCGATGCCGAAGCGTTCCTCGATCATCTTCCCGTAGCGCTCGGCCCGACCGCGCTGGCGCGCCAGGCTCCGCACCTGCGTCTGCACTTCGGCGATCAGATCGTCCAGCCGCGCGAGGTCGGCGGCGGTCTCTTCCAGGCGACGCTCGGTGCTCTTCTTGCGGTCGCGATAGAGGCCGATCCCCGCGGCCTCCTCGAACAAGGCGCGGCGCTCTTCCGCCTTTTCCGAGAGCAATGCTTCGATCATCTTCGCTTCCATCACCACGGCGGCATCCGCCCCGAGTCCCGTGCCTCGCAGCATGTCTTGAATGTCCCGCAGCCGGACAGGGGAGCGATTCAGGAGGTAGTCGCTCTGGCCCGAACGCGACAACCGGCGCGTCACGACGACTTCCTGGTAGGCGACGGGGAGACTGCCGTCGGAGTTGTCGAACACGAGCGAGACTTCCGCGACGTTCACCGGTCGGCGCCCGGTTGATCCCTGGAAGATGACATCTTCCATCTTGCCGCCGCGGAGCAGACGCGGCGACTGTTCGCCCAGCACCCAGCGGACCGCATCGGAGATGTTGGACTTGCCGCAGCCATTGGGTCCGACGATGGCGGAGACGCCCTGATCGAACGGCAATTCCACCGCGCCCGCGAACGACTTGAATCCCGAGAGCTCGAGCCTGCTCAGTCTCATGGTGTCCCCATGCGAGGGAGTAGGTTCGCGCGCACGCCGGCGCGCTTGAGCGCCGCCCTGGTGTAGGCCGCTTGATCGGACGCCTCGAACGCGCCCAACAGGATCACGCCATTAGACCAGCGAATTGCCGGAAGACCGCGGCGCCGCAGTGACTCCAATGATGTGCCGGCTGGTACATGATAGGAATACGGCGCGAGCAGCAGGTCGCCGATGCCTTCACTCACGACACCGCGCCGCCACAATCGTCCGCGCGCCTCAGCGGCGGCCGTTCGCGTGGCGTACGAACCCGCGAGCACCCGATACCAGACCGGCCCGTTCTCGCTCTGTGGTACCGGCGTCACGAGTGTCGGCACCCCGTCATCCGCCGCGAGGCGATCCGCATGGAGGAGCGCCTTTTCCAGCGACGCGTAGGCGGCGAGCTGAACCGTCCAGCCGAGCGTGTCACGGACGGCGGGCGGTGAAGGGCGGTCGAGGGCGGTGGAGGGCGGTGGAGGTGGGGTCGGGGGAGCGGAGGGCGCGGTCAGTGCATGCGCCCTCGCCCCAATTGCTTCGCGCGCTCGCGCGAGCAGCGCCCAACCACCCACGGCAAGCGCCGCGACCAGCACGGCCACGAGCGCGGCCCGCAGCCCACGACGTTTCCGAGGCTCGACAGCGATCGGCGTCGCCACCGCAGGAGGCGACGGCCGATGAGTGGCGGAAGGGAGCCACCGGTCCCGAACCACACCGAACAGCGGGATGTCACCCGCGAGGGTGAAGCCGGGCGTTACTCCCTCCGGCGCAAGCACGAACGCCCCGTCCACCGCCGCGGCCAGCTGGGACAATCCGGAGAGCGACACGAACGTGAGCAATAACGCGCCTTCCGACCGGAAGCCCGCCTGCAATTTCGACCAGCGCGGATTCGCATACAGCTCCGGCGCCCGGGCGGTGTCCGATCCAGCGGGAATGAAGAAAACCCCCATCACTTCGTGTGCGGCCTTGTTCAATGACACGCCGTATTCGAATGCATCGACGATCCCCTCGGTGGGCTGCAACCCGGTCAGCTCATGCAGCACGGGCCGCTCGAGGTTCAGATCGATGAGTGCGATGCGCCGTCCGTCGCGCGCCGCGATGCGCGCGATGTCCCACGCCGCTTTCGCCGCCCATGGCAAGTCGTCCGTGAGCGGGACGAGTGCGACGAGCGCCTGTCCCTCGAGCAGCGGCGGGACCAGATGTCCGAGCCGCGAGAGCGGCAGCTGACGAGCAGGGGGTGCGGTGGGGGTCACAGTCGTCATTGGTTGGGTTGGTAGATCCAGAAAGGACGTCCCAATCGCCGGCCGATGGCTTCCGCCTGCGCGCGAGTCGCATACGGGCCGAGCACGACCCGATAGCCGTCATCAGCACCCTGCGGCGGCAGCACGCGTGCGGCGAGCCCCGCGCGCGTGAGGTCGTCCGCCAGGTGCCCGGACCAGTCCGGGTTCTGCGACGTAGAGACCTGCACGTACAATGGCCCCTCCGCTCCGATGCTGTCGCCGCTCGCGGCGCCCGCACTCGCTTGAGTCGCCGGCACGCCGGGCGGCAGCCAGGTCGTGAGGACCCACAGATCTGCAGCCGCTTTTTTCACGCGGCCGACTTCACTGAGCGAGTCGGGCCGGACCGCGACTATATCATCACGGGTGCGGTAGATGAGCGACCCGTCGGGAGAAATCGCGGGGAGATCGGCCTGCCATTGCGTCGGCACGATGCCGGTATGGCGCTTGATCGGGAGGTCCACGATCCACGCCGAGTCACCCACCGACGGTCGCGCGAGGAGCCAGCGCCCGAGCGGATCGAGACGCAGCGCCGAAGCGGCTCCTGGAAGCGCGACGCCGTCGAGCTCTTTCCGCTCGAAGCGATCGATGACGGCGAGTCCTGGAGCATTGCGGCGCGCGACAAAGATGCGATGCCCCGACGGCGAGAACGCCAGCGCCCGAGGGGCCTCGGGCAGTCGCACGAATATCGGTTCGCGCCGGCCTACCGGATCGTAGAACATCACGCCCGAGTCGCTCGCGACCGCCACGAGGTCGCCCCAGCGCGTGGCGGCTACGTCGCCGCTCGCCGCGATGGGGCGAACGGTCGGCGGTTGGTCGGCGGCCGCAACGAGCAAACCATCCTTCGGAATCACACCAACGAGGCGCTGGTCAGTCGCGCCGAAGAGGTCACGCGGCAGCGCGGTGAGTGGCTGCGGCCAGGCGTAGCGCGTGCGACGCGACAGCGAGATTACGCGACGCGCGGTATCGACGGCGTACAGCGTCCCGTCGGGCCCGAGTGTGGTCTGAGAGATGTTGGTCGCGACGGTATCCAGGCGGCCGCTGCCCAGGTCGAGCGCGAGCAGCTCGCGTTTGGCGGTCGTGACAAAGAGGAATTCCGACTCGGGGTCGAGGCCGACGACACGCTTCACGGGCGGGAGCTTGCCCCGTAAGGCCCCCTCAACCGGGGTCAGACGGGGCAGACGGTAGAGCTGCGGAGTGCCCCCCTTGGCAGGCAAACGGATCGCGGCACCCGGCATGCGTGCCAGGATCTGGAGTTGGCTAACTCGTTGTGGTGATTGTTGTTGCGATGATGCCGCGGCCGGCGCCTGGGAGCCACAACCCCAAAGCGTCACTGTCGCTGACAGAAGGAAGCGGATGATACGCAAATGGCCTCGCCGGACAAAATAGGCAACCGGCGAGGCCAAGGCAACTGTTTTAGCGGTGCGGAGTTAGAACGTCGGCCCGATGCTCACCGTCCAGTACGCTTTCTTGACTCCCCTGTCCAGCGGCTTTGCATAGTCAAAACGCAGCACCATCAGACCGAACATGTTGGCGCGGATCGAGCCGCCCCAACTGCGCAACGGCGAGCGCACGCGCAACGGACTTTCAGCCGGGGTGCGATCCCACTTCAGGTTGCTCGCGTCGTACCAGGCCACGCCGACGTCGTAGAAGATCGCGCCTTCGATCGGTGGCAAACCAATGGGCAAGATCCCCAGCACGAGGCTGCGCGCCAGGGGGAAGCGCAACTCGACGTTGGCCACGGCGATCTTCGAGCCGATCAGCTGGTCCAGCTCCGCGCAGCTATTCTGCTGGCTCGTTCCGGGGTTCGCAACGCACTCATGGCTGCGGAAGGAGCCTGACGTGTATCCGCGAATCAACTCGGTGTTCCCGAGGAAGATCGGGAAACGATCTGCGTCGCGCCCGTAGCGCCCCATTACCAGGCCGCGGAAGGCGAGGGTGAGCGGCCGGACGAACACGTACCGCCGATAATCGGCGAGACCGGAGATGAACTGCCATGTGCCGATCGCCGGTGCGATCGAAAACCGCGAACGCGTTCCCGCAAAGGGGCCGACGTACCCGAACAGCGTGTTGTCGTGAATGTGCGCGAGCGACGGCTGCAGGTACGTTGCGGTTGGGCCGCCGCCGCTGATGAGCGATTGCTCGACGAAGCCACCGGTCACCGCGTCGAATTTTGTCTGCAGCTCGAGCGTCGCTTCGCCGACGTTGACGGCTTGCAGGCCGAGCTCGATGCGGTTGAACCGGCTCATCGGATACGACGCGGTGGTGAACATGCTGCGACTCACGAAGCGCCGGATACGTGTCGAGAACACATCGAGGCTGTCGCCCGCGTTTCCGTCGGGATCGGCGACTCGTCTCCAGGCGCTCCCACCGTAGTAGTACAGCGGATCCTGCGAGAAGCCCGCCGCCCAGTTCATGCGACGCGACTGATTGGCGTAGAGTCCGAGCAGCTGCGCCTCGCTGATCCGGCCGTTGATCGAACCGGCGAGGATCACGGTGTGATTGCCGAGGATGTCGGAAAGCGCGACGGCGGTGCCGCCAAAGACGCCCCGTCCGAAGTTGTCGCGCTGATAGCCGACCGTGGGCCGGACGAAATAGTCGGCAGTGAACCGAATCCGGTACGGGCGGATTGTGAACTCATTGGTGTCCGGCAGCGCGAGCGTCACCGAATCGAGCAGCGCCCGCACCGTCACTGCGGGTGCGACCGCCGCCGACTCAGCTGCCTGCGGCATGGCCGAGGGGCGGAAGCCGGTCGCGGACCGGTAAATCGACGAGCCGATTTCCTCCGTCGTCTCCCCATCCACAAATACCGCGTCGGGCGTACCCGCGATGCCATTGACGGACCCGAGCGCGTGCGTCAGGGTCGGGGCTCGTCCGCGCGGGTCCCGTGACTCGGCGAGGAGCAGCGTGACGGGAAGCCCATTCGGGCCGCGGTAGGGATCGCGGCGCAGCGAGCGAGGGTTTTCGACTGAGTACACGGAGTACTGGCCGTCCTCGTAGTAGACGAACGCCATGCGGTCGGCTTCCGGCGCCCACGACAGCACCGGCGAGAGCGGGGTGATGCCCTGGACTCCGGTGAACAGGTTGGTCAGCTGATAGATCTGCTCGTCCTCGAGATCGTACAGGAAGACGTTGGCGATGCCGGTCCGATCGGAAACGAACGCCAGCGAACGGCCGTCCGGCGACCATGCCGGGTCGATGTTCTTTCCGGCGTCCATGTTGCCGAGCACTTCAATCCTGCCGGTCTCCATGTGATACAGCGCGATCCGGAGATTCCCGAAGCGCAGCAGATCGAAGTCCGTCGCAGGGCCGCGATCGGTGACGAACGCGATCGTGTTGCCGTTCGGCGACCAGGAGGGATGCAGGTCGGCGTACTTGTCGTTGGTGAGCCGCTGCAGCTCGGTGCCGTCGCGGTTCACGACGTAGAGATCGGTGACGCCGTTGGTGAATCCCGTGAAGACGAGCTGCGAGCCATCCGGCGACCAGCGCGGCGTCTGGAGGCCGTTGAGCGGCACGCGGATCCGGCTCACTTCCTTTCCTTTTTGCACGTCGAGAATCACGAGGTCGTCGCGATCCTTGTGTTTCGCGGCGATGGCGAAGTAGCGGCCGTCGGGCGAGAACGAGCCGGCGGAGTTGATGAATCGCAGGCTCTCGTAATTGTTGTTGAGCGTGGATTTGACCAGGCGTTGCTTGACGCGCCCGGTCTCCGCATCGGCCAGCCACAGATCGACGAAGAATGTGCCCTCGTCGCCGAAGAAGGCGATGTCCTTCCCGTCCGGCGTCAGCGCGGGGGCGAGGAAGATCCGGCCCCGCGACCGACGCTGGGTCAGCGTGGGCTGCGCAATGCGACGCGCGCGGTAGTGATCACCGAGCTGCGGCAGGAAGGTATTCTGAATGGCGTCGCGCCAATCGGCCGAGAGATCCTCGAGCGAACGCCCCAGGGCGCGCTTGACCGCGGCCTCGATGCCCGAGCTCGCCGACGTTTGCAGGATTTCCCCGACGACGTCGTCACCCCATTTTTCGCCGATGTACGCGAACAGCGCGTGGCCGTACCGGTAGGGGAAGATGTACGGATTCGCCGTCATCTCCTCGATCGACGGGAGGTGTCCCTCGAGCGCCGCGTCGCGCAGCCACATCGCGGTTTCAGGATCGATCGGCCCGCGCGACAGGTACTCCGCCATCCCTTCCATGAACCAGAGCGGCGGATTCACGGCCATCAATGTCTGCACGCCGCCGCCGGGCCGGCCGCGGCTGTACACGTCGTACTGGAATTGATGCACCATCTCATGCTGGAGGACGTGCTCGAATTCCGCGTATGAGCCGGTGAAGGGCAACACCGCGCGGTGCTTGAAGAACTCGGTGACCCCGCCGAGCCCCTCACCGGACGCATCGACGACGTTGGTTTGCTGGAAGTCGGCCTGCGAGGCGTAGAGGATGATCGGCTTGCGACTCTGAAACTGATGGTGGAGAATCTGCGAGAGCCGCGCGTACGCCCGCTCGGCCATGCGCGCCGCGTCGAGCGCCCCACCACGCTCTTCCTCATAGTAGTAAATGTCGAAATGCTCGGTCTGAATCGTATGGAATTCGAACGAGCGGTACTGGACCTTGTTCTGTCCGAAGTACTGTGCGGCGAGCGGCTGCGCACCACTCAGCAAGAGCGCCAACACCATCAAGCGATTTAGGATGCGCTGCATACCCGACCTATCCTCCCGCGCCTGTCCCCTCGGCATCACCGGCGGCGACGACAGGGGCGTCGCCCCACAACCGTTCAAGCTGGTAAAACGCCCGCAAATCCGGATGAAACACGTGCACCACAAAGTCGACGTAGTCGAGGAGCACCCACCGCCCCTGCGCCAATCCTTCGACATGATGCGGCTCAATTCCTGAGGGCGCGAGTGCGCTTACGACGTGCTCGGCCATGCCCCGGACGTGTGCATCAGACGTGCCGGAGACGATCACGAAATAGTCCGTGGCGGTGGAAATCCCCCGCAGGTCTAATACCACGGGCTCCACCGCCTTGCGATCCAGCAGGGCATCAACGACTTGGGACAGCACCGCAGGCGTGCTGTGGCTAGTCATAGCGCCCGGTTTCGGGGTTTGTTCCGTCCTCGTTCTGGTAGAACACACCCCACGCGCCGATCCCGGTGTGCGCCGCGATAACCGGTGTGATCGGAGTCACCAGACACTGCAGCGGCCTGTAGCGCGCCACGAGCTCGGCCCGCAACTGGTCGGCGAAGTCCGGGATATCCCCATGCGCGATCCCGAGCCGCAGCGCCTGGGGCCGGGGGGTGAGTGCCTGATCGAGCAACTCGAGAATGCGGCGCCGAGCGGCGTCCTTGCCCCGCACGCGCCCGATGGGCTCCACCTTTCCTTCCTTCGTGAGCGCCATCACCGGCTTCAGATTGAGCTTGGTGCCGAGCCAGGCGCGCCCGCGCCCCACGCGACCGGAGCGAACCAGCCGCTCGAAGTTGTCGACCGTGAAAAAACCCCCTGATTGAGAGCGCACGCGCTGTAGCTCCTTCATTATCCCCTGCGCGCTCCATCCTGCCGCCGCAAGCTCTACGCCACGCAGGACCAGCAGGCCCTCCCCCAGTGATGCGCTGCGGCTATCCAGGACGGTTACCGTGCCGGGGTCAAAGCGTCGGGCGGCGGCGTCAGCGCTGCCGAAGGTGCCCGACAGCGCGCTCGAGAGGATGACGGCGATCACATGATCACCGGCGCGAGCGGCATCGCGATATGCGTCGGTAAAGGCGTTTGGCGTCGGTTGGGAGGTGGTGGCGGTGAGGCCCGCGCGCAGCCGCTGGAAGAACTCGGCGGAGGTCAGCTCCAGGCGGTCGCGATAGACTCGTTCGTCCACGATCAGCTGGGTTGGAACGAGCTTGATGTCATACTGCAGCACCAGCTCATCGGGCAAATCGCAGGCGGTATCGCTCACGAAGGCGATCGGCCGGCGCGCCTGCAGCGCCTGGTGCTGCGCGCGCATGTCGTCGGCCTTCGTGGACTCAAGCACGCCCCAGCTGCCCGCAAGCTGAAAAACGGCCTCCGGGGCGTCGGTGTGGACGTGCGCCTTGAGGAGGTCTCCCGTCGCGAGCACCACAATCGAACCGCCGTGCGCGCGTAGGGCCCGGCGCACGTCGGCCGGGTCGGGCAGCGATGCGGACCGCACCATCAGCTCGGTGCAGTAACGGTAGTCGCGGTCGACTTCGACTTCGGCCGTGGCGGCCGGATTCGCATCCCCCCCCGAGACGAGCCGTTCGACGGCGCCTTCGGCGATGTGGCCTTCCTCGATGAGCCGCTTCACGCCGTCGAGCAGCCGCACAAAGCCTTTCGCCCCGGCGTCCACGACGCCGGCGTGCTTGAGCGCCGCGAGCAGCTCAGGGGTCCGCTGCAGTGCGGCTTCCGAGCGATCCACGATGCGGCGTATGAACACACGGAGGTCGCGCTCGCCCCGGGCTTGGCCCGCTTCATCGGCGGCTTCACGCGCGACCGTGAGAATCGTGCCCTCGATCGGTTCATCGAGCGAGCCGCGCAGCCGCTCGAACCCGACGCCGATGGCATGGGCGAGCTCTGTAGCGCCGGCACGAAGGCGCTCGCCGATGCCTTCGCGAAAGCCCAAAAGGAACTGTGACAGCATCATCCCGGAATTGCCGCGGGCGCCGCGCACGCTGGCCTGGGCCATCGTCTCGGCAACAAACGGAAGGGTAGGTGGTGTCGCGCGCGTCCCGTCCGTCCCGAGATCGCGGAGGGCCCGCGCCACGGCACGCAGGGTGAGCCACATGTTGGTCCCGGTATCGCCATCGGGGACGGGAAAGACGTTGATGCGATTCAGCTCATCGCGGCCCGCGGCCACCCAATCGGCCGCCGCGAGTAGAGAGCGGCGAAACCGAGGGCCATCGACGTAGCTGATGGCGATGGGATGGTTCGTCTGCTACTCCTTCACCACCGTGACCCGCACTTGGGGCCGGACGTCGGGGTGGATCTTGATGCCGACCTGGAAATCGCCGAGCTCGCGGATCGGCTCATGCAGGTCGATCTTCCGTTTGTCGACGTGGATGCCCAGCTCCTCGAGCTTGCGCTGAATGTCGCTCGCGGTGACCGAGCCGTAGAGCTTGTCCTCTTCGCCCACTTTCATCGAGAACGTGAGCTGCACGTCGGCGAGCCGGGTCGCCTCCGTTTCGGCGGCCGACTTCTCGGCGGCGTGCTGCTTGGCGAGCCGCTCGGCCTCGTAGGCGATTTTCTTCTTGTTGGCGTCAGTCGCGGGATAGGCGAGTCCCTTGGGGAGCAGATAATTCCGGGCGTACCCGTCCTTCACCTTCACGATGTCCCCGACCTTCCCCAGATGTTGCACATCTGCGCGCAGAATGATTTCCATCGTCCTACTTCCTCACTTTGGGTTGGACCGGTCCGTGCGTATACGGTCGCGCGCCGCGGCGAGCCGCTGGCGGTATTGATACCAGGTATCGGTGATGCCGAGCGTGCAGAGCCCGGGCAAAACAAACAGCAATGGAACGGCGAGCGTCGCCGCGGCAGCCGCGATGATCACGAGCAGTGCGCTCGAGATCCCGAAGACCTCAGCGAACGTCACGACGATCGCCGCGCCGCGGAGCACGTATAACGCTCCGGCCACGAGGCCGAGATTGGTGCCCGCCACCTGCAACGCGCTCGACACGGGTAGAATCAACACCGCGATCCAGGCGACGATTCCCCAGACCCACGCGTCGCCGATCGCGAAATCGCGGAACCGCGCGAGCGGCGCGCCGAGCGGCAGCGAGGTCAACCGCCGGTGCAGCTGCCACGCGAGCGCCAGGCCGGCCAGGGTCTGCAACGCCAGCATCCCCGGCCAGGTGAGACTCATGAACCGCACCGTCGGCTCATAGAGTGCGAATGTCGCATCGACCCACTCGGCCGGGCTGGCTTTGACGATCCAGCGCATCGCATAACTGGCCTCGCGGGTGACCTCCCAGCCAATTTCGCCCCAGCCGTCTATGCCCCAGACGAGCTGAATCAACAGCGCCGTCGCGAGGCCGCCGAGCAGCGTCGACCGAAACGCCTGTCTGAGAACGGTATCCGTTCGCAGGAGCACCAGCGATACAAACGCCGCGGTCACGAGCACGACGTACGCGCTCAGGAGGGCCGCGAGTCGTCCGCCGCTGATCGCCGTCAACCACAGCAGCGCGAGGCTCAGGGCGGCGATGGCGATAGCCAGTAACGGCGGAGGTCGCACGCGCATCGGCGCCGGATCGACGCTCCCGCCGGTCGGCGCGATCATGAGCAATGCCGCGCACGGAAGCCCGACCAGACTCGGGTGCGCCCAAAGCACAAAAGCGAACGTGGCGAACACCAGACGCCACCACGACGCCGGCGCGCTCACGTTACGCGGTGTGTCCCTTGATGTACGGAATCAGCGCGAGCTGGCGCGCGCGCTTGATCGCCGTCGCCAGCTGCCGCTGATGGCGCGCGCACATTCCCGACAGCCGGCTCGGCAAGATCTTGCCGCGCTCGGTGAGAAAACGGCTCAGGGTCCGATCGTCCTTGTAATCGAGCACGCGCGCCCCGGACTCGCACACGGGACAAGTCTTGGCGGGGCGTCTCATGCGTCCTCCTCTTCCAACTCTTCTTCTTCAGGCCCCACACCGGCGGTTACAACCGGCTTGGGTTGCTCGCGCGACGCCTCGACGATGAGGTAGCGCAGGACGCCTTCGTCGAGCCGCACCGCGCGCTCGTACTCGGGCAACGGGCTCGGGGCTGCCTGAAACTCGGCGACGACGTAGTAGCCGGTGTCCTTCTTCTTGATCTTGAACGCCAACGTCCGCTTGCCCCAGTGGGAGACGTTCGTGAGCGTCCCGTGCCCATCTTTGGTAAGAAGGGCATGAAAGCGATTCAGTTTTTCGGTGATTGCCGGCTCGTCCAGCGCGCTATCAAAGATGTAGACCGTCTCGTACCGACGACTCATGCAACCTCCCTTTGGACATTGGATTGACCCGGCGCGGTGCATGAGGCGCCGAGTAGGGGATTTGTGAGCGCGAAACCTAAGCACTATAGTTGGAAAGGGCTATATGGCCCTCGCGGGGGGGACGGCGGGCACCATTATGAGGCGAGAAGACGGTCACCGCGCTGCCGTCTCGTGGCCCACGTCTTGCATTTTGAGATACTTCGGTATGGAGAGGTGAATGATGTCTGCAGTCGTTTGACGCTAGGAGGGCGGGCAATCGCCCTCGGTTAGGAAGGTAGCATGCACTCGCTCGCTCACTTGGTCGTTTTGGTTTCACTCTGCTCGCCTGATGTTCCACCGGATCAGACTGCGCGTATCTCCGGGCGTGCGCTTTCCGCTTATAACGGTAAGCCGCTCGTGGGCGTGATTGTCTCTATGCCTGCCATCGAGCGGTCCGTCGTCACCGACTCGGCAGGCGTGTTTGTCATCAGAGACCTGCCGGTCGGACATCAAAGTATCCGCGTCACCTATGAGGGACGCGAGACGGCGGACTACGTGTTTCGTCTTCGCGAAGGCCGGACGATCCAACTTGCGATCGTGCTCGACGCGGCGGCGAATGATCTCGCGCCGATCGTAGTGGAGGCGGGCATCATCGATCTGTGGCGCGATCTCGCCGGCTTCTATGAGCGGCGTCGCCAGTACAAGGGGTACGCTCGCTTCTACACGCGCGAGGACATCGAACGCCAGCGTGCCGGCCGGATCAGTACGCTCCTCAGGGGCGCGGGCATTCATCAGTGGTGCATGCGCGCCTACACCTGCGTCCCGACGCGCTTCATTCGTGGTCGCATGTGCGCGGTGCCGATCAGCGTGAACGGCCTGCCCGTGTGGGAACGCGACTTCGATCGCATCCCGATTGAAACCGTTGCGGCCGTCGAGGTTTGGCGGGATCCGAATCCTCAAGGATTCTCGACGCCCATGCCGCAGCTCGGGCAGTACAGCTTTGAGGCACGAGACCCCGTTTACGGACGAGAGCGCTGCGGATCGATCGGAATCTGGACGCGATAGCGCTTAGACGTTGAACCGGAACAGCAGAATGTCGCCGTCCTTCACGACGTAGTCGCGACCTTCACTCCGAATCAGCCCCTGTTCGCGGGCAGCCTTGTAGCTGCCCGCTTTCGCAAACTCCTCAACACCGACCGTCTCGGCGCGTATGAAGCCGCGCTGGAAGTCGGAGTGAATTTCGCCCGCGGCGTCGAAGGCGGTCCCGCCGCGATGCATCGTCCAGGCGCGGACCTCGTTCTCGCCGACCGTGAAGAACGTCTGCAACCCCAACAAGCGCTGGCCCGCGTGAATCAGCCGGTCCAGTCCCGGCTCGGCGACGCCGGCGCTGGCGAGATACTCCCGACGCTCATCGCCGGACAGCTCGGCGAGCTCCGATTCGAATTTCGCGGAGAAGGGAACAATGTCCGCTTCCTCGTGGTGGCTCTGGACGGCCGCGCGCAGCCGGTCGATCCACGGGCCGCCACCGGCGGCGAGATCGTCCTCGTTCACGTTCGCGGCGTAGAGAATCGGCTTCGCGGTCAGCAGGCCCAGCTGGCGCAGGAATTTCACCGCGGTGTCGCCTTCGCCGGCCTCACGCGCGCCGCGACCCGCGTTCAGCTCGTCCACCACCCGCTCGAGCAGCACCAGCTCCTGCTGCGCGTCTTTGTCGCCCGCGCGGGCCGACTTGCGGGTCTTGTCGAGCCGCCGCTCGACGACGGCGAGATCCGCGAGTGCGAGCTCGCTCGTCACAATGTCGTGATCACGGACAGGATCCAGTTCCAGGGCGCCCATCACGTGCACCACATCGGGATCCTCGAAGCAGCGAATCACGTGCACGACCGCATCGACCTCCCGGATGTGTGACAGGAACTGGTTGCCGAGGCCCTCGCCCTGAGATGCGCCCTTGACGAGCCCCGCGATGTCGACGAACTCGACGACCGCCGGGACCTTCTTCTTGGGCCGCACGATCTCGTTGAGCTGATCGAGCCGGGGATCGGGCACCGCGACGACGCCGACGTTGGGCTCGACGGTGCAGAACGGATAGTTCTCGGCCGCTGCAGCCTTCGACGAGGTGAGCGCGTTGAAGAGCGTGGACTTCCCGACGTTCGGCAGGCCGACGATTCCGAGGCGGAGCATTAGGCGTGCGCCGTCAAGTCGTCAGCCATTTCTCAACCGTCTCGATCATCTGCGGCATGAGCGCGTCGACCTGCTCCCGTTCTTCCGGTTCGAAATTGTTGAGGACGTAGTCGGCCCAATCGCCAATACCCTCGGGGAGAGGCCCGACGCCGATGCGGAGCCGCGCGTATTGCTGCGATTGCAGGGCGCTTTCGATGCTCTTGAGGCCGTTGTGTCCGCCCGCCGATCCCTCCGGCCGAAACCGAAACGTGCCGAGGGGAATCTGAAAATCGTCGACGAGGATGAGCAGATCGCGCGTGGGCGTGAACGTGGGGTCGGCGCGCAGCGACGCCAACGCGGCGCCGCTGCGATTCATGAACGTGGTGGGCTTGAGAATGCGGACCGCGGCACCGGCAACCATCCCTTCCGTCGCGCGCGCGCGTTCGGCGCGACGGAAGGGAGGCATCTGCCAATGTGCGGCGAGCGCGTCGGCCAGGAGGAATCCCGCATTGTGGCGCGTCGCCGCGTATTCCGGACCCGGATTGCCGAGGCCGACGACTGCGCGCAGGGGCTACTCTTCCTTCTTGCCCTTCGGCTTCTCCTCGGCTTTGGGCGCTTTCCCTTCTTTTCCCTTCTCTTCGGCGGCGGGAGCAGAGCCCCCCCCCTCGCCCTCTTCGCCTTCCTCGCCCTCGCGGACCTTGCGGATGAGCTCGGGCTCGGCGACTTCGGTCGCGGCTTCGGCGGTCGGCGCGACGACTTCTTCGGCGCGGGGCGGTACCACGGTCGCGATCGTCAAGTCGGCGCCGGTCAGGATCGCGGCGTTCGGAATCGTCAGGTCGCGGGTGTGCAGCGAGTCGCCGATCTTGAGCGCGCTGACGTCGAGCTCGACGCGGTCGGGAATGTTCTCGGGCAGCACTTCGATTTCGACTTCACGCGTGACCTGATCGAGCACGCCGCCGGCGTTCCGCACGCCGTCCGGGGTGCCGACGAGGTGCACGGGGACCTTGAGCGTGACCTTCTCGCCGCCGCGGATCTCGTAAAAGTCCACGTGAATGATGTCGGGACGAATCGGATGGCGCTGGATCTCGCGAATCAGCGTGCGCGACTTCTTGCCGTCCACCGTGAGCTCGAACAGGGTGCTCTCGGGCTCGATACCCGTGAGCGCCTTCTCGAGCGCCAGCGCGTCGACCATCAGCGGCTGGGTGGGTCGCCCGTTGCCGTAGATGACGGCCGGAATCTGCTTGTTGAAGCGCGCCTGTCGGGCGGGACCCTTCCCCGTTCTCTCACGAGCTGTCGCTGTCAGGGTTACTGTCTGTGCCATACACGGTCCTTTTTGGTACTGCGACGCTCGGAGACGGCGACGCTAGGATACTTCGAAGCTTGCAGCTTGCAGCGTCGCCGTTTCCCAGCGTCGATTATCAGTCAAACAACGAGCTCACCGATTGATTCGAGTGCTCGTAGCCAATCGCCTTTGCCATCAGACTCGCGATCGACAACACCTTCAGCTTCTCGAACTGCCGATCCTCGCCAATCCGGATCGTATTCGTCACCGTCACTTCTTCGATCGGCGATGCGCGGAGCCGCTCGACTGCTGGTCCCGAGAGCAGCGCGTGGGTCGCAAACGCGAAGATGCGGCGCGCGCCCAGCCGTTTCAGCGCCGCGGCGGCTTCCGAGATCGTGCCCGCGGTGTCGATCATGTCGTCGGGAATGAGGCAATCCTTGTCCTCGACTTCTCCAACGACGTTCAGCACTTCGGCGATGTTCGCCGACGGACGCCGCTTGTCAATGATCGCGAGCGACGCATCGAGCCGCTTGGCGAAGCCGCGGGCCATTTTTGCCGAGCCCACGTCCGGTGCCACGACGACCGGCTGGTACAGCTGCTTGGTCCGGTAGTGGCTCACGAACACCGGCGCCGCGTACAGGTGGTCCACCGGGATGTCGAAGAACCCCTGCACCTGGTGGGAATGAAAGTCCATTCCCAGCACGCGATCCGCGCCCGCGTGCGTGATCAGGTTCGCCATCAGTTTGGCGCTGATCGCCACGCGCGGCTGATCCTTGCGATCCTGACGCGCGTAGCCGAAGTACGGCAGCACGGCGGTGACGCGGGCCGCGCTCGCGCGCCGCGCGGCGTCCATGAGCAGGAGCAGCTCCATGTAGTTTTCCGCCGGCGGGTTCGTGGGCTGGATGATGAACACATCCCGTCCCCGAACGTTTTCGTCGATTTTTACGAAGATCTCGCCGTCGGCAAACCGCCGCATCGTCACCGCGCACAGCGGCTGTCCCAAATGCTGAGCCATCTCCTCGGCGAGGGGCCGGTTGGCCGTTCCGGCGAGGAGCAGTAGCTGGCTGCGCGACAGCGACAGATCCCGCATTTGGGCCTCGGAAAGTAGTCGCCAAACCGCGGGTAGCCAAGGGCTTGGGTTTATCGGGCATCGTTTGGTAGCGCCCTGCAGGACGCGGCGACATGATGGTGACGAACCCCTCCGGAGGCTCCGATGCGGACCAGGAACGTCGCGACAGCGGCGGTCGTCATTGCAGGCGTCCTGCTGACGTCACGCTGGACGCTGGCGCGCACCACGTCACCGAACACACTCCCCGCAGCGCAAGACACCACGCCGCTGTCTGCTGGGCTACTCCGGCGGGTCGCGGAGGCCGCCGATGGCTTCCGCGACGGCAGACCAGCGTGGTTCCTGGTTTCCCAGGCTGAGCCCTATGCCGTGCTGGGCGTGTACAGGGACGAGAAACCTCGGGTTGCGGTGCCCGGTGCGCGGTTGGTCGGGCCGTACGTGACGCCACGGGACTATGACCGCGCGGTCATCTTCGTCCCGCGCCCGCACTTTCCTCCGACGCGCTACGCGATGGACTCACTCTGGCGGCTGCCGGCGCGTCCCTGGAAGGTGGAGGACGTCGACAGCATGGTGGTGACGGCGTACCACCATTCGGGTGCGAGATGGCGCGTCGCATCCCCGGGAGTGCAAGTCGACGCTCTGTTCTTCACGCTCGGCGCGCACGACAAGTTCGTGTTCCCCTACTACGCGAGAGTCGCTGGGCTTGGCGCGGCAAAAGCAATGCGTGATTCACTTGGTGCCTACATTGAGATGGAACCCGAACCCCGCGGTCGGCCCTAGGGACGGCTGCGATCCCGCGGTAGGCTGTCCCCGGAGCCGACAAGCTTGAGGAAACCGGGATCGTGGTGCAGGGGCGCGAACCAGCGAGCGTTCGCCACATAGTCGCGCGCAGGCGGGAATCGTTGGAGGTAATCGCGGAGCGCGGCGACCGCCGCCGGACGGTCGCCGAGCTCCGTAAAGACGAGCCCTTCATATAGACCGAGCGTCTTGCGGACCGCGTCCGAAGCGCCGGCGCGCGTCGCGCGCATCACTGCGCGGGCGCTGTCGGTCCGGCCCGAACGCGCCAGGATGGCGGCAACCATCAAACGGCGCACGCCCCATCCCATCGCGAGCAGATTGGTTGTATCGCGCTGCTCGATCTCGCGCACAACGTTCCACGCCCGCGATGCATCGGCGGGACGCGTGGCTAACCAGCCGAGCAGGGTGAGCTCGCATTCCCACAGGTGATAGTCATTGGGGAATTGGGACCGCCCGGTTTCGCACCAGGAATGGGCCCCAGCCGTGTCCCCGCGCTCGAGCGACGCGAACATCAGGGCAGGCATGCTTTCCGCCGTTTCCGTTAGGTACGCGTCGGCCTCGATCGCCCGGCGCAGCGCGAAGTCGGCTTGGCGCCAGTCGCCCCGGAGCTGATAGAGCAGGCTCAGTGAGTTCCACGCCCGGGCGGGGCTGGGCTGGGCCGCGACGGCGGCACGAAGGTCCCGTTCGGCATCTGTGCTCAGCTGTCCATCTGTGGCGGAGTCGCCCGTGCCCAGCTGCCAGCGCCAGACGCGGAGAGAGCCGCGCAACTCCAGCGCGCGCGCATCGTCGGGACGAAGACGAAGTGCCCGGGCGGCGTGCCCGAGTCCCGTCTCTAGAAATGGGATCGGGGATGACGCATCTCGCAGGGTTGCTGCGCGCCAGGCCAGCCATCCTCTCGCGATGATGGGGTCGCGCCAGCTGCGATCGAATTGCTCGGCGCGCGCCAAGACGGTGTCGGCGCGGCTCAACGCGCGGACGGCGGCCGCCGGACTCTCCGCGGCTTCGAGCAAATCCGCATCCTCAATCATGCTCTGCGCCTGTCGCATCAGCTCCCACGCCTCGACGCTGCGAGTCGCCGCGAGCTGTTCGCGCAGCCGCACCTCCCGGCCCAGTCGCACGCGCAGGAAGCGCGACAGCGAATCCGCGAGCTCCGCCTGCAGCGCGAAGAGGTCGCCCCACGGACGCTCGATAATGGTGGTGGCGAGTTGGGCGCCGTTGGCCGCATCGATCAGGCGCACCCGGACGCGCAAGCGGATGCCGGATCGTTCGACGCTCCCCTCGACCGCGGTCCCGACGCGCAGTGCGCGCGCTACACTGTCGATCGACACGTTCTTGTCGCTGTAGGGCCGGACCCCGCTGGGGGACACCAGCTCGAGTCCCTGGACGCCGCTCAACTCGTCGATCAAATCTTCCGTTAAGCCGTGCGCAACGTGGCGCAGCGTGCCCTGCTCGCTGCGATCGCTGAAATACAACACGGCGATCCGCTTGGGGTCGAGGACGCTGGCGTGCGCGCCGCTGGTCGACGGCCACAGCCAGTCGCGGGCGATCCAGGCGCCGGCCGCGACGACGAGCGCGCCGAGGGCGGGCCACAACAGTCGCCAGCGCGACACGCTCGGTCGCTCGATGGGGTCCGGTGCGGAGAGGGCCGTGCTGAATTCGCCCGCCGTTGGAAACCGATCGGCCGGGTCTTTGGCGAGAACCCGATTGATGCTCTGCTCGACGCCGGCTCGCACGTCGGGTCGAATGACGCGGATTGATGGCGGGCGCTCATGCACGTGTCGCGCCAGCACGGCACGCGAGGTGGGACCGGTGAACGGCGGCTCACCCACCAGCATCTCGTACATCACGCAGCCCAGCGAGTACAGGTCGCTGCGGCCGTCGATTTTGGAATGGCCGGCCGACTGCTCAGGGCTCATGTATCCCGGCGTGCCGATCACGACGCCGCTGTCGGTGAGCGGCTCGACGCCGGCCTGCACGAGTGCCTGCGCAATCCCGAAGTCCACCACCATCGCTAGGCCTGACGACAGCAGGATGTTTTCGGGCTTGATGTCGCGATGGACGAAGCCTTCCGCATGCGCGTAGGCGAGCGCGCTGGCGACTTCGTGGGTGATGCGCACCGCGTCCGCGACAGCGAGCGGCCCCTGTTTCGCGAGCAGCCCGCGTAGCGACTCGCCGGACACGAACGGCATTACATAATAAAGGAAGCCGGCGGCTTCCCCCGACTCATACAGCGGGACGATGTGGGGATGCTGCAGGCGGGCGGCGATCTCGATTTCGCGGTGGAATCGCTCCGGGCCTACGCCGACCGTGAGCTCAGGGCGCAGCACTTTGATCGCGACGTCACGAGGCAGCTTGAGATCGTGCGCTCGATAGACCACGGACATGCCGCCGCGACCGATCTCGCGTTCGAGCGTAAAACGTCCGGCGAGGGCGCTTCTCAGCCGACCGATCTGGTCCACGCTCACGTGACGATCCCGCTCCCTGAGGGTCATAGGATAGGTCCCCAGATCGGCTCTCGCCAGCAGGGCGTCGAACATCCGACGGCGGGCGGACGTATGAATGAACACACTCACGGAGTCTTACGAATGCGCTCGATGATGTCGCTCGCCGCGATGTGCCTGCTGACCACGTGCTTGGCGGCCCAGGCGCCGCAGACGCCCACCACGCCGGACAGCGCTCGGCGCCGCTTCCAGCCACTCCCCGATCACTGGATGACAATCGACTCACTCAGCCAAGCCCTCGTCCTGAACGCGAACCAGCGCACCAAGATCACCCCCGCCTACACTGCGCTGAACGGCGTGATGAAAGACGCCGCCGACCGTCGCCAGGCCATCCGGCAGCAGATGCAGGGGCAATTCACGCCCGGGCAGGAGCCCACGCCGGAACAGCGAGCGAGGTTCGACAGCATCCGGACGGAGATGGAAGGGTTCCAGGCTGAGGCCGATCAGTGGGTTGCGGCGATTCGGAACAATCTCACGGCGGCCCAGCAGGTGAAGTTCGATTCACTTCCCAAGCCGCGGCTCGTGCGGCAGGGTGGAATGGGCGGACAGCCACGTCCGTAGCTATCCTTCGGGTCCTACTTCACACGGGTCTCGAACGATGCTGCGTCGGATTGGTCTTGTGGTTGTGCTCGCGGCGGGTGGGAGCGGTGTGGCCGCCGCCCAGAGTTCCGCGAGCGATTCGAGTTTCCTCACCGTCGATCGCATTTTCGGCTCGCCCGAGTTCCGCGGCGGAACGTTCGGTCCGCTCGCCTGGCTCAACGATGGCATCAGCTACACCACGCTGGAACGGCGGTCCGACGGCAGGCCCGGCCGCGATATCGTCCGCTACGACGGCGAGAGCGGATTTCGCACGACACTCGTGCCGGCGACGCGCCTCGTGCCACCGGGCGATTCGACTCCGCTCGAAATCGAGGACTACAGATGGTCGGCCGACGGTCGCAAGGTCCTGATCTTTACGAATACACAGCAGGTATGGCGCACGAACACGCGCGGCGACTACTGGGTGCTCGACCTTTCCGGGTGGACCCTCAAGAAACTGGGCGGGGACGGACGGCCCTCGACGCTCATGTTCGCGAAATTCTCGCCGGACGGCGGGCGTGTGGGGTGGGTGCGCTACGGTGAGAACAACATCTACGTCGAGGACCTCGCCGGCGGGAAGATCACGCAGCTGACCTCCGACGGCTCGCGCACCACGATCAACGGCACGTTCGACTGGGTCTACGAAGAGGAGCTGAGTCTCCAGGACGGCTGGCGTTGGAATCCCGACGGGCGCTCCATCGCGTATTGGCAGCTCGACGCGACGGGCGTTCGCGACTTTCTCCTTTATAACACCACCGATTCGTTGTACTCGTCCACAGTTGCCGTGCAGTACCCGAAGGCGGGCCAGACCAACTCCGCGGGTCGCGTCGGCGTGGTGAGTGTCGCGGGTGGGGAAACGCGCTGGATGAAAATTCCGGGGGACCCGCGCAACACATACATCGCGCGCATGGAGTGGACGCCGGCGCCAAGAAACGAGGGCAGCAAAGAGCTGATCATTCAGCACCTGAACCGCTTGCAGGACACGCTGCAGGTGATGCTGGGCGACGCTCAGACGGGGCAGGTGCGCACGGTCTTTGCCGACCGCGACAGCGCGTGGGTCGAGCAGTTCGACCAGCTGCGCTTTGTGAATGGCGGGCGCGACATCCTCTGGCTGTCCGAGCGCGGCGGCTGGAGTCAGCTCTACCTCGTGCCGCGCGCCGGCGGGAGTGGAGCGGCGACGCCGCGCAAGCTCACGTCCGGCGAATTCGACGTGCTCAACGTGCTGCGCGTCGATACCGCGACCACGAGCGTGTACTACATCGCGTCGCCCGACAATCCCACGCAGCGCTATCTGTACCGTGTCAACTACGCAAAGCCAGAGCTCGCGCCGCAGCGCGTGTCACCGAATTCGGAGCCCGGGACGCACAACTACAACATCTCGCCGAGCGGTCGTTTTGCCGTGCACACGTACTCGCGGTTTGGCGTGCCCCCGGTCGTGACGCTCGTGAGCCTGCCCGACCATCGCGTGCTGCGCACGCTAGTCGACAACGCGCCCCTCAAGACCAAGGTCCAAGGCCTGCGGCTCGGCGCCACCGAATTCCGGCAGGTGGACATCGGCAGTGGCGTCAGGCTCAACGCCTGGTTCATCAAGCCGCCGAACTTCGACTCGACGTCGCGTTATCCCGTGCTTTTCTTTGTGTACGGCGGCCCGGGCTCGCAGACCGTCACCGATGCGTGGGGAGGGTCGAACTACCTCTGGTACCAAATGCTGGCCCAGCGCGGCTACATCGTGGCCAGCGTGGACAACCGCGGCACGGGAGCGCGCGGGCGCGCTTGGCGGAAGATCATCTACAAGCAGATGGGCGTGGTCGAGACGCGCGATCAAGCCGCTGCCGCCCGCGCGGTGGGGCGGTTGTCCTTCGTTGATTCCACCCGCATCGGCATCTGGGGCTGGAGCTACGGTGGGTTCATGACGCTCAACGCATTGACGCAGGCGCCCGACGTGTACCGGATGGGGATCTCCGTAGCCCCGGTGACGCACTGGAAGTACTACGACACGATTTACACCGAGCGCTACATGGGCCTGCCGCAGGACAATGCCGCCGGGTACGACAAGGGCTCGCCGCTGACGTACGCCAAGAATCTGAAAGGCCGGCTGCTGATCGTGCACGGCTCGGGCGACGACAACGTGCACGTCCAGAACACCGAAGCGATGGTGAATGCGCTGGTGGCGGCGAACCGGCCGTTCTCGCTCATGGTCTATCCGAATCGCAATCACGCGATCACGGGGGGCACGACACGGCAGCACCTCTATACGCTGCTCACGCGGTTCGTGGAGGAGAATCTGCCGGCCAACGCTGCGCCGACGGGAGCACCTCTGCCCTAGGCTTCGACCAAACAGACGGTGCAAGTCCGTTCAACGGGGTCGTCCGACATGGCGACCCCTGTTGCATTTGGTACTACCGTAGGCTAAATCAGCCGTCCATCCTCGAGGGTTTTTGACATCGAAATGACCAGCGCGTTGCGTGTCAGTTTCCTGGCAGCACTCGTCCTTCAGTTCGGATGCAGTCGCGACTCGGTCGCTCCTCATCCATCGGCTCCTTCCGGTCCGAACGCGCTGCGGACTGCCCGGGCCAGTGAACAGATCCCCGGCCGCTATATCGTCGTATTGCGGCGCGACGCGCCTGCCGCGTCGGCCGCCGTCCAGACAGTCGCGCGCCAGAACGGTGGTCAGTTGCGGCGGGTGTATCGCACCGCGCTGTCGGGATTCAGTGTGGCGAATCTGTCGCCGGCAGCGGTGGCCGCGCTCCGCGCCAACCCTTCGGTTGCCTACGTCGAGCAGGATCAGATGGTGCGTACGACCGACGAACAATCCGATCCAACGTGGGGCCTCGACCGGATCGATCAGCGGGACTTGCCGCTCGACGCCGCGTATCGCTACAACGTCACCGGCCGGGGCGTTCACGCGTATATCCTCGACACCGGCATCCGCTACACGCACGCCGAGTTCGGCGGCCGCGCCTCGCTCGGTATCGACATGTTCGGCGGCGACGGGAGCGATTGCTACGGTCACGGGACGCACGTCGCGGGGACCGTCGGTGGAGCCACGTACGGCGTCGCCAAGGACGTGGCGCTCTACTCCATTCGCGTGCTCGACTGTGATGGCAGCGGCACCTACGAGAGCGTGATCGGGGGGATCGACTGGGTGACGGCGAATCACCAATCGCCGGCTGTCGCCAACATGTCGCTGTCGGGCTACTACTCGCAGGCGCTGAACGACGCGGTCGCCGCCGCGACGCAAGCCGGCGTGTTCTTCGCTGTGTCGGCCGCGAACGCCGCCGAAGACGCCTGCTTCTATTCGCCGGCGAGCGCGCCCGAAGCGACGACCGTGGGCGCGACAGATGAGCTCGATACTGAGGCCGATTTCTCGAACCGCGGCCCATGTGTTGACATCTGGGCCCCGGGTGTCTCCATCACTTCCGCAGCAGTCTGGGATGACGTCGCCATTCAGGCGATGAGTGGCACGTCGATGTCGGCTCCCCATGTCACCGGGACGGCGGCACTGTACCTCGAGCTCAATCCGCAGGCGGCGGTGGTGGACGTCGACGAGGCACTGAAAGCGAATGCGACGACCGGGTTGATCACCTGGCTGGATAACTATGGATACAAGCCGCCAGCACCGGCGCCCGGCGAGGACTATCTCCTTTATAGCGGGTTCGTCGGCGGCGTACCGGCGCCGCCTCCCGCCGTGCCCAGCGAGCTCGCGGGAACGGCGCCGACAAGTGTCCGCGTGGAGCTGACGTGGACGGACAACGCCACCGATGAGTCGCGCTACGAGCTCCAGCGCTGCCGCGGCGACGGCTGTGTGGACTTCACCCGTGTTGCGCTGCTTTCGCGGAACACCACTGCCTACACCGACCGCGGTGTCGCGCCGGGCACGCCTTACCGCTATCGCGTGCGCGCCTCGCGGACGGGGGCGACCTCCGACTACTCGGACGCGCTCAGCATCTCGACGCCGGCCGCGCTGGCGGTGGCGGGCTTGGTGGCGACGGCGGTTAGCCCATACGCGATCGAGTTGCGCTGGGCGGACCCGGGCGAGACAGAGTCGGGCATCCAGATCGAGCGCTGCACTGCCGAGGGGTGCACTAATTTCGCGACCATCGATTCGCTGCCGCCCAATACCGTCAGCTTCCGTGATGCGGGCCGCGGATCGTCCACCGTCTACCGCTATCGCGTTAGGGCGATGAACGAGGATGAGGTGTCGCCGTACTCGCCGGTCGCCAACGTGATGACGCTCAACGTTCCTCCCGTTGCGCACTTCACCTGGGCGTGCACAACGACGCGCGGTGGGCGGATCTGCAAGTTCAACGGCGGCACGTCGACGGATGACGTGAGGGTGACGAGTTGGTCGTGGAACTTTGGGGACGGCAGAACCGGCGCAGGCGTCAACTACACGAAGGTCTTTCTGCTGGCGCGGAGCTACACTGTGCGGCTCACGGTGCGGGACACGGGCGGCATGGTGTCGACGAGAAGCTGCAGTGTGAGGACGGGGACGAGCGGGAGGTGCTAGCCGGAGGCTAAAAAGGTCTGCCGCAGGACAACGCCGACAGGTAGTCGCGCGAGCAATCGGGCTGTCCCCGTCCGTCAAATGGGGTCGTCCATGTCAGGCGACCCCTATGGCTTTTCGGACGTTCCGGTCGGCGACGCTGACTCTTGCTGCGGCGTTGGTGACTGCCTGTGCCGATCCAAGCGGATCATCGGATCAATCGCTCGGCGCCCTGATGCTGGGCGAGTGGACGCACTCCCGCAATCTGAGTACGTGGTCGGACGCTCCGTCGCTCAACGGGGGCTTATCCGTATCGATCGTCATCGATTCGGCGCGCGACATGCGATTCTGGGGTCATGTGGCGCGGTGGTTTGTGGGAGATGTCGGCCTTCCGGCCACTCGTTTCGGGCTCGTGAGCGGCACTATCGATTCTGCCTACGCTGTGGTTTTGCGTATCCCCCCCGGGTCGACGCCGGGATGGACGGGCGGGGCGCTCACGATCGAAGGGGAGGTCGAGGGGGATCTACTGAGCGTGCATTCGTCATGGGCCGGCGTGGACCAGGGCCCATTTCCCCCAGGTTGCCGTTTCCAACGGTTGCAATAAGCAACGCCCAGGGCTATATCCGCCCTCGAGTCATCGAGACGGCTATGGAACCTTGGCAGGCCGAACTCGAGCGATCGCGTTTTGATGCTTCATGGGACCTGTTCCTCGATCGCTACCGTCGGCTGATTTTCTCGGCGATCCGCCATTACGCCCAAGACTATGACGACGTGATGGATGTTTTCGCGCGCGTGTGTGAGGCACTACGCGAAGATGATTTGCGGCGCCTTCGCATCTATCTGCAGCAACCCGTTCACCGCGCCCGCTTCTCCACTTGGCTGGTCACCGTTATCCGGCACCTCACCGTCGATTGGTTTCGCCATCGCGACGGGCGCTCTCGCTTGTCGACCGTTGCCGCGCAGCTGCCGCCGATTCGCCGGAAGATTTTCGAGCACGTCTTCCTTAATAAGCGAAGTCATGTGGAGACCTACGAGCTGTTACGCGGCACCGAGTGCGCTGATCTGTCGTTCGGGCAGTTCCTCGCCGAGGTGAGTGCCACGTATCGCGCGGTCGGAGATGGTCGGCGCGGGCGGATCTTGACTGAGCTCGCTGGGTCGATACCGCCGGTGACGGAGGCGGACGACGAAGCGGCGACGATCTCCGAACGCCGCGAAGAGCTCGAGCGGGCATTGAGCTCGCTCAGCGCCGAGGAGCGCGTCGCCGTGGAGCTTTACGTGATGGAAGAGATGCCTGCCGAAGCGGTGGCAAAGGTGGTCGGGTGGCCCAACGCGAAGGCTGTGTACAACCACGTGTATCGTGCGCTCGCCGCGATGCGGCAACGGCTCGAGCAAGCGGGATTGCGAGCGGATCTATGATAGAGCGCGAAGGCCTGGACCGTCTGCGTCGTAACTTCCACACGGGCGACATCCCACTCCCGACAGGCGAGTGTCTGGATCCAGAGCTCGTCGCGGCTCTCGCTGAGGGATCCCTCGACGCCGATGCGCGTGCGCGGGCGTTGCGGCACGTCGCCGGCTGCGCGTTGTGTCGTCGCGCGGTGGCATCAGTCGCCGAAGCGCTCGCGGATGGGCCGATCACGCATGAAATCGAGATTGTGGAAGGAAGGCGCCGTGGGCGGTGGCTGCGCATCAGCGTGCCGCTGGCAGCGGCGGCCGTCGTTCTCCTCTTGCTCCGGTCTCCCGGGGGCGACAGCACCGCGAGGCACCGTGGCGGCGGTGCGGAGCAAGGACCAGTCGCGATCGGACCGATCGGCACGGTAGCCGCCGTGCGCTTCTTCGATTGGACGCGCGTGGTGGGATCGAACCTGTATCGCGTCACGCTGTTCGATACCGGCGGAGCGGTCGTATATGAGACGCAGGTCACGGATACCACCTTGGTGCTTCCTGATTCAGTGCGGTTGGATCCTGGCCGCCTGTATCTCTGGAAAGTGCAGGCGCGGACGGAGTGGGATCGGTGGTCCGCTTCAGAGTTGGTGCAATTCACCGTAGCACGGGGCCCGCCCAAATGATCTTGTCGTTGTTGCTCGTCGCGGTCCCCGTTGTTCAATCGCTCTCGGCCGACACGCTTCGTCTGCTGGCGCAACGCCTGCCTGAGTCTGCGCTCGTTCTGGAAATCCGCTCTCGCCCACTCGCGGTCCGTGATGCCGTCACCGACGCGCTGCGGCAGGCCGTCAAGGGCAGCACCCCCGCTGAGCGTAACGATCACCTCACCGTCGCTCGAGATATCGCGACGGCGTATGCGGTTGGTTGGCGAGACTCGTTCTTGATTCGAGAGGTGAAACGATTCGCTGCGTGGGACGCGGGCACACGCGCAGGGAAGGTCTGGGCAGACAGTGTGCGGCGGGCGGGCAACGTCGTCTACGCACGCGATGGCCCCACTTCTGCAATCGCCACATGGCGGCGCGCTTTGCGACGCGCGCGCATGATCGGGGACTCGGCCGGCGTGGGCTCGCTGTTGGGAAACATCGGGGCGGCGTTCCTCGGGGAGGGGCAACTTGATAGTGCCTCCGCTTACCTCGAGCGCTCCCGCGCGCTGGCGGCGGCAGTCGGCGACGTACGCGTCGAGGGAAATGCGCTCGGAATGCTCGCGAGTCTCAGCGTGGATCGTGGCGAGGTCACCATCGCGCGGACTCAGTACGCTCAGGCGCTCGCACTGCGCGAGCGCATCGACGATTCCCGGGGCATAGCCGCCGACCGCAACAATCTCGGACTGCTGGCGCAACAGCTCGGCGATCTGAGTGAAGCGCGCGGGCACTTCGAAGCGGCCCTTGCGATCAATCGGCGTGATGGTCGTGACCAGGCCGCGGCGACGAACCTCGTCAATCTCGCCGGACTGGCCAGCCTGGCCGGCGAGCTCGGCCGCGCGGCCGCGCTATACCAGGATGCGCTCGCGACCTGGCGGGCCCGCGAGGAATGGGCGGAGGCGGCTGCGGCGCTGCATGGTCTTGGCCAGGTGGAGATGCGACGCGGCGACTATCCCGCGGCAGTCCGCGCGTGTCGGGAGGCGCTCACGATCTATACGCGGACCGGCCCGGCGGCCGCCGCGGTGGATGTGCAGCGCGCGCTCGCCAGCGTACTGGCGGCGCAGGGCGAAATGCAGGGTGCGATCGAGGCGCTGCGTCAGGCGCAGCGTTTGGCCGATTCGACCCGCGCTCCTGTGGAAGTGCGCGCCGGTCTCGCGCTCACACGGGCGGATCTTGCCGTGCAGCTGAATTCCCCCGCCCAAGCGGAGCGGCTTTATGCACGAGCCGAGTTTCTGTACCGCCAGGCCGGTCATCGGGCGGGTGAGGCGGACGCGCAGGAAGGCAGGGGGCTGCTGCTTACCACACGCGGCGACCACGCCAAGGCCCAGCCGCTGCTCGAGGCGGCGCGGCGGCAGCAGCTCGGCGTCGGCAATCAGCGGGCCGCGGCGCTGACGCGTATGTCACTGGCGCAATTGGCCCTGAAGCGTGGGGACACGAGCGCGGCGCGCGGGCACCTGGCGCGTGCAACCAGTGAGCTCCAACGAGTGGGCGACCCCGTGGCGACGGCGGCCGTTTTGAATGAACGCGCGACGCTTGAGGCGGAAGCAGGCAACGCGGCGCGCGCCGAGTCGCTCTACGCAGCGGGCATTCAAGCAATGGGACAGCGGCATGCGCCCGACGTGAGCTGGCGGCTGCACGCGGGACTCGGTGTGGTATTGCGCACGCGCGAGGCGCTCGACGCCTCGGCCCGCGAGTTCCGCGCCGCGGCCGGCGACGTGGAACGTGCGGGGCGCTCGTTCACGGCCGCGGAGCGGCGCTCGGCATTTCTGTCCGACAAATGGGACGTCTATGCGCAGCTCGCGCTGACGGAGCGGCTCCGCAATCTCCCGAATGGCGCGTTCGAAGCAGGCGAGCAACTCCGGGCCCGCCAAATGCTCGAGCTGTTGAGTCTGGGCCGCGTGTCCACCACCGACACCACCCGTGAGCTGATCGACCGCGAACAGGATCTCCGTCGCCGTATCACTGAGCTCGCAAAGGAACAGAGCGACGAAGAGGCGCGGACCGTACGTGGCAGTTCGGACGCCGTCGCGGCGACTCTCGACGCATTGTCCCAGGCGCAGGATGACTATGCCGAGCTGCTGCTCGAATTGCGGGAGCGCGAGCCGGCGCATGCCGCCTTGATCGTGTCGCCCGCCGCGACGGTCCGCGACGTCGCGCAGCGCCTGACGGCCGACGAGGCCTTCATCGAGTATCTCGTCAGCGACTCCGGCTCGCTCGCCTTTCTCGTCACACCTGACAGCTTCGTCGCGCGTGATCTCAACATTCGCCATCAGGAGCTCGCGAGGCTCATCGAGTTCGCCCGCGGCACGCTCGGTCGTCCGGGATCACCCGTCACGGATTCACTGTGGCGCGGGCCGCTCGCGACGCTGTATCAGCAGTTGATTGCGCCGCTCGAGGAAACGGGATTGCTGGCGGGGAAACGGCGTCTGATCGTCGCTCCCCACGCCGAGCTGCATTACCTGCCGTTTGCGGCGTTGCTCGATACGACGAAGCACTTCCTCGTTCAGCGGTACGAGGTCACGACCACGCCATCGGCGTCGGTGTGGCTCGCGCTCGGTGACCGCTCGAACGCACCGGAACGAGGCGTGGGTCTTCTGGCCCTCGCGCCGCGACCGGGCGCGCTGCCGGGCTCGCAGCGCGAAGTCGCCGCCATCGGCCGTCTCACTGGGGCGCGGATCTTGACCGGCATGCAGGCCACGGAGGCGGCGCTGCGACGCGAGGCCCCGGGCCGCCGCGTGATCCATGTCGCCACTTTCGGCGTCCTCAACAAGCGGAATCCGTTGTTCTCGTTCGTGCAGTTGGCACCGGACCGCATGGATGACGGGCGGCTCGAAGTGCACGAAGTCTTCGGACTGGATCTCGCCGCGGACCTGGTCGTGCTGTCGGCCTGCGAAACCGGCGTGGGGTCGGGGACACTCGCTGATGTTCCCGCAGGAGACGACTGGGTCGGGCTGACGCGCGCGTTCCTCCAGGCTGGAGCGGCGGATGTCGTGGCGACGTTGTGGCCCGTCGATGACTGGGCCACCGCCGGGCTCATGGAACGGTTCTATCACAACTACGCCAACGGCGCCGATCCGACAGGCGCGCTCGCGCGGGCACAACTTGCGCTGCTCAGCGAATCCGCGACGGCGCATCCGTACTACTGGGCGGGTTTTGAAGTCGTCGGAGGCGCCCGATGACGCGGTCGCCCATCCGCAGGCCGAGTCTCCTTCTGCTTGTGGCTGCGCTGCTCTGGGAGGCAGGCTGCCTCGATGAAAACCAGGTCGCGGGACTGCGGGACACCACGTCTGTCGGCCGCACGGACGAGCCAGCGGCTTCCAATCCGATAACGGCACCGCTAGGCGCGACGGGTCGTGTTGCCGCTGGGTTGTCGGCGAGCGTGACTGCTGGACAGGGCGTTGCCTATGTCTACTTGCCGCCAGGAACGGTTTCCGATGGCGGTCTCGCAACAATCACCAACACTCGTCTCAATGTCGATCTGGTCGTGCCCATGCAGGAAGGCGGCTTTGATCCGGTCGGCATCGCCGCCGCGCCGGGCGATGTGCTGCAGATCGCTGTCCAGCAGACCGGCGGCGCGGTAGTCTCATTCACGGTGACCGTGCCGCGCACTGCACGGCCGAAGGTGGTACGGGCCGATCCGCCCCCGCGCAAACGTGACGTTCCCCTCAACACGCACATCGTCGTTGTCTTCAGCGAGCCGATTAAGGCGGGGACTGAAGCGGGGGTCACCGTGAGACTGGCAGGCGCTCGAGTGAGTGGTCGAGTTCTGCTCAGCGCCGACGGTCTGCGCGTCGAGTTCCAGCCGAGCGGCCTGCTCGCGCCCAACACGACATACGAGATATCGATCTCAACGGCGGTGACGGACCTGAGTGGGGACGCGCTGGCGCAGCCGGTGGGCACGGACTTCACGACAGGCACGACGCAGGTCGTCGCGAGTGTGGCGACCGATCCGGCCGCGCTGATCGAAGGTGCAAACGGCATTCAGCGCACGCTCGCAATGAGTGCGGTGCGGGACAACAGAGGCAGCGTTTCTGGCAGGTTTAGCATCTTTTTTCCGGACATTGGTTGGCGGGTGTTCGGTCGCATCACCTGCTTTACCATCGTGAACGGCAAAGCCGCGTGGGTAGCTGGCGTTGTCGAGAGTTCTAACGATACGGCCGCCATCGGACGTGACCTGGGGTGGCGAGCAATCGACAACGGTCCGGCTGGAGGCGCCACAATCGACGGGCTAAGCGTCGCCTACGCGCTCGCAGCCGAGGGGCTCGGCACGGCCCAAGCGTTCTGCGCGCAGCGACCCACGACGAGCCCGTCGTCGGGTGAACTGCGGGCACTGGCAGTACTCAGCGGGGACATCATTGTAAGCGGATCGGGTCCGCCGCCTCCACCGTCCGGCGGCGTCAGCGAGATCGCCTTCGCAAACTGGCCCAACGGCGGCATTCAAGTCATGAGTGCCGATGGCACGGCCGGCCGCGTTCTCACCAGCGTCGAGGGAGACTGGAGCCCCGCCTGGTCACCAGACGGCAGCAAGCTCGCGTTCGATCGCACTGTTGGGTTCCTGTACACCGGCGACATCTACGTAATCAATGCCGACGGCTCGGGGCTCAAGGGACTCACCACCGACAACTTCGACGACCGCGATCCGTCGTGGTCGCCTGATGGGAGCCAGATCGTGTTCGGGCGAGGCGGCGCCATTCATGTCATGAACGCCGACGGGTCGGGTGTGCGGGCTCTCACTGGTGGTGGGTACGACTTCCACCCCAGCTGGTCGCCGGATGGTTCCCGGATCGCGTTCGCGAGCTCCCGAAACGGGACCAACGCCATTTACGTGATGGCGAGCGACGGCACTGGCGTCAGGCAGATCACGAATAGCTCGGTGGGGGATTACAGTCCGTGGTGGTCGCCCGATGGCGGGAAGATCGCATTCCAGCGCGACGAGGCCGTGGTGGGGACCGTCTACCTCGTCAACCCGGATGGCACTGGCCTCACAAAGCTGACCCTGTTCGGACGAACGCCGTCGTGGTCACCCGATAGCCGGGTGATCGTGTTCGAGCAGTACGGACTCACGCTCGTGAATGTGGACGGGTCCGGCATGCTGCGCCTCGGGATTGGGTTCGATCCCGCATGGTCGCCGATAGGCACCATGCCGGCGAGGCCGCAGCCGTTCGTGTCGCTCAGCATCGCCGGGGGGGACGGTCAAAGCGGCGCGGCCGGGACATCGCTCACTGAGCCGCTCACCGTGCGCGCGACGCGCGAGGACGGCAGTCCCGTCTCCGGCGTCCACATCTCGTGGTACTTGCCCGACGGTGGGCTGCCTGGGCAGTCCTACCTGTCCAGCTACGGCTCGGTCACGGACGCGCAGGGTCTGGCGTCTGTGTCATTGACGCTCGGCACGTCGGCTCCACCGCAGATCAAACTTCGAGCCGCCGTCACCGACGGCACCGGACTCACGCCCGGCGTGGAGTTCACCGCCACCGTGGCCCCCTGAACCCGCAGCGACACCTCCACGCAGAGTCTAGCGTCTGCATGGCCTTCCAGCGCGAGCAATCCACGTGGGGTGATGCGGGGCTCAATAGACACGACGCGCCACGATCCCGTTGTCGCCCCGCCGGAGAGCGACCGGCATGAAGCAGACGTTCTAATGAGCACGTTTTCGTGGCCGTTGGTGTGAGTGGAGCCGCCGCGTGAGCAGTCAAGGGTGGGGTGGGCTAACTGAGCAACCGGGAACGCGGCGTCCGTCAAACCTATCGTGCGCAGCATGAGCCCTGGGCGGGTTTTCACAGTAGCACTGCTGGCAGTCGCCGCCTCGGGCAGCGGCTGCGGCGAGGGAGTGGGGCCGACGGACGGGGTCGCCGACACTCTGATCGTTTCTGATCCCGTACCTGTTGTTGCGGCGAGTGCGTTAAGCGCGAGCGTGCTCGGCGGGAGCGCGAACGAGGAGCTGGTCTTCGTTTCCCTGCCACCGGGAACAGTGCCAGACGGTCAGGCGGCGACAGTCCACAAAATCGGTGTGACGAACACTGTCACGGCCAGCATCGTGGATGGAGGGTTCGATCCGGTGCCGGTTATCGCGAGCGCCGGCGACCGGATCGAGATTGTCGTGACCGTCCCTGGCGCTGCTTTGATCTCGTTCTCAACGCTCGTTCCTGCGCGCCGCCGCCCCAGCGTCGTCCGCACCCAGCCGCCACCACGCAAGCGGGACGTGCCGCTGAACACGGCGGTCGTTATCGTGTTCAACGAACCGGTAGCCGGCGCATCGCTTGCGTCCGGGGTGCGGTTGTTCCGGGGCGACGCGACGGTCCCGGGCGCGGTGAGTCTCTTGGGTGGGACGGCCACTTCGGTTGTCTTCGAGCCGTCCGCGAATCTCGATCCGAACACCGATTACAGGCTTGTCGTGTCGGAAAGCGTGCGCGATCTGAGCGGCGAATCGCTTCTTGCTCAGGTCTCCGTGGAGTTCACAACCGGGACCAGCATTGAGGGGCCGGCCTTCGGCGTGTTCGTGCTGCCGGACACCTCGCTTCTTGCAGTCGGCTCGCAAGTGCAGCTCGTCGCCGTCGCGCGAGACTCGTTCGGCGCGCCCATCACCGGCCGACCCGCGGTGTGGTCGAGCGACAATCCCGCCGTGGCGAGCGTCTCCGAGACCGGGCTCGTGACCGCACTGACTGCGGGCGAGGCGCACATCCAGGCAGCGATGGATCGATGGACCGGAACGGCGATCGTTCAGGTGGCGACCGCTCTCGCGCCGGTCGACTCGATTGAGGTGACGCCGGAGTCCGCCACGGTCGCGGTCAATGGCGTCGTCCAGCTCTCCGCGGTATTGAGAGACGCCGCGGGCAACATCCTCCGATTCCGCAGGGTCGATTGGCAAACCGGCGCTCCCGCTGTTGCTGGCGTGAGCGGTGAGTCCGGAGGCACGGCGCTCGTGACCGCCGTCTCGCTCGGCACGGCGACAATCACGGCGATCAGTGAAGGCAAGCGGGACAGCGCGACAATTATTGTGGGAACCATCGGCCCGTTCACACAGATCTCTGTCCCGTGTGCTATCGCGGCGGATAGCACGGCGTGGTGTTGGGGGGACAACGGCGCTGGGCAACTGGGTAACGGGACGCTGTTGTCGTCGTCGGTCCCGACCACGGTTGCGGGCGGACTGAAGTTCTCCGAGATCAGCCGTAACTGCGCACTGACGGCGGACAGCGCTGCCTTTTGCTGGGGCACCAACCTGGATGGTGCATTAGGGATCGGCACGACGACCGGACCGGAAGAGTGTCCGAATCACGGCCCGTGCAGCACCGTGCCCGTGGCGGTCGCTGGCGGGCACCGGTTCGCCGCGATCGACGGCGGACTGCTCGTACCGAACTATTGCGCGCTGGACCAGAGCGGCGACGCCTACTGCTGGGGAAACAGTAGGACGGTCCCGACCAAGTTGGCGGGCGGTTTCACGTTCACGACCATCACCGTGAGCGGTGTGCATTCCTGCGCTTTCACTCCGAGCGGTGCGGCGTACTGCTGGGGCGCAAACTATGCCGGCCAGCTCGGGGACGGGACGACCTCCACTCGCACCTCCCCGGCACTCGTGTCAGGGGGCCACGCGTTTGTGGCGATCTCGGCAGGATATGAGCACACGTGCGGAGTGGAGGCCGACGGCAGCGCATACTGCTGGGGTGCGGGCCCGCTGGGCAACGGATCAACCTCCAGTTGGATCCCTGTTCCCGTCACAGGGGCCCTCACCTTCGCGGCCATCAGTGCGGGGCTCCACCAAACCTGTGCACTTACGAACGCGGGAGCCGCGTACTGCTGGGGCACGACACCTGTCGCCGTCGCAGGCGGTCATGTGTTCGCGACGTTGGACGCCGGTACGAATGCGTACGCTCAGACGATTTCCTGCGGCGTCACCACGGTCGGCGTGGCGTTCTGCTGGGATGCGAGCAACGTGCCGATCAAGGTCCCGGGCCAGCCGTAGGGTGAGGAGGATTGCCATGACAAGTCCATCCGTCGCGACTCTTGTCTCCGTCAGCGGTTTGGCGCTACTCGCCGCCTGTGGCCCCGACCCGACGCCGGCAGCGCCGGCGGACTCAGTCGTTGTCACGCCCGCCACGGCCGGCGTCCTCGTCGGCGAGACGTTACAGCTGACGGCCCGGGTGTACGACGCGGCCGGCCACGAGCTCGTGGACCGCCCGGTGACCTGGACGAGCAGCGCTCCGACGCAGGCGGCGGTTTCCTCCGCCGGCCTGGTGACAGGCTTGGTCCTCAGCGATTCAGTGGCTATCGCGGCAACGAGCGAGGGGAAGCGCGCCAGCGCGACCATCACGGTCGTAATGGACATCGCCGGGGAGTGGAACTTCACTGAACAGATCGAGGTGTGGTGGTTCCTGGTGGGAAACCCGAATCAGGGTGTCGGCACTGTGGCCGCTTCCTGCAGCGACACCGGATCGTTTCAGTTTACTCAGGGCGGTACGCAGATAAGCGGCACGATGTCGCACGTCGGTACGTGCCTCGGCCACCCCAGTCCCGATGTGCCGCTGGGTTCGTGGGACAACACGGTGCGGTCAATTCCTATCGCGAACGTCCAGCTCTCTGGTACGCATCTGGGCTTCGGCGTGGGGGAGGACGGCTGCTCGTACCAAGGGGACGTCACCGGTCCGCCGACGCCAAAGGTTGCTGGCACGTTCGCGTGTCCGTTCAGCGGCCGCATTTGGTTAAAAGGCACTTGGGAAGCGGCACCAGGAGGCCAGCCGGTCGCTTCACTTGCGGTGCGGTCGAATGCCCAGACCGTCGTCGGAGGGGCGGCGCAGCTGGTCGGTGTGCCTCGAGACGTAGCCGGACACGTCCTGAGCAGGGTAGTGACGTGGGCGAGTGACATGCCGTCCGTCGCGACGGTTTCAACAACCGGACTGGTCTCGACTCTCGCCCCTGGTTCGACGCGCATAACAGGGGCCAGCGAAACCAAGACCGGCTCGGCCACCGTCGGCGCAGATCTGGTGGCGTTCCGCTCGGTGAGCGCCGGGGGTCACGGCTGCGCGATCAGGACAGGGGGCTCGGCGTATTGCTGGGGCTTCGGCGGCAATGGCGAGCTCGGCACCGGACTTCGCAGTCTTGGCGATGAGGCACTCGCCAGCGCGCAGACGCCGCGCGCCGTTGCAGGCGGCCACTCCTTCGCTCAGGTGAGCGCAAGCGTCCGCCACAGCTGTGGTGTCACGCCAGCTCACCAGGCCTATTGCTGGGGAGAGAACTCTCAAGGTCAACTGGGTGACGGTTCAACGACCAGCAGCCTCGTCCCCGTGGTCGTCACCGGCGGGCATTCGTTCTCCTCGGTGACCGCGGGTTATTACCACACCTGCGGCTTAACGACTGTGGGGCAAGTCTACTGCTGGGGGAACAATTTGGTCGGCCAACTGGGTGCCCCGGGGTCGCCCGCTTCCGGACCGGTGCGAGTGGGCGGCGACACATTGATCTTCCAGTCGGTGCGAGCGGGCGTCTATCACACGTGCGGGATCACGCCGACACACGACGCCTACTGCTGGGGATACAACGATTATGGCCAGGTGGGCAATGGGACCACGAGCCGTTCCGTCGGCTCACCCGTACAGGTCGCAGGTGGTCACAGCTTCTCCGCTGTGGGAGCTGGATTTGCCCATTCCTGCGGCGTTACGTCGGATGGCACGGGCTACTGTTGGGGCGCGGGAAGTCTGCTCGGTGACGGCTCGTTCGATGGAGTAAGCCCGATGCCGCGGGCCGTGACGGGGGGACCGTTTGCAACAGGCGATAGCGTCCTTGGAGTTGGTCAGGAGCACAGCTGCGCTCTGACAGCCGCGGGTGCTGCATTGTGCTGGGGTCACAACAGCCTCGGTGAGCTCGGCGACGGCTCCACGATCGACCGCACTGCTCCGGTGCCGGTCTCGGGTGGACTCAGCTTCGGGGCGATCAGCGTCGGTCACTTCTTTGCGTGCGGGCTCACGACTGATGCCGTCGCGGTCTGCTGGGGTGACAACGCCGACGGGCGCCTGGGGGCGTTTGCGTCACAATCCTGTCTCGTCGATGGCACGACGTATCCATGCGCTACAGCACCCGTGCCGGTCATCGGTCAATCAGCTCCAGTGGGAATAGTGGCGGCGCGTTCGCTCCAGGTCGACGCGAAATTACACCGCGCACGCCAGCCCTTGCACGTGCGGGGTTGGAGGCAGCGCGGCTTCGCGGGTGTAGTGCCGAGCGTTCCTGCAACCACACCGTGACGGTTTGGAGCCCGTGGATCCTGAGGGTGGCGGCGGTTTTCGACAGGCAATCCCACTCCGTGGCGCTCTGTTTCACGGCGACCGTCGTCGCCGAAAAGCCGGGCGCTAAAAGGAGGGCAGAGCAACTCCCCGATGACTGTCCGTCTCACTAGAGCGTCTCAACCCCGGCGTCCGAAGCTCGTTGACGGCTCTCCCAGGAGGCGGTATGGGCTGGCGTCCTGCATTTCGCGTTTCCCCGTTGCTCCTGATTCCCTTACTTGCTTGCAACAACGACGAGGACCCGCTTGCGCCGTCGCTCATGCTGGTAAACCCACCGGCTAGTCTCGCGGCAACGGCGATTGCGTTCAATCTGATCGGACTTACGTGGCAGGACAACGCGAATAACGAGACGGGCTTCGAAGTTCATCGCTCCAGCGGGGGGCCGAGCGGAGCCTTTGCGCTCTTGGCGACGACTGGAGCGGGAGCAGTCAGCTACAGCGACTATGCAGTCTCCAGTTCGACGCAATACTGCTACAAGGCTCGCACGTTTCGGACGACGGGCCGCAAGAACAACTACTCGGCATTCTCCAATGTGGCGTGCGCCACCACGCCGGCCCCGCCGCTGCCGGCGGCGCCATCCAGCGCGAATGCCGTGCCCGCATACTCCTTGGCTGTAACTCTGACATGGATCGACAACTCGTCTGATGAGAACGGATTCAGAATCGAGTTTTCGCTCGATCCCGACGGTCCGTGGCAATTGATCGGAAGTACCGGGGCGAATACGACATCGCTGACTCAATGGGGCCGTACCCCTGAGCAGACGGTCTGCTACCGTGTCAGCGCGTTTAACAACTTCGGCAGCTCGCCGCCATCCGATGTCGATTGCACGGCCCCACCGCTGTGGCCCTATCCGGTGACCGCGCGCGGCGTGGCAGGACCGGCGATCGATCTCGCGTGGACCGACAGGTCCGGCGTGGAAGATGGCTACGAGGTGCGTCGGGCAGGGCCGGACTGGCAGTGGAGCACGGTCGCGGTGCTGCCTGCAGGTGCGCAAGGCTACCATGACGCCAGTATTGCGGCCGACATCCGCTACACCTACAACGTCGCCGCTCGGAAGGATGGTGGCTACTCGGACTTCACCTCGGCCAGCGCGATGGGTGCAAGCGCCCCCCCATCGGCCCCGACATCTGTGGACGCGGTTCCGCAAAGCAGCTCCAGCATCGCAGTCAATTGGGCGGGACAGTCCGCCAATGTCGACGAGTTCCGCATCGAGCGCTCATCTAATGAAGGCACGAGCTGGGACAGCGTGGGCACCGCCGGGTGGGATCAGTCCGGGTTTGCGGAGTACGGCTTGGCGAGCGACGTACGGTTGTGTTATCGCGTGATCGCCCTTAACAGCGCCGGCGAGTCCGCTCCGTCATCTGTCGACTGTGCCACGCCGCCCGCGCGTCCCACCGGGCTGTCGGCCAACCCAGTGAGCGGCGAGGCGGCGATCGACGTGACCTGGGTCCCCAATGTGGGCGCTGTGGCCGGCTACGAGGTGTGGCTGGTCTACACCGACTGCGGTTACTACTACTACTACTGCTATACCTACTACGTGACGGTGGCGGTCTTGGACGCGAATACAACCACCTACCGTCATTCGGGACTCGACCCCTCCACCTTCTACACCTATGTGGTGGTCGCCCGGAAAGATGGTGGCTACTCGGACGTCTCGGATCAGGCGGGCTCGTATCCCGGCCCGGACGTCCCGTGAGGCGCTTCGCGGTCGGCGCGCTCTTTACGCTCGCGCTCGCCGCGTGCAGCGACGATACGATCACGACCGCGGTGAGTGCGCCCGCTCCGCGAATCGATGTCGCGACGGTCGCGGCGAATCCTCACAGTGTGCTGAGCGTGCTTGTTGCCGTGACCGCTCACGACGCCGACAGCATCCTCGTGGTCGTGCGCCGAGACGGACCCAGCGGACCCGTGGAAGGGTTCACTCCATTCGTCGACGTATGGGAGGACACGGCAACGATTCCAGTGCTGGGGCTGTTCGCATCGACTTCCTACGCTTTCAGTGTTGTGGCCTACGGTGCGGGCGGGCTGGTGATGGGAGAAAGTCTTTCACTCACCACAGGGGCGTTGCCCTCGGATCTTCCGACTTACGTGGCCAGCGGACCGGACCCCGGACGCGGATTCGTCGCAGTCGCGTCCGGGAACGGAAAGTACGCCGTCGTGATCGACAATGCCGGCAGGGTTGTCTGGTACCGCTATTTCCCCAACGGCGCGGGCTTGAATTTCATGGCCCAACCCACCGGCCACTACGTGCTTCGCCCTCCAACGCCGGTCGCGGGCGATATCGAGCCCTGGGTGGAGCTCGACGTGCTTGGCAACATCACACGCTCGCTAACGTGCGCAGCCGGGCTGCAGTCGCGGCCGCACGATTTGATTCTGGAGCCGGACGGCGGCTACTGGATCATGTGTGACGAGTCGCGCACCATGGATCTCAGCGCCCTGGGCGGCGTCGCGAATGCGCGTGTCACAGGCACAGTGATCCAGCACATCGGCGCAGCCGGCGAGGTGCTCTTTCAGTGGAGCCCGTTCGATCATTTCGAGATCACGGACCTCGCTGCTGCCGAGCGGGCAGGCGCCAACGTCAACTGGACGCACGGCAACGCGATAGATCTGGATAGCGACGGGAATCTCATCGCGTCGTTTCGCAGCCTGAACGAAATCACGGGCATCGACACGCACACCGGCGCGGTGCTGTGGCGACTGGGTGGTTTACGCAACCAGTTCACGTTTGTCGACACACCGCTGCCGCCGTTCGCCCGGCAACACAGCGTGCGCGTCGGTGCAGGGGGCGAGCTCACGCTGCTCGACAACCTCGGAAATCCCGTGGAGTCACGTTCGGAGCGCTACCTGCTGGACGAAGCGACCCGGACAGCGCGCCTCGTGCAATCGTATGGATCGAGTCCCGGTGTGAAAACGGATATCGGCGGCAGCGTGCAGCCGCTCGATGGTCGGCGGGCGCTGGTCTCGTTCGGCACCGCAGGACGTGTGGAGGAATATGACGCATCGGGTCAGTTGCTGTGGCACATCGAGGGGAATCCTGGATACGTCTTTCGGGCGCAGCGGATCCGGTCGCTGTATCAGCCGGGCGTCAGCGATCCGCGTTGATCTCCACTCGAAGGCTCCGAGGGAGGATCAAGCTGTCCGAGGTAGATGGCCCTTCGGCGACGAGCTGACCAACGAGCTTGTGGAGTGGTTCAATCAGGTGGACGCCACGTACCGACTCGAGTTCCGCGATCTGTTCGACACCCGTTCTCACGCTTCGACGCGAAGCTCGAGCAACGCATCGCCGAGGTGAAGGCAGAGTTACGCCAGGAGATCGCCGAGGTTCGAAGCGGTCTCGCCGGACTAGAAGGCAGGCTGCTTGCCCGGTTGGGGGTGCTGGAAGGACGATTCGGCACGCTCGAAGGCCGTCTCGTGAAGTGGATGTTCCTGTTCTGGGCGGGAGCGTGGGCACAACCAGCGCCCTCATCCAACTCGGCCGCTAACTCAACCTCCCGAGGGCTTGTTCTTCAGACGTCCGATCACGACGGTGACATTGTCTTCGCCACCCCGATCGAGCGCGAGCTGGATCAGCCGCTGACATGACTCCTGCGACCCGCCGGTGCGGGTCGCCAGGAGCTCGGCTTCGATCTCCTGGTCCTGCACGTGGCGCGTGAGGCCGTCGCTGCAGAGAAGGACGACATCGTCCCATCGGCAGTCGGTGGCGTAGATACTGGGCGTGGCCTCCGGGCCGCCGAGGGCGCTCGCGAGCACACCGTGCAACGGCGACGCCCTCGCTTCGGACTCTCTGAGCGCGCCACGCTCCACCAGCGCCTGCGCGAGCGTCTGGTCCTGGGTCACGCGCTCGAGACGGCGGTCGCGTAACCGATAGCAGCGGCTGTCGCCCACCTGGATCACATAGGCGTGCGGCCAGAGCACAGCCACCATCGTCAGCGTGGTTGCCCCACCACGCCCGCCGAATTCCTTCTTTCCTTCTTCTACCAGTACATCATGGCTTTTGAGCACCGATTTCTCCAACTCCGACACGAAGATCGCTTCGTTATTGGAGTCGAGCCGGCGATACAGATCCATAAGGTGGGTGACGTGATGCGCGATCGTCTTCACCACAGTGCTGCTCGCCGTCTGGCCGTCGGGTCGGCCGCCCACACCGTCGGCGACGAGCAGGATGTACCCGCGTGACTCGCTGACGAGCGTCGTGATGTCCTCGGGCGCCAGGCTCGACTGATGCACCCGGAGCAGCTTGTGCAGGCTGGCAATGAGGAACTGATCCTGATTCTCCGATCGGACGCGGCCGCGGTGGGTCAGGCCGAACACGTCGACATTGGTTGATGTCGGGCGCTGTTCCGCGTCAGCGACTAGCGGCTTCGGGCTGGTCATTGGGAAAACATGCGGTCTATTGCAGGGAATGTCGAACCTGCAGAGCAACGAACCGCAGAACTTCGAAATTGGGCGTTCTGCATTGGACATTGGACATTCGTTGTCCTTGGACGAACCGCGCGTATGTAGCGCCTGACGCGCAACTGTAGCTCACGAGCACCAGCGCAGCACAGCACAGCGTCGCGGCCCGGAATACCTGCCGGGTCTCGGCCGACGCTCACTCCCTTGTAGGGCAACGTGTTGCGGCCGTTGCTAGGGGCCGCCGCACAGCCTCCCCGCGGCTTTCTTGCGGCGCGCACAAATCCTGCGACATTTCCGCTCGCTTCCTGAAGCCGCCGCGTCGTTGCACCGACTCCCGACCTAGCGAGGAGCCATGGCTCACGCCGCACTGAAGCGCTGGATCAGCTACGGGCTGGTTTTGGTCGTCGGTGCGGTACTGGCGGTTGCGTGCGATACAACCCCCACCGAGGTGGCCGCGGAGTACACGCTCTCGCTCACACCCGCGGGGCTCACGATCATCCAGGGCACAAGCGGCGCGACGACGGTCACCATCACCCGCACCAATTTCACCGGCGCGGTGACGTTGAGTCTGGGCGGCGCGCCCGCCGGCGTCACCGGCGTCTTCGCGCCGGCCGCTCCGACAGGGAACAGCTCCACCCTCACCGTGAGCGTGACAGGCGCGGTCCCGACGGGCACGTACAACCTGACCGTCGATGGCAGCGGCACCCCCGGCAACCGTTCGACGGCGCTCACGCTGACGGTGGTGGCGCCGACGGTGAGCTTCACCGCGGCCGCGCAGACGGTGAGCGAAGGGGTGGGCACGGCGACGATCACGGCGCAACTGTCCGCCGTTTCCACCCAAGCGGTCACTGTGCCGTTTACGGTGGGCGGCACCGCCGCCAGCCCGGGCGACTACACCATCACCGCGAGCCCGCTCACGATCGCCGCGGGCAGCACGACCGCGACCATCACGGTGACGGTGGTGGCCGATGCCGTGGCCGAGCCGAATGAGACGGTGATCGTGACCATGGGGACGCCCACCAATGCGACCCTCGGGGCGACGACGGTGCACACCCTGACCATCGGGGCGCAGCTCCCGACGGTGAGCTTCACCCAGGCCGCGCAGTCGGTGAACGAAGGCGTGGGCACGGCGACGATTACGGCGCAACTGTCCGCCGTTTCCACCCAAGCGGTCACCGTGCCGTTCACGGTGGGCGGCACCGCCGCCAATCCGGCCGACTACACCATCACCGCGAGCCCGCTCACCATCACGGCGGGCAATACGAGCGCCACCATCACGGTGACGGTGGTGGCCGACGCCGTGGCCGAGGGGGATGAGACGGTGATCGTGACTCTGGGGACGCCCACCAATGCGACCCTCGGGGCGACGACGGTGCACACCCTGACCATCGGGGCGCAAGTGCCGACGGTGAGCCTCACCGCGGCCGCGCAAACGGTGAGCGAAGGGGTGGGCACGGCGACGATCACGGCCCAGCTCTCGAGCGCGTCGACCCAGACGGTGACCGTGCCGTTCACGGTGGGCGGCACCGCCGCCAATCCGGCCGACTACACCATCACCGCGAGCCCGCTCACGATCACGGCGGGCAATACGAGCGCCACCATCACGGTGACGGTGGTGGCCGACGCCGTGGCCGAGGGGGATGAGACGGTGATCGTGACCATGGGAACGCCCACCAATGCGACCCTCGGGGCGACGACCGTGCACACTCTGACCATCACCGGCGGCGGGGGCGGTGGGGGCAACGTCACGGTGAGCTTCGCGGCCTGCCCGGTCGAAGAGCGCGCGGTGTGGCTGGCCTACCAGGACGGGGCGGGCGCCTGGGTGCGGGTCGTAGGGGCGTCCGACGTGTACACGTTCAACATCGCCAGCAGCAGCGGCGGCATCGCGTACGTCATACTCAGCAGCGGCAATCAGTCGGGCACCTTCGTGCATTACATGTCGCAGGCGGAGCTGACCGCGGGGACACTGTCGTTCTGCGGCGCGGCACCGACGACGCGCACCTTCACCGGCACCGCGGCGAACCTCGGGCTGAGCGAGCTGGCCCAGATCTCACTGGGCGGCGGTTCCGCGATGGTCATCGGCGCCATCGATCTCAACTTCTCGATCTCTGGGGTGCTCGACGGCGCGCACGATCTCGTGGGCTTCAAGAGTGACCAAACCGCGCCGGGCACCGCCGAGCGCGGGCTGCTGCGGCGTGACATCGTGGTGAGCGGCAACGGCTCGGTCGGAACCGTGGATTTCACCGGCACGGAGTCGTTCGCGGCCGCCTCGGCGACGATTACGGTTGGGGGCTTGCTGGGAAGCGAAACGGACACGCTGCAGAGCATGTCCTATCACGTGGGCGCTGCTTGCAGCGCGGCACCGCTCGGGCTGCCTGCCCCGATCTCGTCCGTGAGCTTCACCGCGTACGGCATCCCCGCCGCGCCGCAACGCCTCACCGATTTCCACAGGATCACGATCTCGGCGGCAACGAGCACGACCGATTTCCGTTCGGTGAGTGAGTCGTTCCACACACTGGCGACGCGCACTGTGACGCTCGGTGCCGCCTTGCCGAACCCGACCATCGCGGATCTGGGTGGGCCGTACAAGCGCCTGAGCGCGACGTTCACGCTGCCGGGTGACTACCAGACAGCGTCGTTCGACTACCTCGATGCAGCGGAGCCGAAGGGAGTGAGCATCTTCGCCTCGGCCGCATTCCTCGGCGGGAGCAGCGTGTCCCTCGGACTCGCTGACTTCTCGGGCCTGGCGGGATGGGACAACAACTGGGCGCCGGGGGCGAGCACGACGGGCTCTTGGGACATCTCGGGGACCGGCAGCACCGGTAGCTCGGTCTGCGCCGAGAACGCGCGGTTGCGGCTCGCGAATCGAAGCGGGACCTTCTAGGTGACAGCGGAGGTGGGGAATTGGCCCCCTAGGATTCGAACCTAGATTAACGGATCCAAAGTCCGCTGTCCTGCCATTGGACGAGGGGCCAGTCCCTTCGAAGTGCTGGATAATAATGGGGGGCGAGCCGAGATGCTCGCCCCTTTGCCACGCTTAGGACAAGACGTCGCGAAGTGCGCAGCTGAACCCTGGAAGGACGTCCTCTCCGTCGAGCGGGTCACCCGCGTGAAGGACCGCCAAACTTCCATCCTGGCGGTAGACGCGGACCTCTGATCGCTCCGGGTCCACGAGCCAGACGAGCTTCGTGCCGGCGCCGAGCCAGTCGGCGATCTTCGTGAGTACCTCACCGGGGCGATCGCCCGGCGACAGCACTTCGGCGAGGAGGTCCGGGGCCAGCTCGGCGTAGCCGCGGTGCGGGATCTGCTCCGCGCGCGCCCCGCTGATGAACGCGACATCGGGGCCCCGAACCGTATCGGGGTTCGAGGCGATCTTAAAGCCGGTATCCTGCGCGAACACTCTTCCTAACCCATGGCGCCGGACGAAGTCACCCAGGTAATAGGCGAGACTTGCGGCGATCGCTCCGTGGCGCGTGCCTGGTGGCTCATGGACCACGAGACGACCGCGGATCAGCTCCACCACTTTTCCCGGGATCGAGATTCGCTCGACGTCTTCGGCCGTCAACAGGGGAGGCGTGCTCACACTGGGGAACATAGGACAGAGACACTCGCACGATGCGATCAACGCATGGTCAAATCGCGTCCCTGGACAGCACCGCCGGTGAGGGTCTAACGTCTCTCATGCACAATCGACTCGTTGTAATGACCACACTGCTGCTGACCGTCACGACCAGCACCGTCGCCGGACAGACCGCGCTCCAACTTCGCTGGGAGCTCACGGCAGATACCAACGCGACCATCACGCTTACGAATCGCGACACGAAGCCCCTCCCCCCGGCCGGCTGGGCGATCTACTTCAGCGCGCTGCACTCGGCAAAAGATGGAAGTGTGGGAGCGGGCTTCGAGATCCAGGATGTGATCGGCGACCTCCACCGCCTCGTCCCTGGTCCCGGCTTCGCCGGCCTGACTCCTGGCTCCAGACTCCAGATTCCTTACGTCACCCATCCGTTGATCAATCGCAGCTACGCGCCGCACGGTCCGTACATCGTCTTCGACAGCGCGCCGGGTGTCGGCGTCCCCTTGAGCGATTATGTCGCGGCGCCGTTCCAGCGCACGCAGCGAGTCATGACGCCGCAGGCTCAGTTCGCGCGCGACTCCATGATTCGCGATATCCCGGCGATCGAGTTGCCCCCTGTCTTCCCGACACCGGTGCAGGCGACACGGGGAGCCGGAGAGCTGCGACTGACCGCGCTGCCGCCAATCGATGCGCCGCCCGATCTTGCAAGAGAGGCGCGGTTCGCTACTCAATACCTCCAGCCGTACGTCGGGGAGGGAAATACGAGCGCGGCGGTCCGACTCGAGGTGGGTCCGGTGGAGGGGCAATCCTCGCCCGAAGCGTATGAACTGGTGATCGATCCCAGAGCGGGTGTGCGCATCGTCGGCGTCTCGTCGGCTGGGGTCTTCTATGGCCTGCAATCCTTCCGGACTCTGCTCACACCGCCAGCGAAAGGTTCAGGGGTGGTCTTGCCCGCGGTGCGTGTTGTGGATGCGCCCAGATTCAGCTATCGCGGTTTCATGCTCGATGTCGCCCGCAACTTCCATCCGAAAGCATCGGTGCTGCGCACGCTCGATCTCATGGCGCGTTACAAGCTCAACGTCTTCCACTTCCACCTCACGGATGACGAGGGCTGGCGAATCGAAATCGCCGGGCTTCCCGAGTTGACGACGATCGGCGCGCGGCGCGGTCACACGCTCGACTCGAAGCAGTTCCTCTCCCCAGCGTGGGGTTCAGGGGGCCAGGTCGACCGCCCGTGGGGCAGTGGCTTCTTCTCGCGCGCCGATTACATCGAGATCGTCCGCTACGCGGCCGCACGGCATATCGAGGTGATTCCCGAGATCGAGATGCCCGGCCACGCGCGTGCGGCCGTCAAGGCGATGGCCGGGAATGCCCAGTACCGGCTCACCGATCCAGGAGACACATCCAAGTACCGCTCGGTCCAGGGCTATCCGGACAACGTGATGGATCCCGCGCTCGAGTCGACGTATCGCTTCATCGAAAAGGTCGTCAGCGAGCTCGTCGCGATGCATCGCGAGGCCGGCGCGCCGTTGAAGAACATTCACATGGGTGGCGACGAAGTCCCGAATGGTGTGTGGGTCGGCTCGCCCTCAGTTCAGGCGCTGATGCAGAAGCAGGGACTCACCAGTATCGATGACCTCTGGTACCTGTTTTACAGCCGGGTGGCGGACATCCTGAAGCCGCACGGGCTTGGGCTTTCCGGTTGGGAAGAGATTGCGCTGCGCAAGACGCGGATCAATGGACGTCCGGCCATGATCGTCAATCCCACGTTCGCGGAGCGGGGCTGGCGCGCGTACGTGTGGAACAACGTCCCCGGGTGGGGCGCCGAAGATCTTGCGTACCGGCTCGCCAACGGCGGGTACAAGGTCGTACTCAGCCCCGTCACCAACTACTACTTCGATCTCGCGTGGAATCCGAACCCCGAGGAGCCGGGACTCGATTGGGGCGGGTTCATCGACATGCGCAAGCCGTTCGAGTTCATCCCCTTCGACTATTACCGCAACGCGCGCGTCGACCGGGGTGGGAATCCACTCAACCCCAATGTTTTCGTCGGGAAGGATCGCCTCAGCGAGTATGGCCAGGGCAATATCGTGGGGATCCAGGCCAACCTGTGGTCGGAGACGTTGGGTGGCCAGGGGCGCCTCGACTACATGCTGGTGCCGAAGCTCTTCGGGCTCGCCGAGCGGGCGTGGGCGCCCGATCCGGACTGGGCCCGGGAACGCGACGCGACCAAGGCCGACTCTCTCTTCAGAGACGCATGGTCGCGACTCGTCAATGTCGTTGGGAAGCGCGAGCTGCCCCGGCTCGAGCGCGAAGTCGCAGGGCTCAACTACCGTATTCCCACGCCCGGCCTCCGGGTCAGTGGTGGTCGCGTGTTCACCAGCGTCGAGCTGCCCGGCTTCACGCTGCGCTACACGACCGACGGCAGCGAGCCCACGGCACGCAGCTCGGTTGTCAACGGTCCGATAACGGCTCGCGGGACGATTCATGTTGCAGCGTTCAACGCGAGCGGTCGAAAGGGCAACACAGCGCGCGTCAGAGTTCCCGGAACCTAGCTCGTCTTGCGAACGTGGCCGCATATTCCCGTTCTCACCTCAACCAGGAGCACAGTCATGAAGTCCATAAGTCTCATCACCCTCGGCCTCGTCAGTCTGATTTCCACGGCGTCACTCGCCGCGCAGGGGAACATGGCCGCGCAGGCGGCACCGAAGGGGGTTCGTGGCGACATGCTCGCACAGCTGGATGACGCCGCGAGCAAGCTCGAGCAGCTCGCCGGCGCAATTCCCGAGGATAAGCTGGCCTGGCGGCCTGCGCAGGGCGTCCGCTCCTGTGGCGAAGTGATCATGCACGTCACGGGTGGGAACTACTTCCTTGCGACGTTTGCCGGCGTGAAAGCCCCTGCCGATGCCCCCAAGGGAGAGAACGCGACCAATCGCGCCGAGGCGATCGCACAGATGAAGCGCTCGTTCGACCACGTGCGGACCGCAATCCGCAACACGAGTGATGCTGACCTCGACAAGCCCGCCACGATGTTCGGGCAGCAGACGACCTACCGGAACGTGTGGATGACGACCGTCTCCCATGCGCACGAGCATCTCGGCCAATTGATCGCCTACGCGCGCAGCAACGGCGTGACCCCGCCATGGTCGATGGGCGCAGGAGGCCAATGAAGTACGCGTATCCCGAAAGCCACGTCTTCTACCGCAAGCTGGCGCACGAATTCCCCAAGATCGTGCGCGGCGAGGGGTGTTGGCTCATCGATAAGCGCGGCAAGCGCTACCTCGACGCTGTCGGCGGCGCCTACGTGGCCAATCTCGGCCACTCGAATCCTGAGATCGCCAACGCCATCGCCGAGCAGGCGCGGCAGTTCGGATACCTGTCGGGGACGCAGTTCACGCATGGGCCGGTCGAAGAGCTGGCCGGGGAGATCGCCGAGACGCTCCCCGGCGATCTCTCCAAGCTCTACTTCCTCTGTAGTGGATCGGAGGCGGTCGAGGCCGCGCTCAAGCTCGGCCGCCAGTACTGGGTCGATCGCGGCCGGCCGAGTAAGCACCGCATCATCGCGCTCGGTCCCGGTTATCACGGCAGCACCCTGCTCGCGCTGTCGGCCTCCGCGCGCGAAGCGCACAAAGCGCCGTTCCGTCCCTGGCTCGTGGACGTGCACCGCATCCCCGCGCCCTATCCGTATCGGTGCGAGTGCGGCGGGCGCGGCGCCGCGTGTCCCGTGTGCAGCGCCGCGGTGCTCGAGGAGGCGATCGAGCAGCTCGGCGCCGAGAACGTGGCGGCCTTCATCGCGGAACCCGTCGGTGGCTCGTCGACCGTCGCGTCAACACCGCGTCCGGACTACTTCAAACGGGTGCGCGAGATCTGTGACCGCCACGACGTCCTGTTCGTCGCCGACGAAGTGCTCGTCGGCACGGGGCGCACCGGGACGTGGTGGGCCATCGAACCGTACGGAGTCACGCCTGATATCCTGACACTCGGTAAAGGGATCTCGGGTGGGTACGCGCCGCTTTCCGCCATCGCCGCCCCCGAACGCATCGTGGACGTCGTGGCGAAGACCGCGGGCAGCTTCATTCACGCGCAAACCTTTTCTCACCATCCCGTATCCTGCGCCGCCGGCGTCGCGACCGTTCGGTATCTCAAGCAGCACAAGCTGGTCGAGCGCTGCGCGCGGATGGGACGCGTGCTGCACGAGAAGCTCGCTGGCGTAGCCAAGCTGCCCCATGTCGGCGAGGTCCGCGGCCGTGGACTGCTCGCGGGAATCGAGTTCGTCGAGGATACGGGCACGCGTGCGCCGTTTCCCCGCGCGAAAAAGTTTGCCGAGAAGTTCGCGGACGCCGCGATGGAGGCCGGTGTGACGGTCTGGTCGAACGTCGGCCACGCCGATGGAACGAATGGCGACGCCGCGCTCATCGCGCCGCCGTTCATCGTGACCGAGTCCGAAATAGATGAGATTGTCAGTCGGTTGTCGGCGGCGTTGGAAGCAACAACAAAAGGCTATCGGTAGGAGAGCTCGTGACTGCAGCGGCCCGAGCCCAATCCAAGATCACATACACCTCGGCGGACGTCGATTGGGAAGCGTTTCATCGGGAGTTCGACGGCGCACTCGAACACGTTCGCCGGGAGCTGGGGCGCGAGTACCAGCTGTACATTGCCGGTGAGCCCGTCGCCTCGACTGCGAACATCATCGTCGACCGATCACCGATCGACACGCGCGTCGTGTTGGGTAAGTTCGCGGTCGCCACCGGTGATCACGTCGACCAGGCCGTGGGGGCAGCTCGCGCCGCACAACCGGCCTGGGCACGCCGCGATTGGCGCGAACGCGTTGCGATCCTGCGCCGAGCCGCGGAGCTGATTCGGGAGCGCAAGTACGAGCTCGCGGCGATCATGAGCCTGGAGGTCGGCAAGAGCAGGCTCGAATCGATGGGCGACGCTGAAGAGTCGGCCGATCTGATCGATTACTACTGCCGGCAAATGGAAGACGCCGGTGGCTTTGTGCGGGAGATGGCCAAAGTCACTCCCGTCGAGCGCAACACCGACGTGTTGCGGCCTTACGGCGTGTTCGCGTGCATCGCGCCGTTCAACTTCCCGCTCGCGTTGTCGACGGGGATGTCCTCGGCCGCACTCGTCGCCGGCAACGCGGTCGTCTACAAGCCGGCGGAAGACGCGCCATGGACGGGACTCAAGCTGTACGAAGTGTACCGGGACGCCGGCTTGCCGAAAGGCGCTTTCAATTATCTGTCCGGTCACGGCTCGGAAGCGGGGGAAGCGCTGTGGCGTCATCGCGGCATCGATGGCGTGGTCTTCACCGGGTCGAAGGAAATCGGGCTGAAGATCTATCGAGGCCTCTCGACCCGGTGGATCAAGCCCTGCCTGCTCGAGCTGGGTGGGAAGAACGCCGCGATCGTGATGGAGAGCGCCGACCTGGACGCGGCAGCGGAAGGGGTCACACGCTCCGCGTTCGGCCTCCAGAATCAGAAATGCAGCGCGACATCCCGCGTGTACGTCCACGAAAGCGTCGCCCAGCCCTTCCTCACGAAGTTGCTCGAGCAGACCCAGGCGCTGCGGATCGGTGATCCGACCGAGCGCGATGTCTACTTTGGCCCGGTGATCAACGCCGAATCGGTGGCGAAATTCGAACGCGCCGTCGCCAAGGCGCGCAAAGAAGGGGAGATCCTGGTCGGCGGCGGCCGGCTCACCGGCCAGCCGTTCGCGCGTGGCCATTACGTCGCACCAACCATCGCGAAGTTGCCGCTTACTTCCACGCTGTTCCTCGACGAGCTGTTCGTCCCCCTGCTCGCGGTCGGCATTGTTGACGGGTTAGAACAGGCAATAGCCGAAACGAACAAGACGGAGTACGGTCTCACGGCGGGGATCTTTTCGACGCGGGAGAGCGAGATCGCCCGGTTCTTCGAGGAGGTGGAGGCGGGTGTGTGCTACGTGAATAAGCGCACCGGCGCGACCACCGGTGCGTGGCCGGGCGCGCAGCCGTTCACGGGCTGGAAGGGATCGGGCTCGAGCGGAAAAGGCGGCTGCGGCCCCTACTACGTCGCGCAGTTCATGCGGGAACAGAGTCGCACGGTGATCGACGCATGACGGCCAGTTCGCGCGACTACCCGCGCATCGTCGTTCCGCCGCCGGGTCCCAAGGCGCGCGCGATCGTCGAGCGCCAGGATCGCTTCGCCTCGACCTCGTACCCCAAGGAGTACCCGCTCGCGGTCGCGCGCGGCCAGGGACCGATGGTCGAGGATGTGGACGGCAACCGCTATCTCGACTTCATGGCCGGAATCGCGGTCGCCTCGACGGGCTACGGACATCCCAAGGTCGTGAAGGCGGTTCAGGACGCGGCGGCGCGTTTTCTTCATATCTGCGGGAGCGACTTCTATTACGAAAGCTTCGCCGCGCTGTGCGAGCGGCTGGCGCAGCTTGCTCCCGGCCCGAGTACGAAGCGGGTCTTTCTCTCGAACTCCGGGACGGAGGCCGTCGAAGGCGCGATCAAGCTGGCGCGCCACTCGACCGGCCGGCCGGCGATCATCGCATTCCTGGGCGCGTTCCATGGCCGCACCTATGGCGGACTCAGTCTCACAGCCAGCAAGGCGGTCCAGCGGAGCGGCTTCGCTCCCTTCCTGCCCGAAGTGCACCACGTCCCGTACGCGTATCGCTATCGCTGCGACCACTGCCGCGGCGAGCAGGCGTGCACGATGCGCTGCGTATGGTCGATCGAGGAGGAGTTGTTCGCGAAGAAGGTCCCGCCGGACAGCGTGGCCGCGATCTTCGTCGAGCCCGTGCAGGGCGAAGGCGGCTATGTCGTCCCGCCCGCCGGTTATCTCCGCGAGCTGCGCGAGCTGTGCGACCGCCACGGCATTCTCCTCGTGTGTGACGAGGTGCAGTGCGGCGTTGGACGCACGGGGAAGATGTGGGCGTGCGAGTACGACGGCATCGAGCCGGACATCCTGCTCTCGGCCAAGGGACTTGGCAGCGGCCTCCCGATCGGGGCGATCATTGCGAAAGAGTCGATCATGAAGTGGAAGCCCGGGGCGCACGGGACCACCTTCGGCGGCAACCCGGTGTGTTGCGCGGCCGCACTGGCGACGCTGGACATCGTCGAGCGCGAGCTGCTGCCGAACGTCAATCGGATGGGCGAGCGGCTCATCGGCGGCGCGCGCAAGTTGCAGGAGAAGTACGCCGTGATCGGCGATGTGCGCGGCCGCGGCCTGATGGTGGGAGTCGAGTTCGTGAAGGACCGCGAGACGCGCGAGCCGGCGCCCGATGTCCCGCGGGATCTCGTGGGACGGGCCTTCAAGAAGGGCCTCCTGCTGCTGGGCTGCGGGAAGAGCTCACTGCGTCTCGCGCCCCCGCTGGTCGTGGACGAGTACGACGTCGACACCGCGCTGCGGATCATCGATCAAAGCCTGGCTGAAATGAGTGATTGAGCTGACGGCTGATGGCTGACGGCTCTAAGGTCGTGTCGATGCAGGACGCCGTTTCGCGTCACGTGCGGGACGGCGACGTCGTCGTCATCGAAGGGTTCACGCACCTCATTTCGTTCGCGGCGGGACACGAGATCATCCGCCACCGCCGGCGCGATCTCACCCTGTGCCGTCTTACGCCCGACCTGATCTACGACCAGATGATCGCCGCCGGGTGCGCGAAGAAACTGGTGTTCTCGTGGGCCGGAAATCCCGGCGTCGGCTCCCTGCATGCGTTCCGGCGCGCCGCCGAAAACGGCACCCTGGAGCTCGAAGAGTACTCGCACTTCGGCATGGTAGCGCGATTCTCGGCCGGTGCCGCGCGCCTGCCGTTCTGGCCGCTGCGCGACTATGCCGGCACCGATTTGCCGAAGGCGAATCCGCGCATCAAGTCCGTCACCTGCCCGTATACGGCGGAAACGCTGGCCACGGTGCCGGCGCTCAACCCCGATGTGACGATCGTTCACGCCCAGCGCGCCGACGCCCAGGGGAACACGCAGATCTGGGGCCTCCTCGGCGTTCAGAAAGAGGCGGCGTTCGCCTCGGGACGGGTGATCGTGGTGGTCGAGGAGCTGGTGGACGAGCATGTGATCCGCTCGGATCCCAATCGCACGCTGATTCCCGCCGCCATAGTCAGCGCCGTCGTGGTCGAGCCGTGGGGCGCGCATCCGTCGTACGCGCAGGGCTATTACGACCGGGACAACGATTTCTATGTGGCATGGGAGGCGATTTCCCGCGACCGCAAGGCGCTGGAACGGTATCTCGACGAATTCGTCTACGACGCGCGCGACCGAGGTGAGTACATGCAGAAGCAGCCCGCGCTGGTCGCGCGGCTCAAAGCTCGCGAGCGGTTTTGTGCTGGAGTGAATTACGGATTCTGAAATCTTTACGCCTGATGAGATGATGGCGGCCGTCGCCTCGCGAGAGCTGCGTGACGGCGAAGTCGTGTTCGTGGGGATCGGATTGCCGAATCTCGCCTGCAATTTGGCGCGGCGCACGCACGCGCCACGCCTGGTCTTGATCTATGAATCTGGCGCCGTGGGCGCGGCGCCCGAACGTTTGCCGGTCTCGATCGGTGATCCGGCGCTCGTCACCGGATCTCTGATGGTGTGCGGCATGGCCGACGTGTTTCAGCTCTTCTTGCAGAACGGGAGAATCGAAGTCGGCTTTCTCGGGGGCGCCCAGGTCGATCGCTATGCCAACATCAACACGACGGTGATCGGAGCATACGACCGCCCCAAGGTCAGGCTGCCGGGCTCCGGCGGCGCGGCGGAAATTGCGATCCATGCCCGGCGCATCCTCGTCATCGCGAAGCTCTCGCCCCGCGCCTTTCCCGAGCGGGTGGACTTCCGGACCAGTCCGGGCCAACGTGTCGCCAAGGTGATCACCGACAGGGGCGTGCTTGTGCGAGATGCCGAGAGCGGCGAATTGCTCCTCGCCGCGCTCTATCCCGGGATCGAGGCGGCTGACGTGCAGGCCGCGGTAGGTTGGAAGTTGCGTTCCCACAGTCGCGTCGAGCGCCTCGAACCACCCACCAGTGTCGAGCTGCAATTGCTGCGCGAAGTGCTCGATCCTCAACGGTTGTATCTCACGTCGTGATTTCCCCTTCGCTTCTCGCCGCGCTACTCGCGCTGCAGTCGAATCATCCCGATTCCCTCGCGGCCCGCGTGCGCCAGCTCACCGATTCGTACGTCGTCGCGTACTTCGAGCGGCATCCCGATGAGGCCACACTCAACGGCGTCGCGAACGGACCGCATGACCGCCTACCTGACAATTCGCCGGCCGCCATGGCACGGTGGCAATCGCGCGAAGACAGGTGGCTGGCGCAGCTCAAGCGGATCGATGCGGGCAAACTCGCGGGCCGGCCGGAAGCCATCGCGTACGGCGTCATGCGCGACGCCATCGAGGGGTCGATCGCAACGCGGGTGTGCCGCTTTGAGCTGTGGAATGTGGGGCACACTGGAGGTGGCTGGCTTCCCACGATCACGTCGCTCGCAACGCTGCAGGCGGTCGGTACGGATGAAGCCCGGCGGCAGGCGTTGGCGCGGTGGCGGGCTGTGCCCGGCTACATCGCGACGGAATTGGCCAACCATCGGGAAGGGCTGCGGCGACGTTTCTCCGCCCCACGCGGCAACGTCGAGATTGCGCTCAGCGAGATCGACACGCTCCTGTCGACGCCGATCGCGCAATCACCGCTGTACGACCCCGCTCAACGCGATTCCACACCGGAGTTCAGGGCGGAGTTGGCGCGCGTGATCGAAACCGACATCCAGCCGGCCATCCGGCAGTATCGCGATTTCCTGGCCGGTGAGTACATCGGCCGAGCCCGGACAAAGATCGGCGTGTCGGCAAATCCGGACGGCTACAGCTGTTATGAGGCGAGCATTCGCGCAACGATGGGGCTCAATATCCATCCCGACACGCTCCACGCTCTGGGCGAGCGGACCGTAGAGGCGTTGGAAGAAGAAATGCGCGTGATCGCCATCAGCTCGCTGGGGACGAGTGATGTTGCTCGGCTCCTCGAGCGGCTACGGCGCGATACGGTGTTCACATTCCGCACTCGCGATGAAATGCTGGACCACGCGCGGGCGGCGTTTGACCGGGCGCGCGCCGCGATGCCGAAGTGGTTTGGCCGGCTGCCGCGCGCGCCTTTGGTGGTCGAGCCGTATCCGGCTCTTCGCGAGCGGCAGAGCGTCGGGGAGTGGAATCCGCCGGCGGAGGATGGCAGCAGGCCGGGCATCTACTACCTCTCGACTTACGATCCGTTACGCAAGTCGCGCGCAGACCTCGAGCCGCTGACGTTTCACGAAACCATTCCGGGTCACCACCTGCAGGGGACGATCGCGCTGGAGCGGGGGGACTCGATTCCCGCCATCGGGCGCTACTTCTGGTCCGCGGGTATGGGCGAGGGGTGGGCCGAGTACGCCGAACAGCTGGCGGACGAGATGGGACTGTATTCGTCGGATACCGCGCGATTCGGCTTGCTCGCCGACCTGACGCTATCGGCTTCGTTGCTCGTCGTCGATACGGGCATTCACTGGCTGGGGTGGACGCGCACTCAGGCGATCGATTACATCCGCGAGCATACTCACGTGCCACTGCTGCGGGCGGAGGTCAGCGTAGATCGGTATCCGGTCTGGCCGGCGCAGGGCGTGTCGTACGCCATGGGACGGCTCGAGATCGTTCGGTTGCGGGCAGTGGCCAGGCAGAGACTGCGCGATCGGTTCGACATACGGGCGTTTCACGACCGGGTTCTGGAAAACGGCGCGGTGCCGCTACCGATGCTGCGCGTTGCGATCCAGCGGTGGATTGCCTCAGTCCGCTAACGCGGCGAGCAAGCCCGCAGTGGAGTCCTAGTCGGACGGCAGTACCGTAACCCGCGCCGCCGCCGAGTGGTGCGTCGGCTCGTTGACCCAGCCAAACACGTCATAGGTCCCAGCTGGAACCGATTGCGTCTCCCCGGGCAGCCAGACAAACGACAGCGTCTTGCTCTCGAGAGGACTGAAGCGCAGCGGCTGATAGACGAACGTGCCCGCAAGGCAGAACATGAGGTTGCTGCCGCCGACGATTTCGCCGCCGCTCCCTTCCACCCAGAAGTAAATAGGGCAGGCCGAGATCTCGACGGGGTACGGAGTGCTGTTCCTTAGAGTAAGCACGACGCTCGTGGGCTGCCCGACGAGCACCGATGCCGGCTCAACGCGCACGCTGACGCGAATGGCGTCGAGGTCACGGAGCGGCGCGGTCGAATCTTTGCAGGCTGAGAGCAGAGCCGCCAACAAGGCGGTCAGGTAAAGCTGGCGCATATCCCTCTTGGTAGGTCTCCGTTCCCTATACCCAGTCTGGCCCCGGACAGGTCACGATCAGATAGATTGTGTGACGATGGAATCGAGTTTCTGCACGCGCTGCGGCACTACGCTCAGCACGGGGGCAGTGTTCTGCCCCCGTTGTGGTACGAGTGTGACCGTGGCGTCCGCAGAGCCGACGACGGCGGTTTCACCCACGCCCGCGCCCCCCTCCGGCGCGCCCACCCAGGACAACCTTCAGGAAGTCCTGCGGCAAGCCACGATCGGCGATTACGAAATTCTTGGAGTGCTGGGCCGGGGCGGAATGGCAACGGTGTATCTGGCCCATGACCTCTCCCTGAATCGCAAGGTCGCCATCAAGGTGCTCGCGCCGGCGCTGTTTCAGATAGGCGAGGGGATGATCGAGCGGTTCAAGCGCGAGGCGCGCACGGCGGCCGCGCTCAGCCACCCCCACATCATCCCGATCTACGCCGTCAAAGAAAGTCATCAGATCCTCTACTTCGTTATGAAGTACGTGGCGGGTCGACCGCTCGATGCCGTGATCCGCGACATCGGCGGGTTGCCCATCAAGATGGTGCAGACGATCCTCGCTCAAGTCGGCGATGCGCTTGCCTACGCGCATCGGCACGGCGTGATCCATCGCGACATCAAGTCCGCCAACATCATGCTCGACGAAGAAGGATGGGCGGTCGTCACCGACTTCGGTATCGCGAAAGTGGAAGCGGCGCAGGGCCTGACTATCACCGGGGTGACTGTGGGCACGCCCGCGTACATGAGCCCGGAACAGTGCGCGACCGAAGAGGTCACCGGAGCCACGGACCAGTACTCGCTCGGCGTCGTGGCTTATGAGATGCTCAGCGGGCGATTGCCGTTCCAAAGCAGCTCCAGCATGTCGGTGATGTACGCGCACTTCAACGAGCAGCCGCAGGACGTGACCCGGTTGCGTCGGGATTGCCCCCCGAATCTCGCTTCCGCGGTCATGCGCATGCTGGAGAAAAAGCCGGAGGACCGGTGGCCGACGCTCGACGATGTCGTGGCCGTCTGCGGCCGACCCTCGCTGCGCCGTGATGACCCGATCCGCAGCGAGATGATGACCTTGGCGAAGGCGGGTCCTCAGGCCAAGCTGCTGGCTGATCTGCGCGTGCCGACCAGCCCGATCGCCCTCGCGAGGAACCGCTCGCCGGCTCCCGGCGGCCGGCGCCGGCGCACGTCGCGCGCGTGGCTGTGGGTGGGCGGACTCGCCGCGGCCGCGGTTGCCGCGTTCGTCGTAGCCTCGAATGTCTTTCCGTGGCGCTTGGTGCGCGGCGATCGGGGGGATGGGGGAGGAGGCGCCGGGCTTCTGACGGATAGCGCGGCGCTCATGCCGCAACAGGCCGCCCTCGTGACCGACACAGCGACGCGTCCGCAAGAGCGGCAACCAGCGGCCCCCCCGGGCCCCCCCCCACGATCGACGCGGCCCGTTACTGCGTCGCGCCGAGACTCGGTTGTCTCCGTGCGTCAGGAAGACAGCGTGTTGAATTCATTGCGCGCGACGGCGCTTGCCGCGCTGCGCCGCGCCGTCGAGGCGGGCGCCGTGCCCTCCGATCTGGCGCGCGGCGAGACGCTGCTGCGGGGCGCCGATTCGCTCGCCGCGCAAGGCCGATCGGCCGACGCGATGGTGCAGCTCGTGACCGCCACCTCCGCGTGGAATGAGGCGGAGCGCGCGGCGCGGGCCCGGGTGGCTACCGCGGGCGACACGGAGCGGCCGTCGGTCGCGCCGGCACCGCCTCCCGCGCCCCCCGCGCCCCCCGCGTCCGCCGACCCGCGCGCGCAGATCGAAGCGTCGATTGCGGCGTTCGCGCGCGCACTCGAATCACGCGAGATCGGTCAGGTGCGGCGGGCATACCCCGGCCTCTCCGCCCAACAGCAGCACGTCTGGGAGGATTTCTTCAAGGCGGTTCGCAACCTCAAAGCCAACCTGAGCGTCGGGAATGTCGACGTGAAGGACAACACGGCTGAAGCAATAGTGAGCGGTGTGTACGAGTTCGACAATGCGACGACGGGACGGCTCGAGCGCACACGCGTCACCTTCCGCGCCTCATTCGTCTCGGACGCAGGAGCCTGGCGGCTCAGCACAGTTCACTAACTGCTAGAAATTGTACTCGAGGCCCGCCGTCCACATCAGGTTTGGCCGCAATCCGCCTTCGTTGAACGGCAACAGCGCGTTGGTGACGATCGTGACTCCGGACCCCGTCAGGAATTTGAATCCGAACGAGGCGTTGATGAGATCGTCCCGCTGATTCGGGATGTTGGTGGGCTCGACGGTGCGCACGAACGGTACCTCGTAGGTCACGGTCCCCGGCACCGTGATCTTGTTCTCTCCCACCTGAAACTGGGTGACGACGTCGGCCGCGATGGTGGCCCAGGGCGCCATCACGTGATCGAATCCCACAGTGACGAGCACGGCGTTGTTCAGCGAGTCGGTGTTGCGCAGGAGTACGCCGACATTCGCATGCGGGGAAAACGGCCCCAGCTGTGCGGACAGCACGCCGAGCGCCCGCGCCGAGAAGTGTCCCGATCCGAGGAGGTCCTCCGCGCTGCCGGTCGGAAAGCGCGCATCGGCGAGCAGCGCGAAGCTCGTCCGCTCGGACCGCATCAGGTTGACCTTCACGCGCGCCGCGACGTCGCCGATGCCCGACGCGGAGCCTGCCGTCGACCGCGTGGATGACAGTTGCGGGTTGGACGGCGTGCCGCCGAAGAAATGGGCCGCCGTCGATTCGGCGAACGAGATGATCTGCACGTCGCTCTGGCCGACCAGTGACATGGACACGATCGGCAGCGCGACGCCCACGTCCAGGCGATCGAGGAGTCCAAAGCTCACGAAGAACGACGTGACGGTCATTTCGAGATCGAGTCCCAGGCGTAGCGCGATCACGTCATTTTCGAGCCGCGGCACGCCGTACGGCGCGCAGTCCTGGGCTTCGATGCTGTCACAGGCGGGCGTATCGACGTTTTCGTGAACGAAATTCAGGCGAATGTCGTCCAGCCGTACGCCGCGGAGCGACTCGAATTTCAGACGATTCATGTTGGCACCGACGAACACGCGGCCCTTGCCCAGCGTCAGCGCGCGTTCGGCGAAGATCGGACCGGGTGAGACCGATGTCCGCACGGGCGCGCCGCCTTCAAAACGAAACGTCGAGCCGCCGCTGGTCGCGCTGAGGGGAATACTGGCGACGTTGGTGCCCACCGCGTTCCCGATGAACGAGATCAGGACGCCGTTCTGAGTGCTGGCCGACGTGATGAAGTGGTTTTCGTGCGTGCCCGTTCCACCCAGGAAGAGCGGCTGCTGCCCCGGTGTGAAGACGAAGAGCTCCGAGATCTTGTCGCGCAGTCCCTGGCCGGCCATTGGGGCGGGCGCGCAAATGAGCACGAGTCCCAACACACTCCACACGGTTCGACGCATCGTTCCTCCTGGGGCCCGACGAGATGGTGTAGCGCGACTGCAACAGACGCTGGCTGGAGTAATCGACCCGGAGCGGCGTGACCCGCGACACCATCCGATACTACGAGCGTTCTGATCTGCTCGATAGACGCGTCTCATGACGGCTGTGCGGCAGGTCCCGGCGTGGCCCGCGTCGCTGTCGCAATCAGCTGCTGCTGTCGCGAGCCCAGCCGCTCGATCGCGTCGTCCCGCTCCTCCTTCTTCTTATAGACGGCCGCGACCGCACTCCCCGATCCGCTCATTCGCACCCAAACCGGCCCCGTCGCCGCCACTCGCTCGTACAAGCCCCGCAGCTCGGGGTGATGGCCGAACACCGGCTGCTCGAAGTCGTTCCCACCGAGCCGCCCGATGCTGCCCCACGTGGCGAAGGCATCCGAGTCGAGTGCCACTGGCCCGCGGGCGGTTGGCGATGGATTCTGTTCGTCCCACCATTTGTAGGCGTCGGGTGTCGCGACGGGGATTGGAGGAACCGCCAGCAGCACGGGCATCACCGGCGGGGCGGGGAGGCGAAGTAGGCGCTCACCGCGCCCCCACGCGACGGCGAGCGGTGCGCCGCTCGCAAAGAATGCGACGTCCGCGCCGAGCTTTGTGGCGAAGTGGAGGAGCTCGTGGCGCGCCACGGCGTTGCCGGCCAGCGCGTTGACCGCGTGGAGCGCAGCGGCGGCATCGCTCGAGCCGCCTCCCAATCCCGCGCGCACCGGGATCTGCTTCGTCAGCTTGATCGATACGCCGAAGCGGTTGCCGGTGGCTTCCAGCACCGCGCCCGCGGCGCGCACCGCGAGGTTCTCGTCCGAGGGACCGAGATCGGGTCCGTCCACATCGAGGTGCACGCCTCCCCCCCCTCCATCCGTGCGACGCACCTCGAGTTGATCGGCCAGCTCGAGCAGTGCAAATGCCGTTTCGATCTGATGGAATCCCGAGGTTTCGCGGGCGAGGATGCGCAGGAACAGGTTGATCTTCGCATGCGCAGCGACGTGCACTGTCGCGGTCATGCGGTGTTCGGCGCGGCGCTCAGCTCGCGCAGGCGCAGGTGCAGGCGCGACAACGACCAGAATCCGAGAAGCGTGATCGGAATGAACGTCGTCACGTGGTAGGTGAGCGCGTAGCTCACCGCGAGATTGGAATCCACGCCGTAGAGCTGCAGCGTCACCAACGTGGCTGCCTCGAACACCCCGACTCCGCTTGGCGCGGACGGCACGGCAACTCCAAAGCCGATGATCGCCTGCAAGAGGAGTGCGGCCTCGAGGGGGACGTCAATGCCGAACGCGCGAAAGCAGATCGCAAATGCGGCCGCGTTCTTGAGCCACAGGAGGAGCGACCAGAACACGACGCCGGCAAACCGAGCGGGACTCTTCAGTACTTCCAGCCCGGCGACGATCCCCTCGGCGGCGCCGTTCACTCGCTCGGCGATGCGCTTGGGCAACAGGCGCCGGGTGCTGCGTTCGAATAGCCGCAGCCACGGCTCCGGCCGGTGCACGACGACGAACGCCAGTACAAGAAGAGCGCCGAACAACGCGCCCGCGGCCATCGCGATCGTAGAGACTGATCGACCTCCGACGAGCGCCTGCGCCGGGAACGACGAGGCCGCAATGGCGATCGCCATCAACCCCAACATCACCAGCCCGTCGAAGATGCGTTCGACGCCAAGGGAGGCGAGCGCTGTCGAGAAGCGCACCGGGAGCTGGCGTGAAGCCACGTACGCACGCGCGACTTCGCCGGCACGCGCGGGCAGCAGGTTGTTCGCCATGAACCCGATGGTTGTCGCGTGCCAGAGCGGCCTCCAGGGCAGGGGTCGACCGTCTGCGTCGCGGAGGATCAGGCGCCAGCGAATGGTGCGCACCGGGAAGGTGACGGTCGCAATGATGACCGTGAGTAGGAGCAGGACGGCGTTGGCCTGTCGCGCGTCCGCCCAGACCTCACGGAGATTGATGCGGTGCAGCACCCAAGCCAGCAGTGCGACACTGACGACGAGCCCGATCAGCCAGGCCCACCGCCAGCGCTGCTGCCTACTCGGGCTCGAGGGCGAGGACAACGAGGTCGCAGACTTCGTCAATGATGGCGCGCAGGTCGTCCCCGCTGGCGCGCTTGGCCGCCTGGCGGAGTTCCTGTGCGCGTTGGCGGGCGCGGTCGCCCTTGTAGACCAGCGTTCGGATATCGACGGCCTCACCGCCGTTGCCTCGTGGAGCCGCGACTCCCTTGAGTAGCTCCTCCAACGACGGGGGCCCAACCCCCGCGGCGACCATGCGTTCGTAGACGATCCACGACCCCGCGATGTCGCCGGACAGGGGGGACGGGAGGGACGGCGGGGGGGCCGGAGGCTGTGGAGTTCTGGTGGCCGGTGGCGGCGGTGCTGCCCGGCTCGGCTCTCCACCCAGTCGCCGGATAGCGAGGGTGACAGCGGCGAGCGCTGCGGCCGTGGCTCTCTCGTCACCGGAAATGGATGCCGACAGCACTTCGCCTGCCTTGCGTACCTCAGCGGCGAAGGCCACGGATTGCTTCACCGCGATTCCGCTCGATACAGCATCGCGCGCCGCCTGCGCGAACTCCGCCACTCGTTCGGTCAGCGGACCAGCGCCCCCCCCTCCTGCCGCGCCCCCCCCCTCCCCCCGGGCCGATGTGCCGAGGGCGCGGAACGTGCCGGCAAGGGTGTGCGCGCGCAGCTCGCGCTGCGTCGGGCTCGGTGCCCGCTCCAGAGAGTCGGCCGCCTGCTGGAGATGCTCGCCGTGACTTACGAGCTCGTGTCGGCCCAGCGTGGCCGGACGGATCTGAGCACCGGGCTCGGGTGCCCCGCGCTGGACGATCGTCGCCACGGTTTCGATCGGGACGATTTCCGGCTCGCTATCCATGAACTTGACGAGCAGGCTCGCGAATTTCCGGAACTCTGCGCTTTCCGCATCTGGCCGGCCTCGGTCGGCCACCGCGCGTGCCGCATGCGCGATCGATGTCGCGCCCATCTGGAACAGCTCGGCGATCATCTCGCCCCACCCGGCCGGCGGCGACGCGCTGTTGCGTTCCAGCTCCGCGATCGCGCGTTCGATTCCTTCCAGCAGGTCCGGCAATGGCGGCAGATCGTTCAGCGCGGCGAGACCCCGCAGGGGTTGCAGTGCCTTCATGACTTGCTGCAGCGGATCGTGCGCCGTCGGATTGGTGCGCAGCACCCGGCCTGCACGGTCGAGCGCGCTGGCGATCGCGGCGCCCTCGCGCGCGACGAATGCGCGCGCGCCTGCGTCGAGTCCCATTGCTTCGGCGGCTCGCACCTGAGCCGAGGGACGCCCCCCGAGCTGCTCGAGCTGTCGCGCGAGCGCCTCGGCGTTCGCCGTGTCGGCTTCGGACCAGGTAGCGGCCTTGCGCACAAAGATCTTCAGATCGTCGACGGCCCGGGTCGCGAGCTGCCTGGTGGCGACATCCCAGGCCCGCCGCCCTTCCCGCACGCCGCGCGCGAGGGCCTCGAATCCCGTCGCCGCCCGCGCGATCGCCTGCTGGCTCGCCATCAACGCGCTGCCGCGCAGCGCGCGCGCCAGACGCACCAGTTCGTCGGCCGGAGGTGCGGCCGATTGGACCAGGGCGTCCAGCCGGTCGAGATACTCCCCCGCCTCGAGGGCGAAGAAGTCCGACATGCCGAGAGGTTGCGGGGCGCCGGGGGTCATGGCGGAAACAAAATAAGCTTTCAGCCGTCAGCCGTCAGCCTTGCTGACGGCAGATGGCTGATGGCTGACGGCATCATCAACCAGTTTCCGCATCCTCCTGACCGCTTCTTCCAGCCCCCAGAACACGGAATTACTCACGATCGAATGGCCGATATTGAGCTCTTCGATCTCGGGGATCGCGGCCACCGGCTGCACGTTCTGGTAGGTCAGGCCGTGGCCGGCATGAACCGCCAAACCGATGCTACGCGCATGTGCAGCCGCTCTACGCAGGTCATTCAACGCCTTGTCACGACGCAGGTCATTCGACGTTCCGATTCGACGTGGTTCTTTCGACGGGTTCCGTTTCGACGCATTTGCGTACGCGCCGGTGTGCATTTCAATGGCAGGGACGCCCAGCTCCCGCGCGATGTCGATCGTCTTCAATGAGGGATCGATGAAGAGGCTCACCCGAATTCCCGCATCTTGCAGTTTCGCAATCGCTCCCGCGAGCCGCCGATCGCCTCTACGGAGCGCGAGGCCCCCTTCTGTCGTGATCTCTTGTCGCTTTTCGGGGACGAGCGTCGCCTGAAAAGGCC